>NZ_JBQQBP010000020.1:0-149908 GCF_052245875.1 Actinomadura sp. 3N407
TCATTCCGCGAACGGGTACCGGACCCCACTTGAGGTCCACATCGAGTACCTGGAGCGACAGCAAGCGGCGTAGATCTACCCGCAGATCACCCATCAGGACGCTGTCCGGAAAACGCGCGGCCCCTCAAGCCCAACGACATGTTCATCGCCGGCGACACCCACCAACGCATCTACGACCACCAGGCCGCGCTCGGCGCTCTCGGCATTCACATCCGCGGCCGTTCATCGCGCCTGACCCTCAGCTACCGCACAACCAAGGAAATCCTCGCCAAGGCCCTCCGCGTCGTCGACCCCACCCGCCCGAAGGAGAAGATCTCCTACGACGATCTCGACGATGGAACCGACACGCTCGCCGGCTACCGGTCCGTCCTCCGCGGCCCAGCCCCTGTCCTCGTCCCCTACAACAACTGGGACGACGAACTCGCCGGTCTCGCCGCCACCTTGCGCAGCTGGCGCGGAGAACTGTCCACCGCCGACAACGGGGCTATTCGCGACCCCGGCGGCCTGATCGCCGTCTGCGTCGCCGACCGCAACATGGTCAGCCAGGCCATGTACTACCTGGAGAGCCAGGCCGGCATCAGCTGCGCCGAACTCACCAAGGACGGCCCCAAAGGTAACGGCGATATCCACGTGGGCACCATGCACCGGTTCAAAGGTCTCGAGTACCAGCGGCTCGCGATCGTTGGGGCCAGCGACGGCATCATTCCGCACACCAGCATCATCGAGCGCTACCGCACCAAAGATCCGATCCGATACGAGCGCGAGCAGCGCAAGGCCCGCTCTCTGCTCTTCGTCGCAGCCACCCGAGCCCGCGACGCCCTCACCATCAGCTGGCACGGCCGACCGAGCCCATACCTGCCGCTCTGACCTGGCTTATGCCCTGGGAAGTGACCCCTCGCACGCACGTCAGGCCGGCAGCATGGGGAGCCCGTCTACTCTTCTGTTCCCGGGCGGGACAGCGAACTTGGCTCGTACTGTAACTGGTAGGTGCGCACCCCGGTACCGTCCATACGGTAGAGCGTGATCGTGGACAGGAACTGCTCCTTGAACTGGGTAGTGCGACGGCGCTCCTTCTCCCCTATGCCGCTGATCCACTCTTCAATGTGCTCCGGGAGCTTGAACGTCAACTCGTACGCGCCCGCCGCGTCCGCAGGCGACAGCGTCCATTCAGCCGCAGTGCCGGTCCCACGACGCCTGATCCTCACCGGATGATCCGGCCTCGTCTCCGCATACGCCAAAAACCGCCGATGATCGTCAGCAGCCAGCGGAAGAATGAACGGAGCGGACGGAAAACCCAGCAGCAGTTCCGCCTCGCTGCGCCGCTCCAGCACGGCGGCGAACTGTGCCAATGCCGCACCGGCGGTCTGCGTGAACCTTCCGTCAGGGACCGACGCGGAAGGCAGCAGATTCACAGGCGAGGTTCCCAGGGCCTTCCGTAGCTCCGTCCGCATCCACGTCACCGGAAACGGTTCAGCGCCCGGCAGATGCTGCTGCCCCCCGTACAAGCTCGAAGCCGTCGTCCCGATCAAGCCGAGCAGCCAGGCGAAGGATGCGCCCGAAAGATCAACCAGGGAGATCTGATGGGCGAGTGCGTACCTCTGCGCGTCTCCGGTGAACCCGTTTGCAGAGAACAAGGCATAGGAGTACTTATACCGCTGCCGGGGGCGTGCACCGTCGTACGCCGTATAGTTCTCGTTCACGTCGTGTATCACACCATGAGCGTTACGGACGACCTCAAGACCACAACTCCCCTGGAGGTACTTAGCCTCCAGAAACAGCCTTACCGGCATGGAGAACGCCGGAGTGAAGGCGAACTCGCCGAGCACGTCCACTTGATGGAGCGCACCCCGCCCGCGAACCCGCAGTGTCCCGCCGTCCATGACCAACTCAGCGGGGTCTTGGTCTGCATGGACCAAGAGCCGGTATCCGCTGAAGCGCAGCATCCAGGCCAGCGACTCTTCGAGGAGATAGCCCCGCAAGGCGGATTCCTTGATCAGTTCCGACGCCTCCGACCCGCATCGTCAGCTTCATCTTCAACAATTCTAGGGCAGCCTGGAGTACAAAATCTTCACGATACTAATGAACGTCATCGACGGCTCTATACCCGTGGCACCTTGCCTGTGGTGCTGGCCGGATCTGGCCCCCGGCCGGACGTCGGCGAGCTCGCGGGCAAGTCCGGTACCGCGCTGGTCGATGGCCTGCTCATACCAGGTGGCCAGTTCTCCGCGACGGGCGTTGAACAACAGCGTCGCCTATGCACCAGGGTGGGCAGGGCTTTAACTCGACTTACTGCCGTCACTGGTAGTGACAACGTGCATGGGGCCATGCTCTCCTGTCGCCTGGCCAGCATTGTCGCGGCAAACGCCTCGTCCGCCCGTCACCGCCCCGGAGATCAGTGCGAGGCGGCCAATATTCCCGGTCAGTGGTGCGTGCACCTTGTAGGCAAGTGATCTGATCGTCTCCTTCCAGGGAGCAGACGACTGGGCGGCCAGGCCGGTGCAAGACCGACGGCCGTGGCACTTCTCCAACAGGAGGATGGTGGTCCACGTCCGATCTTCCAGCCATCGCTCTGCAGGGGAACTGTCCGGCCACCCCTCGCCGAAGCAGCGGGTAGACAAATTGATCGCAGAGTTGGAGGCTTCGTAATTTCGACTGACATTTTAGGGACCCATTGATTCACAATGAGTGCAGTTTATCTCGAACCATCCGTGCAGGCAGAAAACGTCTTATTCCGAAGCGGTACCTAATTGCCTGCCTTATGGCGAAGATGACATGCTGTTGATCACCTGGGCCAAAGCCGTTCAGGTTCATTTGCTCGGCCGCCAGGATGGGTGGATTGCGCCATGCGTCGTTGCATGCTTGTGCAACCGGTTCGTCGAGGCGTGAGAGACAACGATCGAAGACCTCACTGAGCACCCCGTTCTCGGCAGCGATCCAGGCTCTCATCTCGGCGAGCTGTTCCTGTAGATCATGACCCGCGGCGGCCAGTAAAGCGAGAACTTCCGGTTCGTCGCTTGTCCGCCGGCGGATCCGGTAGGGGTACTCGAGTTTTGCGACGAGTAGTTTAACAGCCTCGGCGTAACGGTCGCGACGCGCTTCAGCGCTGGAGCGGAGGCTGGAAAGCAGATGGGTGATAAGCCCAGCGACCACGGATGAGGTCAATAGAAGCAGGAGTAGATTGGTTGATCCAGCGCTGGCTGGCGCACCAGAAGGTGCCGCGTTGGTGATCAGGTTCATCGAGCCCATCTGACGCTCTCCCGTTCGAGCCGGCGAGTCAGGATGGGATACACCCCGGATTTTGCATGACCGTGGGGTGTGTCCTCGGCAGGCCATCGGCCGGTCCGTCGCCAAGCTTCTTCATAGATGACGTGGCGATGAACCAGAGTGATCAAGGGTTCCAGTCCGTCTTCTGGGAGCCAGAGTAAAGCTGGGTCGTCTTTGGGATACTGCAGGCATAGGTCCGCCAGCGGGAGCGGGTTACGGTGTTTGAAGCGGCGAGCGGCGGATTGGCGAGGAAAGGCATGGATGCCCCCGTTGCTCCGGATGATTATCCGAACATGCTCGGTTGGGTATCCCTCGCGCTTTAGCGTCGGCAAGGGAGCCAAGGCCAATTCAAGCCGTGCAGCTCCATATGCGCTGGCATGACCTGCGGCCTCCTCGACTCCGAAAAGTTCCGCAGAATGAAGGACATGCAATGCCGCTGCTGCAGGGTTGGTGAGCACGCCTATTAGCGGGTACGCCATGGCCGTCCTGCTCGGTTGACCTGCCGGCCACGTGGCGATGTCACGGCTCGCCCGGTCGAGGTGATGCTGCCGCCCGCAAGTCCATGTAGCGCCTGTGCGGCAGTTTGGACAGGTGCCCCGGGAAATGGATCGCCGATTAGCTGGTGCCAGATTTCGATGGCACCGGCGTGCTCTCCATCTTGTTCTAGGCGTCGGGCTTCCTCTGCTTGGCGTGCAGCGCCTTTGAGGGCAGCGATGATGGATGAGCGTTCTGAGGGAGCCCATTCGGCGGACAAGTCATCGATGCCCGTGGGGTCGTACACAGTCCCCATTGTCAGCCGCGCAGCTACGGCGAGGGTGCGAGTGATGGCCTCTGAGTGTTCGAGACGCTTGGTGACAGCACCATGGGCGAACGCTTCCCACAGGAGCCCGCAAGTGTCGACCAAGGCGCAATGGTTCTTCTTGAACGACTTGAGCATGCGAACCTGATGCACCCACATCCCGTCCGTGGCCTGATTTCGTTCGCTGATGACTCGGTTGAGGACGCGGGTGTTTGAGCGCTCCCACCGTCCGTCATCGTGTTCGCGGTCGGCGATGAAGATGTCCTCGCTGTCGGGGTCAGCGAAGGCAGGGACCAAGTCGAAGGTGAAGGACAAGTCCGCGAAGGTCACCTGGAGGGCGTGTGGGGACTTGCCATCGAGATCGAACTGTACTCCAGCGAAAACCTGTTCGATCTCCTTCTGTAGCAACGCCATCGCCGCCGCTGCACCCCCTGGCCTCCTCAGCATCGCCGCGAACCGTGGGTGGAGAAGGACGACCATGTCGACGTCCTTGAGGGGCTTGAGCATGGTCTTGCGAGCAAAGCTGCCCTGCAGGAATGTCGCCACGATCAGACCTGCGGCCCGGAGCACCTCAGTGATCTCTCGATGGCGTTCTTGAGCCGCTGCCCGTTCGGTTGAGTCCAGGTTGAGTGACCCGTCGAAGTCATCGAACGCGGCCTTGGTGCTCTTCATCGACCATCCTCTCCCGCTGGCATCAGCGGACGTCCCGGACCTGCGGCAACGCCAGGAAGCGGGTGGTTTGCACCCTCTGCATGGAGCTATCGGCTTCAGGCAGAACCCTAGCAGGTTCCGTTGCAGCAAAGCTTCATCGCTGGATGGATGGTCGGTGTTCGTGTTTCGCTGGGACCTCGTGGGACCGTAGGATTCGCTCATGACCCAGCAGCCAACCCCGGAGTTCTCGCAGGAAGAGATACCTGTCGAGACCGAACGGTTGGACGTTGCCGAGCTTGGGCGGATGCTCAAGGACCGCCGCGGAAAGTTGTCGATCAGGAAGGCTGCGGCGGAGGCCGAGGTCAGCTTCAGCACTTGGTCCCGAGTCGAGGCTGGCTCGCAGCCCGACTTGGCCACCTTTATGCGGTTGTGCGCTTGGCTTGCTGTGTCACCGGCACGCTTCTTCAACCCGGTGGTCGAGAAGGAGAGCTCCCCACTCGATCAGGCGATCAGCCATCTGCGAACCGATCCGCGGCTCACCAACGATGCCGCGGCGAGGATTAGTTCGGTACTGCGTGAGATGTACGAGGTCCTCGCAAGAGATGTGGCACCGGCGCGGCCGCCGGTTGCGTGTCACCTGCGCGCCACCTCGGTGATGCGACCAGGAGTTCCTCAACGACTGGCAACGGCTTTGAGTGACATGCACGACGAACTTGTCCGCAAGATCGAGATGGGCGAGCTGTGACCCTACCTCGTGGCTTCAAAGCCAACGCAGAACGTGAAGCTGTTCGACTGCGCCGCGAGCTCGGGCTGGCTCCACATGCAAGCCTCGACATCCTCGACCTCGCAAGCCACCTCGGCGTGAAGGTCGTTGACGCAGGACGACTCATCGCCGTAGACCGGCTGGAGGAACTCGAGCGACTACAGAGCTTCTCGTTCTCGGCAGCGACCTTCGTGGTCCGCGGTAGGCACTACGTCGTCACCAATCCCCTCCGCACCGATGGCCGACAAGCCAGCGACATCGCCCACGAACTCTCTCACCTGCTCCTCAAGCACGAGCTCACGGAGGTACGCGAAGTCGACGGCACTCCGTTCCGCACCTGTCAGCCCGAAGAGGAGGAGCAAGCCACAGCCATGGGGGGAACCCTCATGCTCCCCCGTCCCTTGCTCCTGTCTGCCGTCACTCGAGGGATGACACCGGAGCAGATCGCTACGAACTACAACGTCACGACCGAGATGGCAAGATTTCGCTACCACACAACGGGTGTCGCCAAGCAGGCCAAACGGCGAGGAAGCTACTCCGCAGCATCGGGCAGCTAGTGCCCCATCAGGCAACGTTTGCCCTGTCGACCACGGCTCGTAGCTGCTGATCGTCAGCGTGTCGGTTCCGCCAGATGATGTAGCGGCGGATCATGCTGCCCTGCTCTTTGTGGCTGGCGTGGTCGGTGCCGTCGAGGGTGAAATAGCGCAGGGCGGTGAACTGGGCCTCGATGCGGTTCAGCCAGGAGCTGTTGGTCGGGGTGTAGGCGATCTCGACGTTGTTGGTCTCCGCCCAGTCCGCTACCCGGCGGCATCGCCTGGTGGTCAGGTGTGGGGGAGTAGTTGTCACACACGATCGCCAGGCGGACCGTTGGGGGGTAGAGAGTGCGCAGGTAGCGGCAGAACTCCAGGAACTTCGAGCGGTTCTTGGTCTTCTTGATGTGGCCATAGAGCCTGTCCCTGGCGAGGTCGTAGGCGGCGAACAGATGCCGCACTCCGTGGGGGCGGGTGTAGGTCGCCCGGCGTCTCCGCCTGGGTTCGCGGTCGGGGTCCTCGTGCCGGCCGCCGCGTTCTGCCCAGTGCCGTCCCGGGTGTGGCTGGAGGTTCAGCGGCCCGAACTCGTCCAGGCAGAACACCGCCTTCGGTTCGTCTTCATCGGGTATGACCTCGCCGTCGGCAATCGCGTACAGGTGCTCGACCCGTGCTTTCTTGGCCGCGTAGTCCGGGTCGCGCGAGGTCTTCCAGGTCTTCACGCGTTGAAAGGAAACGCCTTCCTCGCGGAGCAGGATGCGCAGGCCCTCGTGGCTAATGTCGTCGACCACCCCCTCGGCGACCAGGAAGTCCGCCAGTTTGGTCAGGCTCCAGGTCGAGAACGGCAGGCCGTGCTCGGCCGGGGTGGACTTGGCGATCTTCTTGATCTCACGGCGCTCGGGCAGGGTGAAGGTCTTGGGCCGGCCACCTTTGTACTTGGGGTAGAGAGAATCGAAGCCGTCGGCGTTGAAGTTGTGGATCACGTCCCGGACCCGGTCCGCGCTGGTGAATGTCACCTCGGCGATCTTCGCCACCGCCATGCCCTGTGCGGACAGCAGCACCATCTGGGCCCGCCGCCAGGTCACCACCGACCCGGTGCCGCGGCGGATGATCCGCAGCAGTCGCCTGCCTTCGTCATCGTCGATCGCACGGACACGTACTCGTTCTGCCACCCGCACAGTCTGGCGGCACTACACCGCCCGGGCTGGCATTCCAACGGCACGTCATAGTCGGGCAAGCGTTGCTGGCCGCCGCACGATTGGATTCCTGCAGGACAGGCTCACGACGTGGGGAGCTGTCCTCGCTGGGTGATCACCCACATCCACCCTTCCAGGGTGGTGACGAACTCATCGAGGTCGGGAGTGGTGCAGGAGGCCCGCTCATGGTCCCAGTCGGGGTCGAGGACGACGACGCGGAACCCATAGCCGGCGTACCAGCCAGCGTCTATGTTGATCTCCCGAGCCTGCAGCCCGCCCCTCTCCGCCACCTCCTCCGCAGTCAGCCACGGCGGTGGTGCCGTACGTGCCCAGTACAGGTCCTGGGAGTCGTTGGCCTCGACCCTTCCATCCGGCAGACGTCGGGCCGACAACTGGTTGTAGATGATGTTCCAACCAGCCGGAACACGCAACGGGATCAGGCCCCAGTCCTCGGGAACAGCCATGCCCAGCGGGGAATTGGTCGGAAGCCGGAAGATCGGGTTCATGTGCCGACAGCGTAGTCGGAGGTGGTTTTCAGGCGTCAGCGCAGGCCCCACTCGCACCCGTCCCGCCAGTCTCCGCGTCGGCCGGTGCAGATCGACAAGACGGGGCGAACGTTGTCTGATGCGGCACTAGCCCACAACAACCCTCAGTACGGCCCTGGGTCTCCCGAACCGAGGGCGAACACACCCTTGATCACCAGCTGCCCGCTGGGCGATCCGGGCGGACACGCGGTTGCACCTATCTGTGATGTACCCCCTACCGGATTCGAACCTGCGCACACGGGGGGCATTGATGCCTCGGCGGCGGACGAGGTCTTGCTCATCAGGAACGGGGCGTAGCCGTCCGTCGAGGAGTTGCAGCCAGTGGTACGTCGGGGGAGCAGGGAATCAGGTTGGCGGTTGGGCGGGTGTGCCGCGAGGAAAGTGCGCGCCCGGAACCGCGGGTTAGGGGCGGCGGCTCCCTTGCAGGCACTGCATGCCGGTTTCAGCGACCTTATGCCCTGGCTCGGTTGCTGAGGACGTGCCCAAGGACGTGCCGAAGATCGCCGGTGGCGCGCCTAAGGGATGTGCCTAAGAAATGCCTACGCGGCCGTGTGTGCTGGGGCTTGTGCTGTTCGAGTGGATGCGCAAGAGCGCCTGCTGGCCTAGCAGCCTCGCAGTGACCGCTGACCGCGGCGGTCCCAAGTGCCCAGTTCAGACCGCCGTAATCAGACTGCCGCCGGGCTCTGCCGATCGGCCGTTGCGGGGCCACAGCGGCTACTGATCGCGCCTGGCCGATGCAGCGCCGCTGGTGGCCCGGCGCTTTTCTGCTACTCGAAGGTGGGTGCGTCCAAATGAGTCCTGCTGACCGCCGAGATGAACCACTGCTATTCACGCCAGAGGAGGCCGCGCGTCTTCTGGGTGTGAAGCCTTCATGGCTGCGCCGCAAAGCCGCCGCTCGGGTGATCCCGTGCACCTTCATCGGAAAGCATCTGCGGTTCTCCCGTGCTGATCTGGAAGCGATCATCGCCGACGGTGAACAGCCTGCTCGCTCAAGCCGACGCCCATAGCCGTACCGTGCGCCGGCCGGGCGGTGCGAGAACTTGAGCGCCGGTAGCGAGGCGAGCGTGGATGACCCCGACCCAGCGCCCCCGCCGGGGCGCGGCCCTCACCTATCCGAAGGAGATCATCATGGCCTGGGCGGAGAAACGCGGACCGTGGTACCGGGTCCGCTACCGCGACGCCGACGGCGGCGTCCGCACGGCACCGGACAAGTACCGGACCAAGACACAAGCCCTCCAAGCAGCCGGAGATCTCGAGTCCGACCACCGCCGCGGAACCTTCATCGATCCGCGTGCCGCACGTACCAGCTTGGCCGAGTGGGCGCAGCAGTGGCGCACCACGCACACGGTAGCCGCCAGCACCCAAGCCAAGTACGACCACTACCTCGACACCCACATCATTCCCGAGTTCGGGCAGGTGTCGGTCGATCAGATCCGCCGGAGCGTGGTGAAGCAATGGGCGACCGGCCTGCGCGCCCGCTACAGTCCGGCCACCGTCCGGGGCATCGTGACGTTGATGTCGCTGTTGCTGGGCGCCGCGGTGGAGGAACGCATGATCGCCGTTAACCCGATCCAAGGCCTGCGAACGGCCGAACCGCGCACCAGACACGACCCGCGCACCGCGGTGCGACAGGTGCGAAAGCGCCCGGTGCCGACCGGCGACCAGATCCTGGCCATCGCCGACCGCGTCAAAGATCTGGGCGGGCTGGCGGCGCAGGTGATGGTGATCACCGCGGCGTTCACCGGGATGCGGTGGGGTGAGATCACCGGCCTGGCCAAGCACAACTGCCATCCCGAGCAGCTGTATCTGCAGGTCGATCCCGAGACCGGGGCCTTGCACGAAGTCCGCGGCGCTCTGTGGCTCGGCCCGCCCAAGACCGAAACCGCGGCTCGCCCCATCGACCTGCCGCCCTTCCTGGCCACGCTCTTGCAGCAGGTGATGGACAGCCATGACCACCAGCAGGTATTCGTCACCGCCGACGGGCGCTGGCACCGGCGCTCGAACTTCGCCCGGCGCCTGTGGCGGCCCGCCTGCGACGGTGACAGTGGACGCGGCTGGCCGCCCGTTCTGCCCGGCGCGGTCTTCCACGGTCTGCGGCACCACCACAAGAGCATGCTGGACGAACTCGGAATCCAGGAGGCGCTGAAATTCGAGCGGATGGGACACCGGATGCCCGGCATCGCCGGTGTCTACAGTCACGCCACCGAACCGATGCGGCAGGGGCTGCGAGAGCGGCTCCAGCAGCGATGGACCGCCCTGAGCCGTCGACCATGATCGCGACCCCCACCCCGCCGGTTCACACCGGGAGCACGCCCCGGAGCACGGTCGGGAGCACTGCTCCCGGTGACCCCGACCCACAGGTACCGGGTGACCCCGACCCGCGTGTGGGTAGTTTCGATCATGGCGGGGAGCGGTCTGCTCCCGATTTGCTCCCGATTCCGCGCTTTACAGGCCCCGCAACGCAAGATCCCCAGGCCGGACATAGTGCCTGACCTGGGGAGACAATGGTGGGCGATACTGGGATTGAACCAGTGACCTCTACCGTGTCAAGGTAGCGCTCTCCCACTGAGCTAATCGCCCTTTGTGCGCTGCGAGGTGGAGACGGGATTTGAACCCGTGTACACGGCTTTGCAGGCCGTTGCCTCGCCTCTCGGCCACTCCACCAGAGCGAGGCCTGACCGGGGGCCTCTCAGAGCGGACGACGGGATTCGAACCCGCGACCCTCACCTTGGCAAGGTGATGCTCTACCAGCTGAGCCACGTCCGCTTGCCGACCGGAGGTCGCCCTCCGGGCTTGCATGGACAACTCTAGCGGAATCCTGGGGTGCTTGCGTACTGAGCGGGTGTGGTCTCGCTGACTTCGTCGTGCAGGGAGTTCCAGAAGGCGAGTTCGCCGTCCTCTTCGAGGTGGGCGATGCGGCCCCAGAACTCGCGGTCCTCGGCCTCGTGGGCGGCGGCGAGGGAGAGGGCGGGCATGACGGCGGTGCCGGCGTCCGCGGACTCGAGGTCGGCGGGGGTGATGTCGGCGGGCAGGGCGACGGGGGTGGAGGGACGGTGGTGCTTGCCGCGCTTGCGGACGCGGATGGGCGGTGTGGTGGGGGTCTTTGCGGCGGCGGCGCGGCCGGCGGCGAGGGCGACGCTGCCGCACAGGACGAAGGCGAGGATGCCGCCGAGGATGACTTCCTGGGTGGGGAGCTGCTCGGGGGCGGGGGATTCCTGTTCGTGGGTGTTGGTCGAGGTGGTGCGGGAGCCGACCTTGTCGACGGTGGGGGCGGGGGCCGCGTGTTTCGGGGTGTACTTGGCCTCGACCTTGACCTTGGACGGGTAGCCGAAGCCCACGACGGTGTCCATGTCGCGGGTCTTGCGCATGAGCTTGTAGCCGTCGGCGTTGCCCTCGATGGTGCGGAGGGTGTGCCCGTCGACCTTCTCGACGATGCCGACGTGGTCGATCCGGTCGATGTCCTTGGAGCCGTTCCAGTCGTAGAAGACGATGGCGCCGGGTTCGGGCTCGGTGCCCCAGGCGTCGTGCTTCTTGAACCACTTGGCGTGGTCGACGGTGGCGGCGAACTGCCCGGCCTGCTCGGTGACGTCGGCCTTGTCGGCGGCCCAGGCGAGGAACATGTCGCACCAGGGGGCCGTCGTGAAGTAGTCGTCGTGGTCGCCGTCGACGTTCTCGGTCCACCAGTCGCCGAACTTGGTGTAGCCGTCGCCCTTCTCGGTGTATCCGAGTTCGTTCTCGGCGATGTCGAGCAGCTTCTTGCCGATCGGGTCCATTGCGCTCCCTGCCGCCTCGCTCGCTCGGGCAGGGGGACGCCCGACCGGGGGACGGAACATGCCCTGTCACCAGGGCACGTTCCAAGGTCACGTTCTGATCTCGACGGAATGTAGCCGAGGTAAACCGTGGGCGGCAACCCGTTCGGCGGAACCGGTCAAAACGGGCTAGTCAGAAGTAGCCCCTGGGCAGGACGGTCACGGGGCACGTCGCGGCGCGCAGAACCTTGAGGGCGACCTCGCCCAGGAACACGCGGTGCGCGGCGGCGTCCTCGCTGGACGCGCAGACGAGGATCTCGTCCTCCGGCCAGTCGACGTCGTCCAGGGCGTCGGCGACGTCGTCGCCTTCGGCGAGCTCCGCGGAGACGTCCTCGGAGGGCAGATCGGCGGAGTCCAGGGCGAGGCGGATGGCGAGGGCCAGGTCGTCGCGGAGCCGCTCGGCGCCGTCGTCTCCGCCGACGTCGCCGACGGCGAGCGTGACCAGGCGCAGGGGGACGTCCAGGCGCTCGGCGGCCTGCGCCGCGCGGATGACCGCCTCGTCGCACTGCGGTCGCCGGACGTACATGACCGTGATGCGGCCGAGGTCGTCGGGCGGGGTGTAGCCGGCCGGGGCGAGCATCACGGCCTCCGTCGCCGAGTGCAGCAGGTGGTCGGCGGCGGCGCCGACGCCGATGCGGCCGCGGGCGCCGCCTTCGGGGGAGCCGACGACGATCAGGTCCGCGCCGATCCTGCTGGCGAGGACGGTGAGCCCGCGGGCGACGCTGCGTCCCTCCTGGACGAGCAGGTCGGCGGGCTGGCCGTCCAGCAGGTCGGGCACCTGGTCCAGTAACGTGCGGGCCTCGCCGGCGGCCGCCGGCAGGTCCGGGGGATGGACGGTCGCCACGCTCAGCCGCCCGCCGGTCAGCGCGACGATGGCGGACGCCAGGTCGACCGCCTCCCTGCCGCCGCCGTCGTTGACGTATCCCGCCAGGACGTGATCCCCGATCATGTGACCCGCGCTCCGATCATGGGACCAGCATTCCCCCGAGGGGGCGGATCAGACCAGGGGGGATTTGAGGTAGTTTTTCCTGGTTGTCAATTATTGGGGGGATACGCATGGGGGCCGAGGTGCCCGACCTCGAGGCCGGCCGCTGGATCATCGACCCGGTCCACTCCGAGATCACCTTCACGATCCGGCATCTGATGACCACGGTGCGCGGCTCGTTCCCCGACTTCGGAGGCGAGGTCGTGATCGGGGACGACCCGCTCGACTCCCGCGCCCGCGCCGAGATCCGGATGGCCTCGATCGACACCCGCAACGCCGAACGCGACGATCATGTCCGCTCCTCAGAGATCCTGGACGTGGACGGGCACCCGTTCATGACGTTCACCGGAACGGCTGTGGAACGTGCCACAATCGGCCGAAGGGCCCGCAGCCCCCGCTACCACCTCGACGGAGATCTGACGATCAAGGACGTCACCCGTCCCGTCCGGCTGCTGACCGAGTTCCACGGTGTCGGGGCCGATCCGTGGGGTGGCACCCGCGCCGGTTTCACCGCGACCGCGTCCATCAGCCGCCGCGACTTCGGCATCGAGTTCAACGTCCCGTTCCAGGGCGACAAGGTCATGCTCGGCGACGAGGTCACGATCGCCTTGGAGATCCAGGCGGTCCGCGCCCCCGAGGAGGCCTACAGGGACGCCGCCGCTGATGCCTCGGCCGACGCCCACGCTTGACCTGTGCCCCTGCGCCGGGGCGTCTTCGTCGCTGGAAGTCGGATCGCCGTGCGCGCGAGTCAGTGGTTCAGGAGCGGTCGGTCACCGGTCACCTTCACCTCATGCGGGTCGTCCGGGGTGCGGCGGCGAGCGAGTACCAGCAGCAGTTCGCGGACGGGCCCGGCGGCGGTCATGCCCGCGGTGGTCACGTCTGCGGTGGTCGCCTCTGCATCCCCGGCCCCGTACTCCCAGGCCGGGCCGTCGACCATGCGGGTGATCAGCCGGCGGGGCCTGCGCTGTCTGGGGGCGCCCTGCCCGGACCACCAGGAATATGATCTCCGGTCGCGACGTTCGATAAGATGATTGAACGTTCTACTATTTGGGAGCCCGGCATGCAGTTCGGAATCTTCACGGTCGGTGACGTGACCCCGGACCCCACCACCGGACGCGTCCCGTCCGAGGCCGAGCGGATCCAGGCGATGGTCGCCATCGCAGCGAAGGCGGAAGAGGCCGGGCTGGACGTCTTCGCCACGGGCGAACACCACAACCCGCCTTTCGTGCCGTCCTCCCCGACGACGATGCTCGGCTACATCGCGGCCCGCACCGAGCGGCTGATCCTGTCCACCGCGACCACGCTGATCACCACCAACGACCCCGTGAAGATCGCCGAGGACTTCGCGATGCTCCAGCACCTCGCCGGCGGCCGGGTCGACCTGATGATGGGACGCGGCAACACCGCCCCGGTCTACCCGTGGTTCGGCAAGGACATCCGCGACGGCATCCCGCTCGCCATCGAGAACTACCATCTCCTGCACCGGCTCTGGCGCGAGGACGTCGTCGACTGGGAGGGCAAGTTCCGCACGCCGCTGCAGTCGTTCACCGCGACCCCGCGCCCGCTGGACGGCGTGCCGCCTTTCGTGTGGCACGGCTCCATCCGCAGCCCCGAGATCGCCGAGCAGGCCGCCTACTACGGTGACGGCTTCTTCGCCAACCACATCTTCTGGCCGAAGGAGCATTTCCAGCGGCTGATCGGCCTCTACCGGCAGCGCTACGAGCACTACGGCCACGGCTCCGCCGACCAGGCGATCGTCGGCCTCGGCGGGCAGGTCTTCATGCGGAAGAACTCCCAGGACGCCGTCCGCGAGTTCCGTCCCTACTTCGACAACGCCCCGGTGTACGGGCACGGCCCCTCGCTGGAGGAGTTCACCGCCGAGACGCCCCTCACCGTCGGCAGCCCCCGGCAGGTCATCGACAAGACCCTGACGTTCCGCGACAACTTCGGCGACTACCAGCGCCAGCTCTTCCTGATGGACCACGCCGGACTGCCGCTGAAGACCGTCCTGGAGCAGATCGACATGCTGGGGGAGGAGGTCGTCCCCGTGCTCCGCAGGGAGTTCGAGGCCCTGCGCCCGGCGCACGTCCCCGCGACCGCCCCAACTCACGCCTCCCGCGTCGCCGCGGCGCGGGACGCGGAGGAGGTTCGATGAGCACCCTCGCCGTGATCTCCGCCGGGCTCGGGCAGCCTTCGTCCACCCGGCTCCTTGCCGACCGCCTCGCCGCGGCGACCGCCAACGCCCTCCGCCCGGACGCCGTCGGTTCGGACGCCTTCAAGCCGGGCGCCGCTGGTTCGGGTGCCCTCGGTTCGGGCGCCGCTGGTTCGAACGGGTCCGGGCGGGACGTCGCCGTAGAGGTGATCGAGCTGCGCGACCACGCGCACGCGATGGTGGACGCGACTCTCACCGGCTTCCCGACCGGGACGTTCCGCGCCGCCGTCGAGACGGTGACGAACGCCGACGGCCTGATCGCCGTGACGCCCGTCTTCAACGCGTCCTACAGCGGCCTGTTCAAGACCTTCTTCGACGTCGTCGAACGCGACTCCCTGGACGGCAAGCCGGTGCTGCTCGGCGCGACCGGCGGGACCGAGCGGCACTCCCTCGCCATCGACTACGCCATGCGCCCGCTGTTCGCCTACCTGCGCGCCGCCGTCGTCCCGACCTCCGTGTACGCGGCGTCCGAGGACTGGGGCGGCGCCGACGGCTCCGGAAGCGGCCCGGCCCGCCATGCCGATCCTCTCGCGGACCGGGTCGCCCGTGCCGGCGTGGAGCTGGCGGCGCTGATGAACGCCCGCCCCGCGCCGGCGAAGCCCGACCCGTACGACACCCCGGTCCCGTTCGAGGATCTCCTGTCCGCGAGCAGTCGGTAAGTATCTAAGGCTTGGCTTATATAAGCGGAGACTGTAGCTTAGGCGTGTGCACGCATTCGATGTGCTGGGTGATCCGGTACGGCGCAGGATCCTGGAGCTGCTCGCCGACGGCGAGCGATCCTCCGGGGAGGTGTCGGGGGTCATCCGGGAGGAGTTCGGGATCTCGCAGCCCGCGGTGTCGCAGCATCTGAAGGTGCTGCGGGACACCGGGTTCGCGGTCGTGCGCGCGGAAGGGACACGGCGGCTCTACGCCGTCGACTCCACACCGCTGCGGGAGGTCGACGCGTGGCTCGACCGCTTCCGCCGGTTCTGGACGCCGCATCTGGACGCCCTGGCGACGGAGATCGCCCGTGGCAAGCGCGCACGCCGCCCGGACCGCCGGGCGCCCGACGAACAGTCACCGGGACAGGAAGCAGCAGGGAGCCAGCCATGATCGAAGTGACGGGTCAGATCAACGCGGTGCGGCGCCGGGTCGGCGAACGGGTGCTGGAGGCCGGCACCGCGCGGACCGCGACGGTCAGCCAGGTCTACGACACCGACGTCGAGGACCTCTGGGAGGCGGTCACCACCCCCGAGCGCATCTCGCGCTGGTTCCTCCCCGTCTCCGGCGACCTGCGGCTCGGTGGCCACTACGAGCTGGAGGGCAACGCGAGCGGGACGATCGAGCGCTGCGACCCGCCCAAGGGTTTCTCCGCGACATGGGAGTACGGCGGCCAGACCAGCTGGATCGAGGTGCGGCTGACCCCGGAGGCGGACGGCCGTGCACGGTTCGAACTGGAGCACATCGCCCACGTCGACGACGACATGTGGGACCGGTTCGGACCCGGCGCCGTCGGCATCGGCTGGGATCAGGGGCTCCTCGGCCTCGCGCTGCACCTGTCGTCCGGCGAGGGCGTCCCCGAAGGGATGGGGCCAGAGTGGTCCTTGACGGACGAGGGCAAGGAGTTCACGCGGCAGAGCGGCGAGGCCTGGCGCGAGGCGCACATCGCGTCCGGCACCGAAGAGTCCGTCGCCCGGGCCTGTGCGGACCGCACCATCGCCGCCTACACCGGAGAAACCGAGTGATCTCCAGCTCGTGACGCCGCTGCGGGGCCTGGGACGCGATCCACTGGGGTCGGCCCTGCGGCACGCCACGGCCCCCGGCCGACGACGTCCCCGACCTCCTACGCGCGAACTGCACGCCCTGCTACCCGGCGTCTGGCGTTCCCCAGGGACACGCCCTTCACGAGGGCCTTCCCGTTCTGTGGGTGCTGACCAGGCAGAATGGCGGCATGGACGTCAGGGTCGGCGTCCGCGTCGAGGGGGTCGTGCAGGGCGTCGGGTTCCGGCCGTTCGTGCACGGGCTCGCGACCGGCCTCGGACTGTCCGGACTGGTCGGCAACGACGCGGGCGGCGTGTTCATCGAGGTCGAGGGCGCACCCGACGTGGTCGGGCGGTTCCTGGACGGCTTGCGCACCCGCCCGCCGCGCCTAGCGGTCGTCGAACGCGTCACGACGCAGAACCTCGACGCACAGGGACGCGACGGGTTCGCAATCGTGAGCAGCGAGGCGTCGGGGGATCGGCGTGCACTGGTGTCCTGGGACTCCGCGACCTGCGACGACTGCCTCCGCGAACTCCGCGACCCGGCCGACCGGCGCCACGGGTACCCGTTCATCAACTGCACCGGCTGCGGGCCGCGCTTCACGATCGTGACGGACGTCCCGTACGACCGTCCCAACACGACCATGGCGGGCTTCGCGATGTGCGGGCCGTGCGCCGCCGAGTACGAGGACCCGGCGGACCGCCGATTCCACGCCCAGCCGGTGTGCTGCCCGGCCTGCGGCCCGTCCCTGTCCTTACTCCCGTCCGAACCCACTCCGGCGGACGGCCGGATCGCCGGCCCGGTGTGCCCACCTGCGGACGATGCGGCGGCAGAACCGATTGCGGCCGCTCGGGCGATGCTCGCGGACGGCGCCGTCCTCGCCGTCAAAGGACTGGGCGGTTACCACTTGGCGGCACGTGCCGCGGACCAGGACGCGGTGGCCGCACTGCGCGCACGCAAACACCGTGCCGACAAGCCGTTCGCCGTCATGGTGCCCGACCTGGCGGCCGCCCGCTCGATCTGCCTGCTCGACGGCACCGAGGAGGGACTGCTCACCGGCCCCCGGCGTCCGATCGTCCTGGCCCGCCGGGCCCCCGGCGCGCCGTGCCGCCGACCGCCGCTCGCCGATGCCGTCGCGCCAGGCAACGGATTCATCGGCCTCATGCTGCCCTACACCCCGCTGCATCACCTGCTCGTCACCGAACCACTCGTCATGACCAGCGCGAACGTCTCCGATGAGCCGATCGCCTACCGGGATGACGACGCCTTTGAACGGCTCAGCGGCATCGCCGACGCGTTCCTGTTCCACGACCGTCCGATCCATACCCGCACCGACGACTCGGTGGTGCGGGCCTTCCGCGGCCGCCCGCTGCCCGTGCGGCGTTCCCGCGGGTACGCGCCGGAGCCCGTGCCGATCGCGCGGGGACGATCCGTCCTGGCGTGCGGGGCCGAGCTGAAGAACACGTTCTGCCTGACCCGCGACGGCCGGGCGTTCATCTCCCATCACATCGGCGACCTGGAGAACTACGAGACGCTCCGCGCCTTCGAGGAGGGCATCGGGCATTTCCGGCGGCTGTTCGACATCACCCCCGCACTGGTCGCCTACGACCCGCACCCCGAGTACCTGTCGACGAAGTACGCCCACGACCAGGACCTGCCGGTGATCGCCGTCCAGCACCACCACGCGCACATCGCGTCCTGCCTGGCCGACAACGGCGTGGCCGGCCCGGTGATCGGCGTCGCCTTCGACGGCACCGGCTTCGGCGCGGACGGGACGCTGTGGGGCGGCGAGTTCCTCGTCGCCGACCTGCGCGGCTTCGAACGGGCCGGGCACCTGGACCCGGTACCGATGCCGGGCGGCGCGGCGGCGATTCGCGAGCCGTGGCGGATGGCGGCCGCGTACGGGGTCCCGGACGACCTGCCGGTCGCCCGCCGGCCCGGCTGGGCCACGGTCGCCGCGATGGCACGCCGCCGCGTCAACGCACCGCTCACATCCAGCATGGGACGCCTGTTCGACGCGGTCGCCGCCGTCCTCGGCGTCCGCGACCAGGTCAATTACGAGGGACAGGCCGCCATCGAACTCGAACAACGCGCCGACCCAGCCGAATTCACCGCATATCCGGCGTCCATCAGTGGGGTGGACGGTTTCACGGTGCGGGGCGGCGATCTGCTCGACGCGGTGGTGGCCGACATCCAGGTCGGCGTCCCCGTCCCGCTGATCGCCGCGAGATTCCACAACGGCGTAGCCTCCCTGATCGTGGACGGCGCGACCCGCATCCGAGACACGACCGGGCTGGGCACGGTCGCGTTGTCAGGCGGTGTGTTCCAGAACATGTTCCTGCTGGACCGCGCGGTGTCCGGCCTTACCGATGCGGGCTTCGACGTGCTGACCCACCACCGCGTCCCGCCCAACGACGGGGGCATAAGCCTGGGCCAGGCCGCCGTGGCCACGGCCCGATCGTCCTGAACGAGCCCACGACGGCGACGTGGCACGGCATGATCAACGGATGCCGGACGAATGGGACGAGCCGCACGACCACGAGCCGCTGTCATGGCGGATACGACGATGGGCGGCACCGATCGCGATGGCGTTGTCGGTCGCGGCCTCCATCGGCGCTGTGCAACTGCTGGCCGACGAACACGTCTCCTCCGCGACGCCCTATGGCGACCATCGGAAACCGCGCTTCTTCCTCACCGTTGGGCGACTCGGAGGTCCCTCGCAGGACAACGGACCCGAACCATGGTTCCAGGTGCACTCGCTGCACGGCGGACGGCAGCGCCCGGTCGACTCGGTCCGGCCGCCGTCGCCCTCCGCCGGTAAAGCACGAGAGCTCCTCACCGGCCCCAAGGGGATGCACTTGGTGGCCTCGTCCCGCGAAGAGCCGTGCGAGTCGCGCCTCTACCGCTTCCGGCTCGACGGCGACGGCCAGGCGACCGATATCGCGCCAGTGCACGAAGGCGTCATCCCGTCCCGCGTCGCGGGCATGGCGATGAGCCCGGACGGCGACCGGCTCGCCTTCGCGACGGCCCCCTGCACAGACGTCCCCCAGCCGTCACGCGCCCGCTTGACCGTCCTGGACCTCGACTCGGGCGGACGTCGCACATGGAGCACGTCCGCACCCTCCGTCATTGGCGGGATCGTCTGGGCGAGCGACAACGACACCCTCGGCTACACCCTCAGTGACGTCCGCCGAGATGCGCCGTCCGCCGACGGCACCGTCCACCAAGGCGTGCCCAACGGAGGCAAGATCGTGAACGTCACCCTCTACGCCCTCGACACCGATGAGCAGGGCACCGACTTGCACGGAGCACGCCGCCTGTTCCGGCAACCGGACGACTTCGGACGGGTCACCTCCGCGGTGATGGCTCCGGACGGCCGCACCGGCTACGGCGTAATGAAGAAGGGACAGCCTGCGACCACCATCATCTTCACCTTCGCCGAGGACGAGCCGATGCGCGTCACCAAGACGATCGCGCCCAAGCCCAACACCGCAATGTTGTTCTCCTTCTCCACTGAGGAAGAACCCCGGTACGCCTGCCTGGGTGGTATCGACGCCTTCGGCCGGGCGATCAATGGCGAATTCCCAACGATCTCCTCTGACTTCTCGAACTGTGGATCGACCTACGCCTATTGAATGTCGGTAGTGGTGCTGGCCATGACGTCGGTGATAGTTGTAATGGACGTTCCAGACCGCGATCGTCCTGGCTCGCTCTTCTTCAAAGGCCCATTGGCGTGCGTAGACAGTGACGTCGAGGTCTGAGGCGATATCCGGCAACAGGCCGGCGAGCATGAATTCCGAGGTGCCCATGGCGAAGACCGCCATGGCAAGCAGGTACAGCGGGAGAGGCATCGAGTGGCTCCGAGGTGAGGAGAAGCACGAGAGGACGTCTCGTCACCGCGGTCAGCCCCTAGGGCGCACTCGTCCGACCGCGGACGCGGCGGGACGGCAGGGACTACGAGCTCAGTGGATCAGGGGGCTGACGGCGTGACCGAAAGCCCCCGCCTTGGATGCCTCAGGGCCCGACATGGCCTGCACGCTACCCGACCGACGTCCGTCGAGCGGGCGGATCTTGCTGATAGTTCCGCGGTTGCCGGGCCTGCCGTGAAGGTGGTTCCGGCAGGTGGTCCGAGATTTCGCGGACGGTTGGGGGACGGCTACGAGGCGGCTTCCAGTGGTAGGTCGCTGCCACGCCAGGTGGTTGCCAGTTCCTGCACCGGCACGTTGAGCGCCTCGGCGAGGCGGACGATCGTGCCGAACCCGGGGGAGGGCAGGCGGCCGGTCTCGATCTTGCGCAGGGTTTCCGGCGAGATGCCGGCCGCGTGCGCGACTTGCGCGAGGTCGCGTCCTGCCCGCGCGTGGCGCAACAGGGCGCCGAGACGCCTGCCGGCTTCGATTTGTTCGGGCGTGAGCGGTTGGCGGACCATGTCCCTAGGGTATGGCTGGTATTTTTATACCGTCAAGAGCTAGGGTGTGGGTATAGAAATACCAGAACTCCTGTACTTGAGGTACTCGTGATCGAACTGAAGACGCCCGCGGAGATCGAGCGCATGCATGTGGCCGGGCGTTTCGTCGCCGAGGTGCTCTCCGAGGTCGGCCGGCTCGCCGCAGTGGGCGTCAACC
Organism: Actinomadura sp. 3N407; assembly: GCF_052245875.1. Taxonomy (NCBI): domain Bacteria; kingdom Bacillati; phylum Actinomycetota; class Actinomycetes; order Streptosporangiales; family Thermomonosporaceae; genus Actinomadura; species Actinomadura sp. 3N407. Next base: position 21,114 of record NZ_JBQQBP010000020.1, read on the forward strand.
TCCTGGACTTGGAACACCATGCGCGCGCCATGATCAAGCGACGCGGTGCGCAGTCGTGCTACTGGGACTACGCGCCGTCCTTCGGCAGGGGCCCCTTCCGCAACGTCATCTGCCTGTCGGTCAACGACGCCGTGCTGCACGGCCTGCCCCACGACTACGCGCTGCGTGACGGGGACGTCCTCAGCGCGGACCTCGCGGTCGGCATCGACGGCTGGGTGGCGGACTCGGCGTGCACGGTCGTCGTCGGGACCGCCGCCGAGGAGGACCTGCGGATCATCCGCGCCACCGAGGAGGCGCTGGAGGCGGCGATCGAGATGGCATGCCCCGGCAACCGCCTGGGCGACATCTCGGCGGCGATCTGGGCGGTAGCCCGCGACCATGGCTACCCGGTCAACAACGAGTTCGGCGGCCACGGCCTCGGTCGCACCATGCACGAGCCGCCCCACGTGTCGAACAAGGGCAGGGCGGGGCGCGGCCTCACGCTCCGCCCGGGTCTGACCCTCGCGCTCGAACCCTGGTTCGCCCGGACGACCGACCGGATCGTCTACGACGCCGACGGCTGGACCATCCGGTCGGCCGACGGCTCGCGCACGGCCCACTCCGAGCACACGGTGGCCATCACCGAGGACGGCCCCCTGGTGCTCACCCAGCGTGAATCGGACCGCCCTGCAACGAGAGTGGATCCGCCAGCTCGTCTGTCCACGAAGGACGCCTGATGCTCCAGCGGTGTGAGTGTGCTGAGAAGCGCCTCCCGACCGTTCTGGTCATCTGGTAGGGCGGCCGCACAGTGTGATCTTGGCCGGTGTGTCGTGATCAGGAGAACAGCGTCCTCTGATCAACTTCGGGTGTGCTGAGCCTGGAACGCGACACGGCGCCGCCCTGCGCCACCTGCCCTCCGGCGACCCCGCCGTCAACAGATGTGGATGTGGGCCGCGCTGCCGGCGGCCGCCATCATCGCCTGTCCGCAGGAGATCTGCGGCCAGGGCCAACGGCAACGGACGCGGCCGCGCCACCATCACCCGGCTGCGCCGCCCCGGGTCCTGGACCGCCTCACCGCCCTGCCCGACCCCACCTGACACCCACCAGCACTTATCCCGACCAGCCCAAACCGCCCGAGGACCGTGGAACCTCCGCCCACCCACGGTGACAAGCGGGCCGCAACCCCTGCCCACACCCCGAAAACCGACCCGACACAGCCAGATCAACCACCCGCCCCACAACGATCGATCGTGGATCCGGGTCAGATCGGTTCGAGCAATGCGGAGAGTTTGCCGATTCTGCCGTTCGGTTCGAATTCGAAGTGCAGATAACGCTTGTTGACCTCGTACCGGTCGAAAGTCCGCCCGGTGCGTTCCGGGGTACCGAGGAACGCGGCGACTTCGGCGCGGGTGGCGGTAGGTGATAGCCCGTCGATCAGCGCTGTGGGCCGCGGATACTGGCCATAGCCCGGGTCCTGGCCGTCGGGCTGTGTTCGCACCATGACCGACACCAGGACATTGTTTTCGAAGAGCAGGTCCGTGCCGGCCGGTTTGAAGATGAAGTACGTGGACTTCTCGCTGTCGAGGTCGAACTCCTCGACCTCCATCTCGGGACCGACCAGGGCGATGGCCTCGAGGATCTGGCTGTCGCCCTGCCAGCGCCCCAGCACGTCCAGCAGCAGGGCCACCTCACCGGTGACGGTCGTCATATTCCCTTCCTTCGGTTCACGCATCTTCTCGATCGCGGCGTCTACATCCTCAGCCGAGTAAGCACGGTTGAGCAGGTTCCTCCGGGTCGGAGCCCGGTCCCGCTCGGCCGCCGCGCTCAGATCTGCCGCATCCGATTCGATTTGTTGTGGGAAAGCGCCCGCCGGTGAAGAGGATACGGGGGTTCGCGTGGCAGGTGCGGGCGCAAGGTTGTGATCGGCCGTGCGGATCCGTCGTTGACGGGTGTGTCGGGGCTGGTGGCGGTGGATGGGCTGGCTGCCAAGCTGGGGATGGCCGCCGTGATCGATGCGGCGGTGGAGGATGCGGACCGGGTCACTGGGCGGTTCAAACAGCGGGATCGGGGCTTGCCGGCTGGGGAAAGTGCTGGTGGCGGTGGCCTCGGGTCAGCTGGCGGGTACCGATCATCTGGTGGGGCTGGATCGATTGCGGGCCGATGCCGCTGGGCTTCGCCGGGGACCTGGCCCGCGAGTGCCTGTTCCGCGGGGTGCACGTGACCACACCCGAGAAGGCGGCCGAGGCCGAACACTGGGTCCGGCACCGCACCGACATCGAGGCCCTCAACCGCGACGCCAAACACGGCGTCGCCCTGCGCCACCTGACCTCCGGCCACCCCGAGGTCAGCGCCATGTGGATGTGGGCCTCGCTGCTGGCCTGCGCGATGTCGGCCTGGCTGCAGGAGATCTGCGGCCTGGACCACGGCAACGGACGCGGCCGCGCCACCATCACCCGGCTCCGCCGCGAACTCATCGCAGTGCCCGCCTGGGGGTGCGCCTGCCATCCGGGCACCATCTCCTGGTCCGGGTCCTGGACCGCCTCACCGCCCTGCCCGATCCCGCCTGACCCACCAAGCCCTGTCCCGACCAGCGCAAACACACCGAGGACCGCGGAACCTCCGCCCACCCGCCGCGACAGGCGGGCACCGGCCCAGCCCACACCACGCACAAGACCGCGAAACACCGATCAACCCCGGACACCGACCAAGAGCAATTCTTGATCGTGAATCCGGCGTCTGAGCATCACACCCGGCCAGTTGTCACATCTTCCCGGGCCGCTCCGTCAATGGGGTGTAACAGCCGACACGGCAAGGAGATCAACATGGACGCTCGTATCGACTACTACGGCACCTCCATCGTGGCCAAGTACATGAAGTACCTCCAGTCGGCGGGCAAGGTGCTCGCGGACTCGACTCTGCCGGCCGCCACGCAGGAGCTGGTGAGGCTCCGCGCCAGCCAGATCAACGGCTGCGGAGTCTGCGTCGACATGCACGCCAAGGATGCCGCGCACGCCGGGGAAACCTCGGTGCGCCTCAACCTGGTCGCGGCGTGGCGGGAAGCGACGGTCTTCACCGAGGCCGAGCGCGCCGCCCTGGAACTGGCCGAACAGGGCACCCGCATCGCCGACGCCGCCGGCGGCGTCACCGACGAAGCCTGGGCGAACGCCGCCAAGCACTACGACGACGACCAGCTCGCCGCCCTGGTGTCCGCCATCGCCCTCATCAACGCCTGGAACCGTATGAACGTCATCGTCCAGCAGCCCGCCGGCGGTTACCAGCCCGGCCAGTGGGGGTGACCGGCAACCCCGCCCGTCAGGGCGAGAAGGTCGCCAAGCGCGTCGACTGAATCGGACGGCCCGACCACCAAGCCGTCAACCAGCACCAAGGCCCCGCCGAATCCTCCGGTCACTCGGCGGGGCCTTTCAGGCTTCTACGTCCACCCGCGACAGGGACGTGAAGTCGTCACCCACATCGACGGCGACTCCGTCCCCCTGTACGCCTGGAGCGACGAAGGCGTCTGGTACGCCGGCCGGTTGGTTCGCGACCCTGGGCGACCTCACCGCCTCCTTCCGGCCCCCACCCGACGCGGTCTGGCATACGTGGCGGCGTGGGCGCTTCGTCGCCGCCTACGCCTCGACCGCGTCATCGCGTACCAGCGGCCTGGTCGGGCCCGGATCAGTCCTGCTCACCTGCTATGTGCAACCGACGGTTGCGTGATCGTGGATGGCACGCTAGGTTTAATGCAACCAAACGTTGCAGATGGAGATGGAGCAGGCGTATGGAGTACGGCAGTATCGAACGCGAGATTCACGTCGACGCCTCGCCCGAGGTGGTCTTCGAGGTCGTCAGCCGCCCCGAGCACATCTCGAAATGGTGGGCGGACGACGCCGACGTCGAAGCGGCTCCCGGCGCTGTCGGTGAGCTCATCTGGGGCGACAGGGCGGAGGTCGCCCCGATCGTCGTGGTGAACGCCGACCCGCCCCGATTGTTCTCGTTCCGCTGGAGCCATGTCGGCGGCAAGGTCGACGACTCCGCCAACTCGCTGCTGGTCACGTTCGAGCTGACCCCGTCGGGCACGGGCACGACGATCCGGCTCACCGAGACCGGATTCCGGGAGATGGGCTGGGAGGCCGCCAAGCTGGCGGAGCAGTACCGCGAACACGGCGCCGGCTGGGACACCTTCATTCCCCGACTCGGGGAGTACCTCGCGCGGCTGGTGTCGACCACGTGACCGCCGCCGTCGACGACGACCTGTGGTCGGCAGTCGGGGACCCGACCCGTCGGCGGTTGCTCGATCTACTCCTGGCGGACGGCAACGGCACCGCCACCAGCCTCAGCGAGCGGCTGCCCGTGACACGGCAGGCCGTCGCGAAACATCTCGCCATGCTCGATCGCGTCGGCCTGGTGCACGCGTCGTCTGCCGGGCGGGAGAGGAGGTACCGGGTGGACGAGGCGCAATTGGCCCGCGCGGTCGCTCAGTTGTCCTCGGTGGGGGCGGCTTGGGACGCCAGGCTCCGGCGCATCAAGGAGATCGCCGAAGCCATTCAGCGCAGCAAGGACCAGCCCGGGGCACAGCAGTGAATTCACAAGGTTCAGACGAGAAATAACACTGAAAAGGGGAATCGGCAATGGTGGACATCCTGCACAGAGCGGGAATCAAGTCATCGGTGGACGAGGTCTACGCGGCCTTGACCACCCCCGAGGGGCTGGCCGGCTGGTACACGACCAACACACAGGGCGAAGGCAACGAACTCGGCGGCGTGCTCCAGTTCCGGTTCGGGGCCGGCGGATTCGACATGAAGGTCCTCGAACTCAACCCGGGCAAGCGCGTGCTGTGGGAGGTGGTCGAGGGACCCGAAGAATGGATCGGCACGCACGTGGACTGGAAGCTCGATCAGGTCGACGGCTACACCATCGTCCTCTTCAAGCATGAAGGCTGGAAGGAGCCGGTGGAGTTCATGCACCACTGCAGCACCAAGTGGGCGGTCTTCATGATGAGCCTGAAGTCGCTGATCGAAACCGGGAAGGGCGCTCCGGACCCCGACGACACCAAGATCGACAACTGGAACTGACCTTCCGCTCACCGGACGCGAGTCAGGATCTCGCGCCGTCGCAAGACACCGCCTCCGCCAGCCGCGATGCCGGCGGAGGCGGTGCCGTGCAGCGGTCAGCATGGACGAGGACTCACTCAGCAGACCCATAAGCCGATGGGCCTGTTACAAAGATCCGCAAGGGTCTATCTCTGCCAGGTCGAAGACGCGGTCGCTGGTGTGCCGCATTCGAAATCGCGGTCGGGTCAGCAGGTGCTTTCGGTTCACGTCGACATCTCGTTGTCGGAGCTGCGCCTCGAAGCCTTCCTGCCGGCGGACGAGACGGACGAGTTCGGGTGGGACGGCGTCCGGTAGTGCTCCCTGCCGGCCGCCGTGGTCGCGGGCCGCCGCGGCCGGAGGCGCTCAGGTAACGGGTTCGTCACGGGCAAGGGTTCTCGGCGCTGAGCATTGACACTGTTCCGCAAACGTTTTCATACTCTTCGCCATGAGCGCGGACAGCACCCGGGCCTCGATCCGGGCCGTGGCGAACCTCGCAGGGGTATCGCCCTCGACGGTCTCGCGTGCGCTGAACTCCCCGGAGCTCGTGAACGCCGAGACCCGGCGGCGCGTGCTCGAATGCGCCGAGCGGCTGGGCTACCAGCCGAACCGTGCGGCGCAGTCGCTGGTCCTCGGGCGGACCCGCAACGTCGGGCTGATCGTCCCCGACATCGCCAACCCGTTCTTCGCGCCGTTCATCAAGGGCGTGGAGGCCTACTTCAGGGACACCGAGTTCGCGGTGTTCCTGGCCGACACCGACGAGGACACCGCGACGGAGGTCAGGCTGGCCGAGGCCATGGTCGAGCGGGTGGACGGGCTGATCCTGTGCGCGCCGCGCATGTCGGGGACGCGGCTGCGGGCCGTCGCGTCCAAGACGACCGTGGTCCTCGCCAACCGGACGAGCCGGACTGCGCCGTCGGTCCTGCTGGACTTCCAGCCCGGCATGGACCAGGCGGCGGCGCACGTCCACGCGCTGGGCCACCGGCGGTGCGCGTACCTGTCCGGCCCGGCCAACTCGTGGTCGAACCGGCAGCGGCGCAAGTTCATCGGCGCCGCCTGCGCGGAACGCGGCATCGAACTGGTCGATCTCGGCCCGTACGAGCCGCGCTTCACCGGTGGCTTCCGGGCCGCCGACGAGGTCCTCGCCGCCGGCGTGACCGCGGTTTTCGCCTACAACGACCTGGTCGCGCTCGGGGTGCTGTCACGGCTCACCGCGCGCGGCGTCCCCGTGCCCGGAAGACACGTGCCCGGCGAGACCGGTGAGTCCGAAGGGGTCAGCATCGTCGGGTTCGACGACGTCCCGATGGCGTCCATGACCAATCCGCCCCTCACGACGGTGGCCATGCCCGTGAACGCGCTGTCGCGGGCGGCGGCCGCCACCATGCATTCGATGCTCGACCCCGGGGCGCCGAAGGCGCCTCCCCTGCCGCCGGCCGCGGAGCTGGCGACCCGACTCCTCATCCGAGGCACCACCGGGCCGGTGTGAGTCGGCTCGGCCATCAGGACGAGACGTCTGAGTGCAGACGTCCTGCCAGGAGGACCCACCCCATGAGAACTCCTCGATCCGCTCTCCTCACCCTCGCGACCGCCGCCGGCCTGCTGCTGGCCGCGTGCGGCGCGCCGGGCTCCGACGGCGGCACGGCGTCCGAGCCGTCGGCGGCGGACGTCAAGATGCCGTCCGACCCCGTCACCCTGAACATCATCGACGTCGCCGGGAACCTGCAGCTCACCCAGCAGATCTTCGAGAACTACAAGAAGGAGCACCCCGAGCTCATCAGCAAGATCACCTACACGAAGGCGACCGCGCCGGAGCTGGCCGGCAAGGTCAAGGCCCAGCAGGACGCCGGGCAGCTCGACATCGACCTGGTGCTGACCGGCACCGACGGGCTCTCCGCGGGCCTGGAGCAGAACCTGTGGGTCGACGTGCTCGGCAAGTACTCCGGCAAGCTTCCCGACCTGAAGTCGCTGTATCTGGAGCCGGCGTCCAAGATGCAGGACTTGGCGCAGGGCAAGGGCGTCGTCGTGACGTACTACCCGTCCGGGCCGCTGCTGGAGTACAACCCGGAGACGGTCTCCGACCCGCCCACGACGGCGGACGGACTCCTGGAGTGGGCCAAGGCGCACCCGAACAAGCTGATGTACGCGCGTCCGTCCAACTCGGGCCCCGGACGGACGTGGCTGATGGGCCTGCCCTACATCCTCGGGGACAAGGACCCCATGGACCCGACGAACGGCTGGGCGAAGACCTGGAAGTACCTCAAGGATCTCGACCAGTACGTCGAGTACTACCCGACGGGCACCACGCAGACGATGAAGGAGCTGGGTGAGGGCACCCGCGACATCATCCTCAGCACCACCGGCTGGGACATCAACCCGCGCGTGCTCGGCCAGGTGCCGAAGGACGTCGAGATCCAGCCCCTGGAGGGCTTCACCTGGGTCACCGACGCGCACTACATGGTCGTTCCCAAGGGCGTTTCGGGCGAGAAGCTGGCCGTCCTGTTCGACCTGATGAAGTTCGCGCTCCAGCCCCAGCAGCAGGCGATCACGTTCGACAAGGGCTACTTCTACCCGGGCCCGGCGGTGAAGGGCGTGACGCTGGACATGGCGCCGGCCGAGAGCCGGCAGGCGATCAAGGAGTTCGGGCGTCCCGAGTACGACCAGCTGATCGCCGGCAACCCGAAGGCCCCGCCGCTGGACGCCAAGGCCCTCGTCGCCGCGTTCGACCGCTGGGACCGCGAGATCGGCGGGCAGAAGGTCAAGAAGCAATGACATGTGAGGAAGGCATGACCTGTCGAACGGTCATGCCCGCGCACGACGTCGGCCGGACCTACGACGTCGGCCGGACGTACGAATCTGACAGGACGCACGAAGGCAACCGGACGCGAGGGGACTTCGCGTCCTCGGGAGGTGCGTCATGATGGCGGAGACCGTGCTGGAGAAGGACGCGCGCGCCGGGTTCGGGCATCTGCGCCTGGACGGTGTGACCCGCCGCTTCGGCAAGGCGACCGCGCTGAGCGGTTTCGATCTGCGGATCGAGGGCGGCGAGTTCATCGCCCTGCTCGGGCCGTCCGGATGCGGCAAGTCGACCGCGCTGAACTGCCTGGCCGGGCTGCTGCCCCTGTCGGACGGCGCGATCTGGCTGGACGAGGAGCGCATCGACACGCTGCCGCCGGAGCGCCGCGGGTTCGGGATGGTGTTCCAGAACTACGCGCTGTTCCCGCACCTGTCCGTCCGGAAGAACGTCGCGTTCGGGCTGTCGGTCCGGCGGGTCGGCAAGGCCGAGACGGCCCGCCGGGTGGACGAGGCGCTCGCGACGGTCGAGCTGACCGAGCACGAGCACAAGCTGCCCGGCCAGCTGTCGGGCGGGCAGCAGCAGCGGGTGGCGATCGCCCGCGCGATCGTGCTGCGGCCGAAGCTGGTGCTGATGGACGAGCCGCTGTCCAACCTGGACGCCAAGCTGCGCGTGCAGATGCGCACCGAGATCCGGCGGATCCACCAGGACCTCGGCCTGACCACCGTGTACGTGACGCACGACCAGGAGGAGGCGCTCGCGCTCGCCGACCGGGTCGTGGTGCTGCGGTCCGGGGAGATCGAGCAGATCGGGACGCCGGAGGAGGTCTACACACATCCGGCCAGCGCCTACATCGCCGGTTTCATGGGCTACCGGAACCTGCTGGAGCTGCCCGTCCTGACGGGCGGCGGCCCGGCAGGGGGCGGCTCAACGAACGGCGGCTCCGCGAACGGCGGCGTCGACGGTGGCAGGGTGTCGCTCGGCGACAAGGCGGGCCTCACGCTGACCGGGATGAGCCGGCGGCCGATCACCGGGGCGCGGGCGGTCGCCGCCGTCCGCCCCGAGGACTTCCGCGTCGCCGGGCCGCCCGGCTCGGCGACGGGGGAGAACCTTGTGACGGTCCGGGTGGAGGTGTCGGAGTTCCACGGACGCGAGGTCGCCGCCGAGGGCGTGATGGACGACGGCCGCGTCGTCCACTTCAGGTCGCCGGAGCGGATCGCGCCGGGGGAGCGGGTCACGCTGACCGTCCCGCCCGAACGTGTGCTCGTGTTCGGGGAGAACGTCCAGGACGCGGCGGAGGCGTTCGACGACCCCGCGGAGATCGGGGTACAGGATGGCGGTTGACGCTCCCGCCCGCCCGAAGGCGCCGGTGCCGCGGCGCAGCGGTCTGCGGCACCGGCTCGCCGAACGCGGCGTCGACCGGGTACTGCTCCTGCTGCTGCCCGCGGTACTGGTCATCGGGCTGCTGTTCATCTACCCGATGCTGTACGGGGTGGGCCTGTCGCTGCAGCCGAAGAACGGCGGTGGCCCGTTCGGCAACTACGCCGACTTCTTCCGTGACTCCTATGAGCGCGGCACCGTCTGGAAGACGCTCCGGCTCGCCCTTCCCGCCGCGCTGATCAACGTCGGCGCGTCGGTGCCGATCGCGTACCGGCTGCGCGGCAGGTTCCGCGGACGGCGGCTGCTGACGGCGGCGCTCGTCCTGCCGGTGACGCTCGGGACCGTCCTCGTCGCGGACGGGCTCCTGCGCTACCTCGGCCCCAAGGGGTGGTTCAACCGGGTCCTGATGGACATCGGGCTCGTCGATGAACCCGTCCGGCTGATCTACAACTACTGGGGCGTGCTGTTCTCGCTGCTCATCACCGGGTTCCCGTTCGCGTTCCTGCTGGTGCTCGCCTACATGTCGGGCATCGACCCGACGCTGGAGCGGGCCGCGGCCACGCTCGGCGCCGGGCCCTGGCAGCGGATGCGGCGGGTCATCCTGCCGCTGCTGGCGCCGGGCCTCGCCACCACGTTCGTGCTCGCGTTCGTGCTGGCGTTCTCGGTGTTCCCGTCCGCGAGCCTCGTCGGTGAACCGGCGGGGGAGACGCGGGTGATGGCGATCGCGGCCTACCAGGCGGCGTTCGAGAAGTACGACTACTCGATGGCCTCGACCATCGCCGTGCTGATGGGCGTGTTCGAGCTGCTCGTCATCTCGGTGACGCTGCTGCTGCGCGGTCGCCTGTACACCGGGCCCGCGATGGGAGGTAAGGGATCATGACCGCCGCTGTAGCGGGCAACACCGCCCCGGTGCGGAGGAGGCGGTTGCCGAAGGGCCGGCTGAGCGGCTGGTTCGTCTGGGCCTGCGTCGCGTTCTTCCTGGTCAATCTGGCCGGGCTGATCTTCTCGGTGATCGTCAACTCGTTCGGCACGAAATGGTTCGCCGGATGGCTGCCGCAGGGCTTCACCACCGCGTGGTACTCCAACGCCTGGTCGGAGTTCGCGCTCGGCGACGTGCTGACCGTCACGCTGGAGATCACGCTCATCGTGGTGGCGCTGTCGCTGCTGATCGGCGTGCCCGCCGGGTACGCGCTCGCGCGGCGCGACTTCCCGGGCAAGCGGATCGTGATGTTCCTGCTGCTGCTCCCGGTGCTGCTGCCTCCGATCACCTACGGCATCCCGCTCGCCACCGTCCTCTACAAGGTGCATCTGGCGGGGACGATGACGGGCGTCATCGTGGCGAACCTCGTCCCGGCGCTGCCGTTCGTCATCCTCGTCATGACGCCGTTCGTCGAGCAGATCGACACCAACGTGGAGTCGGCCGCGCGGATGTGCGGGGCCCGCACGCGGCAGGTGTTCGCGCGGGTGCTGGTGCCGCTGCTGCTCCCCGGCATTCTCGCCGCGGGGATCCTGGTGCTGGTGCGGACCGTCGCGATGTTCGAGCTGACGTTCCTGGTCGCCGACGCGGACAGCCAGACCCTGATCGTCGCGCTGTACAGCGCCGCGTTCACGCCGGGGATCCGCGCCGCGCAGGCCATCGACGCGATGGCCGTGATCTACATGGCGCTGTCGGCGCTGCTGCTGATCATCGCGTTGCTGTTCGTCAACCCGACGCAGATCGTCGCCCAGGTGAGGGAGGCTCCCAGCGAATGAACCTCAGGCATATGAGGCACAGTCATTTCGGGCACAGTCATTTCGGGCACAGCCAGGTCAGGCACAGCCAGATCAGGCACGGTCGAGCGAGCATGACCATATGAGCGCGGTACGGTTCGACTTCTCGGGGGAGCGGGTGCTGGTCACCGGCGCCGCGGGCCTGATCGGCCGCGCGCTCGTGCACCGGTTCGCGGACGCGGGCGCCGACGTGCTCGCCGTGGACGTGGACACCGAGGGGCTCAAGATCTTCGACGCGATGCCGCGGGTCACCACGATGGACGGCGACCTGGCCCGCGAGGACGTCGCCGACGCCGTCTTCGACCGGCTCCGCCGGGACGGCGGCCTGGACGTGCTCGTGAACAACGCCGCGATGACCGAGGTGCGCACCCCGTTCATCGACATCGACGCCGCCGTGTGGGACGCGGTGATCGCCGCGAACCTGCGGTCGGCGTACCTACTGTCGGTGCGCGCCGTCCGGTACTGGCGCGACGAGGGACGCGGCGGCGCGATCGTCACCATGTCGTCGCCGGGCGGTTCCCGCGCGCACGACGACCAGAGCGCCTACGACGTGACGAAGGCGGGCATCGAGGCCCTCAGCCGTGCGATCGCCGTGGAACTCGGCGGGCTCGGCATCCGCGCCAACTGTGTCGCGCCGGCCAGTGTCGTCGGGGAGGTACGGCCCGCCACCGATCTGCCGGCGGGCCGCACGACCGCTCCGGAGGAGGTCGCCGACGCGACGCTGTTCCTGGCTTCACCGGCGGCGGCGCAGCTCAACGGGCATGTCCTGCGCGTGGACGGCGGCCTGCACGCACGGCTGCGCACCGACCCGTCCCAGGAACAGCAGCGCGACGCGTAGAACGTACGGTCCCGCCCCCTTGCGTGTGCAGGGCGGGACCGGACGGTTTCGGAACATGGCGGTCCGGGTGGATCAGACGCGCCAGGAGCGGACGAGTTCGTCCAGCATGGTCGCGTCGTAGATGATGCCCTGCGCCCTCAGTTCCCCGGCGACCAGCTCGCCGTTGCCGTCGTGCTTGGCCAGCAGCCGGTACACCGCGTACGGGAACCAGTGGTTGTCGCTGATCCGCTGGATCTCGGCCTCGTTGCAGGTGTAGCCCTCGGCCCTGACCTCGGCGAGCGTCCCGGCGACGTCGCCGTGGCGGCGCTCCAGGATGTCGATGACGAGGGCGCGAAGGCCCTCCGGGTCGGGTGCCGTGGGGGCCACGGCGGGCGCGGGCTCCTCGGTGGCGGTGCCGTAACCGCTGCGGCCGTTGAGGCTTCCGCGTGCGGCGGCGCTGACGACGGCCAGTTCGGGCTCGGGTTCCGGCGCGGGCGCGGGCGCCTCGGTGGGGACCGGAGCCGGTGCGGCCGCCTGGGCGTGGGCCGGCTGAGCCGGTGCGGCCGGCTGGGAGGGCCTGGTCGGTAGGGGCGGCGCCGCTGGTCGGGTCGGTGCGGTCGGTTGAGCGGGTAGGGCCTCGGCGGCGGTTTCGGCGCCCGCTCCCGCCTTGGCCGCGGTCTCGGTCGCCGAGCGGCCGGACTCGATCGCCTTTCCGGAGTGGCCGGGAACCTGGATCCGCGGGAACGGGCCGGTGTTCCGCATGGGCATCAGCGTGATCTGGTTCAGCGTGACGGGGCCGGCGATGGCGCGCGTCTGCGGCTCCGGCTGCTTGGGCGGCTCCTCCGCCTCGTCCTGCGCCACGTATCGGTGCAGCGTCCGCAGCAGGACGAACAGGCCGAGCATCGACACGATCGGCGGGACCGCGGCCGTCGCCTGGTACGAGAACGTCTTGTGGCCGACGTGGCCCACGTTGAAGACGAGGCTGGCCGTCCACCCGGCGAGGGCGATCGTCAGCGGCAGGAAGAAGTCCAGCCAGCTCAGCAGGGCCCGGCGGTGCAGGACGAAGGCGTCGATGGCCAGCAGGAAGAGGCCGAGTTCTCCCACGATGATGAACAGGTCGACTAGGAGCGGGAACGATTCGGCCTTCCAGCCCCGCAGGCCGTGTTCCAACGCCCAGTGGTAGAGGCCGGCGTAGGACTGGGCGAAGCCACCGGCGGTGGCGGTCAGGACCGCTGCCGCCATGAATGCGATGGCGCCCCACCGTGTGATGACCTGTGCCCGGTTGGCAACGCTCATTCGGGGTGTGCTCCAGATTTGCTACCAACTGAAAGTTATCGGAAGGAGACTATCCATTCCTTTGGCGTTTCGTGGGGGATTCGCATCACGTCTCGGTTCCGTTCCTGTGGGACGCCGAATGGGACGACGTGCAAAGAAACGGTGCGAAACGGCGCTTTCCGGACGACCCTGCGGGGGGGCGGCCGGCCGGCTGTGCGTCGGCTGGGTGCGATATGGCGCGCACGGACGTCCCCGCCAGGGCGCCTGTGGCCTTGGCGGGGACGAGATCCCGTGGAAGCTGGGGTAGCCGGGCTCGCGAGCCGGGCTACGGAACGCGCAGGACGAAGTCGAACGTCGCGGCTCGCCCGGTCGGGCCGGTCCGGACGTCCATCAGCAGTTCGGGGTCGAAGAGCATGTCGCTGGAGTTCCGCGGCTCGTTCGGGAAGTAGAGCTGCGTCGTCAGGATCCGCTGGTACGGCGCCTGGACCTTGACGTGGATGTGCCGGGTTCGTCCCGGATAGAGGCCGGGCACGATCGTGGTGAGGCTGAATCGTCCCATTGTGTCGGTGTACTGATGCCCACGCAGCCTATATCCGTAGTTGTCGTAATTGCCGTAATTGTCGGCCTGCCAGAAGTCGAGCAGCGCGCGATTCACCGGACGGCATGACAAGGAGTAGACGATCCCGGTCACCGTCAACGGGGTCCCCGGCATTCCGGGCGTCACGATCGACGAACGCTGTGGGGAGCCGGGCTTGAAGTAGGGACCCTCCATCTGCGGCGGGGTCGGGTCATCGCCGTCGTCGCACATCGGCGTCGGAGCGAGCCGCGGCCGCCCGACGCGAGCCTCCGCGGGCGCGCCGGACACCGCCGCGGGCAGCGTGAGCGCCCCGAGCCCCGCGGCGACGATGAAGCCTTTGCGGCTGATCCCGCGCGGCTGCTCGTCCGCCGGGGCGTGCTCGTCCGGTGGAGCATGCTCGCCCGGTGGAGCGTGCTCGTCCGGTGGGATTGGGGCATCGGTTGGCATGGCGGTTCCTCTCGGGGTCGTCCGGTGGTTCGGTCGGCGGGGCTCCCTGGGAGTTCGTCCCATGTATAAGCCGGTCCCGGTCGCGTGGTCTTGGCGCTGCCTGCCGGGACTTTGGCGTCGAGTGCCAAAGCCCGCCCGGAGCGTCGTGCCGACTCGCTCATTGACGTTCCTGACCGGGCGTAGAAACCTTGCGGGTGGCGTCCGAGACCCCGCCCGCCGACCGGAGGAGCGTCATGCCCACGCTCGCTGACACCTCGGACCACCCTGCCCGCGACCAGGCCGAATACTGGCGCCACCTGATCACCTCGGCCTTCGGGCCGTTCCACGTCCAGCCGCGCGCCCCCGGCGGGTTCGCCGCCCGCCTGACGGGCCGTACCCTCGGACCGATCGAGGCCGGTGACGTGCACGCCCCCGCGCACGCGGTGCGGCGCAGCGCCCGGCAGATCGCCCGCGACACCCGCGAGTGCTACAAGCTCGGCCTGGTGCTGCGCGGCTCGTGCGTCCTGAGCCAGAACGGCCGCCGCGCCCGGGTCGGGGCCGGGGACGTGGTGTTCTACGACCTCACCCGGCCGGTCGAGATCGTCTTCGGCCCTCACCACATCTTCACGGTGGTGATCCCGCACAGCGCCATCCCGTTGCCGCCCGACCGGCTGGCCGCGTTCGGCGGCACCCTGATGGCCGGAAGCACCCGTGGCGGGCGGATCGTCGCCTCGCTCCTGGGCGCCCTCGCCGACAACGGAGACGGTGACGGGGATGACGAGCCTTACGCCCATCATCTCGGCGGCGCGGTCGTCGAGCTGGTGACGGGGACGGCCGGAGAGTGGCTCGGCGCGCCGCGGCCCTCGTCTCCGGAGGCGGCGGAGATGCTGCGCGCGATCAAGGAGTGGATCGAGGCGAACCTGCACGACCCGGCCCTGTGCCCGGCCGCGATCGCCGAGGCGCACCACATCTCCGTCCGCCAGCTGTACCGGGTGTTCCAGCCCGTCGGCACGACCGTCGCCCGGTATATCCGCACCTGCCGCCTCGAACACTGCCGCCGCGAGCTCGGCGACCCCTTCCTCGGCACCCAGCGCATCGGCGCGATCGCGAACCGCTGGGGCCTTCCCGACGCCGCCGCCTTCAGCCGCGCGTTCCGCGCCGCCTACGGGCAGACCCCCACCGCCTACCGCGCGGCCGCCACCGGCATCCAGGGGGATGGCTAGCCGCATCGATGCCCGGAACCTGGGAAGGGCGGGAGGAAGACGACAAAATGGGGGAACGTCGATATGCCACGCCCAGGAAGCCACAAGTACGACATCAAACGCGCGAAGACCCGCAAGCGGATGGAGGACGAGGGGTTCGCCTCCGATTCCGAGGCCGGTGAGCGCGCCAACGACGAGCTTCAGATGGACGAAAACCGCCGGCCGCGGCGCGCGAGTGAGCGGGGTGAGGGTCCGAAGGGCGAGCGGAGGGGATCGCAGTGAGCCCTGGAGCGAGCCCTGGAGCGAGCACCGCCGCCGACGTCGTCGAGGCGGCCCTGCCGCTGGAGTACGAGGACGACCTCGACCCGCTTCTGGACCGGATCGGCGACGCCCGCTGCGTGCTGATCGGTGAGGCCAGCCACGGCACGCACGAGTACTACGCGTGGCGGGCGGCGCTGACGAGGCGGCTGATCGCCGAGCGCGGGTTCTCGTTCGTCGCGGTCGAGGGGGACTGGCCGGACTGCCGCAAGGTCGGGCGCAGCGTGACCCTGGCGCCCGGCTCGCCCGAGGACCCGCGGGAGGCCCTGGACGCCTACGAGCGATGGCCGACGTGGATGTGGGCCAACGAGGAGACCGTCAAATTCTGCCGCTGGCTGCGCGACCACAACGCGGGCCTGCCGGCGGGCGAGCGCGCCGGTTTCTACGGGCTGGACGTCTACAGCCTGTGGGAGTCGCTCCGGGCCGTCGTCGACTACCTGGCGGAGCATCGTCCGGAGTATCTGGAGACCGCGCTGGAGGCGTACCGCTGCTTCGAGCCGCACGGCGACGACCCGCAGGCGTACGGGTGGAACACCGCGCTCGTCCCGGACGGGTGCCGGGACGAGATCCTCGCGCTGCTGACCAGGCTGCGCCGGCCGGTGACCCACGGTGACACCCGTGACCCCGTGGAGGAGTTCGACGCGCGGCAGAACGCCGAGGTCACGGCGGGGGCCGAACGGTACTACCGCGCCATGATCAATGGTGGGCCGGAGTCGTGGAACATCCGGGACGTCCACATGGCCGACACTCTCGACCGGCTCATGGAGTTCCACGGCGGCCGGACCGGCCCCGGGGAAGGAACGGGCCCAGGAGAAAAGACCGGCCCAGGAGAAAAGACCGGCAAGGCCGTGGTTTGGGCGCACAACACGCACGTCGGCGACGCTCGGGCGACCGACATGGCCGGCGCCGGAATGGTCAACCTCGGCCAGCTCGCCAGGGAGCGTCACGGTCGGGATCAGCACGGTCGGGATCAGCACGGTCGAGACCCGCAGGGCGGGGATGAGGTAGTGCTCATCGGGTTCGCCGGCGGGTCCGGCGAGGTGATCGCGGCCCCGCGCTGGGGTGCCCCGATGGAGAACATGCACGTGCCGCCGCCGGTGCGCGGTTCGCTGGAGGCGGTGCTGGCGGAGTCGGAGCTGCACCGCGGGATGTTCATCGTGCCGCCCGAGCCGGACAAGCCCGCCTTCCTCACCCGGACGCTCGGGCACCGCGCGATCGGCGTGGTGTACGACCCGGACCGCGACCGGCGCCAGTACGTCCCGACGAGGCTCGCCGAGCGGTACGACGCCCTGTGCTGGTTCCGGACCACGTCCGCGCTGGAGCCGCTGCACCTTGGGGCGGCGCGGCGTGGTGAGCTTGAGACCCTGCCGACGGGAGTATGAGCCGGCAGGGCATGAGGAGCCTATGGAAGCGTTAGGAGCACGGCATGTCGCTGACCATGCGGCCGGGACCGCTCGCCGGATCGCCGGGAGACGAGGTCAACTTCAGCATCGACGGGCCGAAGCACAAGCTGTTCATGCACGATTTCCCGCGGCGGGTCCGTGCCCGCTTCGCGGGCGAGACGGTCCTGGACACCGAGCGCGGGCAGCTCCTGCACGAGACGGGGCTGCTGCCGGTCCTGTACGTCCCGGAAGAGGACGTGCGGGCCGACCTGCTGGACAGGACCGATCACACGACGCACTGCCCGTTCAAGGGCGACGCCGCGTACTGGACGGTCCGGGTGGGCGACCGGGCCGCGGAGAACGCGGTGTGGGCGTATCCGGAGCCGCAACCGGAGTCGGAGTGGCTGCGCGGGCTCATGGCGTTCTACTGGGGCCGGATGGACGCCTGGTACGACGAGGACGAGGAGGTCCGCGGGCATCTGCGCGACCCGTTCCACCGAGTCGACGCCCGCGCCTCGTCCCGGCATGTCCGGGTGCTGCTGAACGGGGAGGTCATCGCCGAGTCCGAGCGGCCGAAGCTGCTGTCGGAGACCGGGCTGCCCAACCGCCTCTACATCCCCGCCGCGGATGTCCGCCGCGGGCTGCTGAGCGAGAGCGCGAAGCAGACGGTCTGCCCGTACAAGGGCGAGGCGACGTACTGGTCGCTGGACGGCGCGGAGGACGCCGCGTGGTCCTACGAGGACCCGCTTGAGGACGCCGTCAAGGTGGGAGGCCACCTGTGCTTCGACCATGAGGCCCTCACGATCGAGACCGAGCCTCCGCCGGGCACGTGATGCCGCGTCCGACCGGCGGGCCCGTCCATGAGCCCGTCCCTGAGCGGGGTGCCGTCCATGGGCGGGTCGCCGTGCTCGGGCAGGTCGCCCGTGACCTGGTGCTGGTCGTGGACGACGTGCCCGCGCCGGGGGAGTCGGCGGACGTGCGGCGGCGCCGGGAGATGCTCGGCGGCAAGGGCGCGAACCAGGCGGTCTCCCTCGCGCAGCTGGGCGTCCGCGCCGGCCTGGTCGGAGTGGTGGGGGACGACGATGTCGGCGGCGGCATGCTCGACCAGGCCCGCCGCGACGGCATCGACGTCTCGCACGTCGTGCGGCGCGAAGGCACGGAGACCGGGCTGATCGTCGATGTCGTCGACGCCTCGGCCGGGTGGCGCTACCTGGAGGACCTGCCGGACGCCGTCCTGCTCACCGAGGCCGACGTCAGGGCGGCCGATCCGCTGCTGCGCGACTCCGCGTGGGTGAGCGTCCAGCTTCAGCAGCCTCCGGACGCGGTGCGGGCGGCGCTGGACCATGCGCCGGACGCCCGCATCGCGGTGGACGGGGCGCCTTCCGAGGACGTTCGTGACGAGGTGCTGGCCGCCGCCCATGTCGTCCGGGCCGACGCCCGGGAGGCGGAGATGCTCGCCGGTACCCGCATCGCCGACGAGCGCGAGGCCGTGAACCTGGGCGAGGACCTCGTCCGGCGCGGGCCGTCGCTGGTGGCGCTGGCCGTCGCGTCCGGGAACGTCTTCGTCTGGCCGGGCGGACATCTCGTCCTGCCGCTGGAGGACACGCCGGTGGCCGACACGACCGGCGCCGGGGACGCCCTCACCGCCGCGCTGATCGCCGCGCTGGCCCGCGGCGACCCACCGGAAAGCGCCGCACGCCTCGCCGTCGCGGCGGCCGCCGACACCGTCGGCCACCCCGGAGGCAGACCCTCCCTCGACCCCGCCGCACTCCGTGAGCGCGCGGGACTCTAGGGCCACAGCGGCAAGGGGGTAATGGGCTCGCGGCGAGGCCCGTCGCTGCCGCATGATTTCACCATGGTGGACACATCCCCGTATGCGGCGTTCGTCGTGGCGGCGCTCGCCCTCTGCCTCGGCCCCGGACCCGACATGATGTTCGTCGTCGCCATGGGCGGGCGCGGCGGGCCCCGCCGCCGGTGTGATGGCCGCGATGGGCGTGGGCACCGGTGCCCAGTTCGTGAACCCCCTGGGGCATCCGATGATGCAGTTCCTCGTCCTCGGGATCACGCTCGTGCTGATCGGCCTCGCCGTCGACTCCGGGGTCGGGCTGCTGTCCGGGCGGCTCGCCGACATGCTGCGGCGCAGCCGCCGGGTCGCGCGGTGCCTGAACACCTTCAGCGGGACGGTGTTCACCGGGCTCGCCGTCCGACTGGTCGCCGTCCCCAAGTGACGCCTTCCGGTTTACTGTCCATGTAACTCCGGGCATGTCAAGGACTCAGCGCATGTCAAGGATTCGGCAAAGCCGTCCGGGCGGGCCCGGCATACCGGAGGCAGAGCACGCCGGAGGCAAGGAGGAGGCGGGTGGCAACCTACGCGGCGACCTCTCCGCGCCCGGAATTCTGGGCCGCGCTCGACGCCGCGCAGCAGGCGGCGCTGCGCGCCGCCGGGCGTCCCCGGCAGTTCCCGGTGAAGTCGCCCCTGGTGTACCAGGGCGACGAGTCCGACCACGTGATCGTCATCGAGCGGGGCTGGGCGAAGGTGACCTCGTCGACCGAGGACGGCCATAACGTGGTGCTGGCGGTCCGGGGCCCCGGCGACCTGCTCGCCGAGAGCGCGGTGCTCGGCGGCCGGACCCGGTCGGCCACGGTCACCGCGCTGTCGCCGGTCCGCGCGCTGGTGGTGCCCGCCGCCCGCTTCACCGGCTTCCTGGACGAGCATCCGGACGTGTGGATGCTCGTGACCGGTACCTTCGTCCGGCGCATCGATGACATGGACCGGCGCCTGAAGGCCCACGTGACCAGCCGGGGCACCCAGCGGCTCGCGATGCTGCTCGCCGAACTCGCGGAACGGTCCGTCCACTACGCGCCGCCCGCGCCGGACGGGTCGATCGAGATCGGGCCGCCGCTGTCGCAGGAGGAGCTGGGCAGCTGGATGGACGCGTCCCGCGAGACGGTCGCGCGTGCCCTGAACGGCCTGCGCCGCGAGGGGCTGATCCGCACCGGCTGGCGGAAGATCACGGTCCTGGATCTGCCCGGCCTCCGCGAATACGCCAAAGAGAACGACTAGCGCAGAGTGAACGACTAGCGGAAGTGAACGACTGGCGAACGCGGCGGCCGGCTGGGGAGCGCGGTTAGCCCCAGGTGAGGCGTTCCTCCAGGAGGGCCTGCTGGGCGCGGTTGGTGGTCAGGCGCAGGGCGCGCTCGTCGGACTCGCGGGCCTCGTCGGGGCGGCCGAGGTCGCGCAGCAGCTCGGCGCGGACGGCGTGGTAGAGGTGGTGGCCGTCCAGGTCGCCGGCCAGCGCGTCGAGCTCGGCCATCGCGGCGGACGGCCCCGCGTGGCGGTGCAGCGCGACGGCCCGGTGCAGCCGCGTCACCGGGGACGGGGCGAGACGCAGCAGCATGTCGTACAGCACGACGATCTGGTGCCAGTCGGTGTCGTCCCAGGTGGGGGCCTCGGCGTGGCAGGCGACGATGGCGGCCTGCAGCTGGTACGGGCCCGGTTCGCCCTGGCGGGCCGCGCGGGCCAGCAGCGCGGTGGCGTCGGCGATGGCGGCGTGGTCCCAGTGTGACCGGTCCTGGTCGCGCAGCAGGACGAGGTGTCCGGCGGTGTCGAAGCGCGCGGCGGCGCGGGCCTGGTGGAGCCGGATCAGCGCCAGCAGCCCGGTGACCTCCGGGTCGGCGGGGACGAGCCACGCCAGCAGTGCGGCCAGCCATTCGGCGTCGTCGGCGAGGTGGCGTTCCTGGTCGGGGGCGCTCGACAGGTAGCCCTCGTTGAACAGCAGGTAGATGACGGTCAGCACTTCGGCGAGCCGCTCGGGCATCTCGGTGTCGCGCGGGATCCGGTAGGGGATCCCCGCGTCGGAGATCTTGCGTTTGGCCCGGGTGATGCGCCGCGCCACCGTCGGCTCCGGGACGAGGAACGCGGCGGCGATCTGCGCGGTGGTGAGCCCGCACACGACCCGCAGGGTGAGCGCGATCTGGGCGGTGCGCGGCAGCGCCGGATGGCAGCAGGTGAAGATCAGCCGGAGCCGGTCGTCGGGTTCGTGCGGCGGGGACCATTGCAGCAGCGCCAGCTTGTCGCGGTAGCGCGCCTGGCGGCGCAGCACGTCGAGCCCCCGCCTGCGGGCGACGGTGAACAGCCAGGCGTCGGGACGGTCGGGGATGCCTTCGACCGGCCAGCGTTCGAGCGCGACGCACACCGCGTCCTGGACGACGTCCTCCGCCAGGGAGAAGTCGCCGAGGACCCTGACCAGGGCCCCGGCCAGCCGGCCCGCGTGCTCGCGCACCACGCGGGCCAGTTCGGCCGCGGTCTCCTTCGCTGGGAGGTCCTGCTCGCCGCCCTGCTTCCCGCCCTGTTCGCCGCTCACGGGTTCAGAGCGCGGGGCGTATCTCGACGGTCGGGCAGGACGGCCAGGCCTTCGCAATGGCGAGCGCCTCGTCCAGGTCCGCGACCTCGACCTCGACGTAGCCGCTGATGACCTCCTTGCCCTCCACGAACGGCCCGTCGGTCACGACCGGGTCGCCTTCGCCGAGCCGGACGGTGGTCGCGGTCTCGCGGCCCTGCAGCCTTGTCCTGTGGACGATCTGCGCCGAGTGGTCGGCCAGCCACTTCTCGACCTTGCCGAAAAGCTCCTGCCGCTCGTCCTCGGTCCTGGACTCCCAGTCCTTGGCGTACTGCTCGGCTTCCACGAACATCAGCACATACCTCATGTGCGCCACCTCCTGCCCTAGAGACGAACGGCGGCTCCGCCGATCTGACACCGAAGTACATCAATTTTCCGCGCCTCGCCGCTGCGCCCCGGCCCGGTCGATCGGCAGGTCGGCCGGGCTCTGGTCTCCGAGAAGGCGGACATCGAGTCTTGTCAATGACAAGATAGGATGCCGCCCATGAGCGGCGACACCTACCATCATGGCGATCTGCGGCGGACGATCATCGAGGCGGCCGTCGGGGCGATCGCCGAATCGGGGCCGGTCACCTGGAGCCTGCGCGAGCTGGCGCGCCGCGCCGGCGTCTCGCACGCCGCCCCCGCCCACCACTTCGGCGACAGGGCCGGAGTGCTGACAGCCGTCGCCGCCGAGGGCTACGCCCTGTTCGCGGACGCCCTCGAAGCGGCCGGCGACGACCTGCACGAGACGGGCCTCGCCTACATCCGCTTCGCCGTCGACCGCCGCCCGTACTTCGAGGTGATCTTCAGACCGGAGCTGTACCGGCCGGACGACCCCGAGGTGACCGCCGCCCGCGCCCGCGCCGACCGGGTGCTCACCGAGGGCGTCCGCGGCGTCTCACCGGGCCGCCCGGACGACGACCGGACGGCATCGATCGCCGCCTGGTCGATCGTCCACGGCTTCGCCCACCTCTGGCTGAGCGGCGCGCTGCCCGCCGGGCTCGGCGACGACCCCGTGGCCGCCGCCCGCCCGGTCATCCGGCACCTCTTCGACCGCTGACCCCGACCCCCGCGGGCACCCCCCGGTGGGACGAGACCCGCCCGGCCCAGAAGTCAGCCGGACGACACGGACTCGGAGTCGGTGATCTCGCGCCGGTCCCCGTTGCCCTCGACCGGGCGCCGTTCGGGGACGGCGGCCAGGTCGGCCCTGAACCGGCGGTTGAGGGACGCGCGGACCCTGCGCACGGCGCTGCGGGCGCGCGGGCTCTCGACGTCGTCGATCGGCGGCGGGACGTCCAGGTCGACGGCGGGCGCCGGGCGCGGGTCGGTGATCGCGGTGATCGCCTCATCGGGCAGGGACCGCTCGACCTCGCTGAACTTTCCGTCCGGCGACTGGCGGATGACGCCGGTCTCCAGCCCGTGCTGGACCAGGCCGAGGTCGCGGCGCTGCAGGCCGAGGCAGATGCGGTAGGCGATGACGTAGCCGAGCACCGGTCCGAGGATGATGAGGCCGCGGAAGAACCATGTCGTCCAGAACAGCGGGATGTGGAACCGCTCGGCGAGGATGTCGTTGCCGCCCGCGAGCCACAGCGTCCCGTAGAAGACCACGCCGCCGACGCCGATGCCGGTGCGGGCGGGGACGTCGCGGGGACGGTCGAGCAGGTGGTGGATCTGGTGGTCGCCGGTCACCCAGCGTTCGATGAACGGGTAGAGGGCAAGGCCGGTGAACAGCACGCCGGGTACCACCAGCGCCGGGACGATCACGCTCATCGTGACGGTGTGTCCCCACGCGGTGATCTCCCAGGCCGGCATGATCCGCAGGGCGCCCTCCAGCCAGCCCATGTACCAGTCGGGCTGCGATCCGGAGCTGATCGCGCCCGGGTCGTACGGGCCGAACAGCCAGACCGGGTTGATCTGCACGAACGCCGCGAGGAGCGTCGACACCCCCAGCACCCACAGGAACAGCGCCGTGGTCTTGGCGATGAACACCGGGAAGAACGGGTAGCCGTACTGGGCCTTGTTGGAGCTGCCCTTCCCGGGGAACTGGGTGTGCGTCTGCCGCCACGTCAGCACGATCGCGTGCAGCGGGATCAGCGCCGCCAGGAGGCCCGGGATCAGCAGCACGTGGACGACGTACAGCCGCGGGATGATGTCGGTCCCCGGGAACTCACCGCCGAACAGGAACATCACCGCGTATGAGCCGACCAGCGGGATCGACGCGAGCACGCCCTCCAGGATGCGGAGGCCGGTGCCCGACAGCAGGTCGTCCGGCAGGGTGTAGCCGAACAGGCCGTTCAGCATGACGAGGATGAACATGCCGATGCCGATCAGCCAGTTCAGCTCCCGCGGCTTGCGGAACGAGCCCGTGAAGAAGTGGCGGAGCAGGTGCACGAGGATCGCCGCCATGAAGATGAGCGTCGACCAGTGGTGCAGCTGCCGGATGAGCAGCCCGCCCCGCACATCGAAGCTGATCTTGAGGGTAGAGGCGTACGCCTCGCTCATCTCCACGCCCTGCAGCTTGGCGTAGGAGCCGTCGTAGATGACCTCCTGCATGCTCGGCTTGTAGAAGAGCGTGAGGAACACGCCGGTCAGCAGAATGATCACAAACGAGTACATCGCGATCTCGCCGACCAGGAAGCTCCACTGGTCCGGGAACGCCTTGCGGATGGCCTTGCGGGCGAATCCGGTCGAGCCGAAACGCTCGTCGAGGGCCCGCGCGGTCGCGTCCACGGCCTTCGGTGGTCTGCGCTCACCCGGTCGGCCTTCGCCGGCCGTCCGAATCCCCGCCATCGTCAACGTCCTCTCGTCGCACGTCGTCGCCGCGCGACTGCGCATGCCGAAAACCGCACATGTCGCGCTTCTGCGCATAAGACCGATCCAGTGCGGGTGGATGTGACATGGCGCGGATGTGGACCCCGTCACACTCCGGGCGGGTTCAGCAGGCGGGCACGGCCAGCCGGCTGCGGCGCTGATACCGGGGACGCCAGCTCGTCCGGTAGAAGAGCCGGATCGGCGGCGGCAGAAGATGCAGCACCGCGCGGCGGGTGGCCTCCGGGGCGTCGTCCAGCAGCCACGGCAGGAAGACGCCGAGCCCCCGCAGGCCGAGTTCGCGGCGGAACTCGACGTCGAACGTGCCCCACTCGAACGCGGTCAGGCTCTCGGAGATCAGCGGGAGGACCTCCGACTCCTTGAAGGCCAGCAGCGCGTCCACGGACGTGCGAAGCTCCCGCGCGTACTGGGCGAACATGAGCCGGTCACGATGTTCCAGCGCCGCGTCCACGGCGTCGATCAGCGGGACGACCTTCAGCGTCCGGAACGCCATGGAGTCGAGGACGATCCCGAGCCGCCCCGGGGCGTCGGCGTCCTTGGCGTACATCACCGTCCAGAGGGCGCTCTTCTCCGTGTTGTCCTGGACGCGCCAGTGGAACCTGAACAGGGACCAGGTGTTCGCGACCGCCGCGGCCGCCGGTGCGCCGCCCGCGTCGGCGCCTTCGGCCGCGTCGGCCGCGGCCTCGATCCGGGCCGTGTCGCGGCGGAACGCACTGTACGCCGCGTACAGCATCGTCAGGTCGAACCGCCTTGGTTCGCAGCCCATGGCGCCTCCAAGCTCTCCGCCGGTGCCGCCGGACCCGCGGCACCCACAAAAGAAGATGGATCGAACGTCCCGAACGTGACGGGATCCGGGTACCGACCTCTGTGATCTGCCCCACGACGCGCCCGATAATCCGGGCACCACGGTGGCGTCCATGACCATCACCACCACCGGCCGGCCGCGCGGCGACGGCGGCGGGAGCGCGGCGCCCTCCCGCCGGGAGGTGAGGAGCCGGGGCGATCTGGCCCGCCCGTGGCGCTGGCTGTACGTTGTCCGGACATGGCGTCCGAAAGGGCGTGATCTCGGCGAGGAAGGGGCCGTGGATGGCTGTTGACGCGGCGGGTCTCGACATCGCGTCCGTCATTCTGCGGGTTTCGGTCGGCGGCACCCTCGTCGCGCACGGCTGGAACCACGCGTTCGGCGGCGGGAAGATCGAGGGCACGGCGGGCTGGTTCGAGTCCATGGGACTGCGCCCCGGCAGGCTGCACGCGCTGATGGCGACCGCCACCGAACTCGGCGCGGGCCTCCTGCTGCTGCTCGGCCTGCTCACCCCGCTGGCCGCGGCCGGCGCGGTCGGCACGATGGGGGTCGCGTTCATCACCGCCCACCTGCGCAACGGCTTCTTCATCTTCCGCCCCGGCCAGGGCTACGAGTACGTCCTCATGATCATCCTGGTGGCGTGCGGGCTCGGCGCGCTGGGCGGCGGGGGCGTGTCCCTCGACCGCGCGCTCGGGATCTCCGACGACCTGTCCGGCTGGACGGGCTTCGCCATCACCGCCCTCGCCGGCGGCCTCGGCGCCGCGCTCCTCCTGGCCGTCTTCTGGCGTCCCGCCCGGCGGCCCGCCGAGGAGACCGAAGCGTAGGCCGAAGACCAGGGGCCGGCCTCCGCACACGGGTGGAGGCCGGCCCCGCGGCACCGGCGGGGGACGGTGCCTGTCCGGGCGGGTCTATCTCCAGGTGTCGTTCGCGGTATGGGACGACGTGCCGCTGGTGTAACTCCGGTTCGCGCCGTCCTCCCAGGTCACGGTGCCCGCATCGGTCTTCTTGATGTACTTGTACTCGACCTTGGTGTTGGCGGGCAGCGTCACCCTGCCGCTCCAGGCCGGGTAGTTCGCTGGGGAGAGCTTGACGGCTTTGGCGGGGTCCCAGGAGCCGAGCGCCGGGATGCCGCCGACGAGGTGGACGCTCGTCCCCCAGGTGGTGGTGGCGTGGACGGTGAACGTGTCGGAGACGGTCGCCGGCGGGGAGGTCGGCGTCGCCGTGGGGGACGCCGTCGGGGTCGCGCCGGACCTGGCGTCCGCGTGGACGGCGACCGCGCCGCCCGCCGGGATGGTCACGGTCGCGGTCCCGCCGGACACGGTGACGGCCGTGCCCTCACATCCGCCCGGCCCGGCCCCGCCGGTGATGACGTCGCAGTAGACGCCGTCGGCGAGCCCGGTCGTGTAGGACGCGGTGGACGGGCCGGACGAGTCGTTGAGCCCGATCCAGCCCCGGGACCCGCGACTGAACCCGATGACGTCGCCCGCCGTGGCCGTGAAGTTGGACACGGTCGTGGCGGACGCGGTCGCGTTGCGCCAGCCGACCATGCCCTTGATGCCGGTCGACCGGGTGATGCACTGCCAGCCGTTCGAGCAGTCGGTGTCGGTGACGAAGCCGCGCG
This sequence comes from Actinomadura sp. 3N407, assembly GCF_052245875.1. Taxonomy (NCBI): domain Bacteria; kingdom Bacillati; phylum Actinomycetota; class Actinomycetes; order Streptosporangiales; family Thermomonosporaceae; genus Actinomadura; species Actinomadura sp. 3N407. The sequence continues at coordinate 47,752 of NZ_JBQQBP010000020.1, forward strand.
AGTCGGCGGGCGGCGACTGCCCCCTGGACGACCAGGTGAACCCGTCGAAGACGGCCGGTTTCCCGTACGGGTAGGCCAGCAGGAAGTAGTTGGCCAGGGTGTAGTCGGTGCCGTTCTTGTAGCTGAGCGTCGAGCCGTCCCGCTCCGTGTCATGGTTGGTGATCATGGCGTGGGTCTGCGAGCCGTCCGCGTCCAGCGACCAGGACGGGATGCCCGACAGGTTCGACAGGGTGCCGTTCTGGAACTGGGTCTTGAGGCCCATCGCGTAGGCGAAGCCGAGCACGTCACCGTTCCGGGTGAAGGCGGACGCCTTCAGGTCCGGGTTGGACGCCCCGGGGAAGATCTCCTGCGCGATGTAGGGCGGCCTGCCCTCGGCGGTCGTGGTGCTCAGCGCGCCCTTGACGGCGGCGAAGTCGTTCTGGTCGATGTGCTTGGCGGCGTCGATGCGGAACCCGTCCACGCCGAGCCCGATCAGGTCGTTGAGGTACCCGGCGATCTTTCCGCGGACGTATCCGGACTGCGTCTTGAGGTCCGACAGCGACAACAGCTCGCAGTTCTGCACCTCGGACTTGTCGTTCCAGTCGTCGATGCCCGCGTCGTCGTCGTTGCAGTACCCGTCGTTCGCGTGGTGGAAGTCGCCGTGGCCGTAGGGGACGGCGGGGTAGGAGAATCCGGCCGGGTCGAACGTCGAGCCGCCGTAGGTGGTGTTCACCGTGTTGTTGTGGCCGGCCATGTGGTTGACGACGGCGTCGACGTAGACGCGCACGCCGGCGTCGTGGCAGGCGGTCACCATGGCGGAGAACTCGGCGCGTGTGCCGAGCCGGCTGGTCAGGCCGTAGGAGACGGGCTGGTACACCTCCCACCACGGGTGGGCGCCGTCGGCGGTGCTCGCGAGGCTGACCGACTCGGCCGGCGGCGCGACCTGGACGGCCCCGTACCCGGCGGGACCGAGGTGGTCGGTGCACGCCTCCGCGACCGAAGGCCAGTTCCATTCCCAGAGATTGGCGGTCACGTCGCCGGCGTTGAGAGACGCGCTGGTGTTGAGGGTCGTGTGGGCTGGCGGAGCGGCGCTGGCGGTGTCGTCTGGAAGCAGGGCGGCCGCGGGTGCCAGCCCGGCGAGGACGAGGGCGCCCGCGGCGAGGAGGGACAGGCGGCGGGGAACTCTTGCGCGTTGCATGTGGGCGAACTCCTGTCACAGGGCGCCTGGCGGGCGCCTTGAGGGGGTGGGGGGACGGCCGTCCGCGATGCAACGTGAGAATGCTCTCTTCTTGCAGCATGGTCAAGAGCTTGCGCAAGATTTCAATCGACTTTCAGAAAGTCGGCAGTTCCTTAGCCACCGTTAGAGGCGGTCGGGCCGCTGGAGTGTCCGGCGAGGCGTTCCCGCTGGGGAACCACCGTGTACTTGGGGTCCCGGGCCGACTGCATCCCGGCGTGGAAGACGCCGAAACGCGTACAGGCCGAGCCCGCCAGGAGCGCCGCCCCGCTGAGCGCCGCCGCCGCGCGGCTGCGCCCGCCGAGCAGGGCGCCCCCGGCGGCACCCGCGGCCGACAGGATCTCTCCCGCGCGCACGAACCGGCCGGCCTTGCCCAACTTGTACGGCTCGGCGACCAGACCGGCTCGACGCTCCATCACCTTCGCCGAGGCCAGTTCGAGGGCCGTGCCGAGCACCGCCGTGCTGCGCATCGGGGCCGTCTCGCGGGTGGGGGAGGCGATCAACGCCATCCCGGACGCGGCGGCCGCGGCCGAGCCCACGAACACCATCGGCAGCTCGCGGTGGACGTCGTGCCAGGCGGGCACGGCGGTGTCGGCGGCCAGCGCCGCGGTGTAGGCGGCGACGGCCGGGCCCAGCGCGGCGGCCCCCGCGGTCGCCGCCCCGCCGAGGCGCGGGAACAGCCCGGTCACGTGCAGGACGGCCGCCGCGCCCGCCGCCGGGCCGTAGGCCGCCAGCAGCCAGGAGCCCATGCTCATCGGCGAGGTGAGCTTCATGACGCGCAGCATGTTGACGAACCGCGCGGGCCGTCCGAGGTCGTGGATCAGAGCGGCCGTGGACCCGCCGATGGCGAACAGAGACGAGATCTTCAGCGCCCGCGCGGCGGCGGGACGCCCGGTGAGCTCAGCGCCGGCGGCCAGCACCGAACCGGCTCCGGCCAGCCCGCCGAGGAAGAAGTACCCGGCGATGTCGTAGGCCTTCCAGACGGGCGGGTTCAGGATGGGCAGGCCGTAGTAGGAGGTGAACTCCGCCTCCGGCACCATCGCCTTCTCGCCCCGGCCCTTGCCGCCCTTGCGGCGCTTTCCGTCGTGGCCGGGCAGGCCCTTGCCGATCTCCGCCTCGCGGCCCGGCCGCTGCCCGTGCACGCCCTCCTTGTCGACACCGCTTTCGCCGACACCGGTCTGCTCGCCGGGTTCGCTCATCGCCTGCCTCCGTTGCGACCGTGGACGGTGAAGACGGCGGCGAGACCGCCGAGCAGCGTGGCCGCCGCCACGCCCGTGTGCTTCCAGATGGACGGCAGGTCGCGGGTGGTGACGACCGGGTCCGGCGGCAGCCCGTACACCTCCGGCTCGTCCAGGAGGAGGAAGAACGCGCCGTCGCCGCCGACGCCGTCGTCCGGGTCGTGCCCGTACAGGCGCGCGTCGTCCACGCCGATGTCGTGGAGCTGCTCGACGCGCATGGCGGCGCGTTCGCGCAGCTCGTCGAGCGGCCCGTACTGGATGGAGTCCGTCGGGCACGCCTTCGCGCACGCCGGTTCCCGCCCCACGCCGATCCGGTCGTAGCACATCGTGCACTTCCAGGCCCGGCCGTCGTCCTTGCGCTGGTCGATGACGCCGTACGGGCAGGCGGGAATGCAGTAACCGCACCCGTTGCAGATGTCCTCCTGGACGACGACGGTGCCGAACTCGGTGCGGAACAGCGAACCGGTCGGGCAGACGTCCAGGCAGGCGGCGTGCGTGCAGTGCTTGCACACGTCGGACGCCATCAGCCAGCGGAGGTCCGTGCCGCCGTCACCGGGGGCGCCGCCGTGGTCGACGCCCGCGTCGGCGTGCCCCATCGGCTTGTCCTGCTCGATGAACGCGACGTGCCGCCAGGTGTCGGCGCCGAGGCCCTGGGTGTTGTCGTAGGACATGCCGGTGAACTCCAGGCCGTCCTCGGGAATGGCGTTCCATTCCTTGCAGGCCACCTCGCACGCCTTGCAGCCGATGCAGACGGACGTGTCGGTGAAGAAGCCCATCCTGGGAGGAGGATCGGTATAGCCGGCGTTCGCCGTGACGTCGGGCTCCGCCCCCGCCAGCAGATTCCGTCCGACCAGGCTGCTCATTCCACGACCTCCATTCCCGGGGCGCTGCCCCCCTTCCCGGGCAGCGGGGCCCCACACCTTCATTGACGCCGATTTCAGCGGCTGGATAGCTTCTGGGGATGACGGTTGAACGGGTCGGTTACGCGGGTCCGCTGGACAAGACGCTCGGTCTCCTCGTGGTGGAGGCGTCCGAGCGGGAGGTCGTGGCCGAGCTGGAGGTCACGGACAAGCTCATGCAGGCGTACGGCATCGTCCACGGCGGCGTGTACTGCGCGATCACCGAGACGGTGTGCAGCATGGGCGCGGCGCTCACGGTCGGGCTCGACAGCCAGGTCGTCGGCGTCAGCAACCACACGCGGTTCATCCGGGCCGTGCGCGGGGGCCGGCTGACCGCCCGCGCCCGTCCGGTCGACCGGGTGGACGACCACGTGACCTGGCAGTCGACGATCACCGACGAGAAGGACCGCGTGGTCGCCGAGGGCACCGTCAACCTGCTGAGGCTCTCTCCGCCGGAAGTCTGATCCGCAGGCGGGGTCGGTCTAATCGGGCCGGTCCACTCGGGCGGGTCGGTTCACCGGCTCAGTCCGCCGACAGCGTTTTCCAATGGCGGTCGGCGGCGGGGCGCCAGAGGCCGTGGCGCTCATGGAAGAGGGCGAACGCCTGGGAGCCGCTCCAGTCGTCCGGGAGCAGTTCCGCGGGGAGTCCCGGGTCGAGGAACGGGAACCGGCGCCATTCCTGGACGAGCCTGGTGTGGGCGGCGAACGTCCCGGGGTCGTCGGCGGGACGCAGGGCGCGGACGGCGTCGAGGAAGTCCTCGTAGGCCAGCTCTATCTCGTCCAGGTCCCATGCCTGCGCGGCCACACGCCGCGCCTCCGGCAGGTCGCCGAGCCGCCCGACGAACAGCGTGGACGTCCCGGCGACGCCGATCTCGGCGAGGACCTCGCGGACCTCGGGCTCGCGCTCGCGGTGCGGGCTCACCCACACGCCGGGGGCCAGGTTGCCGAGCCCGTTCCACACGAGCCGGGTCCGCAGGAGGTGGCGGAGCCTGCGGTTCGTCTCGGGGACGGTGGCGAGGACCACGAGCCACTGCCCGTCCCACTCGCCGGCGGGCCGGCCGAAGCCGTAGATGCGTTCGGTGCCGTCGGTGAGGAGCCGCTCCCCGGAGCGGGTGAGCCGCCAGGCGGTGCGGCGGCCGTGCCGTTCCCCGGCGAGCCAGCCCTCGGTGGCGCTGCGGGCGAGCGCCTGCCGGACGGCCTTCTCCTCCACCCCGAGAAGGCCGAGCGCCCGCAGGAACGTCGCCGTCCAGACCGGTTCGCCGGCCGGGAGGACGAACTCGCCCAGCACGGTCAGCAGCAACGACCGGGCGCTGGCCGCGCCCAGTTCGCGGCGCCGCCGGAACTCCGGCTCGGCGTGCGCCGCGTACTCGCCCGTCCGGGGCATCTGCTCTCCTCTTCGGGCCTTCGCGTTCGGGTCTTCGGGGACACGGCCGTCCATGCGACGCCGCCCAGTATCGCGCGACGGCCGCCGTGCGACATGGACATTCCACAAGTCTATTGACTGGCGATTTGTCCATGTAGAGCATGTGTGGCACGGTTCCCGGCGAAGGGAAGACCCCGATGACCGCTGAAACGGTGACCGCACCGGTCCCGCCGGACACGTTCAACGCCTCCGCATATCTGCTCCGGGCCGCGCACCGTCCCGATGCCGCCCACCGGCTCGCGCTCACCGGCCCGGGCGGCGACCTCGGCTACGCCGGTCTGGACGACCTCACCGGGCAGGTCGCCGCCGGGCTGGAGCGCCGGGGGGTGCGGGCCGAGGAGCGCGTGGTCCTCTTCATGGCCGACGGCCCGCCCATGGCCGCCGCGATCCTGGGCGCCATGCGGCTCGGCGCCGTCCCCGTCCCGGTGTCGACCATGCTGACCGGCGCGGAACTGGCGGCCCTCCTCGACGACGCCCGCGCCAGGGTCCTGCTGGTCGGCGACCGGTTCGCGGTGCCCGCGGAGGCGGCGCTCGCGCACGCGCCGGGCGTCCGGCAGGTGGTGGTCGAGGGGGACGCGGCGCTCCGCGCCCCCGAGGGCGTGCGGGTGGATTCCTTCGAGGATCTGGTCGCCGAGGGGCGGGCGCAGGGCGGCGAGTTGCTCGACCCATACCGGACCTCGGACGACTCCAGCGCGCTGTGGCTCTACACGTCCGGGACGACGGGCAGGCCGAAGGGCGCGATGCACCGGCATGCCAACATCCGGCACGTCGTGGAGACCTACGGGCGCCAGTTTCTCGGCATCACGCCCGAGGACCGCTGCTATTCGGTCGCCAAGCTGTTCTTCGCCTACGGGATCGGCAACTCGCTGTTCTTCCCCCTCGCCGTCGGCGCGACGGCGATCCTGGACCCGGACCGGCCCACGCCCGCGTCGGTGGCGCAGCGGCTGGCCGAGTACCGCCCGACGCTGTTCTTCGCCGTCCCCACCTTCTACGCCGCGATCCTGAACGCCGACGTCCCGGCGGAGGCGTTCGCGTCCGTTCGGCTCGCGGTGTCGGCGGGGGAGCCGCTGCCCGCCGAGCTGTGCCGCCGGTTCACCGGGAAGTACGGCGTGGAGATCATCGACGGGATCGGCTCGACGGAGTGCCTGCACATCTTCCTGTCGAACCGTCCGGGCCGGGTCCGTCCCGGCACCACGGGCACCGCCGTCCCCGGCTACGAGCTGCGGGTCGTCGACGACCACGGCGCCGACGTCGAGCCGGGCACCCCGGGCTCGCTGCTGGTGAAGGGCGAGTCGATCGCCACGGGCTACTGGTGCCGCACCGACACCACCCGGCAGGTGTTCCAGGGGGAGTGGCTGCGCACCGGCGACACGTACGTGGTGGACGGCGACGGCTACTACACGTGTCTCGGCCGGACGGGCGACATGCTCAAGGCGGGCGGCATCTGGGTGTCGCCGGCGGAGGTGGAGGGACGGCTGCTGGAGCATCCGGCGGTGTCGATGGCCGCGGTGGTCGGCCTCCCGGACGCCGACGGGCTGGACAAGCCGATCGCCTGCGTCGTCCTCAAGGAGGGAACGTCCGCCGAGCCGGAGGAGCTGATCGGCTTCTGCCGTGCGGGGCTCGCGTCGTTCAAGCGTCCCCGCGAGGTGCTGATCGTGGACAAGCTCCCGACGACCCCGACCGGCAAACTGCGCCGTTTCGCCGTCCGCGAGCTGGCCGCGACCCTGCTCGGCCCCTGATCTCCCCACTCCGCGACCCTTCGGGCCGCTCCCGGCGACGGTGACCCATGCATCCATATTCTACAAACTCTTGACGTATCGAACTTGTTTTGTGGAACATAGGTGGGGACACCTTAGACCGGCACGTGGAAGGACACCTCATGACGAGCCCCGAGGGCGCGGACACGGTCCCGCACGTGGAGTTCCGCGTGGATCCGTCCGGATACCGGCACTGGAGCCTGGACGTCGACGGGCCGGTCGCCACGCTGACGATGGCGGTGGACGAGCAGGGCGGCCTGGTCCCCGGCTACGAGCTGAAGCTGAACTCCTACGACCTGGGCGTGGACATCGAGCTGTACGACGCGGTCCAGCGGCTGCGGTTCGAGCACCCCGGCGTCCGGACGGTCGTGATCACCAGCGGCAAGGAGAAGATCTTCTGCGCGGGCGCCAACATCCGCATGCTGGCCGCCTCGCCGCACGCGTGGAAGGTGAACTTCTGCAAGTTCACCAACGAGACCCGCAACGGCATCGAGGACGCGACGGCGAACTCGGGCCAGACCTACCTGGCGGCGTGCAACGGCACCGCGTCCGGCGGCGGCTACGAGCTGGCCCTCGCGTGCGAGCACATCATGCTGGTCGACGACCGGTCGTCGGTGGTGTCGCTGCCGGAGCTGCCGCTGCTGGGCGTCCTGCCCGGGACCGGCGGCCTGACCCGGGTGTCGGACAAGCGGCACGTCCGCCGCGACCGCGCCGACTACTTCTCCACCAAGGCCGAGGGCCTCGGCGGCGAGAAGGCCGTGGCGTGGCGGCTCGTGGACGAGGCGGTTCCCCGCACGGCATGGGACGCGACGGTCTCCGAGCGCGCGGGCGAACTGGCCGCCCGCTCGTCCCGTCCGCGGGACGCCGAGGGCATCGCGCTCACGCCGCTCGGCAAGACGCGCACCGGTACCTCCATCGGCTACCGGTACGTGTCGGCGGAGCTGGACCGGGACGCGGGCGCCGTCGAGATCACTGTCACCGGCCCGGACGAGGCTCCGGAAGGCATCGACGGCGTCCACGCCCAGGGCGCGGGCTTCTGGACGCTCGCCATGACCCGCGAGCTGGACGACCTGATCCTCGACCTGCGCACCAACGAGCTCGACCTCGGAACCTGGGTGTTCCGCACGGCCGGCGACGCCCGGCACGTCCTGGCCCATGACCGGCTGCTGCTCGACAACGCCGGCGACTGGCTCGCCAACGAGATCCTGCACTACCTGAAGCGGACGCTGAAGCGCCTCGACGTCACCAGCCGCAGCCTCATCGCGCTCATCGAGCCGGGCAGCTGTTTCGCCGGCTCGCTTCTGGAGATCGCGCTGGCCGCCGACCGCACCTTCCAGCTCGACGGCGTCTTCGAGGACGTCGACCCGGACGCCGACCCCGCCACCGTCACCGCCGGTGCCATGAACTTCGACCCGCTGCCGATGGGCAACGGACTCAGCCGCCTGGCGACCCGGTTCCTGGGCGACGACGAAGCGCTGTCCGCCGTCCGTGACGCCGAGGGCAAGCCCCTCGAAGCCGCGGACGCCGAGCGGCTCGGTCTGGTGACCTTCGCGCCCGATGACATCGACTGGGAGGAGGAGGTGCGGATCGCGGTGGAGGAGCGGGCCGGGTTCAGTCCGGATGCGTTGACCGGGCTGGAGGCCAACTTCCGCTTCCCCGGTCCGGAGACGGTCGAGACCAAGATTTTCGGTCGGTTGTCGGCCTGGCAGAACTGGATCTTCTACCGTCCCAACGCTTCCGGCCCGGGCGGTGCCCTGCGCCGCTACGGCACCGGCCGGCGTGCCGACTTCGACAGGAAGCGAGTGTGAGCATGGCGATCAGCGCCGACTACTCCGGGAAGATCCCCAACAACGTCGATCTGCATGAGGACCGGCGTTTGCGGCGGGCGTTGGAGTCGTGGCAGCCCAACTTCCTGGACTGGTGGGAGTCGATGGGCCCTGCGCTGCCCACCCAGGACGTCTACCTGCGCACCGCCGTCAACGTCGGCCGGGAGGGCTGGGCGCATTTCGGGCATGTGGCGATGGGTGAGTACCGGTGGGGGATCTTCCTGGCCGAGCGTGACGGTGACCGGCGTATCGGGTTCGGTCAGCACCGGGGGGAGCCGGTCTGGCAGAAGGTGCCGGGGGAGTACCGGGCCGATCTGCAGCGGCTCATCGTGGTGCAGGGGGACACCGAGCCGGCGTCGGTGGAGCAGCAGCGCAATCTGGGGGCGACCGCGCCGAGCCTGTACGACCTGCGCAACCTGTTCCAGGTGAACGTGGAGGAGGGCCGTCATCTGTGGGCGATGGTGTACCTGCTGCACGCCTACTTCGGGCGGGAGGGGCGCCAGGAGGCCGAGCAGCTCCTGCACCGCAATTCCGGCAGCGGGGAGGCGCCGCGGATCCTGGGCGCCTTCAACGAGGAGACGCCCGACTGGCTGTCGTTTTTCATGTTCACCTATTTCACCGACCGGGACGGCAAGTACCAGCTGGGCACGCTGAAGGAGTCCGGGTTCGACCCGCTGTCGCGCACGTGCGAGTTCATGCTCAAGGAAGAGGCCCACCACATGATGGTCGGCACCACCGGCATCGACCGGGTGGTGGAGCGGACCGTCCAGCTCATGCGCGAGCACGACACCGACGACGTCACCGCCCACGGCGCGATCTCGCTCGACGTCATCCAGAAGTACCTGAACTTCCACTACTCGGTGTCGCTGGACCTGTTCGGCTCGGAGACCTCCACCAACGTCGCGAACTACTACACCGCCGGGCTCAAGGGCCGCTGGAGGGAGGGCCGCCGCAACGACGACCACCGCCTCACCGATGATGCGATCATGGTGGACGCCCTGGTCGAGGGCGCCATCGGGCAGACCGAGGTCGCCGCGCTGGTCGGCCTGAACACCGACCTGCGCCGCGAGTACATCGCCGACTGCCAGAGCGGCGTCAACCGCTGGAACCGCATCCTGGCCGAGGCCGGCCTGGCGCAGCGCCTCTACCTGCCCGGCATCGCCTTCAACCGCAAGGTCGGCGCGTTCGCCGCCATCGAGGCCGCCCCCGACGGCGAGATCCTGTCCACCGACCAGTGGGAACACCGCAAGAGCGCCTGGCTCCCCACCGAGGTCGACAAGATCCACGTCCGCTCCCTGATGAGACCGGTCCACGAACGCGGCAAAATCGCCGCCTGGATCGCCCCGCCCCGCAACGGCATCAACGGCAAGCCCTTCGACTACGACTACGTGCGGCTGTAGCCGAGGGCACTGCGATCAAAGCTGCCGCGAGATGACGAGGCGCTGGATCTGGTTGGTGCCCTCGAAGATCTGCATCACCTTCGCCTCCCGCATGAACCGCTCCACGGGGAAGTCGCGGGTGTAGCCGGCGCCGCCGAGGACCTGCACCGCGTCGGTGGTCACCTTCATCGCGTTGTCGGTGGCGACCAGCTTGGCGATCGACGCCTCCCGGCCGTAGGGGCGGCCCGCGTCCTTCAGCCGCGCCGCCGACAGGTACATCGCGCGGGCGGACTCGATGGCGGCGGCCATGTCGGCCAGCACGAACGCCAGGCCCTGATGATCGATGATCGCCTTGCCGAACGCCTCGCGCTCCTTGGCGTAGGCGACGGCGGTGTCGAGCGCGCCCTGGGAGAGCCCGGTGGCGACGGCGGCGATGCCGAGGCGGCCGGCGTCGAGGCCGGCGAGCGCGATCGACAGGCCCTGGCCCTCGCCGCCGATGAGGTTGCCGGCCGGGATGCGCGCGTCCTCGAACCGGACGGTCGCGGTCGTCGACCCCGTCAGGCCCATCTTGTCCTCGGGCTCGTCGAACTCCAGCCCGGGTGTGCCCGCGGGGACGTGGAAGCAGGAGATGCCGCGGGCGCCGTCGTCGGACGTGCGCGCCATGACGGTGTAGAAGTCGGCCTTGCCGCCGTGGGTCGTCCACGCCTTGGCGCCGTTCAGGACGTAGGAGTCGCCGTCCCGGACGGCCTTGGCCCGCATCGCCGCCGGATCGGACCCGGCGTGCGCCTCCGAGAGGCAGTACGCGCCGAGCCGCTCGCCGGACAGCATGTCCGGGAGCCACCGGGCGCGCTGCTCGTCCGTCCCGTACCCGAACAGCGGGAAACACGACAGCGCGTGGACGCTGACGCCGACGCCGACGCTCGCCCACGCCGCGCCGATCTCCTCAAGGACCTGCAGGTAGATCTCGTACGGCTGGGCGCCGCCGCCGAACTCCTCCGGGTACGGCAGCGTGAGCAGCCCCGCTCGGCCCAGCGTCGTGAACACCTCGCGGGGGAACGTCCCGGAGCGTTCGGCGCCGGAGGCCCGCGGCTCCAGCTCCTTCGCCGCGATCTCGCGGGTGAGCGCGATGAGGTCCTCGGACTCGGGCGTGGGCAGATGCCGGGTGGCGGGCATGGGCGGACTCCTTTCGGCACCCCGACAGTACCAAAGACAGTACTGGCGAACTGATTCCAGTACTGTCCTTTGGTACCGTCTCGGCATGACCTCGCCGGACGGCGCCCGCGCCCCCCGGGCACCCCATGCTCCTCGGGCCCCCCATGCCCCCCGGGCCCCCCATGCCCCCCGGGCCCCCCGGGCCGTGCGGCGGCGCGACGCCCTCGTGGGCCGCCTCATCGACGTCTTCCTCGACCGCGGCTTCGCCGAGCTGAGCGTCGCGGAACTGGCCGCCGCCCTGCGCTGCTCGAAGAGCACCCTCTACTCCGTCGCGGCGAGCCGGGAGCAGATCATCGTGACCGTCGTCCGCGCGTTCTTCCGCCGCGCCACCGAGCGGGTGGAGGCCGCCCTCGACGCGGCCACGCGGGCGGGCGCCGACCCCGGCGACCGCGTCGGCGCCTACCTGCGTGCGATCTCCGGTGAGCTGGCGCCCGCGTCGCCCGCCTTCTTCGCCGACCTGGACGCCTTCGCCCCCGCCCGCGATATCTACAAGCAGAACACCGGGTTCGCCGTCCAGCGCGTACAGGGGCTCGTCCGTGAGGCGTCCCCCGGCACCGACGCCGACGCCGCGTTCGTCGGCGCCGTCGCGGGCCAGGTCATGGAGTCCATCCACCGCGGCGAGATCAAGGCGCAGACGGGTCTGGACGACTCCGCCGCCTACGCCGCGCTCGCGTCCCTCATCGTCGCCCGGATGGCCGCCGGCTAGACCTTCGACGTCTGCAGCGCGTGCTCGACGAGCGCGACCAGGGCGCTCCTCGCCATGTCGCGGTCCCGCGCGTCGCACAGCATGACGGGGACCTCCGGGTCGACGTCGAGGGCGTCGCGGATCTCCTCGACGGTGTAGGCGCGGGCGCCGTCGAACCTGTTCGCGGCGACGACGAACGGGATCTCCCGCTGCTCGAAGAAGTCGATGGACGCGAAGCTCGTGGTGAGCCGGCGGGTGTCGACCAGGACGATCGCGCCGATCGCGCCGTAGGCGATCTGGTCCCACATGAACCAGAACCGCTCCTGGCCCGGCGTCCCGAACAGGTACAGCCGGACACCGCCGGAGAAGGTCAGGCGGCCGAAGTCCATGGCGACGGTCGTGGTCGTCTTGCGCTCCACGCCGCCGAGGTCGTCCACGCCGACGGAGGCGTCGGTGAGCGTCTCCTCCGTGCGCAGCGGGTGCACCTCGCTCACCGCGCCGACGAGCGTCGTCTTGCCGACGCCGAAGCCGCCGGCCACCAGGACCTTCAGCGTGTGCAGGGGGACGTCGTCGTCCGCGTCTCGCGGCGGGACGGTCTCAGAGGCGGCGAAGTTCATCGAGCACTCTCATCAGTATGCGGGGGTCGGGGCGTTCGGAGGGCCGGTCCTGGGCCGATTCCTCGATCAGGCCGTACTCGCGCAGGTCCGCCAGCAGGATCTGCACCACCCGGAACGGCAGGTCGGCCTTCGAGGCGAGGTCGGCGGGGGTGGACGGCCGCCCGCACAGCTCAAGGAGCAGCCGGTGCTCGCGCGACAGCCACACCCGGTCGCCCGGGGTCCGCCCGGTCGCGACGAGGATGGCCACCAGGTCGACGACGGGCCCGCGGGCGCGGGTGCGCCCGCGGGTGACCGCGTACGGCCGGACGACCGGGCCGGCGTCCCGCCCGATCCAGCGCTCTCTCGGGGTCTCCACGGTCGGCTCAGCCCGAGGCACCCGAATGCAGCGAAGGGTCCTGCGCGCCGTCCGGGGTCCGGGGTGACGCGCTGAGCTGCCGGCGCACCCGCTTGATCAGCATGGTGGTCTCGTAGGCGACGAGACCGGCGTTGCCGCCGGCGTCGCTCAGGACCGCCAGGCAGCTTCCGCTGCCGGCGGGGATGATGAAGAACAGCATGCCGTCCAGTTCGACGACGGTCTGCCGCACCTGCTTGGCCTCGAAGTGGTCGCGCGCCCCGTTGGCCAGGCTGTGGAAGCCGGACGACAGCGCCGCGAGGAACTCGGAGTCCTTGCGGGTGACGCCCCTCGAGGCGCCCATGACCAGCCCGTCCCGGGACAGCAGGACGGCCTGGTGGACCTCGCCGACCCGCTCCACCAGATCGTCGAGCAGCCAGTCGAGCTCGCCGGTGGCGTGGCCCTGCCCCATTATGAGTCCCCCCATTCGTCGTGTGGATCGAGATCGCCCGGTTCGTCGCCGGCGTTCCTGCCGCGCAGCCAACCCGACTGTAGTGAGGTCATCAGGTCGCGGCTGAGGTCCGGGTTGGGCTCGTCGAAGTCGTCATCGGGCTCCCCGGGCGGTCCGCCGCTCCGCCGCGCGGGAGGCCGGCGCAGTTGCGGTGCCAGGTGAGCATGGCGTACCCGGCGCGGGAGCCTGCCGGTGATTTCGCTGTCCTCGATGTCGCCCGCCTCCGGGTCCTCGCCGGACGGGAGGCCGCGGCTCCCGGCGAGGGCGTCGCCCGGTTCCGGCGGGTCGAATGCGGGGTCCGGCCGTGGTTCGAGGGCCGATGCGGGCGGCAGGGCGGCGGCCGGGAGCGCCGGGCGGGACGGGCGGCCGAGCGGCGGCGGGGATCCGCCCGCGGCCGCCGCCACCGGCTGCGGCGTGCCGGCGCCGAGGCCGCGGGAGGAATGCCAGTCGTCGCTGAGGACGACGAGGGCGTGCGGGATGAGCACGATCGCGGTGGTCCCGCCGTACGGGGACGGCTGCAGCGAGACCTTGACGTCGTGCCGGGCGGCGAGCCGCGCGACGACGAACAGCCCGAGGCGCTCGGTGTCGACCAGGTCGAACTCCACCGCGCTGGCCAGCCGCCGGTTCAGCTCGTCCCGCTCGTCGGCGTTCAGCCCGAGCCCCCGGTCGACCACCTCCACGGCCAGCCCGTTCGCGACGGTCTCGACCTTGACGGTGACCTCCGTGGCGGGCGGCGAGAACATCGTCGCGTTCTCGATCAGCTCGGCCAGCAGGTGGATCACGTCGGCGACCACACCGCCGGTGACCGCGGCCGACGACTCCCCGGTCAGCTCCACCCGGGTGTAGTCCTCCACCTCCGCGATCGCGGCGCGCACCACGTCCTCGGCCGCGACCGGATGGTCCCAGGCCCGGACGGTCGGCGAGCCGGACAGGATGACCAGGCCCTCGGCGTGCCGCCGCATTCGGGTCGTCAGGTGGTCGAGGCGGAACAGGTCGTCCAGCTCCTCGGGGCTGGAGGCGCGCCGCTCCATCTGGTCCAGCAGCCGCAGCTGCCGGTGCAGCAGCGACTGGCTGCGCCACGACAGGTTGACGAAGACCCGGTTGATGCTCGCGCGCAGTTCCGCCTCACCGATCGCGGTGCTGACGGCCGTCCGCTGGACGGTGTCGAACGCCTCGCCGACCAGGGCCACCTCGCGGGTCCTCCCGGTCGCGGGGCGGGGCGTCTCCGCCTCCAGATCCACCCGTTCGCCGCGCCGCAGCCGCGCGACGATGCGGGGCAGCCGCTCGTTCGCCAGGTCCTGCGCCGACCGCTGCAGCCTCCGGAGCTCGTGGGCGTGGCGGCGGGCGAACAGCAGCGACAGCGCGACGGACACGATCACGGCCAGCAGCCCGACGCCGCCCGCCAGGTAGACCCGCGTCATGATCCGCCGGCCGGCGGGCTCGGCCTCCTGGTGCTGGATCACTTCGCCGGCCTTGTAGGTCGTGCCGAGCCACACCTGCCCGGCCGCCTTGGTGGCGGCCTGCCACCGCTGCGGGTCGGGGGCCCTGCCCTGCTGCACGACGCCGTTCTCCAGGGCGACGAAGTCGGCGTAGGCGGGGGAGTTCACCAGGCCGCTCATGGTCCGCGCGACCTGGCCGCTGAGCGAGGTCCGGCCGAGGTCGAAAAGCTCCGCGCGGGCGCCCGCCCACTGGGCGAACGCGGCGCGGCCGCCGGAGTTCAGCCGGTTGCCGCGCAGGCCGGTGAGCAGCAGGTCCTCGCGGAGCATGAAGTCGCGCGCCCAGTAGATGTAAAGGACGCCGTTGGTCTGCTGGTAGACGCCGATGTCGTTGATGTTCACCAGTGTGGTGAGCAGCCGGATCGTGTTGTCGAAGACCTCGCCGTAGGCGTTGACGGCCTCCAGCGCCGATACGTTCCGCGCGGTGATCTGTGACCGGATGCTGGACAGCTGGTCGAGCTGGTTGCCGACGTTCCGGGTGCGCTGGAGCACGTCGTCGTCCATCCGCGCAGTGATCCCGGGGGAGAGGGCCGCCTTGCGGAAGGCGGCCACCGCGCGCTGGGTCTTGGCGGTCTGCTCCTGGAACTTCTGCCTGTTCGCGGTGGACGGCGACGTCAGGGCGGCGATCCCGGCGGCGCGTTCCTCCTGCACCGCCTGCATGGCGAGGTTGATCGGCTGGCCGACCCGGTCGTGGTTGTCGGCGTACTGGATCCGCCGGAGCGCGTCGCTCAACGCCGGGACGGCCGAGAACGCCCACAGGGCCACGAGCGACACCAGCGGGATCGCCAGGAGAAGCGCGATCCTTCGCCCGATCGGACTTGTCCGGGGACGCCCGCGAGATCGGTGCACCTGTTCGGGACTCGACAACGGCCCACTCCTGATCGTCGGCGGCCACCAGCAAGGGTGACGAAGCATACTCAGGCCGTTTTGCCCGGGCCAGGGGCCTCACCTGCTGGAACTCGGGCCGGCCGGATGCTCCGCGCGTCCCGGGTCCCGGTCGGCGGACGGCGTGGGGCCAGCACGCCGCTTTCCGCCGTTCCCGCAGGTCACGACCGGTGAATGGAGGCCATTCCGGTGCTGACCTGAAGAATGCGTTTTCGCCGTATCGGCGTGATCGGCACTAACGGTGAGGAAATCGGCTACGTACGGTGACGGCGGTGCGGAAGCTGATCTTGTTAATGAGGTTCCTGGTGAGACCAATATTGGCCGTTTTGATGCAGAGTCGTGTCTTGTTGCATGAATTGACGCATGTCAGGCTTCGGGTTGCTTCGTCACCCCCACAAACGGAGACCTAGTCATGCGCAGAGCCGCGCTAGCAGCCCTCACCGGGCTGTCACTCGCCGCCACCACCCTGGCCGCGGTACCGGCCCAGGCCGCCGCACCGGCGCACTCCAAACTGGCCCGCCTGGTCAAGCTCAAGAACGTCCGCCACCACCAGCTGAACCTGCAGAAGATCGCGGACGCCAACGGCGGCAACCGGGCCGCCGGGCTGCCGGGCAGCGAGATCACCGTCAAGTACATCGCGAACCAGCTCGAGCGGGCCGGATACGACCCGACCGTCCAGAAGTTCGCGTTCGACTTCTGGCAGGAGCTGTCAGAGCCGGTCTTCGAGCAGACCGCGCCCGAGCAGAAGACGTTCGAACCCGACACCGACTTCGCGACCATGCAGTACTCCGGCGCCGGTGACGTCACCGCCGCCGCGACCCCCGTCGACCCGGGCGCCACCGGGGTCGGCAGCGGCTGCGAGGCCGACGACTTCGCCGGCTTCCCCGCGGGGCACATCGCGCTGATCCAGCGCGGCGGCTGCTTCTTCTCCCTCAAGGCCGACCACGCCATCGCCGCCGGCGCCACCGCCGTCGTCATCTACCAGCTCCCCGACCAGCCGGGCCCCGTCGCCGGCACGCTGACCAAGCCGTACGGCGTCCCGGTCATCGGCCCGACCAACGCCGTGGGCACCGCCCTCGTCCAGCAGGCCCAGGACGGCGGCGTGACACTGCGCGTCAAGACCGACACCTTCAGCGAGGAGCGCGAGGCCGCCAACGTCATCGCCGACACCCGCCGCGGCAAGACCGACAACGTCGTGGTCGTCGGCGCGCACAACGACAGCGTCACCGAGGGTCCCGGCATCAACGACAACGGCTCGGGCACCGCGGCGCTGCTGGAGATCGCCAAGCAGATCCACAAGCTCGGGCCCAAGCTCCGCAACACGGTGCGGTTCGCGTTCTGGGGCGCCGAGGAGGAGGGCCTGATCGGCTCCCAGCACTACGTCGACGGCCTCTCGCAGGAGGAGCGGGACAAGATCGCGCTCAACCTCAACTTCGACATGATCGGCTCGCCGAACTTCGTCCGGTTCGTCTACGACGGCGACAACAGCGCCGGGCAGAACAACGTGGAGGCGCCCGCCGGGTCCGGCGCGATCGAGAAGGCGTTCAACGACTACTTCGCGAAGCGGGACCTGGCCACCGACCCGTCGCCGTTCAACGGGCGTTCGGACTACAACGCCTTCATCACCGTCGGCATCCCCGCCGGCGGCCTGTTCACCGGCGCCGAGGGCATCAAGACGCCCGAGCAGGCGGCGGTGTACGGCGGAACCGCGGGCGAGGCGTACGACCCGTGCTACCACGCGGTCTGTGACCGCTACGGCAACGTGAACCTCCGGGGCTTCGACCAGATGATCGACGGCACCGCGGCGGTCACCCAGAAGTTCGCGTACAGCACCCTGACGGTCAACGGCAATGAACTCGCCAGAAGGCAGGCGCAGGCCAAGAAGCGCGCCATGCCGGACGTGATCGGCCACTTCGCGACGAAGTAGCCCGCCCACGCAGTCCGTCCGAGGGACGCGCCCGCGACCGGGCGCGTCCCTCGCCGTTTCCGCGGGCGGTGCCGGGTCAGCGCGGGGAGAGCGTCTCGGCGATCGTCCGCAGCGCGGGGCGGGGGTCGCCGCCCTGCTCGGTCAGCACCTGGACGGCCACGTGGTCGGCGCCCGCGTCCAGGTGGCCGCTCAGCCGCGCCGCCACCGCAGCCGGGTTCCCGTGCGCGACCAGCGCGTCCAGGATCGCGTCGCTGCCGTCCCCGGCGACGTCCTCGTCGGTGAAGCCGAGCCGCTTGAAACTGGACACGTAGTTCCTCAGCCGGAAGTAGAAGCCGATCTTCTCCCTGGCCAGCGCGCGGGCGCGCTCGGGGTCGGTGTCCAGCACGACCTTCTGGTCCGGGGCGAGGATCGGGCCGTCGCCGAGCGTCTCCCGAGCCAGGCGCGTGTGCTCTGGCGTGGTCAGGTACGGGTGCGCGCCCCCGGCGCGTTCCGCCGACAGCCGCAGCACCTTCGGCCCCAGCGCGGCGAGCACCCGCCCCTCCTCCGGGACGTTCGCCGCGTCGAGCCGGTCCAGATACCGCAGGATCGTCTCGTACGGGCTGCGGTACTCCTGCGTCGCCTCCGGATGGCCGATGCCGACGCCGAGCAGGAACCGGTCGCCGTACGCGTCGTGGAGCCGGTGGTACGACGCCGCGACCTCATCGGCCGGCGTGGTCCACATGTTCACGATCCCGGTCGCGATCACGATGCGGTCGGTGGCGGCGAGGAGCCGTTCGGCGACCTTCAGGTCCCCGCGCGGCGAACCGCCGATCCAGATCGCGCCGTAGCCGAGGTCCTCGACGTCCCCGGCCAGTTCGGGGTCGAGTTCGCTCCACGGGCGCCAGATGCCGAGCCGGCCCAGATCGATCTTCGTCATGTCACCCCAACCAATCGTCCCGCCGTTTCATGCCCTCTTCCCCGGTGCCAGGATGGGACGCATGACCGACCGGCCCTGCCTGCTTCTCCTCGACGGCCACTCGCTGGCCTACCGGGCCTTCTACGCGCTGCCGGTCGAGAACTTCAGCACCACCACCGGGCAGCCGACCAACGTGGTGTACGGGTTCGCGAACATGCTGGCCAACGCGCTGCGCGACGAGCGTCCGACGCACTCCGCGGTCGCGTTCGACGTGTCGCGGCAGACGTTCCGGACCGAGGCGTTCCCCGAGTACAAGGCGACACGGTCACGGTCGCCGGAGGGGTTCGGCAGCCAACTGAGGATCCTGGACGAGTTCCTCGCCGCGATGAACATGCCGGTGCTGCGGGCACCCGGCTACGAGGCCGACGACGTGATCGCGTCCCTCACCGCCAGGGCCGAGGCGGACGGCCTCCAGGTTCTGGTCATCACCGGCGACCGGGACGTCCTCCAGCTCGTCAGCGACAACGTCACCGTCCTGTACTTCTACCGGACGGCCTCCGAGATGATCCGGTACACGCCCGACGCGGTGCGGGAGAAGTACGGGCTGACCCCGGCGCAGTACCCCGACTTCGCTGCGCTGCGCGGCGACCCCTCCGACAACCTGCCGAGCATCCCGGGCATCGGGGAGAAGACGGCCGCGAAATGGGTCCGCGAGTTCGGTTCCCTCGACGCCCTGCTGGACCGTGCCGGCGAGGTGAAGGGGAAGGCGGGCGAGAAGCTGCGCGCCGCGCTGGACACCGTACGGCTGAACCGGCGGCTGACCGAACTCGTCCGCGACCTGGACCTGCCGGTGGAGATCGGGGACCTGCGGCGGCGGCCCTACGACCTGTCCGCGTTCACGTCCCTGCTGGACGAGCTGGAGTTCCGCAACGCCAGCCTCCGGCAGCGCCTGTTCGCCGCCGATCCGGGCGGCGGCCGCGCTCCGGAGGCGAGGCTGGCCGGGCCGGAGCCGATCAGGGGCAGGGAGCTGGGGCCGGACGAGCTCGCGGGCTGGCTCCGGTCCCACGCGACCGGCCAGGTCGGGCTGGCCGCCGACCACACGTGGGTGCGCGGCGCGGGTGACATCACCCGGATCGCGCTGGCCACCGGTGACGGCCATGCGGCCTCGTTCGAACCGTCCGGCCTCACCGAGGACGACGAGCGGGCCTTCGCGGGCTGGCTGGCCGACCCCGGCCGTCCCAAGGCACTGCACGACGTGAAGTCGCTGCTGCGCGTGTTCGGTGAGCGCGGCTGGCGGCTCGACGGGATCGCCGCCGACACCGCGATGGCCGCCTACCTCCTGCTGCCCGGCCTGGCCGCCTACGGCATCGCCGACCTGGCGGGACGGCACCTTGGGCGCCGCCCCTCCTCCGAGGGGGCGGCCGGGCTGATGCTGAGCGCGCGCGCCGTCCTCGACCTGGCGGGCAAGTTCGCCGCCGACCTCGCCTCCACGGGCATGGACGAGGTGTTCCGCGACGTCGAGCTGCCGCTGTCGGGCCTGCTCGCCAGAGCGGAACGTGCCGGAGTCCATGTCGACGCCGGCCTCCTGCACGAGCTGGAACGCCACTTCGCCGACGCGATGGAACGCGCGGCCGACGAGGCCGCCGACATCGCCGGGCGCCGCTTCAACCCCGGCTCGACCAAGCAGCTCCAGGAGGTCCTGTTCGGCGAGCTGGGCCTGCCCAGGACCAAGAAGATCAAGTCCGGGTACTCCACCGACCTCGACGCGCTGACCTGGCTCGCCACCCAGACCGACAACGGCCTGCCGCAGGTCCTGCTGCACCACCGCGACCAGGCGCGGCTGCGCACGACCGTGGCCGGGCTGATCCGGGAGATCGGCGGGGACGGCCGGATCCACACCACCTTCCAGCAGACCGTCGCCGCCACCGGCCGCCTCACCTCGACCGAGCCGAACCTCCAGGTCATCCCGGTCCGGACCGGGGAGGGACGGCGCATCCGCCGCGCGTTCCTGCCCGGCGACGGCTTCGAGTCGCTGATGACGGCCGACTACGGCCAGCTCGAACTGCGCGTCATGGCGCACCTGTCGCAGGACCCGACGCTGCTCGCCGCGTTCGAGTCCGGCGAGGATTTGCACACCACGATGGCGGCGCAGGTGTTCCGGGTCGTCCCGGAGGCCGTCACCCCGGACATGCGCCGCAAGATCAAGGCGATGTCGTACGGGCTGGCGTACGGTCTGTCCGCGTTCGGCCTGGCCAGGCAGCTCGGCATCCCGATGGCGGAGGCGCGCCCCCTGATGGACGCCTACTTCGAGCGGCTCGGCGGCGTCCGCGACTACCTCGACCACGTCGTCGCCGAGGCCCGCGTCACCGGCTACACCCGCACGGTCCTCGGCCGCCGCCGCTACCTGCCGCACCTGACCAGCGACAACCGGCAGCGCCGCGAGACCGCCGAGCGGATGGCGCTGAACGCCCCCGTGCAGGGCTCGGCCGCCGACATCGTCAAGATCGCGATGCTGCGGGTGGACGAGGCGCTGACCGGCGCCGGGCTCGCCAGCCGCCTGCTGCTCCAGGTCCACGACGAGGTCGTCCTGGAGATCGCGCCCGGCGAACGTGACAGGGTGGAAGAGCTCGTCCGCACCCACATGACCACCGCCTACCCGCTCTCCGTCGGACTGGAGGTCGCCATCGGCACCGGCCCCGACTGGAACGCCGCCGCCCACTGAACCACCCGCTCGGCGGGCGTCGCACCCGGGCGCCGCCGAGCAGATCACACATCCCGTCACTGGGTAGAAGACGCTCGGGGAGGCACGCATGGAGATCGAAGTGATCGTCGAGATCCCCAGGGGATCGCGCAACAAATACGAGATGGACCACCGGCTCGGCCGCATCCGGCTGGACCGGATGCTGTTCACCTCGACCCAGTACCCGGTCGACTACGGCTACATCCCGGACACCATCGCCGAGGACGGTGACCCGCTGGACGCGATGGTGCTGCTGGAGGAGCCCACCTTCCCCGGCTGCCAGATCACCGTCCGCAGCCTCGGGGTGTTCTGGATGCACGACGAGGGCGGCCCGGACGCGAAGATCCTCTGCGTCCCGTCCAAGGACGTCCGCTACGCCGAACTCCGGGACCTGGGCGACGTGCACGAGCACATCCGCAACGAGATCGCCCACTTCTTCGACATCTACAAGAACCTGGAGCCGAACAAGAGCTCCGACGTGCGCGGCTGGCAGGACCGCGAGATCGCCGACCAGACCATCTCCCAGGCCGCCGACCGGGCACGGACCAAGACGACGGCCTGACCGGGGTCACCGCACGCGCGCCCGGCGTGGCCGTCTTTACGGGGACGGCCTGGCGGCGCACCATTTCATAGGTGAGCTCCCGGAGCGTGATGGAGCCGGTCGTCGTCGTCGGCGCCGGGCCGGTCGGCCTGGTCACGGCGCTGCTGCTGGCGCGGCACGGCGTGCCGAGCGTGGTGCTGGAGGCCGCCGCCCGGCGCGACCCGTCCGGGTCCAGGGCCATCTGCTTCCAGCGGGACGTCCTGGACGTCCTCGACCGGGTCGGCTGCGCCGAGCCGCTGATCGCACGCGGCGTGACGTGGACGACGGGCCGGACCTACTACCGCGGGGACGAGCTGTTCTCCGTCACCTTCCCCGACGCCGGACGCGGCGCGGTCCCGCCCTGGATCAACATCTCCCAGGCGGAGGTGGAGCGGCACCTGCGGAATCTCGCCGTCGCCGAGCCGCTGGTGGATCTCCGGTACGGGCATCCCGTCAGCGGGTTCCACCAGGACGGACGCGGGGTCGAGGTCGACGCGGGCGCCACCGTCCGGGGCAGCCATCTGGTGGGCGCGGACGGCGGGCACAGCGCCGTCCGGCAGCTGCTCGGCATCGGCTTCCCCGGACGCACGTTCGCCGACAGGTTCCTCATCTGCGACATCCGGGCGGAGCTGCCGTTCCCGAGCGAACGCCGGTTCTATTTCGACCCCGAGTGGAATCCCGGCCGGCAGGTCCTGGTCCACCAGTGCCCGGACGGCACCTGGCGGATCGACTGGCAGGTCCCCGCCGACCACGATCTCGACACCGAACGCGCCTCCGGGGCCCTCGACGCCCGGATCCGGAAGATCGTCGGGGACATTCCGTACGAAATCGTGTGGGCGACCGTGTACCGGTTCCACGAGCGGCGTGCCGCGACGTTCGCGTCCGGCCGCGCGTTCCTCGCCGGGGACGCCGCCCACCTTTACGCGCCGTTCGGCGCCCGCGGGCTGAACTCGGGCATCCAGGACGCGGAGAACCTCGCGTGGAAGCTCGCGTTCGTCCGGCACGGCCGGGCGCCCGACGGGCTGCTCGCGTCCTACGACATCGAACGCCGCGCCGCCGCGGGGGAGAACCTCCGCGTGACCACCCGGACGATGGAGTTCCTCGTCCCGCAGACGCCCGCTCAGCGCGCCCACCGGCTGGAGTCCCTGGAGAGGGCCAGGACGCACCCGGACCCCCGCACGATCATCGACTCGGGCAAGCTCGCCGAACCGTTCTGGTACCTGGACTCGCCGCTGACCACCCCGTCCGGCCCGGTGGACGACTTCCCGCTCGAACCCGGGACCGTCCGCCCGCCCGTGCCCGGAACCCTCTGCCCGGACGGCCCGTGCGTCATCTACGGCGAACCCACCCGCCTGCGGCGCCTGTTCGGGACCGGCTTCGTCGTCCTGACGGCGGAACGGTGCGCGCTCGAACTCCCGACCGACGTCCCGCACGCGATCCACGCGCTGGACGACATCGACGCCGGCGGGGTGCTCCGGGCGGCGCTGCGGGCCGGCCCGGACACCGTCCACGTCGTCCGCCCGGACGGCCATCTCGCCGCCGTGCTCCCGTCCCACGACGCCGGGACGCTCACCGCTGCCCTGCACCGCGCCTGCGGCCGCTCCTAGCCCGCTCCGAGGACAGCGCGGGCGGCGTTGTGCCCGGGTATGCCGCTGACGCCTCCGCCGCGCCGCGCACCCGCCCCGCACAGCAGCACGCGCGGATGCTCGGTCTCGACGCCCCAGCGCCCCCGCTCCCCGGGGTCCTCCGCGAACGGCCACGACAGGTCGCGGTGGAAGATGTGCCCGCCGGGCAGCCCCACCTCGTTTTCCAGGTCGACGGGCGTTTTGACCTCCAGGCACGGGGTGCCGTCCGGGGCGCGCAGCAGGCAGTCCTCGATCGGCTCGGCGAGGACCGAGTCGAACGAGGCGAGCGTGGCGCGCAGAGCCTCGTCCCGTGCGGCCGCCGGGTCCACGCGGAACAGCCGCGCCGGCATGTGGAGGCCGAAGAGCGTCAGGGTATGCGCCCCGGCCGCCCGCAGTTCCGGCCCGAGAACGGACGGATCGGTCAGCGAATGGCAGTAGGCCTCGGCGGGCGGAAGTGCCGGGACACGACCGGCCGCAGCGTCCTCGTACGCTTTGCCGAGTCGTGCGCGTCCCTCATTGATGTGGAACGTACCGGCGAAGGCCTCCTCCGGCCGGACGGAAGGGTCGCGCAGCCGGGGCAGCCGGGAGAGCACCATGTTCACCTTGAGCTGCGATCCCTCGGCCTGGACTTCAGCCGGCATGTTGACCAGAATCCATCGAGCGGAAACGGCGTGCTCAGCGCCGCCGGCGTCCCGGAAAGTCACCTCACCGGACGGATCGACGGCCAGTACCTCCATTCCGGTCCGCATTTCCGCGCCGGCGGCCCGGGCGGCATCGGCCAGCGCCCCGGTCACCGCTCCCATTCCGCCCACCGGCACATTCCAGTCGCCGGTGCCGTTTCCGATGACGTGGTAGAGAAAGCAGCGATTGGCCAGCAGCGAGGAATCGGCCGGATCGGTGAAGGTACCGATCAGCGAATCCGTGAGCACGACTCCGCGGACGGTGTCGCCGGCGAACCGCTCGTCCACGACGTCCCCGATGGGCCGCTCGAACAGGTCGCGCCAGGCCTCCTCGTCGCCCACCGCCGACCGCAGCCCGGCCCGGTCGCGCAGCGGTTCCAGCAGCGTCGGCGCGACCCGCCGCGCGACCCGCCCGGCCATCCCGTAGAACCGGCGCCACGCGTCGGCGTCGCCCTTGAGGGACGCGGCCGTCCGCGCCGGGTCCTCGTTGTCGATCAGAAGCCCGCCGTCGCCGACCGGCGTGTACGACGAGAACCGCCGTCCCCGCAGCTCGACCGTCAGCCCCAGATCCCGGACGATCCGCGACGGCAGCAGGCTCACCAGATACGAGTACCGCGACACCCGCGCGTCCACCCCGGGGAACACCCGCGCCGAGACGGCCAGCCCGCCCACGTGATCGAGCCGTTCCAGCACCAGGACCCGCCGCCCGGCCCGAGCCAAGTAAGCGGCCGCGACCAGCCCGTTATGCCCACCACCCGCGATGACGACGTCGTACATGCCCCACAGAGAACCACAGGGCAGAGGAAGAGGCGGGAAGGGCACCGGCGCGCAGGCGTTCGGTGGAGGATCGGGCGACACGCATTTGGCACGAGCCTCCCGGGCCACGGGGGCGCCTACCCGCAGATGGCCGAGCGGATCGCCGCCCACGGGTACGGCGGCGCGTCCAGGCCGGGTGAGTCGGCGAAACTCCGTTGGCGCCGGGCCGTCCGGCCGGGATCATGGGGCGGGTGAAGATACGGCTTTCTGGTGGTGTGGTGGCTTCGGGCCTCGGTGCCTGGGTCGCGCGGCCGGCGGGTCCGGCCCGGCTGCCGGACGAGGCCGACGCGCGCCCGGGGGAGGCCGTCGCCCTGGGGCCGGAGGACGCCGCCGAGGGGGATGTCGAGCACGCCGTCGCGGAACTGGCGCGGCTCGTCGCGGCCGGGCGAGCGGTCGCGGCGGGAGCGGGCGTCGACCTGGGGGCGGGGTTCCGGTCCGCGCGGCTGGACGGGGCGCGCGGGGACCATCGGGACGCCGTGCTGGCGGCGCTGCGGGTCGTCGGCCTCCACGACGCGGGACGGCTGGGGGACCGGACCGGGTTCCTGGTGGCGCTGTTCGGGCCCGCCGTCACGAAGCGGGTGGGCGCGGCGGCCGGGCGGGCCGTGGAGGAGGGGCGGTGGGCGGCGCTGCATCTGGCCGTGGCGGCCAGCGATGTCCTCGGTCCCGAACAGCTGGAACGCGTCCTCGCGCTGGAGGCGCCCGAGAACGTCGACGTCGTCCCCGGTGGCCTGCCCTCGGTGCTCGGGCTGTACCTGCGGCAGGTGTTGGAGCCGGTGCCGCGGCCCCGCAGGCTCGACCTGATCCTGGATCTGTGGGGACGGGTCCTGGACCACCATGCGGCACTGGCGCGGCGGAAGCGGCGGCTGGCGACGCAGAGCAGCCGCGACAGGGTCCCCGACCTGCGCGCGCGGCGCCGTCACTACGAGGACGAATGGATCCTGAACCTCCTGCGGACGTCCCTGGGAACCGTGCGGGACCCGTCCCTCGCCGACGCCGCGCGGTGGACGCCGGACGAACGGTACTGGCGTGACCGGCTCCAGCTGATCGTCCAGGACGCGCTCGGTGCGACGGCGCTGCTGCGGACCGCGGTGGCGGTCGCCGACCACGGGCTGCGGGACGGCCTGGACCGCTCGGAGGCCCTCGTCCGCGCCGCGGCGGCCCAGGTGGACGACATGACCGCGGCGCATTCTGCGCGCCGCGTGCCGGGACTCACCGGCATCCCGGCGCGCCCGGCCGCCCACGTCCGCGAGATCCACCGCAGGCTCTCCGGCGGCGCCCCGAGAGACGCCGGGTTCGCCGCCTACCTCAGGCCCCGCCTGACGTCCGCCCGCGCCTACGCCGTCGTGATCATCGAGGACGTCGAGCGGCTGATGGACGAGATGCTCGGGGTCCGCGACGAGACGCTCCGCGCGTGGGCGGCGACCGGGCTGCGGGACTGGCGCGAGGCGGTGGGCTACGAGCGCCCTCCGGCCGGCTGGGCCGGCATCCCGCCCTGGTCGGGCCCGCTTCTGAGGGACACCGACCCGCTCCACGCGCGGCCGGCCGGCCCGGACGGTCCGGCGACCGTGGAAATGGTCGGTGACCTGCTGTGGTACGCCGACCTGGTCGACGCGCTGGCCCGGCTGCACGGGCACGACAGGGCGCGGGGCACGCCCGGGACCGGGGCGCCCTGGTTCGATCATGATCCGGAACCGGTCGCCGAGCCGCTGGCGCCGCGGCTCGACTCGATCACGCTGGCGGTCTCCGGCGCCGCGCAGCTCGTCGCGCTCGGCGGCGTCCCGCCGCGCGGGGCCCGGACGTGGCCTGCGCTCACCGGGGGCCTGATGTCCGGCACCGCGATCGCCGAGGCGCTGACCGGCGAGTTCGCCGTCCCGGCGCCGCTGCTCGCCCGGGACGGGACGGCCCTCACCGGCGCCGGTGTCCGCGTCAAGGTGGCCCGCAATGCCCGTGACCTGGCGGAATGGGCCGACTACATGGGCAACTGCATCGCCGGCCCGGCCTACGTCGAAGGCGCCAGGAGCGGCCGCACCGGCCTCGTGGGCCTGTACGACAAGGACGGGATGCCGGTCGTCAACGCCGAACTGTTCCCGCTGCGGCCCTCGTCGCGGGGGTGGCGGGTCAGCGAGATCGCGGCGAGGTTCAACATCGATCCGGACGAGGAGCTGGAGCGGCGGTTCCGCGAGTGGGTCGCCGCGATCCCCGGCGCCGTCACGGAGGAGACCGTCCGGGTCCCGGACGAGCCCGCGCCCGTCCGGCCCGCCCGGCGCCGTGCCGCGCCCCGCCTCGTCGAGGACGCGGGCCCGGCGCTCGGGACGCTCGCGCGGCGGGCCTGGGAGGAGACCGGCCCCGGGGTGCTCGACGTGTTCGCCGCCGTCGCCGCGACACCGCCGGACGCCGCGCTCGTCCGGCTGCGCCGCCTGGGGGCCGCCCAGCTGACCTCCGCCGTCCGGCGCGCGCTGGACGCGGGCACCGTCGACCTGCTCGGGCTGTGGACGGCGACCGAGAACCGTCCCCTCGCCGCCGCGCTGGACGCCCTCGACCCGGCCCTGCGCGACCGCTTCGACCGGCTTCCGCTGCTGCTGGACGAGCCGCCGCTCCCGAAGACGCTGCGCAGGCTCATCAGGCTCCCCGCCATCGCCGACGCCTACAACCTCGACCTGGCGGGCCGCCGGACGCGCCGGGCGATCGGGCGGCTCGCCGTCCAGGACGATCCGGTCATCGCCCGCGCCCTCGCGCGACGCGCGACCGAGCCGCTCCTCTGCGCGCTCATCGTCGCCGTCCACTGCGACGCCTCCGCGGCCGGGACCGATCTGGTGCCCGTGACGGCGCCGAGGAGGATCAGAGTCCCCGGCTACCCGGCCACCACCCTCAAGGACGAGGACGGCCCGTGGCGGCGCGCCCTGCCCGCCGCCCGCGAACTCGGCGCCGACACCGCCGCCTTCTGGGACGAGATCGCCGCGCACGGCCTGCGCGTCCCGGCGTCCTGGCTCGCCTCCGGCGGCTGGACGGCGCTGTGGGCCCGCGCCCACAGCCACCGCCGCTGACCGTGGCCTACGGGCGGCGGAAGATGGTGATGGAGTGGCCGACCCCGCCGATCCGCTCGCTGGAGCGGATCAGCGGCACCAGCCGCGGGTCCTGCTTGGCGATCCAGCTGTTGGACACCACCAGAAGCCCGTGCACCTCGTCCGGCCGCGCGGTGCGCGGGTCGGAGGCGTGGACGCCGTAGTAGGCCGGGACGCCGCCGCCCTTGTAGACGAGCCAGACCTTCTCGCCCGGGTGGCGGTCGCGGAGGCGGTCGGCGAGCCGCCGGAGGTCCTGGCCCCAGTCGACGTTGGAGTCGTGCAAGTGCAGGTGGGTCTTGGCCGGGCCGCCGAACGCCTCGTTCGAATACGGGAGGTAGTACGGGAACGTCCGCAGCGAACTGACGGCGACGAACAACACGAGCACACCGGCGGCGGCCCTGGCCCAGCGCCACCGGACGAGCGTCACGCCGGCCGCCGCCACCGCCAGGAGCATCGGCGTGAAGATGACGTACCGGATGCCGAAGTCGCGGGAGCCGGTCATCGCCACCGCCAGCAGCACGGCCGTGGCGCCCAGGACGTACGGCGCGGCGGGCCGCAGCCGGGGCAGCGCCGCCATCGCCGCGATCCCCGCCGCCCCCAGGGCGAGCGTCCCGAGGGGCGTCTTCACCAGCAGCGCGGCCGGAACGTAGTACCAGAGAGTGCCCCGGTAGGCGTCGCCGAACAGGAATCCGCCCCACTTCAGGTCTTCGAAGCCGAACTGGAGGCGCATCCCGTCCCGGAACGGCTCCGGGAACGGCATGAGGTGGACGGCGAGCCTCCGCAGCCCGTCCACGGCGGGGAGATCGGCGGGCGTCGTCCAGTGCAGCCGCGGATCGACGGCCAGATAGGACGCCCACACCACGGCGACCGCCAGCGCCGCCGCCCCCGCCGCCGACGCCACGGCGGCGCGGCCGGACCGGCGGGACGACCACACCGACAACGCCACCAGTGCCATCAGGACGGGCACGGCGGGCAGCACGGACATCTTGGTGGCGAGGGCCGCGCCGAGCGCCAGCCCGGACAGCGGCACATAGAGCCGTGGCCGCCGTCTCGCGCGCCACGCCAGCCACACCGACGTCACCAGGAGACCGGCCGTGGGCACGTCCAGCGTGGCCAGCGACCCGTGCGCGATGACGCCGGGCGAGAACGCGTACAGCGCGAGCGCCGCCACTCCGCCGGCGGGGCCCGCCAGGTCGCGGGCGAAGGCGAAGACGACCAGCCCGAACAGCAGGGTCAGAAGGATGACCGGGATCCGCGCGGCCAGCAGCAGCCGCTGCGCGTCATTGCCCGATTCGTAGAGGAGGTGCCGCCCGGCCTGCGTCTGCGTCCCCTGGTAGGCGGCGTCGAAGTCCGGGCCGGCGAGCACCGCCCCGGCCCCGATGATCAGCTTGCCGAGCGGCGGATGCTCCGGGTTGTGGCGCAGATCGTGTTCGAGCAGGTACTCGACGCCGGCCACCACGTAGACGGGTTCGTCGCTGGTGGGCGACTGCCGCACGGCCGTGGCGGCCATCGCGGCGGCCATCTCGGCCAGCAGCGCCACCACGACGAGGGCGAGCAGCCACCGCCGGTGCCGGAGCAGCGCCGCGAACCGGCCGGCCGGCGCCTCACCGCGAGACGCCGGCCGTCCGTGCTCGGCGGACAGCGAGGTCACCGCACCACCCTCACATGCCGCCGTGCCCGGAAACCGTCATCGCCTTCCCGGCGTGGCGCCGCCCCCGAATGCCGTAAGGAACCGGTCGCGGAAATCCTTCATCGGCCAGACCGGGCCGTTCTTCGCGGGCTTGAGACCGTCCTGCCAGCCCCAGCTGGAAATCCGCTCCAGAACGGCGTCGTCCTTGGCGACGATCGTGATCGGCACGTCGCGGCTCGCGCCCGGGCCCGTGATGAGCGGCGCGGGCTGGTGGTCGCCGAGGAAGACGAGCACGGTCTCGTCATCGCCGTAGGTCTCCATGAAGGACACGAGGGTGTTCAGCGTGTACTCGACGGACTTGCGGTACTCGGCGCGGATCCGGTCCGCCGGGGGCCACGGTGCGTCGTATCCCTTGCCCATGCCCTGGAAGACCGAGCCGTCGCCGACCGCTTCCCACGGGACCTGCCGCGGGATGGACGCCCACGGCGCGTGGCTCGACACCAGGGCCGTCTCCGCCATCACCGTGGCGCGGTCGTCGGCCGCGAGTTCGGTGCGCTGGAGCACCGACAGCGTGTACTGGTCGGGCATGGTGGCGAAGCTGAAGCGCGGCCCCTTGTACCCGAGGTTGCGGTTGTCGTACACCTTGTCGTAGCCGTAGAACCCGCCCTCCGGCCAGGCCCGGGTGATGGCCGGCATGAGCGCGACCGTCCGGGAGCCGGCGCGGTGGAACGCGCGGTTGAGGGTGAAGCGGTCGCTGTTGACGAGGGTGCGGTACCGCTGCTGGTTGTCGACCCGCAGGCCCGACAGCAGGGTCGCGTGCGCCAGCCAGCTGCCGCCGCCCGCCGTGGGGGAGGTGAGCCAGCCGCTGCGCGCGGAGAACCCGGCCTCGTCCAGGCGCCGCGCCCCGGCCTCCAGCACGGCGCCGACCTGCGGCGCGAACTCGGGGCCCTCCACCGCGGAACGCCCGTAGCTCTCCACGAACGCCAGGACGACGTCCTTGCCGCGCAGCCCGGTCAGCAGCTTGTCGGGGGGCGTGTCGCGGAAGGCGTCGACGGCGGCGGCCTCGGCGAACTCCTCCCCGTCGTTCAGGCTGGACCGCACCTGCACGGCGTGGTCGTAGGCGAGGACGGCGGTGCTCCGCGACGCGACCGGCACCCCCTCGACGAACTGGGCTCCCAGGGCGGCGCACAGGAGCCAGACGGCGCCCAGAACGACGGCCGAGCGTGCCGCCGTCCTGTGGTGGCGGGCGGCGGCGCCGCTGAGCCGCAGCGTCGACAGCGACATGAGCACGACCGCGGCGACGGCCAGCACGATCGCCAGGATCACGGCGCCGACCGCCCCGGCCCGCCCGGCCGACCCCTGGACGAAGCCGATGGCGGGACTGAGCAGCGGCCAGTCGAGGACGAGGTCGAACGGCCGGAACATGACGGCCTCGAAACCGATGTCCATGACCTTCAGGACGAACAGGAGCCCCAGGACTGCCCCAGCCGCCCCGGCCGCGTACCGTCTCGCTCTCGCCGGCACGGCGAGGATCAGGGCGACGCCCACGATCCCCTCCACCGGCACGCGCGCGAACGCCGCCGGGGTCAGCCGGGAGGACTCGACCGGTGCGACGAGCGCGGCCACCACGAACAGGAAGGCCGCGCCGGTGACCGCCCTGCCCGCGGCCCGCCTCCATCTCCGCCGGCCGCCCGGCTCCGGGGCGGCCTTCTCCTCGGCGCCGCCGGCGGCGACATCCTCGTCTTTCACCCGCTCCAGGCGGCTATCGGTGGTCAGCACGTCCTCCCAGGCTCGGTCCCCCGCCGCAGACGCGACACCCACTGCACGTCGATGGGGCGCCCGCCGGTTCAACATTCCCACCTGAGCGCCGGTGCGGCCATCCCCGGGCGCGGCGCGCCCGACCTCGCTCCCCGGCACCGCCTGGACCGCCGGCCAGATCGGGAGCGCGGAGACCTTCACACCGCCCCGCCGGTTCGACGCCGACGAACCGCTCGCCTTCAGCCGCCCGCCGGCGTCCCGATCCCGGCGCTGCCGATCGCGCCGTCTGCGGGCATGATGAACGGAGGTGACCAGAGGAGAGAGACGTGACCATCCCCGCATTCGTCTCCGCGCAGTCCGACGCCGCCGAACGCGGCCGGGCGTTCGGCACACGCTGGAGCACCGAGATCGCCGCCACGCACACCGGCTACATGAAGCTGTTCGAGACCCTCGGCGGCGACGCCGGCCGCGTCCGCGCACTGAGCGGGGAGGCCCTGGCGCAGACGACCGCGTGGGCACCGCCGCTCGGTGCCGAGATCGACGCCATCGCCGCGGGCGCGGACCTCGAACCCTGGCAGGTCGCGTCCGTCAACGCCCGCACCGAGATCCTCGCCGCCCTGAACGCGACAGGCCGGAACGAGTGCAGCACGGCCGTGATCCTCCCGGACGACGCGCCGCCCCGCACCGTCCAGACGTGGGACTGGCACGACGCGATGCGCGACGTCCCCGTCGTATGGACGTACGAGCCGCGCCACGGCCACCGCGTGCGCACCTTCACCGAGTTCGGGGCGCTCGCCAAGATCGGGGTGAACGGCGCCGGGCTCGGCGTGCACTTCAACATTCTGGGGCACGCCTCCGACGGCGGCGCGACCGGCGTTCCCGTCCACATGATCGCGCGCCGCATCCTGGACGAGGCGGCGACCCTGGAGGACGCCGAGCGGATCGCCCGCTCGGCCCGCACCTCGGCGTCCACCGCGATCACCGTCGTCACCTACGACGGCCGGCGCGGCCGGGCCGCCACCCTGGAGATCTGCCCTGCCGGAGTGGGCGTGGTCCCGGCGAACCCGGACGGAGTCCTCCTGCACACCAACCACTTCGAGGACCCCGGTCTCGCGGCCGGTGAAGCGTGCGGCGACGAACTCCCCGGCTCCCGCGCCCGCCTCGACCATCTGCGTTCCCGCACGGACGCCCTGTCGGCCCCGACTCCGCTGGAGCGTGCCGAGGCCCTGGTGAGCCACGCACCCGACGACGCCCCGGTCTGCGCGCACCCCACGTCCGCCGACCCGTCCCAGACCCGCTGGGAAACCCTCGCGACCGTCAGCCTCGACGTCGCGGCGGGCGCCCTGGACGTCCACAAGGGCGGCCCCTGCCAAGCCGCCCCGACCTCCTGGCAGCGGCACTAGGGAAATTACCGGGGGTATGTCGAGAACGGGCGGAGGGGATCCGCACCACGGCGCCGCGCGGATGACCGCCGTGGGCCCCGGTGCGGTACGAGCGACGGTCGGCCGACGATGACGGCGACGGCGGCTAGCCTGCCTCCATGAGACTCCGGGACGAGTTCCCCGATGAGGCCATCGGCCTCCACCGGTTCAACACGCTGCCGGACGCGCGGGCACGGGAGTTGCTCCTGGCCTGCCTCGACGTACCCGCGTGGGCGGGCGCCCTGCTGTCCGCCCGTCCCTACGCCGATCTGGACGCGCTCCTCGAACGCGCCGGCGCGGCCGCCGGGAGGCTCGCGCCCGACGAGATCGACCGGGCTCTGTCCGCGCACCCGCGGATCGGGGAACGCCCCGCCGGAACCGGGACACAGGCCCGCTGGTCCAGGGGTGAGCAGTCCGGGGTCGGCGGAGACACCGGCGTCCAAGCCGCCCTCGCCGAGGCCAACCGCCGCTACGAGGAGCGCTTCGGCCGGGTGTTCCTCATCTGCGCGACCGGGCTGGACGCCGATCACGTCCTCGACGCCGCCCGCGCCCGTCTCGGCAACGACGACGAGACCGAGCGGCGGGTCATCGCCGGGGAACTGCGCGAGATCGCCCTGCTGCGCCTGCGAAAGGCCATCGGCTCGTGAGCCCCGCCGCCCACTCCACCGACCGAGGGAGCTGATCCATGGGCATCGTCCTGGGCCCCAACCAGTACGGGAAGGCGCAGAACAGGGTCTTCCGCGTCCACCGCGAGACCGCCCGGCACGAGATACGCGACCTCAACGTGTCGACCTCGCTGCGCGGCGACTTCACCGCGGCGCACGACCCCGGCGACCAGTCCGGCGTGCTGCCGACCGACACCCAGAAGAACACCGTGTTCGCCTTCGCCAAGCAGGGCATCGGCGCGATCGAGGAGTTCGGCCTGACCCTCGCCGACCACTTCGTCGCGCAGACCCCCGCCGCCGACGGCGCCCGCATCGAGATCGAGGAGTACGCCTGGGACCGCATCCGGTCCGGCGGCGCGGGCCATGACCACTCGTTCGTCCGGCGCGGCGGGGACACCCGCACCACGGTCGTCACGGTCGCGGGTCAGGGCGCCGCCCGGCGGGCCTGGGTCGTCTCCGGCCTCCGGGACCTCGTCATCGCCAAGACCACCGGATCCGAGTTCTCCGGGTTCCTCAGGGACGAGTACACCACGCTCGCCGAGACCGACGACCGCGTCCTCGCCACGTCGCTGGTGGCCCGGTGGCGCTACGGCGGCACGGACGTCGACTTCGACGGGTGCCACGCCTCGATCCGCTCGGTGCTGCTGGAGCGGTTCGCCGAGGTGCACAGCCTCGCCCTGCAGCAGTCGCTGTACGCCATGGGCGGCGCCGTGCTCGAACGGCACCCGGAGGTCGCCGAGATCCGCTTCTCCGCGCCGAACAAGCACCACTTCGAGGTCGACCTGTCGCCGTTCGGCCTGGAGAATCCGGGCGAGGTGTTCATCGCGGCCGACCGCCCGTACGGCCTCATCGAGGCCACCGTGACCCGCGACGACGCGCCGGACGCCGGGCAGGCCTGGCTCAGCGTCCCCGGATTCTGCTGAGGAGCGCAATGAGCCATGTCGTCGTCGCCCCGGACAAGTTCAAGGGGAGCCTGTCCGCCCGGCGGGTCGCCGGGCACCTCGCGGCGGGCCTGCGCGCGGCCGCCCCCGGCCTGGACGTCGTCGAGGTGCCGGTGGCCGACGGCGGCGACGGGACGGTCGAGGCCGCGCTGTCCGCGGGGTTCCGCAGCGTGCCGGTGATCGCCGAAGGCCCCACCGGGGAACCGGTCACCACCGCCTTCGCCCTCCGCGGCGGCGTCGCCGTCGTCGAGATGGCCGACGTCTCCGGCCTGTCCAGGCTGCCCGGCGGGCGGCTCGACCCCCTCGGCGCCGGCAGCCACGGCACCGGCCAGGTGGTGCGGGCGGCCCTGGACGCGGGAGCGGGCACCGTCGTGCTGGGACTGGGCGGCAGCGCGTCCACCGACGGAGGCGCCGGCCTCGCGCGGGCGCTCGGCGCCGAGATCCGGCGGGACGACGGCCGCGGCGTCGAACGCGGGGGAGCGGGCCTGCTCGACGTGGCCGACGTCGACCTGCGCGGCCTGCACCCGAGGATCGCCGACACGGAGTTCATCGTGGCCTGCGACGTCGACAATCCCCTGCTGGGCCCGCGGGGCGCGGCCGCGGTCTACGGCCCGCAGAAAGGCGCCGGCCCCGACGACGTGGCCGTCCTCGACCGTGCACTGGCCCGCTGGGCCGCGCGGGTGGCCCGCGCCACCGGCGCCGACCACTCGGTCACCCCGGGGGCGGGCGCAGCGGGAGGGGTGGGTTTCGCGGCGCTGGCCCTGCTGAACGCGAAAGCGCGTCCCGGCATCGACATCGTCCTCGAACTCGTCGGTTACGCCGAACGGCTCCGCGGAGCCAGGCTCGTGATCACCGGCGAGGGTTCGCTGGACGAGCAGACCCTCAGCGGCAAGGCCCCCGCCGGGGTCGCCGCGGCCGCCGCACGGGCCGGTGTCCCCGTGGCCGCCGTCGCGGGACGTGCGACCCTGGCCGCACCGGACCTCGCCACGGCGGGGATCTCGAACGTCTACACCCTCACCGACCTCGAACCCGACGAGCGGCGCTGCATGACCGAGGCCGGGCCGCTGCTGGAACGGCTCGCCGCGCGGCTGGCCGCGGACCTCGGCCTCGCCCGCCCCGGAGGCGACGCATGACCGATCTCGATCTCCTGGTCCGCGCCCGGCGGGTGATCACCGGCTCCGGCGAGGCGCCCCGCTGCGTCGGGGTCAGGGACGGAGCGATCGTCGCGATCGAGCCGCCGGACTCGGCGCTCCAGGCGTCCCGGGTCGTGGAACTCGGCGACGACGAGGTCCTGCTGCCGGGCCTGGTCGACACCCACGTCCACGTCAACGACCCCGGCCGCACCGAGTGGGAGGGGTTCGCCACCGCCACCCGCGCCGCGGCCGCCGGCGGCATCACCACGATCATCGACATGCCGCTGAACAGCATCCCCCCGACCGTGAACGTCGGCGCGTTCGACATCAAGCGCGAGACCGCCGCGGCCCAGGTCTGGGTTGACGTCGGCTTCTGGGGCGGCGCCGTCCCCGGCAACCTGCCGGACCTGCGGAAACTGCACGACGCCGGCGTGTTCGGCTTCAAAGCCTTCCTGCTGCACTCGGGCGTCGACGAGTTCCCGCCCCTCACCGCCGACGAGCTCCGCCGGGCCCTGCGGGCCCTGCGCGACTTCGACGCACTGATGATCGTCCACGCCGAGGACTCCCACGCCATCGACCGGGCTCCGGCCGCACACGGCGCCGACTACCGCGACTTCCTGGCGTCCCGTCCCCGCGGCGCCGAGAACCTCGCGATCGCCCAGGTCATCGGGCTGGCACGGTCGACCGGTGCGCGCGCGCACATCCTGCACCTGTCCAGTTCGGACGCCCTCCCGATGATCCGGTCGGCCAAGCGGGACGGCGTCCGCATCACCGCGGAGACCTGCCCCCACTACCTGACGTTCGCGGCGGAGGAGATCGCCGACGGCGCCACCCAGTTCAAGTGCTGCCCGCCCATCCGGGAGGCCCGCAACCGCGAACTGCTCTGGCACGGCCTCGCCGACGGGACGATCGACATGGTCGTCTCCGACCACTCACCGTGCACACCCGAGCTGAAGTGCCTCGACACCGGCGACTTCGGAGAAGCCTGGGGCGGCATCGCCTCCCTCCAGGTCGTCCTGCCCGCCGTGTGGACCGAGGCCCGCCGCCGCGGCCACTCGCTCACCGACGTCGTGCGCTGGATGGCCGAGCATCCCGCGCGGCAGGCCGGCCTCCTCCGCAAGGGACGGATCGCCCTGGGCCACCAGGCCGACTTCTGCGTCTTCGCCCCCGACGACGCCTTCACCGTGGACGTCCGGCGCCTGCACCACCGGAACCGGATCTCCCCGTACGACGGCCGCCCGCTGACCGGCACCGTGCGCGCCGCCTGGCTGCGCGGCGCACCTGCCGAGGAGCCGCGCGGCCGGCTCCTTACGAGAGGAGAAGCATGACGTCCGGTGGCACCGACTTCACCGCCCTGCCCGACTTCACCGCCCTGCCCGACCTCGCCTGCCGGGACCTCGCCGCCGGCGTCGTCTTCGCCAACGACGAGTTCTTCGCCGAACGCGAGAACCTCATCGAACCCGGGCCCGCCGTCTTCTCCGCCGAGGACTTCGGGCACAAGGGCAAGACCTACGACGGCTGGGAGACGCGCCGCCGCCGCGAGCCGGGCACCGACGGAGACCACGCGATCGTGCGCCTCGGCGTACCCGGCGTGGTCAAGGGCGTCGTCATCGACACCGCCTGGTTCAAGGGCAACTACCCGCCCCTGGCCTCGGTGGAGGCGACCAGCGTCGAGGGCTACCCCTCACCCGGGGAACTGCGGCGGGCGACCTGGGTGACACTCGTCGGCAAATCACCCATCAAGGGCGACACGCAGAACCCCTTCCCGGTCACCGACCCCCACCGCTTCACCCACGTCCGGCTCACCATCTACCCAGACGGCGGCGTGGCGCGATTCCGCGTCCACGGCGAGCCGGTCCCCGACCCGCGCCTCATGGACGGCACCGTCGACCTCGCGGCCCTGGAGTCCGGCGGCGACGTCGTGGCCTGCTCCAACATGTTCTACAGCTCACCGCGCAACATCCTCCTGCCCGGCCGGTCACGGGTCATGAGCGACGGCTGGGAGAACGCCCGCCGCCGCGACGACGGAAACGACCACGTCACCGTCGCGCTCGCCGGCCGCGCCCACGTCCACCGCGTCGAGATCGACACGTCCTACTACGTGGGCAACGCACCCGGCTGGGCCTCCCTCACGGGCATCGACGCGCAGAGCGACGCCCGTGTGGACCTGATCCCGAAGACCCGCCTGCAGCCGGACACCCGCCATCATCTCCGCTCGGCGGCCACGGCCCCCGTCACCCACGTCCGCTTGGACGTCTACCCTGACGGCGGCATCGCCCGCCTGCGCGTACACGGCGCCCTGACCCCCGAAAGCCGCGCCGCCGCGACCGCGCGTTTCCTGGACCTCCTGCCCGACGACCATGCCATCGAAGTCCTCACCACCGACGCGGGCCTCCCCGAAGCCGAGGCCAGAGCCCTCCTCGCCGCCCGTCCCGCCGCACTCCCCGTCCACCTCCTGGACCGCCTCCTCCAGAACCCCTGAAGCGGCCCACGAAGGCCCGATGGCCACGGCCTGCCGCCGGGGCACCCTTCCCGACGGGGGAGGCTCGGCTGGCGCGACGGGTCGTCCGGCTGGCCCAGCCCCTCGCCTCGCGGATTCCCCGAAGGCGTCCGCCGTGCCCGGGAGGCCCTCCCCGCCGCCGGCCATCCGGCCGCTTCCCATTGAGCGGCGGCTTCGAGATCGACTGTCCCGGCGTCACAGAGCTCGGCGGCAGGGACATCTACCTGGGCGGTCGGCGTACATCTGCGGCCATAGTGCCGTGCCGCGCAATACATCTGAAGGTCACGGCAGGTGACATCTCCAGCCCGATGTAGTGCACCACGTCCGGCGGCGAAAGTCGGTGCATGCAGGGCCGCCCCCGAACGGTCGTGTCTGGCCGTGTGGTCACTGCATCCATGAGAAGCGGCCACTGTCAACGGCGAGGATCGCCCCCCACTAATGCGTACTTCGTGTCTTAAATCGCCATAGTTGCGCTCCTGGTGTGGTGCTTGTCTCGTGAAGCGGCCGGGTGATCAACCGGCCGATCCCCCACGGGTCGTCCGCCCGCCTCCAGGAGGCAATGGTGCCCAGGACACGCTGGATCGCCGCGACCGCGCTCGCGGTCACCGGAACACTTCTCACATCGGGACTCACGGTCCCCGGACAAGCCGAGACACGAACTCCCCGCTCCCAGCCCCCGGGCGAACACACCGAACTGCCCGACAAGGACGCCCGCACCGGCCGCCTAGCGCCCACCACCCGGCAGCAGGGCGCCGCCCGCGGCGTGACCGTGCGCTGGAACAGGCTCGGCACCCCCGCCTCGGTGACCGGAAACGGTCCCCTGGCCGCCGGGCTCGCCGACGATCCCGAGAAGGCCGCGCGCGCGTACCTGGCCGGCCATCAGGACCTGTTCGGCCTTGACGCCGCCGCCGTGGCCGACCTTGAGAAGGTCGCTGTCAACCCCATCGGCGAGGGCGCCGCCGTGCTGCTGCGCCAGCGCTTCGGCGATCTGCCCGCCGGCCACGACGGGCTGGTGGCGGTCGGCGTGACCGGCGGCAAGGTCGTCTCGGTCACCTCAACGCTGTCCCGTGACGACGAGCCCCCGGCGCCCGCCACGCTCTCCGAGGACGACGCGGTGGCCGCCGCCGGCCGCGACGCGGGCATCGCCGTCTCCGCCGGCGACATCCGCAGGGTGCGGCTCGTCGCGGTCCCCACCGCCGAGGGCGTCCGCAGCGCCTACCAGGTCGTCCTCATGGACTCCTCCGGCGCGGAGCCCAAGGCGGTCACGTCCTACGTCGACGCCCGCTCCGGCACGGTGCTCGTGCGGGAGAACCTCGTCGACCACGACAGCGACAACCCGCGCTGGTCGGTCTTCCCGGCCACCCCGCCCGGCGACTACTCGTCCCGTGACACCCGGCAGACCTGGTGCTTCGTCCCCGCGGCGGGATGCCGCATGGTCGTGGGCGGCGACCCCTCCAGCGGGTTGCCGTGGGACGCCGACCCCGCGACCGGCGCGTCCACGACCACCAGCCTGGGCAACGCGGCCCGGACGTACGAGAACCGCGCGAGCGACGACCCCTTCAGCGTCGGCACCCGCACCAACGCGTCCAAGCCGGACCGCAACTACACCTACCCCTGGGCCAACCAGTGGTACAGGAGCAAGTGCGACCCGGCGACGCTGGACAGCCCGCAGGAGGCCGATGTCGAAGCGGCGATGTCCAACCTGTTCGTCCAGCACAACCGGATGCACGACTGGTCCTACCGGCTCGGCTTCACCGAGTCGGCCTGGAACATGCAGGTCGACAACGGCGACCGCGGCGGCCTGGGCGGCGACCCGGAGCAGGGCAACGCGCAGGCCGGCGCCAGGTTCCCCGCCATCCGCGACAACGCGAACCAGATCACACCGCCCGACGGCATCGCCGCCATCACCAACATGTACCTGTGGCAGCCGATCGCGGGCGCGTTCTACCCGCCGTGCGTGGACGGCGACTTCGACATGACCGTCATCGGGCACGAGTACGGCCACGCCATCTCCGGCCGCATGGTCGCCGGGCCGGACGCCGGATGGAACGGACCCCAGGCCGGGGCCATGAACGAGAGCACGTCGGACCTGCTCGCCATGGAGTACCTCAGCGAGTACGGGCTGCGCTCTCCCGGCCGGACGCCGTACGTCATCGGCGGGTACGTCACCGGCGAACCGCGCGCCGGAATCCGCAACTACGACATGAGCCGGAGCCCCCTCAACTACAGCGATCTCGGCTATGACCTGACCGGCACCCAGGTCCACGCCGACGGTGAGATCTGGACCGCCACCCAGTTCGACCTGCGTCAGGCTTTCATCCGGCGGTACGGCGACGGCAACGCGGCGCTGCAGCGCAAGTGCGCCGACGGGAAGGTGCCGGTGGCCAAGTGCCCGGGGAACAGGCGGTGGGCGCAGTTGTCGTTCGACGCGCTCCTGCTCATGGCCACCGGAGCGGTCAGCTACGTCGACCACCGCAACGCCCTGCTGGCCGCCGACATCATCCGCTTCGGCGGCAAGAACCAGGCGCTGATGTGGAAGGTCTTCGCCCAGCACGGCCTGGGCGCGACCGCCGCCAGCAACGGCCCCGCCGACGCCGATCCCACGCCGAGCTTCGCCTCTCCGCTCTCGCGCAACTCCAGGGTCACGCTCAAACCCCGCGGCGACGCCGAGGACGCGAAGGTCCGGCTGTACGTGGGGGACTACGAGGCCCGCGCCGTCCCGGTGGCCGACACCGACCCGGCGACCCCGCTCGGTGCCACCTTCACCATTGCACCCGGCCGCTACTCCTTCGTCGCGGTGGGCGAGGGCGTCGGCCACAAGAAGTTCACCGCCACGATCAGAGGGTCCCGGCGCACCTTGCCGGTCGCGATGCACCGCAACCAGGCCGCGAGCGCCAACGGCGCCACCGCCACCGGCGACGGCCTGTCGCACAAGGCGCTGCTCGACGAGACCGAGGCGACCAACTGGCAGTCGGTCGAGGCCCCGGTCGCCGACCGCCAGGTGACCGTCGACCTGGCCGGCGACCGCCCGGTCAGGATCGGCCGGGTTCAGGTCAGCGCGATGCTGCGGCCCACGGTGGCCGACGACCCGGAGGGCCCCGACACCTCGCAGAACCGGTTCACCGCACTGCGCGCCTTCCGGCTGCTGGC
Organism: Actinomadura sp. 3N407; assembly: GCF_052245875.1. NCBI lineage: Bacteria > Bacillati > Actinomycetota > Actinomycetes > Streptosporangiales > Thermomonosporaceae > Actinomadura > Actinomadura sp. 3N407. The sequence continues at coordinate 88,746 of NZ_JBQQBP010000020.1, forward strand.
CTGTAACGCCACGGAGGCCGACTGCTCGCAGAACACCTCGTACCGCACCGTCTACACCAGCCCGGACGACGCCTTCCCCGCCGACCGGCCGCGACCCACGGCACCCGACATCGCCCTGCGCTCGTTCAACACACGGGACTTCACCGCGACCCACCTGCGGCTGCAGGTGGTCTCCAGCCAGTGCACCGGCGCCCCGGCCTACGCGGGCGAGCAGGACAACGACCCACGCTCCGACACCGACTGCACCACCGCCGCCCCACGGGCCGGCATAGTCCGAGCCGCCGAACTCCAGGCCTTCGCCCGGTAACCGAGGCCACGACGCGAAGACGCGGGGGCGAGTCTCCCCCCGCGTCTTCGTGGCCGCCTTTTGTACGTCCCACGTGGACCCGGCAAAGCCGGTGCCGCCCCGCCGCCATGTCGGCGGGGCGGCACCGGCCGGTCACCGCGGTGTCACCAGTTCTTGTACTCGACCTCGCCGAGGCCGCAGAAGGTGCAGCCGGAGCTCAGGAAGTCTTCCGTGCGGCGGAACTCCTCGTCGGCCAGATGCCACCGCAGCCAGGCGGTGATGATGTGCTGACCGTTGCGGGTGGCGTAGATGTGGTCGGTGTTGTCGAGGATGTTGAACCACACCGGCACCTCGGTGTTGGTGTAGTCGCGCTCCATGTTCGCGGTCGCGAAGTCCTCGTCACCGCCGATGTAGAGGGTCGGGTTCCGGAGACTGTCCGGGCCGTCCCCGTCGAAGGAGCCGCCGGCCACGTGGATGGTGGTCTCGAGCCGCGGCTCGTCGGCCACGTCGAACGTTCCGATCGACCCGCGGGAATGGCCGCCGAAGGCCACCTCGGAGGTGTCGAGGTCCTGGTACAGCGGGCTGCTCGGTGCGGCGTTCTGGTTCTCCAGCCAGTCGAGCGCGTCGACCATGTAGGCGCCGCTGCTGGAGGAGACCTCGCTGTAGACGACGAACCCGTGCGAGGCCCACTGGCGCAGCATGTCCTCGTAGTCGGCGGGGTCGGACCCCGCGCCCGGGCCCCAGACGAAGAGCGGGTGGTCCACACCGTTCTGGCCGGCGTTGGCCGGGTACACCAGCCACCCGTCGTTGCCTGGACCGGCGGACCTGTCGATGGTCACCGCGTACGGCCCGGGCGCGGTGACGTCGTCCACCGGGGGCAGCGACCCGGGCGGCGGCTCCTGACCGTCGCCGGCCTCGACGCGCACGTCGTCGACGGTCAGCGTCTCCAGGAAGCTGCTGGCGTCCAGGGAGAACCGCAGCCGCAGGTCGCGGCCCTCGACCGATGCCGGCAGGCGGAACGAGGCCGCACCCGTGGCGGTGCGCGCCGACTCCAGCGGCGTGAACGCACCGCCGACCGAGTAGGCCACGGTGAACGCCTCGCCGACGTCCAGCCCGGACGCCGCCCGGGTGTAGGACACCGTCACGTCGCTGTGCCCGGTCAGGTCGATGGGCGCGGACGTCATGGACGGGTCGGACCACAGGGACCCGCTCATCCGGGCGCCGTATGTGCCGGTCGTGACGGAACCGGAGGCGGTGAAGGTGCCGAGCCCTCCGGAGAAGTCCTCGCTGTAGATCGTGGTGGCGGCGGAGGCGGGCGTGATGGCACCGGCGGCGCCCATGGCCATGATGCCGAGGGCCACTGCGCCGACTATTCGCAGGCGCCCGCTAATACGAGACATGTCTGAGATCCTTTCTAGCCGCACTGATGACCGCGACCGCGCCGTTGTGGCGGTCGCGTGAGTCGTGCCCTGCTCTCGATCACCGAAGTCCGTTCCGGAATCGGCCTATGCCGATTCAAGCTGGGATCCCGGAAATGGAAATCAGTGAAATCGCCGGTGCGGGCACCGGCCGGGGACCGTGTGCGGTCGTCCATGGCACATGGGTGCGCCGGCGGTCAGTGCCCGGCGGCGGGAGGCCGCGTCGCCGTGTCAGGGGCGGCCTCGCCGAGCCGGTCGGCTCCGGCCACCGACTCACGACTCCTACGGCCTCGCCCTCACCACCAGCTGAGCCCGCCTCAGTTGCCGGGCTCGGCCTGTCCCGGCGCAGTCGGGGCCTGCTACGTGGGGTAGCGGAAGGGGAAGGTTTTATCTGCCATGTGCCACTCCAGGAGCCAGACGATCTGGTCCAGGCGGCCCGTCGTGCCGGGGGAGTAGGGGAACTGGTCGGCGTCGACGGTCTCGATACCGGGGTGGACAGAGGTCGGCTCGAAAAAGATCTCCGGGATGAATTGTCTGGGGGCGTACGGGACGCCGTTGGGGGTGGTCTTTCGAAGCTGGTTGGGGTCACCGTAGAACGGGTCGGGAACCGTCGTCTGCGCCGCGTTGGCTATGACGTGGGTCCAGAACCGCTGGAGCCAGCCGTAGTCGAAATCCAGCCAGGGACGCCCGGTGAGCATGTGCGCAAGGTTCGCCAAGTGGTGGGAGACGTCCGGCTTGTGAAGGACTGCGCAGTCCAGCTCCATGTCAAGGGTGAAAGAGCGGCGGTTCATGTTGGCTGAACCGCAGACGAGCAGACAGTCGTCATAGGTCTGCACCTTGGCGTGCACGTAGACGCCGACCTGGTACAGGTGCGACCAGGCGTTGAACACGACCACCCGGGCCTGGTCGGCAGGCGCGACCTCCTTCTGGAGGGCCTGCAGTGCCCGCTTGCGGTACCACAGCTCCTCTTTCGGAGAGTTGGAGCCGTAAGGCGGCAGGACGATCAGCACCTTGAGGTCGGGGGCCTTCTTCAGCCGCTCGGCCAGCAACCGGCTGAGCGGCACGCTCCAGAAGTACTGGTCCCAGATGGTGATGAGTTGGGTGGCCTTCTGGACCGCTTTGCAGATCCCGGCCATCACGGTGAACTCACCGCGGCCGAACGGGCTCCGGTTCCTGCGGCGATCGTCCACCGGTATGGTCCGCCAGAGCTGGACCACTGCGCTCCCGACCGGCTCACACGGGTTGACCGGCAGCGGATGGACGGTTTGGCCCTGGAACGCCTCGGCGCTGGTGAACTGGACCTGGTCGTCGTTGCCGTAGGCGGTGCGGGGGTCGAAGTGGAAGGGCCGGCCGGGCAACCGCCATCGCTCGTCGAACTGCTCCTCCAGCGAGGCGACGATCGGGCCTTCGAGCTTGAGGTGCTGGTCGTGCCAGTGCCGGAGCGTGCCGTACACGTCGCTGCCCAGCTCGTCGGCGATGACGTCGTCGGAGTGCGCGGGCGGGATCGTCGGGTAGCCGCACAGCGGCGCCGGGTGCTGCTTCGGCCAGTCATCGTTGATCACGGGCATCCCGTCGCCGGACTGCCAGTCGCCGGCGCCGGCGAGGCCGTCGGCCGGGCGGCGGAAGTCTCGCCGGGTGTACGCCAGGTCGACGCCGCCGCAGAAGCCGACATTGACGTCGCCGACCCGGACCACGCACATCTTCTGGTGCAGGGAAACCGCGGTGAAGGGCGCGGTGCGCAGGTCGAGCGCAACCACGCCCAGGTCGTCGGCCTGCGCCCACACGCCGCCCTGGGCCTTCAGGTTGTCGTTGAGCTCCTGGACCATGCGCGCCAGATGCCAGTGCTGCCGGGCGTGCCCGCCCGTGACGAACCAGGCCTGCGTCGTGGTCGGCATCCAGACGAGCACCCGTACCTTGATACCGGCCGACATCATCCGCGCGATCAGCCCGATCGCGGTCTGGTCGCGGGTGGCCTGGTGCCGGGTGGTCCAGCTTCCGCCGCCCCAGGGGTTGTCCTCCGAGAGGTCGCGCAGCGGGGTGAACAGCCAGTCCGCGAGGTACACGTACCCGCGCCGGCCCGGCGGGTCGGGCGACGCGTTCGCTTCGATGATCGCGGCCTCGAACGCGTCGCGCATCGCGCTGAGCGCGGCGAATCCGCCGATCAGCGGGGTCACCCGGCTTCCGGCGTCCCAGGGGTTGCGGCGGAGCTTCGCGCGCCGGGCCATCTGGGTTCCGTCGCCCCACGGGCGGCCGTCGCCGTGGTCGCCCTCCGGGTCATCGAGGGTGTACTCCAGCAGCCAGTTCCTGGTCCGCACCTGGGTGTCGGCCGGGTCGGTCGCCAGCTCGACGACCTGGACGCACGGCCCGGCCCAGCCGCACGGGACCCGGTCGGCCTGCAGGCTCGGCCTCCGGTGAAGGGCGCTGCCCGTGACCTCCAGGACGGAGCCATCCTTGATCATGACGACGCAATCGGTCGCGTCGTCGGTGCCGGCCAGCGTCCAGGGGGCGGTCCGGTCGAAGGTGGAGGTCGGGTCCGGCCAGCAGATGTGACGATCGGCATTGTTCCGGTCAACGCCGTACATCGTGACGCCGTCCTCGAGGAAGGTGACCGAGCGCAACCGCGTCGGCCCGGTGTCCAAGCGGGACCAACCAGCCCGCCCGGGCGCGGTCTCCCAGGTGTAGAGCCGGTGGTCGTCGCCCACCACGACGATCTTGCCGCCGGGGTTGGCGGTCATGCTGATCGGCGGTACCGGGGGTTGAGTCCGGATGAGAGGCGCGAAGGCTCCGATCGCGGGAGGGGCGGCCACGGAGGAGGTGAACGTTGCCTGGTAGATCAGCCCGTCGTTGCCGAGCGCGGCGACGTGCCCGGTGCGCAGGTGGGCCAGCGCGAGCACCGGGACGCCGGCCGGGCCGGGCACCTGCACCCAGTTCTCCGGGAGCGCATCGGCGGTCATGAAGCGGTTGTCCGCGGGGTCGATGGCGAGCAGCGTGTGGCCGCCGAGCGGGGTCACCGAGAGAATCGGCCCGACGTGCGGCAGCGCCTGCCACGCGCCGTGCGCGTTGATCTGGTTCGCGGGCAGAAGGTGCGGTGCGTTCGCGTTGTCGACGGCGAGCAGTGACCCGTCGTGCAGGTACTCGATCCGCTCGACGTTGGCCGGCGGCGGTGCGGCCATGGCCGCCCAGGCCGTGGCCCGCCTGGGCACGCCCGGGTCGGCGGCCTGGTGGATCGCCCCGGCGGCGGTGAGGCACAGGAGGTGGCCGTCCGGGGTGACGGCGATGTCGGTCGGCACCACTCCGGGCGGCAGCGGGACCGGCGTCCACGGCCCCCGGGCGAACCCGGCCCAGTGGAGCGTGCCCGCGGCGGTGAGCACCAGGACCGTCCCGTCGAGCAGCGTGGCGACGGCGTGCGGCCGGCTCGCCAGGGCGTGGTTCATGATCTCGGCCGGCCCGCTGGGAGTGGCCAGCAGATGCAGCTGCCCCGCGACGTTGATCGCGAGGATGCTGCCGTCGTAGATCATCGTGGCGTCGAGGTAGACCGAGGCCGCGTGATGCGAGGTGGGAACCTTGAACCAGCCCGAGATCTCTTTCCGCCGAAAAATGTTCCCGTTCGGGTCGACCATGAGATACATGGACCGGTTCTAGCACCGCGCCGTCGAATGAACTCGACAAGCTTTCTGGCCCGAGAAAACATATCTGTTACTTGCTTTTCCCGTCGCCCGCCGGGTTCCCTGGCGGAACGCCCGTCGCGCCGTCCCATCGCACCCGTGAACCTGCACATGCACCCGCATCCACACCTTCGCCTCCGGTGAGCGCTGGCCGTCAGCGTGGCCATGTCCACGACATGCGTTTATCAATCACGAGCCTTCCCCCGCATGGGCGAGGTGACGGGTACCTACGGGTGAGGCACGAGATCAGGACGCGAGGGACGCTGACGGGACGAGGACGTTCTTCGACCTGGAGGTCAAGCGTGAACACCGCACCTGCGGTCGGCACCGTGGTGCCTTCACCTCGTTGGTGGCAGCGGTGGCCGTCATGGGCCGGCTATGCCGCGGCCGGATGGGCCTTGGTGTATGGAGGTGTCCTGCTCGCGATCACCTTGGATGGCGGGACGCTGTATGACGTCCCGTATCTGGGCTGGGCGGCCGCGACCGCGCTGTTCATGGGATCGGCCCTGGCCATGGCGACGGTACGCGAGTGGGGTCGATCGCTGTCGCCATTGGTGGTTTCGGCGGGGTTGTGGACTGTGGCCGCGCTTGCGCTGGCGGGCAGCGTGTTCGTGCTGCTCAACTTGATCCAGCTGGTCGTGGACGGCACTGTGAGCGGCCGGGATGGTCGCCCGGACTGGGAGGCCTTCGCCGAACGGCTCGGTTTCGCCGCCGTGGCGGTCTTGTTCCTCGCGGCCGCTGCGTCGTGGCGACACCGCACCCGGAATACGTGTCCCCGGTGCGGGCGTCCGGCTCACCCGACGGGTTCGGTATCGGCCGTCGAGCATCCGGCACCGCCGGCACCGGATCGCATCCGCCGTATCGCCTACCTCGGCGGCCTGGCGCTCGTTCCCTACTACGGCTGCCACCTGCTGCGCTTCGCCGACGCACCACCATTTCGCGGCGGGGACCTGGCCGCCCCCGGCGACCCGTCCATCCCGGCTTTCATCCTCGGCACCGTTCTTCCCGCCGAGTTCCTGATCCATGGACTGGTGCACAAATGGGGGATGACATTCCCGCGGTGGACGCTGTGGCTGTCGGGCAGGCGTGTGCCGCGCTTTCTGCCCGTGGCCCCGGTCTGGCTGATCGCCCCCACCCTCGCGGCCTACGGCACAGGGATGTGGGTCTATATCCTCCTCCACTTCACCGGCGTCGTCACCATGAACGGCTCGGCCGCCGATTACCTACTCGGCTGCGCCGCCGCGACCGGGTTCGCTGGGTACGGATGGGCCTTGGCCATCGCCGGCGTGTCGTACCAGCGACGTACCCGCCCCCGTTGCGTGCTGAGCCCGTCGTCTCAATCGGAGTCTGCCTCCGCGACGCCCGTCACATGATCCGCAGGACAGACCGTGACGCCGATCTGCAGAAAGCAGATCACTCGACGCTGCATTGGCTGGACACTGCTATGGCGGGTGAGGAGAAGGCGTCCGTCGAGACGTCAGATGGACACCCGTAAGCCGATCACTCGTTGGAGTGTCGTAATTGCTGCGCTTTGGAAGGGGTGGCATGGAAGAGTCAGGAGCCGAGGCGCCCGTTGCGGTGTGCCGGGTAGGGGTCAAGCCTCGGCATTGTGATGCGCAGGGGATGGTGCACGCGATCCGGTACTACGAGTTCTTCGAGGACGGCTTTCTCGAGTGGCTGGACCGGTTCGTCGGCGGGTATGCGATGCTGCGTTCGGCCGGGGCGGACCTGGTCATCCGGCTGAACGGCTGCGACTACAAGGGCAGCGCGCGCCTGGACGATGTCCTGGCGGTGGAAATCGCCCCCACGGGGATGGGGCGTACCTCCCTTTCGATGTCCTTCAGGGTGCGGCGGGACGGCGATGACAGGGCCATCGTGATCGGCCACGCGACATACGTGGCGGTCGCAGACGGGAGTGCCGTCGAGCTTCCCGGGCCATTGCGCCAGGCGATCACCGGCATACGTTAGGAGAGGCTGGGACGGCCTCCTGCTGGCGGGCCCGTTCGAAGGGTCCTGGTGGGAGGCATACAGGTATCCGGCAAGGTTCAGGGCTGACGCGGTGGCACCGGTGCGCTCGTCGGGTCGGCCACCTGGGCGGCGTCGGGTGCGGCGATACGCACCGCCACCAACCGGCACAGGCGGGTATCAGACCGGTCCGAATGCCCGCGCCGGTCAGGCCTTCCGCTGTTCTTGTGACGGGAGGTAGGGGCGGAAGTGTTCGGCAACGATGTCGGCGACGGCGTTGGCGTCGCGGGCTCCGTCGATCTCGATCACGCGGATGTCGAGGCGTTGGGCGGTGCGGACGGCGTCGTCGGCCACGAGGCGGTCGCGTTCGAGCCGGTTGTGTTGGGCCCGATTGGGATCGCTGACGTCATGTCCGAGGGCGGCGGCTCGGGTGAGTTCGCGGAGTTGCCGGGCGCGGAATTCCTGGGTGGGCACCATGACGACCATCTGCCGGGGCGAGTCGATGATCGGTGCTACCAACTCGGGGCGGAGCCCCCAGCCTTCGGCGATGACGGGGTGTCCGGAGGAGAGCGCGCACAGGTCGTCCAGGGCCCATTCGAAACGGATCGGGAAGCCCGCCAGCGTCTCGGTGGCCATGTCCTGTGGGGTGGTGTTCACCCAGGTGGCGTCGGGGTCCGGGTCGCGGGGAGGCCGGCCGAGCTTGACCCGGCGGGCGATCCGGCGGTCATTGTGGCCGCGGGCGTCCTGGTAGTCGTAGTGGTAGGCGGTCACGCCGTAGCGGACGGCGAGCAGCCGGGCCACGGTGGACTTGCCGGCCCATTGCCCCCCGCCGATCCACAGAGCCCGGCGGAGCGTGCCGAACGGATCCCGGATCTTGGTGCTCGTGTCGTGCCTGGTCACAGGTCTCCTTCTCGGCTGCGGCGGCTGATGTCGTCGGCGTGGGAGGCCCAGTCGCCGGCGGAGAGTTCTGCCAGCGGACCGCGCCCTTCATGTTGATGCCGGGTGTTCGGCCAGGATGGCGGATGGGGTGCCGGCAGCCAACGAGGAGAGGTCGGTGTTCCGGCTCAGCCGTGGATCCGGTCCCAAGGCATGGAGGCGGCGAGCGGGTCTGGTCACCCGGGTCCGTGGGACCTGCGACTCGTGCCTGTGGGGCTCAGGCGCGAAGCGCGCGTCGCAGTCGGCGTCCGAGTATCTCGACGGCGACGCTGACCAGTAGCGATGCCAGCAGGACGCTGGTGACCACGGGGAAGTCGAAGGCCGAGAGACGCTCGCTGAGCAGGCGGCCCAGTCCCGCGGCGCCGACGACGCCGACGATGGCGGTGTCGCGCACGCAGATCTCGAACCGGTAGAGCGTGTAGGTGATCAGGTGGTTCGCGGACGGCGGTCCCATGGACACGACGGCCGAGACCCCGCGTGGCACGCCGGCGTTGCGCAGGGACTCCCGGGGCTTGAGGTCCATGGTCTCCCATGCCTCGGCGACCAGCCGGCCGAGGATGCCACCGGTGTAGAGCCCCAGCGCCAGGGCTCCGGGCAGGACGCCTGGGAAGAGCCCCAGGAGCGCGACGACGGCCCACACCGTCGGGGGGATCGACCGCAGAACCAGGAGCAGCAGCCTGGCCGTCCACCAGACGGTCCGCCGGCCCCAGGCCGCCGGTCCGCGGCGGTCGGCGCGCGGTCGGCTGGCCCAGGAGCCCACGACGAGGGTGATCACGACCGCCACCACCATGGCGAGGACGGCCATGGCCACGGTGTCGAGGGCGGCGCCGGTCAGCACCCGCAGACCGCCTTCGGGGAGGGCGGGAGGCCACAGGTCGAGGAGCAGCCGGCCGGCGAGGTCCCGGGTGCGGGCCGAGGTGAGCCCGGCCGGTGAGAGGCCCGCCCACCACCAGGCGACCGCGATCGCCGGCACCACCAGGGCCAGCGACCAGCGGGTCGAGCGGGACAGGCCACGCGGTGACCGGCCCTCGTCGCGGGAGCGTTCATGTCCGACCGACCAGTCGGCGCAGGTCACGACGGCGAGGTCGGAGCGGACGCGGTTGCTCCACAGCTCGACCGCTCCCGCGAGTGCGAGCAGGGCCGCGACGAGCGTCCAGACCTCGCCCCAGTTGCGCGACTGGAGGCTCACGGTGAGTTCGAAACCCAGCCCGCCAACGCCGGCGACCCCGAGCACGACCGCGGACCGCAGGGTGCACTCGAACCGGTAGAAGGAGTAGGACAGCAGCAGCGGTGCCGTGCCGGGAAGGAGGGCGTAGGCCAGAGCGGAGCAGCGCCTGGCGCCGGCGGTGCGGAGTGACCGCAGCGGTGCGTCGGGCACGGTGTCGAAGGTCTCGCCGAAGACCTGAGCGCTCTGCGCGCCGAAGGGCAGGGCGAGCGCCAGGACGGCGACGAGCGGGTCGAGGCCGAGCACGCTGACGAAGAACAGCGCCCACACCAGTTCGTGGACGGAGCGGACGGCCACCAGTGCGCCGCGCAGGAGAAGCCGCCCCGCGCGTACCGGCCAGGGCAGCGAGGCGCCCCACGCGACGTCGCTGAGGACCAGGCCGCCGATCAGGCCCAGCACCAGCGCCCCGGCCGTACCGAGCAGGGCCAGGGCCAGCGTCGTCGCCATCGCCTCGAGCACCACCCCGAGGAAGTCGGCTTCGAGGGATGGGTGAAGCGCGGTCGCGGCGAGGTCGTCGAGCAGGGCCAACCCACCTTGGTTGATCAGCTCGTCGTCTGATGGGACGGCGTGGTGAACCGCCCAGGCCAGTAGTCCGGCCGCCGCCGCCAGCGCCCCGAGTTTGCGGAGCAGTGTCGTCCGCCCGCTCACGGGCCTTCGCCCCGGCACGGACCGTGTCGGTGACGGCGGGGCGTCGAGGCGGACCGTCATGCGAGCGCGTAGAGGGCGTCCAGGGCCGCATCGTCGACGTCGGCGGCCGCGTGATCGAGGACGATCCGGCCCTGGCGCAGGCCCACCACGCGGGTGCAGTGCTCACGGGCGAGCGCCGGCTGGTGCAGGCTGACCACGAGCGTTCTCACGGTCGGCGAGGCGGCGAGCAGGCCGAGAATCCCCGCGGCGCGCACCGGGTCGAGATTGGCGACGGGTTCGTCGGCCACCACCAGGTCCGGCGCCTGCACCAGGAGCCGGGCGATCGCCACCCGCTGCCGCTCGCCGCCGGACAGGCGTTCGGTGCGTTCGTGGAGCGCCCAGCCCAGGTCGACACTGTCGAGCGCGTCCCGGACCACGCCGAGCGAGTGGGGCCAGATCAGCGAGGCCAGTGCGCGGGTGGTGCTCCACCGGCCGAGCCTGCCCGCGTTGACGTTGTGCAGGACCCGGACCTGCTCGATCAGGGCGAGGTCCTGGCTCACCGAGCCGATGCGCCGCTGAAGCGGCCGCCGCCGTGAGGAGGTGAGGCGTGCGAGGTTCTCGCCGAAGACCTCCACGATGCCCGTGGTCGGCTCCAGCGACCCGTTGAGCAGAGCCAGGAGTGTGCTCTTGCCGGCGCCGCTGGTGCCGAGAACCGCTACCCGTTCCCCGGGCCGGACGGTGAGATCCAGGTCGCGGAGCGCCTCGTGCGAGCCGAACCGGCGCCCCGCCCCGCGAAGCCGGATCACCGGCGGAGAGCCGCTCACCGCAGCAGCCCCAGGTCGCGGGCCACGTCCTCGATCCGGTCGTAGTTGGAATTCTTGGTCCGCACGAACGACTTGGCTCCGAAGAGCTTGAGCAGCCCGGCGTCCTCGGCGACGCGATGGTCGAGACCCAGGAGAAGGTCCAGCACCTTTTCTCCGGTGCCGGCGCCGAAGGTCTTGTCGAGATCCGGGCGTGCCAGCCAGTGGTAGTCGGCGTAGCCGGGGGTCTGCCACAACACGGTCACCTTCCCCAGGTCGACGTCGCCTGCCGCGGCGGTGGCGTCCCAGACCTGCTTGTTGACGGCTCCGGTCTCGAAGCTGCCGTTGGCGACGAGTTCGATGGTGGCGTCGTGGGAGCCGGAGAAGCCCGTTCTGCCCCGCAGGTCGCTCTCCTTGAGTCCGGCCTGCCGCATGAAGTGCTGGGGCATGAGCCGACCGGAGGTGGATGTCTCGCTGCCGAAGGTGAAAGTGTGTCCCGCGAGGCTGCGCAGTCCCTCCACCTTGTCGAACGGCCGTAGACCGGAGCCGGTGTTGGCGATGAAGAGACTGCGGAAGTCGGCGTCGATGTCACGTTGCGCGATGGCGGTGGCACCCGCTACGCGCTGGCGTGCCTGGACGCCGGTCAGCCCGCCCATCCAGGCCAGGTGCACGTCGCCGATCTCGAAGGCCCGTACCACGGCGGTGTAGTCGGTGACGGGGCGGTAGGAGACCTCGAGGCCGGTCGCGTCGGCGAGCCTTTCGGACATGGCGGGGTAGAGCCGGTTGAGCAGCTCGGGGTCCTGATCGGGAATGGCGGAGATCCCGAGCCGCCGCCGCGCGTCCGACCCGGCTCCCCGGCCGCAGGCGCTCAGCATGAGCGTCGCACCGGTGCCGAGGAGCAGCGTGCGGCGGGTCATCGATCTCACAGGCATGGGCACGTCCTTGTTCCGGTCCGGGTGTGGTCGGGAGTCTCAGCCGCTGCGGGACCCGTCGAGGCGGGGGTACTCGGCGACGATGGTCCGGAATGCCGAGTCCGTCCGTTCTTCGTCAGGCACAGCGGAACACCTCGCGTCCCGACTGCGCGGCGGCGTCCTGGACGGCGAGGGTGTCTCGCACGACGCCGAAGACCTCGGCCAGCGGCAGCGGGGCATCGGCGATCCGCAGATGCGGGTCGGTGACCGCCACCGGGTGCCACCAGGCGCCGTCCGCGGTGAGGGTCGGCTCCGGCTCCAGAGTGTCGAGAGAGACGTGCACTCCCTGGGAGGCGAAACCTTCCTGGGCCACCGGCCGGACGACGCGGTCCGGCAGGGCGATCCCGGCATCGTCCAGGCGCCGGTGCAGCGCCTCGACACCTTTCGGGTCCTCGTCGTACAGCGTGGCGGCCACCCGCACCCGGAACCCGAGCGAACGGGCCAGCGTGATGCCGTCGAAAGCCCGCGACCACGATCCCGCGCCCCGCTGCCGGTCGTGCAGATCGGGCGTGGCCGAGTCGAGGCTGATCTGGAGCACCACGTCGCGGTCCAGGTTCTCGAGGATCTCCCGGCGGGTGCCCCGTGTGAAGACCATTCCGTTGGTCAACACGGTGCGGTCCAGACCGGCCGCCGCCGCGACCAGGGCACCGAGCTCAGGGTTCATGAAGGGCTCGCCGCCGGTGAAGAACACCTCGCGACCGCCCTCGGCCACGAACTCGCCGAACACCGCGGTGGCAAGGGCCGGGTCGAAGCGCCGGGCCGCGGCCTTCGGGGAGGATTCGGCGCAGCAGTAGCCGCAGGCGAGGTTGCAGTCGAAGTTGGTGTAGATCCACAGCCGGTGGCCCACCGGCGTCCGCTCGCCCTGGGTGAAGACCGTGGCAGCCTGGGCGGCCACGCCCGCCTTGCGCACGGCGAACCACCAGGGTCCGTCGGATGACTCGGCGATCTCGGCGATGAGCTCATGCCCGACCAGGTCGGCCCAGGCGGGCAGATCGGTGACGACACTGATCTCCGCGCTGCGGACGCCGAGCAGCTGCCCGGGCCCGAGCCGCCTCATCGCGCGCGTGATCAGAAGCAGCAGACCGCTGCCGCAGTCCATGTCGCCGCCGTCGACCAGGGCCTCGACCTCGCCGAGCGGGTTCGGCGCTCGTTCAGGATCTGTCAGTTCGACCATGGCGTCACCGTAACGGCGGCCGGGTACGGCCTGGAGTGGATCGGTCCTTACGGAATGCTGACGGAGTCTCCTCGCGCCACCGCGCCCCGGCCCACCGGGTCTACCGTCACACCTGTGTTCAACCACGGCGTACCGCGCCCTGACGCGGCAGCGAACCGGACGGCGTTCTGGGAAGAGGTCCACAACGGCAAGGACGTCGACGGGGTCTCCTGGTGGCAGTCGGTCCCGGATCTCTCACTGGGGCTGGTCGACCGGGCCGGACTCGGCCTCGACGAGCCGATCATCGACGTGGGCGCCGGCTGGTCGACGCTCGTGGACCACCTCGTCGCACGCGGCCACCGAGACCTGTCGGCGGTCGACCTGTCGCTCACCGCCCTGCGGACCGTCCGCGACCGGCTCGGCCCGGCGGGCGCGGACGTCGTCCTCACCGTGGCCGACGTGCTCGACCTGCACATGGGGCGCTCATACGCACTGTGGCACGACCGGGCCGTCTACCACTTCCTCACCGAGCCGGAGGAACGCGCCGACTACCTCGCCTCGCTGGAACGCTCGCTCCGACCGGGCGGCCGGCTCGTCGTGGCGACCTTCGGCCCCGACGGTCCGACGACGTGCAGCGGCCTCCCGATCGTCCGCTACACCCACGCCGAACTCGCCGACCAGTTCCCTGGCTACGAACTCGTCGACACGGCTGGTGAAGACCACCTCACCCCGTGGGGGACCTCCCAGCAGTTCACCGCAGTCCTGATGCGCCGCCCCTGAGCTCGCGTTGGGGCATCCCGGGATGGAGAGCGGAAGCAGCGTGCTCCGGCTTCGTCACTACCCGGTTCGGGGAAGAAGCAGCTCGTCGCTTACCAGGGGACGTCGTTGCCGTCCCCGGCGCCTGGTCGGGGAGGAGACCGGCGTGCCTGATCTCGGAGTGCCACTACCGCCCGCGTATCGGAAGTTCCTGCTTCAGAACGGCCCGGGGCCGGTCTCCCGGCGGCGAGGGAGCCGCAGCCTGGTGGACGCCGGCGACCCAGGAGGGCTTGGTGCAGCGCCGGTTCCACGTCGCCGGTCCCGATCGCCTGTGGCCGAGCGATATCACCGAACATTCCCAGGTGAAAGGAAGCCGTATTGCACGGCCGTTATGGACGCACATTCGCGGCGGATCATCTCTACTCGCTGACCAATCCACTGCCGCATGGGGCCGGGTGTCACTTCTGCTGCACAGGTCTGAACTGGAGTGATTGGGAACTGGCTTCTTTTTGGTTTCGAATGAAATTTGACACCTGAAACCCGGTGGTCTAGGAAAGGTGCATGGGGACGAACCTGGCCGGGGGTCCGAAGGCGTTCGAGCCGTTGGAAGAGGGGTCCGTCGGGTGGTTGTTCGCGGCGGCGGCGCAGAAGTCGGGACAGGTGCTCGCGAAGGTCATCGAGCACGACGGGTTGAGCCCCAGCGGCTTCCTGATGCTGCGCGCCCTGATGGGCCGGGACGGCCAGCGCCCCGGTGATCTGGCCACGGTTCTGCTGGTCAGCCCGGCCACGGCCACTTCCGTCGCCAACACCCTGGAACGCAACGGGTATATCGAACGACGGCGCGACGACCTTGACCGGCGGGCCGTCCGCCTGTCCATCACCCCGACGGGGCGCGACGTGGCCACGGCGACCGCCGAGCGCGTCGATCTCTGTCTGCGGGACCTGTACGACGTGGTCGGCAAGGCCGACGAACCGGTCGTGCGACGGTACCTGCTGTCGATCATCGCCCGGTTCCACGAGGTCCTGGACGCCTGACACCGGTGGGCGGGCGCCGAGCGGAGCGTCGACGCCCATCCCGGCATCACCTGGTCTTGCGCCACTGCACGCAGGTCCAATCGACGGCCTCGATCGGGTCGTCGATGCCCTGCTTGCGGCGATAGTCGTCCACCGCCTTGCTGCACATCGTGTAGAAGTAGTCGTCGATGACGCAGTAGCCGCCGACCGAGAGCTTCGGGTAGAGGGCCTGGAGCGCCTCGTAGGTGGACTGGTAGAGGTCGCCGTCCAGGCGGAGGATCGCCAGCTTGTCGATCGGTGCCGCAGGCAGGGTGTGCTCGAAGAAGCCGGTCAGGAACTCCACCCGCTCGTCGAGCAGCCCGTACCGGGCGAAGCGCTCCTTCACCTCCTCGAAGGTGACCTTCAGGGAGACGCCGAGCGTGCCGATGACGTCCTGGCTCCGCCCGTTCCACGGGTCCGACGGGTATTTGTCGGTGGGTGGCGGAAACCCGTCGAAGGAGTCGGCGACCCAGACCTTTCGGGTCCGGTCCCCGTATGCATTGAGCGCGGCGCGCATGAGGATGCACGATCCGCCGCGCCAGACGCCCGTCTCGATGAAGTCCCCCGGCACGCCCTCCTTGATGACCGTGGCGGCGCAGCGGTGGATGTTGTCCAGTCTTTCCCGGCTGACCATGGTGTCCGCGCCCGGCGCGGGCATCAGCCCCCTGCTCAGCATGGTGAGCATGCGCGCGTCGACAGAGGTCTCCGGATCAGCGGAGTAAGGGAAGAGCGCGCCGTCGTGGAAGCGCAGCAGGCATTTCTTCAAAAGGTCGAGGTAGGCATCGGCCAGCTCCGTGTCAGCCAAGATCTCCGGGTTCGGCTTCTGCTGCTCGGTCGCGGTCACCTTGTTCGCCATCGTCTTCCTCTCGAATCCGTCGCTGACGCCCATGGCATCAAGCGTGGCTGGAGGTTTCCTAAAACGTTCCCGCCGAATGGGGCACGGGTGCTCAGGGCGCGGTGTCAGAAGTGTGTGGGGAGGCGGGGTACGTAGGGGGACTCGAGGGCGGTGGTCTCTTCGTCGGTGAGCTGGACCTCCATCGCCGCGGCGGCGTCGGCCAGGTGGCGGGGCTTCGTGGCGCCGACGATCGGCGCGGTCACGACGGGGTTCTTCAGCACCCACGCCATGGCCACCTGCGCCATCGAGACGTCCCGATCTCCGGCGATCCGCTGCAGGGCCTCCACGATCGCCTTGTCGCTGTCGAGGAACAGCGGGCGGCCCCACGGGTCGCTGGGCGGGTTGACCTCGGCGCGGGCCGTGCCGCCCTCGCCCCACGGCCGGACGAGCCTTCCCGCGGCCAGCGGGCTCCACGGCAGGCTCCCCACGCCCTGGTCGGCGAGCAGGCCGAACATCTCCCGCTCTTCCTCGCGTTGCAGCAGGCTGTACTGGTCCTGCATGGAGACGAACTTGGTGTACCCGTTCATCTGCGCAGCGTGCTGCATTTTGGCGAACTGCCATGCCCACATCGACGACGCGCCGATGTAGCGGACCTTGCCCGCCTTGATGACATCGTGCAGCGCCTCCATCGTCTCCTCCACCGGCGTCTCGGGATCGAACCGGTGTATCTGGTAGAGGTCCACGTAGTCGGTGTCGAGGCGGGTCAGCGAGGCATCCAGTTGCTCGATGATCGCCTTGCGGGACAGCCCGGGGCGGCCGGGGCCCCGCCGCATCGGATAGAACACCTTGGTCGCGAGGATGATCTCCTCGCGCCTGGTGTACTTCTTCAGTGCGCGCCCGACGATCTCCTCCGACTCGCCCATACCGTAGATGTTGGCGGTGTCCCAGAAGGTGATGCCGAGTTCGACCGCCTGCCGGAAGAGCGGCTCGGCCGCCTCGTCGTCGAGCACCCACGGGAGTATCGGGGACGGGGTGCCAAAGCTCATGCAGCCGAGTGCGAGCCGGCTCACCTTCAGTCCGGACGACCCCAGACGGGTGTACTCCATTTCACTGTCTCTTTCTTCGTGACGCCGTTATGCGGTTTCCTGGTCAATGGCCGAGTGCATGTCTCCAGTCAACCACAGAGTTGTCCAATCCGTGATCAGTTCATGTCTTTCGGGTGCGCTGCGCGGGAACCTCCACGTTTCCAATCACGACCGGCGCGTGGAGACTGCCATCTGCCTGGCGCCGTAGAATTCCGATTCGTGGAAGACCGGCTCACCGCTGACCGCCAGCTCGGCGAATTCGTCGAACAGCAGGTTCAGTGCGATCTCGGTCTCCGCCCGGCCGAGCGGGGCGCCGAGGCAGAAGTGGATGCCATGGCCGAACCCGATGTGCCGATTGGGGTACCGGTCAACGTCGAACAGATCCGGGTCCGGGAACTGCCGCTCGTCGTGGTTGGCCGAGAGCGTCGAGGCCAGGATGAACGTGCCGGCCGGAACCATGCGCCCCGCGACCGCCACGTCCTGCGTGCTCATCCGGAGGACGCGGTGGAACGGCGGCCGCTGCCGGATCACTTCCTCCAGCGCTGCCGGTACCAGGGACCGGTCCGCGCGCACCCGCGCTTCCGTGTTCGGGTTGTCGCGCAGGCACAGCAGCGCGTTCCCGAGCACCATCGTGGTGGTGATGTGCCCGGCGGTGAGCAGCAGCCCGGAGACCGTGGCGACCTGTACGTCGGTCAGCCGCCGCCCGTCGAGTTCGGCGGACGCCAGCGCTCCGATCAGGCCGCCGGACCGGTTCTCGCGCTGACGCCGGGCCTCGGCGGTGAGGTAGTCCTTGAGCGCCTTGTTCGCATCAGCGATGACCTCGCCCAATTCGCGGGTCGAGTCCGAGCCGGCCCCGCCGATGCCCAGCAGCCGGTCGGCGCACTCCCGGAAGAACGCCCGGTCGGCCGGGGGGAGCCCCAGGAGCTCGGCGATGACGATCACCGGCAGCGGGTAGGCCACGTGCTCGACGAAGTCGAACTCGCCGTCCGGCGTGGCGGCGATCAGTTCCGTGGCGATCGCGGCGATCCGCGGCCGAAGCCCGGCCACCGTCTTCGGCGTGAACGCCTGGCTCACCAACTGCCGCAGCCGGCGATGGTCCGGAGGGTCCAGCCAGGGCAGGTTGGCGCTGAGCTGCTCGGCGTCGAAGTTCGGCCATATCCGGCCGATGTTCGAGGAGAACCGCGCGGGATCGGACATCACCGCCTGCACATCGGCGTACCGGAAGACGTGGTGCATGCCGGTGGCGTCCGCCCAGAGCGGGTGCTCGTCGCGCATCCGCCGCATCCAGGCCAGCATCTCGGTGCCTCCGTCGGCCAGTGACGGCATCTGCACAGGTGCTTCGGTGGCCATCGTGCCTCCTGTGGTCAACGAGACTGAGCAGCCGGTCCGGCGGCTCCGTGTTCACACCCGGGCACCGGAGTGCCGGGCGACCAGGTCCTCCAGCGCGCCCACCACGGCGGCGGGCGACGGGGTCTCGGCGATCTCCTTGCGCAGCTTCCGTGCGGCGGCCTGGACCGCGTCGTCGGTGAGCGTCCTGGTCACCGCCGTGCCGATGGCCTCCAAGGCCGCGTCCTCGACGTCCAGGGCGATGGCCGCCCCGCCGGCGCCGACGTTGGCGGCGATGATCGGGGTGTCCGCGGTGCGCGGCATGATCACCTGCGGCACTCCCCATGCCGCCGCGGTCAGGACCGAGCCCGCGCCGCCCTGGTTCACGATCGCGTCGCAGGTGGGCATGAGCAGGTGGAGCGGCACCCCGTCGGCGATCCGCACATTGCCGGGGACCCGGTCGAGCTTCTCCCGCTCGGCGGTGGTCACCGCCAGGATGACCTCGATGTCGAGCCCGGCCAGGGCGTCGAGGACGCGGGGGAGGACGAAGGTGTCCTCGCCGCCGAGCGCCGCGGTCGTGGTACCCCAGGTGACGCATACGCGCGGCCTGCCGGGCCGTTCGAGCACCCACTCCGGGGCGACCGCGGATCCGTTGTACGGGACGAAGCGGATCGGGATGCGGCCGGCGACGCCGGGCAGTTGGAGGCTGGTCGGCCAGGGATCGACCGCGCCGACCGGATGGTCGTCGCGGACCGCTGCGCCGAAGCGGTCGAACAGGTCGACGAGTTTCTCCGGCCAGCGTTCGCGCTCGTCGCCGTCGGCCTCCTGCCCCTGCAATGGGCAGAACCGCCGCCAGACGTCGGGCCCCACGAGGTGGCGCAGCAACGGAACGTCCAGGGCCGCCGACACCAGGGGAGCGGCGAACAGCAGCGGATCGGTGATCACGAGGTCCGGCCGCCAGCGCTCAGCGAACCGCACCAGGTCGGACGCGACCCTGGTGGCCGCCGTGACGTGCGGGCTGATCAGCTGGTCGCGCAGCCGGCGCTTCTCGTCGGCGGGCGGGACTCCGTTCGCCGGCCGGGACGCCGCCGGCTCGGTCCGGTTCCAGTCCCTGGCCGGGGCCTCGATGACCCGCCGCCCGCCGCGCGCCCGGAGGATGCCGTCCATCAGGTCGTAGCCGCCGCCGACCTCGACCGCGATCAGCCCGATACCGGTGGTCGACGGGGCGAGCTCCGGTTGGGCGGCGACGCGTACTTCGTGTCCAGCCGCCCGGCACGCCCAGGCCAACGGCACCATGTGGAACAGGGTGGTCGGGAAGGGGGCCACGGTGAACAGAATTCGCAACGGCATGCCTTTCGGGGATGCGGCCGGCTCCGCTCGGGGATGCGGTCGGCTCCGCCGCAGCAGCGGACCGGTTCCAGCAAAACCCGCCCGGCTAAAATCCGACTGAAGCCAGCCTTGCCGAGTCAGCAAAATTCTGCTGTATCGACATCTTCTTGCGTGACGCGCAACCCTGTGTCAGCCTGAAACCGAGACGGGGGGCGCCCCGGCGGACCGGACCGTCGCGTCCGCCGAGTCCGTCACGCCGAGGTGAGGCCGCCCCGCCAGGCCCCGCTACCCCGCCCGGGGCCTGGCGGGGTGCGTAAGAGAACGTCCGGGCCGCGACCGTGGTGGCGCGGCCGTCGCGTCGAAGGCCGGTACGCGCGCGGTCTCCGGTCGGTGTCCCGGGTCGCGCGCGATCTCTACATTCTCCGAAGGAAGTCTGATGGCGCAGGCAAGGTCGGATGACTCTCCGGTGGCGGGCGACGACCAACGTCTCCCACTGGAACTGCTGAAGGTCGCGGGCGTCGTGCTGCTCGGCATGCTGCTGATGCAACTCGACGGAACGATGGTCAGCATCGCGCTGAACAGGCTCGTGCGCGAGTTGTCGGTCTCGGTGTCCACCGTGCAGTGGGTGGTGACCGCCTACCTGCTCTCGCTGATGGCCGGGATGCCGGTCGCCGGATGGGCGGCCGACCGGTTCGGTACCCGGACGATGTGGAACCTCGCTCTCGTCTCGTTCCTCGCCGGTTCGCTGCTGTGCGGCCTGTCGAACTCGATCTGGATGCTGATCACGGCGCGCGTGGTGCAGGGGCTCGGCGGCGGCATGATGGTGCCGGTCGGCCAGGTCATGCTCATCCGGATCGGCGGCGTCGAACGCCGCGCGCGGCTGGTGTCGCTGATGGCGGTGCCCGCGCTGGTCGGCCCGACGCTCGGCCCGGTGCTCGGCGGGATCATCGTCGACCACCTCAGCTGGCGGTGGATGTTCTTCATCAACCTGCCGATCGGGGTGGCGGCGTTCCTGGCGGCGGGACGGACCATGCCGAACATCAAGGCGCGCAGCGGCGCTGTGCTGGACGTGCTCGGGGTGGCGCTCATCGTGCCCGGGCTCGTGGCCATCGTCTACGGCTTCACCCGGGCCCCCGAGGCCGGGTTCGGCGACGCCCGGACCGCCGTGCCGCTCGCGGTGGGAACCGCCCTGGTCGCCGCGTTCGCGGTGCACGCGGCGCGGCCGGACGACGACGCCCTGGTGCCGATGCGTCTGTTCCGGTTCCGCGGGTTCGCGTCGTCCAGTGTCCTTCTGTTGCTGTCCGGGGTCACCATGGGGGCCGGTTTCGTGGATCCGCTGTTCCTGCAGCAGGTCCGTTCCGACAGCGCGCTGAGCGCGGGGCTGCTGCTGGTGGCGACGGGCTTCGGCTCGTCGCTCTCCTCGCTCGCGATGGGCAAGGTGTTCAACCGGCTCGGCCCGCGCAAGGTCGGGTTCGCGGGCCTGGTCTGCTCCCTGTTCGGCCGGTGCCTCTTCACGCAGTTCGACGCCGGCACCGGCGACGTCGTCATCCTGGTCGCCATGTTCGTGACCGGGGTGGGATTCGGCATGATGGTGCTGTCCATGACGACCGCGTTGTACATCGGGCTGCCGCCGGACCAGATCGCCCGCGCGACGAGCGGCTCGCGGATCTTCCAGCAGGTCGGGCTGTCGGCGGGCACCGCGGTGACCAGCGTCGTGCTGCAGTTCCAGCTGACCGCGCACGGCCACGGCTCCTCCGGGGCCGGGGGCGGGCTCGACGAACTCGCCCGCGCGTACAACAACACGTTCTGGTGGAGCGTCCTCGTCCTCGTCCTCGCCATCGTGCCGACGCTCATCCTGCCGACCGCGGTACGGGGGGGACGGCCCGTGAAGAGGCCCGAGAGCGCCCCGCGCCCCACGTGAGGACCCAAGGTGATGTGACGGCGCCTCTGGGCGTACGGCGCCGCCCCGCTCCAACCCGGCGAGGCGAACGGAACGGGGCGGCGTCGTCATCACTTCTCGATGGCGGCGAGCACGTCACCGGCGGACTGGACCAGACAGTCCTCGCCGCCGTACGTCACGGCCGGCCGCATCAGGAAGGCCATGGGGCGTCAGAAGTCCATTCCGCCCATGCCGCCGGTCGGGTCCCCTGCGGGGGCCGGGTTCTTCTCCGGCTTGTCGGCGATGACGGCCTCGGTGGTGAGGAACAGCGCGGCGATGGACGCGGCGTTCTGCAGCGCGGACCGGGTCACCTTGGCCGGGTCGATGATGCCTGCCTCGAACATGTCGATGTACTCGCCGGTGGCGGCGTCGAGTCCCTCACCCGGGGTGAGGTTGCGGACCCGCTCCACCACGACGCCGCCCTCGAGGCCGGCGTTGACGGCGATCTGCTTGAGCGGCTCCTCCAGAGCGCGCTTGACGATGTTGGCCCCGGTGGCCTCGTCGCCGGCGAGCTCCAGCTTGTCGAACGCCTTGGTGCCGGCCTGCAGCAGCGCCACGCCACCGCCGGGGACGATGCCCTCCTCGACCGCGGCCTTGGCGTTGCGGACGGCGTCCTCGATGCGGTGCTTGCGCTCCTTGAGCTCCACCTCGGTCGCGGCGCCGGCCTTGATGACCGCCACACCGCCCGCGAGCTTGGCCAGGCGCTCCTGGAGCTTCTCACGGTCGTAGTCGGAGTCGGTGTTGTCGATCTCGGTGCGGATCTGGTTGACCCGGCCCGCGATCTCGTTGGCGTCACCGGCGCCGTCCACGATCGTGGTCTCGTCCTTGCTGATGACGACACGCTTGGCCCGGCCGAGCATGTCGAGGGTGGTGTTCTCCAGCTTCAGGCCGACGTCCTCGCTGATGACCTGGCCGCCGGTGAGGACGGCGATGTCGCCCAGCATGGCCTTGCGGCGGTCGCCGAAGCCCGGCGCCTTCACGGCCACGGACTTGAACACACCCTTGACCTTGTTCACCAGCAGGGTGGCGAGCGCCTCGGTCTCGACGTCCTCCGCGATGATGAGCAGCGGCTTGCCGGACTGCATGACGCCCTCGAGGACGGGCAGCAGGTCCTTGTTCGCCGACACCTTGCCCTGAACGATCAGGATGTACAAGTCCTCGAGGACCGCCTCCATCCGCTCGGGGTCGGTCACGAAGTAGTGCGAGATGTAGCCCTTGTCGAAGCGCATCCCCTCGGTCAGCTCGAGCTCCAGACCGAAGGTCTGGCTCTCCTCGACCGTGATGACGCCTTCCTTGCCGACCTTGTCCATCGCCTCGGCGATCATCTCGCCGATCTGCGGGTCGCCGGCGGAAATGGAGGCGGTGGAGGCGATCTGCTCCTTGGTCTCCACATTCTTGGCGAGCTTGGACAGCTCCTCGCTGACCCGCTCGACCGCGGCCTCGATGCCCCGCTTCAGCGACATCGGGTTCGCGCCGGCCGCCACGTTCCGCAGGCCCTCGCGCACCAGCGCCTGGGCCAGCACGGTGGCGGTGGTGGTCCCGTCACCCGCGACGTCGTCGGTCTTCTTGGCCACTTCCTTGACGAGCTCCGCGCCGATCTTCTCCCACGCGTCCTCGAGCTCGATCTCCTTGGCGATCGACACACCGTCGTTGGTGATCGTGGGGGCGCCCCACTTCTTCTCCAGCACGACGTTGCGGCCCTTGGGACCAAGGGTCACCTTGACGGAATCGGCGAGCTGGTTCATGCCGCGCTCAAGACCGCGGCGGGCCTCCTCGTCGAACGAGATCATCTTTGCTGCCATGGGTTGTCCTCCCTGCAGTCTGCTTTCCTGAGCGGTGGGCCGGGACGACGCCCGCGACGGACGGTCCGGGGGACCGGACCTCGCCGTCCGGCACACCACTGTGGTTGGCACTCACATGCTCTGAGTGCCAGGCGCAGTTCCGTACTCTAGCCGAGAGATGCGTATCGCGCATATAGTGCTTGGCACGTAGCCGGAGAGGTTTCGTGAGCCGCGTCCACGACGTGCAGGTGGGGCGGCCGCGGCTTGCGGAGAATACTGTGGGACGGCCCAGAACGATGTGGCAGTCCCCGAGACGAGGAAGGAGGCCGGGACCGGCAGTCGGCGGCCGCGCCCTGACCAGTCCCTCGACCAGCATGTTCGTCGAAGAACCCGTCGAAGAACCCCATGACATGCGGACCCGTAACAAGCAGGCCACACGCGAGGCGATCAGTGAGGCGGCCCTGCGCCTGGCGCTGGAGAAGGGACCCGACGGGCTGGCCCTGGTCCGGGTCCGGGACATAGCCGAGGCGGCCGGCGTCGCGCCGCGCACATACAACAACTACTTCTCCAGCCGGGAAGAGGCGATCTGCGCCTTCCAGGCCGACCAGGCCCGCCGCCTGGGCCGCGCGCTGCGCGACCGGCCCGTCGAGGAGTCGCTGGACAATGCCGTCATCGCGGCGACCATCGAGGTCTTCGCCGATCCCGAACCGGACCGGGGCGGCCTGAAGATGATCATGTCCACGCCGACGCTGCAGGGGGAGGCACTGAAGGCGTTCGCGATGGCCGAGGGGCCGCTGGCCGCTGCGATCGCCGAGCGCCTCGGCGATGACACCGACGAACTGCGCCCGGTGGTGCTGGCCGCCGCCGTCGCGGCGGCCGTCCGGGCGGCGGGACAGCACTGGCTCAGCAGCGCCGATCCGTGGCCCTTCGCCGAGGTGCTGGGGGAGGCGCTGCGGCAGGTGCTGGGCCCGAGGGCGCTCGACCGGTCCTGAACCGTCCGGGAGAACCGGCGGGCCGGTCGAGCGCGGCTCACGCCTGCCGGAGCTCCCGGTCGATGATGTCCATGAGTTCATCGGCCGAGGCGCCTTCGATCTCCGCGCCGTCCGTTCCGGCCATGCCGTTCGCCCCGTTCGCGGTCCCGAGCAGCGGCCGCAGCCGCCGGCCGACCAGCTCGCGGGCGGAGTCCACCGGAAGCGCCGCCAGCGCCTCCTCCAACCTGTCCAGGCAGGCCAGCGCGGCGTCGGCCGGCGACGGCTCGGGCGGAGCGAGACGGTCCAGCACATACTCGGCCAGGGCCCGCACGGTCGGATGGTCGAAGACGAGTGTGGCCGGCAGTCGCAGCCCGGTCGACCTGCCCAACCCGTTGCGCAGTTCCACCGCGGTGAGCGAGTCGAAGCCCAGATCCTGGAACGCGCGGTCGGCGGCGAGCTCCGCTGGTGACCCGTGCCCGAGAACGGCGGCGACCTGCCCGCGGATCAGCTCCGTCACCATCGCCTCCTGCTCCCCGCGGTCGCGTCCGGCGAGCCGTTCGGCGATGGCGGTCTCCGCGCCGCTCGCCCGGCGCGGCGGCACCCGTACCAGACCGTGCAGCACCGGCGGGAGGGCGTCCGCGACGAGCTGCGCGCGCAGGTGCCGCAGATCGAGTTCGGTGAGCACCGGCGCCGCCCGCCCCGCACCGAGCGCGGCGTCGAAGAGCGAGAGCGCATCGGCCGTGGACAGCTGGACGAGGCCCCGGCGGGCGGTGACCCGCGCGCGGCCGGTCGCCGCCGGCTTGCGCGTCAGCGCGCTCGCCTGCTCCCACGGCCCCCAGGTCATCGACACGGCGGGCAGCTCGCGTGCCCGGCGGTGCGCGGCGAGCCCGTCGAGGAACGCGTTGGCGGCGGCGTAGTTGGCCTGGCCGGGGGCGCCGAGGGTCCCGGCGGCGGAGGAGAACAGCACGAACGCCGTCAGATCCCGCCTCTCGGTGAGTGCGTGCAGGTTCCAGGCGGCGTCCGCCTTGGGCCGCAGGACGGCGTCCAGCCGGTCCGGGGTGAGGTTGGGCACCGTCGCGTCGTCCAGCGTTCCGGCGGCGTGGACGACACCGGTCAGGGGGTGCTCGTCGCCGATCGCGTCGAGCACCCGTGCCAGCGCGTCGCGGTCGGCGGCGTCGCAGGCGGTGACGGTGACGGCCGCGCCGAGCCCGGCGAGTTCGGCCACCAGTTCCCGTGCGCCGTCGGCCGCCAGGCCCGCGCGGCTGACGAGCTGCAGGTGCCTGACGCCGTGGACGGTGACCAGGTGCCGGGCGACGAGACCGCCCAGCGTGCCGGTGCCTCCGGTGACCAGCACCGTTCCGTCCGGCCCGAACACCTCCGCCACCGGTTCCGGATCGGCGGGGGGCCGCCGGGCGAGACGGGGCAGAAGGACCCTCCCGCCCCGGACCGCCGTCTGAGGCTCGCCGTGCGCCAGGGCGGCCGCGAGCGCGTCCTCGGTGACCGCCGCGTCGACGTCGACGAGCTGGAAACGGAACGGGTTCTCCGATTGCGCGCTGCGCACCAGGCCCCAGACGGCCGCCGCCGCCAAGTCCGTGACGTCCTCCCCCTCCGTGGCGGCGACGGCGCCGCGCGACACCAGAACCAGGGACGATGCGGCGAACGTCTCGTCGGCCAGCCACCACTGCGCCAGGGCCAGGGCGCGGCGGGTCGCCTCGTGTGCTGCGGCGGCGGGGTCGGGCGCGGATCCGCCAGGGCAGGCCATGACGACGGCCTGCGGAGCAGGAGCGCCCTCGGCGACGGCCGCGCGGAGCGCGTCCAGGTCCTCGTACTGTGCCGACCGGACGTCGGCGACACCGGTGTCGCCGACGAAGGCCAGCACTTGGGCGGGGCCGGCGGCCGGTCCCGCCGCACCCCACTCGGTCGCCAGCATCGCCCCGCGATCCCGGGCCGCCGCCAGGCCCCGCGGGTCCAGCGGCCGCAGCCGGAGTGATCCGATGCGCCCGACGCGCCGTCCCGCGCCGTCGGCCAGGTCCAGCGTCAGGCCCTCGTCGGCGGTGCGCCGGAGACGCGCGCGGAGCGTCCGGCCCGCGGTGGCGGTGAGCGTCAGCCCGGTCCAGGAGAACGGCAGCAGGATCTCGGTGGCCTCGGACGTGCCGTCCGGCCGCCGCGCCATCAGGACGTGCAGGGCGGCGTCCAGCAGGGCCGGGTGCACGCTGAACCCCTCGACGTCGACCTCCTCTGGCAGGGAGACCTCGGCGTAGGCGTCGTCGCCGTGCCGCCAGGCGGCTCGCAGCCCCTGGAACACCGGGCCGTAGACCTGGCCGTTGGCGGTGAACCGGTCGTAGACGGTGTCGACGTCGGCCCGTTCGGCTCCGGCGGGCGGCCAGGCGGTCAACTCGTCCGAAGGCCGCGTCTCAACGGCGGCCAACGCGCCGGTGGCGTTCAGGGTCCACTCGGCGGCTTCGTCATCGGAGTCCGGGCGGGAGTGCACCGTGACGGGGCGCGCGCCGGTCGCCTCGGGCGCCTCCACGATGACCTGTATCCGGACACCGTCGTGCTCGGGCAGCACCAACGGGGTGAGCAGGGTGAGCTCCTCCACCGCGCCACAACCGACCTGCTGCGCGGCGTGCAGTGCCAGTTCGACGAACGCCGTTCCCGGCACCAGCACGACGTCGTTGACCTGGTGATCCGAGAGCCAGGGGTGGGTCCGCAGCGAGACGCGGCCGCTGAAGACGTGCCGGTCGCCTCCGGCGATCGACAGGCTCGCCGCCACCAGGGGATGCCCCGTGTCGCCCAGCCCGGCCGACCGCACGTCGCCGGTCGCCGCCGACGGTGTCAGCCAGTACCGGCCGCGCTGGAACGCGTAGGTCGGAAGCTCGACCCGCCGCGTTCCCGGGGCGAGCACCCTCGTCCAGTCCACCGTGGCCCCGTTGACGTGGGCCTCGGCGAAGGAGGCCAGCAGCGCGCGGGGATCGCCCTCGTCCCGCCGCAGCGTGCCGATCGCCGCGGCCTGGACCCCGGCCCGCTCCAGCGTCTGCCGCACGCCCACCGTCACGACCGGGTGCGGGGCGGCCTCGACGAACAGCCGGTGGCCGGCGCCGAGCAGCGCATCGGTGACCTTGCCGAACTGGACGGTGTGCCGCAGGTTGCGATACCAGTACTCGGCGTCCAGCTCGGCGGTGTCCGCGACCTCACCGGTGACGGAGGAGAAGAACGGCACGGCGCCCGCGCGAGGACGGAGGGGGGAGAGGGCTTCCAGCAACTCCTCGCGGAGCGGCTCGATGTGCGGGGTGTGGGAGGCGTAGTCGACCGGGATCATCCGGGCGCGGACGGCGTCGGCATCGCACCGCGCCACGAACTCCCGGACGGCGCCGGCGCCGCCCGCGACGACGGAACTGTCCGGCCCGTTGATCGCCGAGAGATGCACGTCGGCGGAGCCCCCGGCAGCGGTGGACGCCTCGGCCAGGCGCGCGGCGACCTCGTCGGCGGGCAGCGGCACCGAGGCCATCGCCCCCGTCCCGGCCAGCCTGGTCAGGATCCTGCTGCGGAGCGCCACCACCAGAGCGGCGTCGTCGAGCGACAGCGCCCCCGCCGCGTAGGCGGCGGCGATCTCCCCCTGGGAGTGACCGGCCACGGCGTCCGGGACGACGCCCGCGGACTTCCAGAGTTCCGACAGCGACGTCATGACGGCGAACAGCGCGGGCTGCACCACGTCGACCCGGTCCAGCGACGGGGAGTCCGGGGCGCCGTGCAGCACGTCGAGGAGGGACCAGCCGGTGTGCCGGTCGAGTGCCTCGGCGCAGGCGTGCAGGTGCTCGGCGAACACGGGAGAGCGTTCCAGCAGGTCGAGCGCCATGCCTTCCCACTGCGAGCCCTGCCCCGGGAACACCAGGACGGTCCTGCCGGGGATGGTGGGGGCCACGCCCCGAATCACCGCCGGATGCGGCTCGCCTCGGGCGATGGCCGCCAGGCCCGCGCGGAGACCTTCGCTGTCACTGCCGATGACGACGGCGCGGTGGTCGAACGTCGATCGCGTCGTGGCGAGCGCCCAAGCCACGTCGCCGGGGTCGGGGCCGTCCGCCCCGACGCGTTCCGCGAGCCGCGCGGCCTGCTCCCGCAGCGCAGCCTCGGACCTGCCCGAAAGCAGCCAGGAGAGGGCGGGGGTGCCGTCGCCGGCGGGCCGGTCCGGCGCCAGGATCGCCGGTGCGCCGGTGCGCGGATCGGGCGCCGGGGTCGGACCGGTGGCGGGCGGCTGCTCCAGGACGATGTGCGCGTTGGTGCCGCTGATGCCGAAGGCCGAGACACCGGCGCGCCTCTGCCGGCCGGTGTCGGGCCACGGCACGGTCCGGGTCAGCACCGCGACGCCGCCGTCCCACTCGACGTGCGGGGTCGGCTCGTCGACGTGCAGCGTCCGAGGCAACAGCCCGTGCCGCATGGCCTGCACCATCTTGATCAGGCTCGCCACGCCCGCCGCCTGCTGGGTGTGGCCGATGTTGGACTTGATCGAGCCGATCCACAGGGGGCGGTCGGCGGGGCGGTCACGGCCGTAGGCGGCGATGAGGGCCTGGGCTTCGATGGGGTCGCCGAGGGCGGTGCCGGTGCCGTGTGCCTCGACGGCGTCGATGTCGTCGGGGTTGAGTCCGGCGTCGGTGAGGGCCTGCTGGATGACGCGTTGCTGGGAGGGGCCGTTGGGGGCGGTGAGTCCGTTGCTGGTGCCGTCGGAGTTGACGGCCGTGCCCCGCACCACGGCCAGGACCTGGTGGCCGTTGCGCTGCGCGTCCGACAACCGCTCCACCAGCAACAACCCGACGCCTTCGGAGAAGACCGTGCCGTCGGCGGCGGCGTCGAACGGTTTGCACCGGCCGTCCGGAGCGAGACCGCGCTGGCGGCTGAACCCGACGAAGACGCTCGGGGTGGGCATCACGGTGACGCCACCGGCGAGTGCCAGGTCGCAGTCGCCGTTGCGGAGCGCCTGCACCGCGAGGTGCAGGGACACAAGCGACGAGGAGCACGCGGTGTCCACGGTGATCGCGGGACCCTCCAAACCGAGGGCGTAGGCGATGCGGCCGGACGCGACGCTGCTCGCCGCACCGGTCAGCAGGTATCCCTCCACCGCCTCCGAGGTGCGCGACGGCCCGCCGGGGTAGCCGTAGGCGGTCATGCCGGCGAAGACGCCGGTACGGCTGTTGCGCAGCGACTCGGGTGGAAGTCCGGCCCGTTCGAGGACCTCCCAGGCGGTTTCGAGAAGCACGCGCTGCTGCGGATCGGTGCCCAGCGCCTCACGGGGGCTCATGCCGAAGAACTCGGCGTCGAAGTGCCCGGCCTCATCGAGGAATCCGCCCCGGTCGACGTAGGACGTTCCGCGGTGATCGGGATCGGGGTCGAAGAGGCCGTCCAGGTCCCAGCCGCGGTCGTCCGGGAAGCCCGACAGGGTCTCACGGCCGAGGTCGGCGACGTCCCAGAGGTCCTCCGGGGTTCGGACGCCGCCGGGGAAGCGGCACGCCATCGCGACGATCACGGCCGGGTCGTCGGCGCCGCCGCCCGTCCGCGCGCGGAGGTGGGCGTTCCTGGCCTGACCGCCCAGCTGTTCACGCAGGTACTCCGCCAGCGCGGCCGCGTTGGGGTGATCGAAGATCAGAGTCGCGGGGAGGCGTAGCCCGGTCGCGGTGTTGAGCCGGTTGCGGAGTTCCACAGCGGTGAGGGAGTCGAAACCGATCTCCTGGAAGGGCCTGTGGGGGTCGATCGTTTCGGGTGCGGGGTGGCCCAGCACCACGCCGGCGTCGCCTCGGACGAGGTCCAGCAGGAAGGCCCGCTGTTCGGCTTCGGAGCGTCCGGCGAGCTCCCGCTGGAGAGAGCCCTGACGCCCCGTTCGTCCGCCCGCCTGCCGGCGGGACGGGCGCAGGAAGCCGCGCAGGACGGCCGGGGCCGGGCGCACTTCGGCCGCCGCCCGGATCGCGGTGAGGTCGAGACCGGCGGGGACCAGGTCGGGCCGTCCGCCGTCGAGCCCGACGTCGAAGAGAGCGAGCGCCTCCGCGTCGGACATGGTGGTGAGCACGTCGTGTGCGACGGCGTGGCGTTTCCTCTCGAACAGGTCGGCGGTGATCCCGCTGGCCTGCTGCCAGAGCCCCCAGGCGAGCGAGACCGCGGGGAGGCCGAGCGTGTGCCGGTGCACGGCCAGCGCGTCCAGGAAGGTGTTGCCCGCCGCGTAGTTGGCCTGCCCGGGGTTGCCGAGGGTGCCGGCGAGCGAGGAGAACAGCACGAATGCGCTGAGGTCGCGGTCCTTGGTGAGGTCGTGGAGATTCCACGCCGCGTCGGCCTTCGGCCGCAGGACGGGGTCGAGCTGCCCGGCCTCCAGCGCGGTGAGGGCGGCGTCGTCGGTGACGCCGGCCGAGTGCACGACGGCGGTGAGGGGGTGTTCCGGCGGGAGCGCGTCGAGGAGACGGCGCAGGTCGTCCCGGTCGGACACGTCGCAGGCGCGCACGGTGGCCTTGGCGCCGAGTTCCGCCAGCTCGCCTTGGAGCTCGGCGGCGCCCTCGGCCTCGGGGCCGCGTCGGCTGACCAGCAGCAGATGCCGGACGCCGTGCTCGGTGACCAGGTGCCGGGCGACGGCGGCGCCGAGGGTGCCGGTGCCGCCGGTCACCAAGACCGTGCCGTCCTCGGCGAGCCCCCGCGGAATGGTGAAGACGAGCTTGCCGGTGTGCCGGGCCTGGCTCATGAGCCGGAACGCCTGCGGTGCCTGACGCGCGTCGAAGGCCGTCACCGGGAGGGGGCGCAACGCACCTTCCTCGAAGAGTTCGTCCAGGTCCGCCAGCATTCGCTGTACGTGGTCGGGCCCCGCCTCGACCGTCTCGAAGGCGCGGTAGACGACGCCGGGGTGCCGCTCCGCGACCTCTTCCGGGTCGCGCACGTCGGCCTTGCCCATCTCCAGGAAGCGTCCGCCTCGGGGGAGAAGGCGCAGCGACGCGTCCACGAACTCGTCGGCGAGGGAGTCCAAGACCATGTCCATCCCGGCTCCGTCGGTGGCCGCGAGGAACTTCTCCTCGAACGCGAGCGTCCGCGAGTCCGCGATGTGCGCGTCGTCGAAGCCCATCGTGTGCAGCGTGTCCCACTTGGGGGTGCTTGCGGTGACGTACACCTCCGCGCCCCAGTGCCGCGCCAGCTGGACGGCGGCCATGCCGACGCCGCCGGTCGCCGCGTGCACGAGCAGCCGTTGCCCCGGTCGCATCTCGGCCAGGTCGTGCAGGGCGTAGTAGGCGGTGAGGAACGCGACAGGTGCCGTCGCGGCCTGGACGAACGTCCATCCGGGCGGCACCCGCGTCAGCGCCCGGCGGTCGGCGACCGCGACCGGCCCGATGGCCCCCTCGGGGAACAGGCCCATGACCGCGTCGCCGGGCGCGAGGCCGGCGACGTCCGGGCCGGTCTCGACGACGACCCCGGCGGCCTCGCTGCCGAGGAAGGCCTCGCCCGGGTACAGACCGAGCGTGAGGAGCACGTCGCGGAAGTTGGCTCCGGCGGCCCGGACCGCGACCCGCACTTCCCCGCTCCCCAGCGGGCGGTCTCCGGCGGCGCAGGGCTCCAGTACGAGGTTCTCGACCGTGCCCGGTTCGGTGGTGGCCAGCCGCCAGGCGGTGGCGTCTGGGGGCGGCGCCAGCAGGCCGTCGGTGTCGGCGTGGGCAAGCCGGGCCGCGTGCGCCTCGCCGTCCCGGAGCGCGAGTTGCGGTTCCCCGCAGGCGAGGGCTCCTCGGAGCCCCCGGAGGGAACTTTCGCGGCCGTCGAGGTCCACGAGGTGGAACCGGCCCGGATGCTCCAGCTGGGCCACCCGCAGGAATCCCCACACCGGCGCGGCGGCCAGGCCGGGGACGTGTTCCCCGGCGCGGACGGCGACCGCCCGTTCGGTCAGGACGACGAGGCGGCTGCTTTCGAGCCGGTCGTCGGTGAGCCACTGCTGGACGAGGCGATGCGTCCAGTGCGTCGCCGCGCGGGCGCCTTCGGCGGGGTCCCCGTCGGGGGAGGTGGCGTAGGCCAGGACCGTCGCCGGGGCGGCCGCGCCCGCGTCGATCTGCGCGCGCAAGGACCCCAGGTCGTCGAAGGACCGGAGATCCCCTCCGATCCACTCGCGGAGGTGATCGGGGAGGGCGCCGAGAACGGCCCAGTCCGCCTGTTCGGCGGTCTCGCCGCCCAGGTCCACGGGCCGCCAGAAGACGCGGTAGAGGGAGTCGCGCCGTACTGCACTGGTACCGGAGGTCTGCGTGGCGGTGAGCGGCCGGACGGTGAGGGCATCGACCGACCCCACCGGGGCCCCGGTGGCGTCCATGAGCGACAGACCCACGGTGTCGGGTCCGGCCAGGCGGAGCCGGACGCGGACGAAGGCGGCGCCGACGGCGTTGACCGACACGCCGCGCCACGCGAACGGCAGCCGGGTCCGGCCGTCGTGGTCGTCGCCCGCCAGCGCGGTGACGTGCAGCGCGGCGTCGAACAACGCCGGGTGCAGCGCGAAGCCTTCGGTATCGATGTCGTCGGGAAGCTCGACCTCGGCGTAGAGGTCGTCGCCGCGCCGCCATGCGGCGCGCAGCCCCCGGAACGCGGGGCCGTAGGCGAGACCGATGTCACCGAGGCGCGGATAGACCTCAGCCGTGTCCAGAGGTGTCGCGCCCGCGGGCGGCCAAGACTCGACGGGCTCGTCCGCGGGCGACGGCCGCGGACTCAGGATCCCGGTCGCGTGGGTCGTCCACGGGGTCTCATCGGAGTCCGGGGCGTCGCCCTCCACCCGGGAGTGGATGCCGATGGGTCGCTCGCCGTCCGGCCCGGCCACCCCGACGATCACCTGAATCCGCACGGCGTCCCGGTCCGGCAGGGGCAGCGGCGCCTGCAGCGTCAGCTCCTCCACCTCGGCGCAGCCGACGCGGTGGGCGGCGTGGAGGGCGAGTTCGGCGAACGCGGTGGCTGGGACGATCACCGCGCCGTGCACGGCGTGGTCGGCGAGCCAGCCGTGGGTCTTCAGCGAGAGCCGCCCGGAGAACAGATGGCCGGCGCCGTCGGCCAGCATCGTCTCGGCGGCCAGCAGCGGGTGGCCGGCCGAACCCAGGCCCGCCGAGCGGACGTCCCCGGCGGTCTCGACGGCGTCTGGCCAGTACCGTTCCCCGGCGAACGCGTAGGTCGGCAGGTCCAGGGGCGTCGCCGCGCGGCCCGGCACGATCCGAGCCCAGTCCGGCGACGCGCCGTTGACATGGGCTTCGGCCAGCGAGGTGAGGAGCCGCGTCCGGGCGCCGTGGTCGCGGCGGAGCGTGCCGTGCGCGTGCGCCGCGACGCCGCCGTCCTCGATGGACTCCAGGATCGGGACGGTGAGCACCGGATGCGGGCTGACCTCGATGAAGAGGGTGTGGCCGTCGGCGAGCAGCGCACGGGTGGTCTCCTCGAACCTGACCGGACTCCGCAGGTTGGTGTACCAGTAGGTGGTGTCGAGCGTCTCGGTGTCGATCGGGGCGGCGGTGACGGTGGAGTAGAAGGGGATGTCGGCCGGTCGCGGAGCGATCCCGGCCAGGTCGGTAGCGAGCCGTTCCCGGATCGGCTCGACGTGCGGCGTGTGCGACGCGTAGTCCACCGGGATGATGCGGGCCGGTACGCGGTGCTCCTGACAGGAGTCGACGAGTTCCCGCAGTTCCTCGGCAGCGCCCGCGACCACGGTGGAGCCCGGCGCGTTGACCGCGGCGATGCTCAGGTTCCGCATGGGCGCCTCGTTCAGCAGCGCCTCGACCTCGGCCACCGGCAGCGGCACCGAGGCCATGCCGCCGGTTCCGGCCAGATCGAGCAGGGCCTTGCTGCGGAGGGCGACGATCCTGGCGGCGTCGTCGAGCGTCAGTGCCCCGGCGATGTGGGCGGCCGCGATCTCGCCCTGGGAGTGGCCGACCACCGCGTCCGGGCGGACGCCCGCCGCCTGCCACACCCGGGCGAGGGACACCATGACCGCGAACAGCGCGGGCTGCACCACGTCCACCGCGTCCAGCGGCGGGGCGCCCGGCGCGCCCCGCAGAACGTCGATCACCGACCAGTCGGTGTAGGGCGCGAGCGCGTCGGCGCAAGCGTGCAGGTGTTCGCGGAAGACGTCGGAGGTCTCCAGCAGGTCGACGGCCATCCGTTCCCACTGGGAGCCCTGACCGGGGAACACGAACACGGTCCTGGCGGCGGTGCCCCGGCCCTGGACGACGTTTGTTCCGGGTTCGCCGTCCGCCAGAGCACGCAGACCTTCCAGGACCGCTTCGCGCGTGTCGGCGACGATGGCCGCGCGGTGCTCGTGGTGGTCGCGTTCATGCGCCAGTGCGTGGCCGATGTCGAAGGGCTCGACTGACGGACGGTCCATGGCGAAGTCCAGCAGCCGCCGTGCCTGGCCGCGCAGGGCGGCCTCGGTTCTGGCGGAGACCAGCCACGGCAGCGCGCCCGCCGAGATGACCGGTCGCCCGGCGTCCCGCGGATCGTCCGGGTCCTCCGGCGACGTCTCCGGACGAGGCGGCGCGGCCTCCAGGATGACGTGCGCGTTCGTGCCGCCGACTCCGAACGACGAGACGGCCGCGCGGCGGAGGCGACCGGTCTCGGGCCACGCACGCGCGGACGTGAGCAGTTCCACGTTCCCCTGGTCCCAGTTCACGTGGGGTGTCGGGGCATCGACGTGCAGGGTCCGGGGGAGCAGCCCGTGACGGAGGGCCAGCGTCATCTTGATGACACCGGCGACACCCGCGGCACCCTGCGGATGGTTGAGGTTGGACTTCACCGAGCCCAGCCACAAAGGCCGGTCCGCGGGCCGGTCCTGCCCGTAGGTGGCGAGGAGCGCGTGCGCCTCGATCGGGTCGCCCAGCGTGGTGCCGGTGCCGTGCGCCTCGACCGCGTCGATGTCGGCGGGGGACAGCCGGGCATCGGCCAGCGCCTGTTCGATGACGCGCCGCTGCGATGGGCCGTTGGGCGCGGTCAGGCCGTTGCTGGCGCCGTCGGAGTTGACCGCCGACCCGCGCAGCACGGCGAGGATCCGGTCACCGTCGTGCAGCGCGTCCGACAACCGCCGCAACAACAGGAGACCGACGCCCTCTCCCCAGCCGATGCCGTCGGCGGACGCGGCGAACGGCTTGCTCCGCCCGTCCGGCGCCAGGCCCCGCTGCCGGCTGAACTCGGTGAACCACGCGGACGTGGCCATGATGGTGACGCCGCCCGTCAGCGCCCGTTCGCACTCGCCGTTGCGCAACGCCTTGATCGCCAGGTGGAGCGCCACCATCGACGACGAGCAGGCGGTGTCCACCGTGAGCGCCGGGCCCTCCAGCCCGTAGGCGTAGGCGATGCGGCCGGACATGATGCTGGCCTGCGTGCCGGTCAGGATGTAGCCCTCGACCTGCTCCTTCGTCGGCAGCAGGCTCATGTTGTAGGTCTGGCCGACACTGCCGATGACCACGCCGGTGCGGCTGCCGCGCAGAGACGAGGGGGGAAGCCCCGCCCGCTCGAACGTCTCCCACGCGACCTCGAGGATCTGGCGCTGCTGGGGGTCCATCGCCAGCGCCTCGCGGGGGCTGATCCCGAAGAACTCGGCGTCGAACCGGGCGGCGTCGGAAAGGAACGAGCCTTCACGGGTGTAGCTCTTGCCCGGAGCATCGGGATCGGGGTCGTAGATGTCGTCGATGTCCCAGCCGCGGTCGGCCGGGACGCCCGTGACGGTGTCCTTCTCGGTCACCAGAAGGTCCCACAGATCCTCCGGAGAGGCCACGCCGCCGGGGAACCGGCAGGCCATGGCCACCACCGCGATCGGTTCGTGCTCGCGGTCCTCGGCCTCCTGAAGACGCCGGCGGGTCTGGCGGAGACTGGCCGTCGTCCGCTTCAGGTAGTCGCGCAGCCGCTCCTCGTTCGCCGCCGGACCGAGCTCGGCCGAGTCGGGGCTCATCGGACCTCCCCCTTGTGATGGCTCAGTGTGAAGAATTGCGATCGCTCGTGCCCGCGACACAGGACACGAAAAGAAATGATCGCACCCGCTGCTTACCGGGGACTTGGCCTGTTCTAAAGCGCTTTGTGAGCGTCACCGACAGGAGGTCCTGTGAATTTAGTCGCATTTTAATGAGTGGCGGCAGAATATGTCGCGCCGAGATGTGATCTCCGAGTGAGCCGAGGTCGCACCCGATGAGGCGGCGGTTTCGCGGGAGGGTGGGTAATGAGCATTATCCTCAGTCAATCGGGGCCGCGGCCCGGGATCCTTCCGGACGGGGCGCGTCTCTTGCGGTCGGGCCTCGCCACCGGCGGCGTGGCGACGCCGGACGAGGAGTTCGCCGCATGGCTCGCCCGGCGCGAGGAGACCGACCGGATGACGGTCGAGCAGGTCCCCCTCGCCGACCTGAGGGGCTGGCGCTTCACCGAGGGGTACGGCGCGCTGGTGCACGACAGCGGGAAGTTCTTCAGCGTCGAGGGCACGGACATCACCCGGAGCGGGCCGAATTCGATGTCCTGGCAGCAGCCGCTCATCGACCAGCCCGAGGTCGGAATTCTCGGCCTGCTCGCCAAGGAGTTCGACGGCGTCCTGCACTTCCTGATGCAGGCCAAGATCGAACCGGGCAACCGCCGGCAGCTCCAGCTCTCCCCGACGGTTCAGGCCACCAAGAGCAACTACACCAAGGTGCACGGCGGGGCGTCCACGCCGTACCTGGAGCACTTCCTGCGAACGAGCCGCGACAGGGTGATCACCGATGTGCTCCAGTCCGAGCAGGGCACGTGGTTTCTGGGCAAACGCAACCGCAACATGGTCGTCGAGACCACCGCCGACGTCCCGGTCCGCGAGAACTTCTGTTGGTTGACCTTCGGGCAGATCCGGCGGCTGCTGGCCGAGCCGAACCTGATCAACATGGATGCCCGGACGGTGCTGGCCTGCCTGCCGATGGCGGCGTCCGGCTGGCCGGACGACCTGGTGGAGGCCGCTCCCGACTCGGGGTTCGCGGCCGACCTGCGCCGGTCGTTCCAGGCGGGTGAGGCGGGCGGCCGCCACACCGACGTCGAAATCTTCAGCTGGCTCAACGATGTGCGCACCGAGACGGACGTGCGCGTCGATCGGGTCCCGCTCTCCGCGTTGCGGGAGTGGCGACTGTCGAAACACGACATCGCTCATCGGCAGGGCAAGCACTTCCGGGTCATCGGGGTGTCGGTGGAGAGCGGTCGGCGCGAGGTCACCGCGTGGTCCCAGCCCCTGCTCGCCCCATGCGACACCGGTGTCGTCGCCTTCCTGACCGCGCGCATAGGCGGGATGCTGCACATCCTCATGCGGGCGTCGGTCGAACCGGGGTTCCTGGACGTCGCCGAACTCGGCCCCACCGTTCAGTGCAACCCGATCAACTACGCCGACGCGCCGCCCGAGCGGCGCCCACGTTTCCTGGACTACGTGCTCGGTGCGACCGGCAACGTCCGATACGACGTGGTGTTGTCGGAGGAGGGCGGTCGGTTCCACCACGCTGAATGCCGCTACATGGTAGTCGAATGCGACGCCCCGGAGGCACTGGAGCCGCATCCGGACTTCCGCTGGATGACTGTCCGGCAAATCCTTGCGATGCAGCGACACCCCAATTACCTCAACGTTCAGGCGCGGAGTCTTCTGGCCTGCCTGAGCGCCCTCTGGTAGGCGCGGGATGCCTTGTCGAACCACGACCCAACGATGAATGAACGCCGAATCGACGCGGGAAATGAGGAGAACGGATGGCGGCTTCCGCCGAACAGGGTGCCCTATGGTTCAGGAGGTTCGTTCCGGGGGGCGAGGGGGCGCCGGTACGGCTGGTGTGCCTTCCCCACGCGGGGGGTTCGGCGACGTACTTCCTTCCGTTCGCCCGTGCGCACGGCACGCGCGTGGACGTGCTGTCGGTGCAGTATCCGGGCCGTCAGGACCGGCGCATGGAACCGTGCATCGACGAGATGGGCGCCTTGGCGGATGCGGCCTTCGCCGCACTCGGCCCGTACCTCGACCGGCCGGTGGCTCTGTTCGGGCACAGCATGGGCGCCACGCTCGGGTTCGAGCTGGCGCGCCGGATCCAGGGCGTCCCGGACGCGACCGTCGTGCGGCTCTTCGCCTCGGGACGACGAGCGCCCTCGCGGCCGGGCGGTCAGCTGGTGCACCTCTTCGACGACGACCGCCTCCTCGCGGAGGTGGCGAAGCTCGACGGCACCGACGCGCGCGTCCTGGACGACGAGGAGCTGATGCGTTCGGCGCTGCCCGCGATCCGCGCCGACTACAAGGCCGCGGAGACCTACCGGCTGATGGAGGACGTGCGGCTGGACTGCCCGATCACGGCTCTCACCGGAGCCGACGATCCGAAGGTGCCGCGCGAGGACGCGCGCGCCTGGGAACGCCACACGACGGCCGGCTTCGACCTGCGCGTTTACCAGGGCGGACACTTCTTCCTCACCCACCACTGGCAGGCGATCGTGGATCTCGTCACCGAGCACCTGGGCGTCCGAGCGCGGACCTAGCGGCCTTCCCATACTTCCTGCCATCCGGACGAACGTAGCTGAAGGGGGATGTGTGCCTACCCGAAGAGCAGTGTTGAAGGGCGGCATGGCCGCGCTGGCCACGGCGGGCCTCGGTGTCGTGGGGGCCGAGGGGAGCGCCCTGGCGGCGACCACCGAATGGGAGCGACTCCGGAAACGGCTGACGGGTCCCCTGGTGTTGCCGTCCGACAACGGCTACGACCTGGCCAAGCAGTTACACCGGACGGTTTTCGACGGCATCCACCCGGCGGGAGTGGCGTACTGCGCAACCGTCGACGACGTCCGGACGTGTCTGTCCTTCACCCAGTACAACGGCGTCCCGGCGGTCCCGCGCAGCGGAGGGCACAGCTACGCCGGATACTCCACTACCCGAGGACTGGTCATCGACGTGTCCCGGTTGAACAAGGTTCAGGTGGGCGGGCGGACCACCGTCGTCGGCCCCGGCGCTCAGCTCGTCGATCTCGTCGACGCCGCGGCCTCCAAGGGGGTCGTGCTCGCGTCCGGGATCTGCCCCACGGTCGCCATGGGCGGATACCTGCAGGGCGGCGGCATCGGCTGGCAGACCCGGGCGCTCGGCCTCGGGTGCGACTCACTGAAGTCGGTGCAGATCGTGCTCGCCGACGGCAGAGTGGTGAACTGCTCCGAGCACCACAGGCCCGATCTGTTCTGGGCGCTGCGCGGCGGCGGGGGCGGCAACTTCGGCATCGTCACCCGCTACGAACGACGCAACAGCGCGTCCCCTCGCATGGTCAACTACACGATGGGCTGGACCTGGGACCATGTCAAGGACGTGGTGGAGGGCTGGCAGCGGTGGCTGCCCAGCGCGCCCCGCGAGATGGGCGCCCGCTGCCTGCTCGGGCTCCTCAACGCCGCCCCCGACGCCACGCCGCTTCTCATCACCGACGGAACCTTCCTCGGCCCGCCCGAGGCCCTCAAGGCGCACCTGGACGCCATGGTCTCGGTGATCGGCCGCGCTCCGGCGGCCCGCGACGTGCAGGACCTCGGTTTCCGCGACGGCATGATGGCCTGGTACAAGTGCTCGGACAAGACCGTCGACCAGTGCCACCGGGTCGGGCAGAACCCCGACGCCACCTTGCCGAGGGCCGGGTTTCAGATCGACCGCTCGCGCCTGTTCAAGCGGGACATTCCCTCCTCCGGAGTGGACGAGATCCTCGCCGCCTTCGACGCCGATCGCCGAGCCGGTCACGTGCGGTTCGTTCACCTCTTCGCTCTCGGCGGTGCCGCCTCCGACCTTTCGCGGACCGCGACCGCGTACGTGCACCGGGACGCCCGTTTCTCGGTGGACTGGGCGACCGTGCTTCCCTCGGTGATGGACACCGAGGAGGAGCGGGCGGCGGCCCGCACATGGATCAACCGCGCTTTCACCGTCACCGACCGGTACTCCACGCACGAGACCTACCAGAACTACATCGATCCCGACCTGGCGGACTGGCGGCGGGCGTACTACGGCGAGAACTACCCACGCCTTGTCGGGGTGAAGCGCGCCTACGACCCGCACGGGTTCTTCGACTTCGATCAGAGCATCGGCTGACCTGTCACGACGCTCCATGCCCAACCGATCCGGGAGGACCCATGCGCGTTCTCTTCACCCTGCCGGCCGTGACGACGCACCTCTACATGATGGCGCCCCTGGCGTGGGCGTTCCGGACGAGCGGAAACGAGGTGCGGGTCGCCTCGCACCAGGACCTCACCCAGGCGACCGTCGGTGTCGGGCTGCCCGCGGTCGAGGTCGGCGGCGGGCACGGCCGGCCGCGGACGCTGCACAGCGGTAACGTCCGCCCGGACGGTGAGTGGAGCGGGAGCGCGTTCCCGGGGAAGGAGCGTGACCAGGTGTTCGCCCCATGGGTCGGCGCGTCCGCGGCGATGGCGCCCGACCTGCTCCGGTTCGCCGAACGCTGGCGGCCCGACCTCGTGGTGACCGACCCGTTCCTGTTCGCCGCTCCACTGGTCGCGGCCCGCCTGTGCGTCCCGCTCGTGCGCTGCGTCTGGGGGCCGGACATCATGCGCCGGGTCAGCCACCCCATGCAGGGACCGGTGGACGACGACGTGCGCGAGCCGTGGCCGGCCGGACTCGTCGAACTCTTCGAGGAGCACGGAGTGGAGATCCGCAACGACCATCCGGTGGGGACCGTGGACCCATGGCCGGGAAGCCTGCAGTTCCCCGGCACTCCCGGCCGCATCCCGATGCGTTTCGTGCCCTACAACGGTGCGGCGGTGGCGCCGGACTGGGTGCTCGAACGCCCCGCGCGCCGCCGGGTCTGCGTCACCTGGGGCAGGGCCGTCGCCGGGGACGGCGCGCTGCCCCGCGTCGTCGCGGCGCTCGCCGGAATGGACGTCGATCTGGTCCTTGCCATCGCCCCGGCCGAACGGGAGGCGCTCGGCGAGTTGCCGAAGAACGCGCGTGTGGCCGAGGGGCTGCCGCTGCATCTGCTCATGCCGAGCTGCGACG
Source organism: Actinomadura sp. 3N407 (assembly GCF_052245875.1). Taxonomy (NCBI): domain Bacteria; kingdom Bacillati; phylum Actinomycetota; class Actinomycetes; order Streptosporangiales; family Thermomonosporaceae; genus Actinomadura; species Actinomadura sp. 3N407. The sequence continues at coordinate 129,830 of NZ_JBQQBP010000020.1, forward strand.
CGATCGTCAACCAGGCCGGGTCCAGCACGCTGCTCACCGCGGCCTGTGCCGGAGTGCCGCAGGTGCTGATGCCGAAGACCTCGGACGCCCCGTTCCACGCGACCAGCTTCGGCGCCAGCGGCGGCGCCGTCGTCCTGGACGCCCACAACGCGACGGCCGACGACATCGGCTCGGCCGTCACCCGCGCGTTGACCGACGCCGCGGTGCGGGCGGCGGCGGACAAGCTCCGCCACGAGATCGTCAGCACGCCTCCGCCCTCCGACGTTGTGCGCACGCTGGAAGCGCTCATCTGAGGCGAGCGCTCAGGCCGGCTCTTCGAGGACGCGGACGGCGGCTGGAGGATGACGAATCCGCCATATCACGGTGACACACGTCCCGCGGTGCCGAATCCGTTACCGTCAACAAACATTGAGAAGCCTCGGTATTCGCCGAGGCTCCGGCCCCGGAAAACCCGTCATCGGGTCTTGCGCCATTGGATGCAGGTCCAGTCGATGGCTTCGATCGGGTCGTCGATGCCGTGCTCCCGGCGGTAGTCGTCGACGGCCTTGCTGCACATCGTGTAGAAGTAGTCGTCGACGATGCAGTAGCCGCCGACCGATAGTTTCGGATACAGGGCGTCGAGCGCCTCGTAGGTGGACGGGTAGAGGGTGCTGTCCAGGCGGAGGATCGCCAGTTCCTCGATCGGTGCGTTCGGCAGGGTGGTGTCGAAGAAGCCGGTCAGGAATTTCACCCGGTCGTCGAGAAGCCCGTATCGCTCGAACCGGGTCTTCACCTCGTCGAGGGTGACCTTGTTCGACCCGCCCATCCTGGTGATGATGTCCTGGCTTCGTCCCTTCCAGGGGTCCGACGGATATTTGTCGGTCGGGGGCGGAAAGCCGTCGAACGAGTCCGCGACCCAGACCTTCCTGGACGGGTCGCCGTAAGCTTTGAGGGCGGCGCGCATGAGGATGCACGACCCGCCGCGCCAAACCTCGGTCTCGAGGAAGTCGCCCGGAACACCCTCCTTGATGACCGTGGCGGCACATTGCTGGATGTTGTCCAGGCGCTCCCGCCCGACCTTGGCGTCCGCCTGCGGGTGCGGCATGATCCCTTTGCCCGCCAGGAGGGTCATGTGCGGGTCGTCGTCGCCTCCCGAGTCGGGAGCGTAGGGGAAGGTGGCACCGTCATGGAATCTGAGGAGGCATTTCTTCAGGAGGTCGAGATAGGCGTCGGGCAGATCCGGAAGTGGATCTGCTGTCTTCTCGACCGCCCCGGCTTCTTCGCTCACCATAATCGTCTTTCTTTCAATGCCTCGTTCGGACGTTCATCGTATTGCTTGCACCTGAACTCCCTCTAAAGCGGGCTGGGGCGGGGCCGACCTGACCGACACCGAGGGTCTACCCTGGAACCGGTAGCCACCATGCCGAGAACACGGCTTGGCGTTGAATTGCCGACCGCTGAATCGGTCATTCAGATTGGAGCCATCATGGCGTCGGAGTCTCGCCTTCTGACGGCGAGAAGCGAACGAGGAGAGCCGACACGATATCGGCCTGGGAAGAGATCAGTGTCAGTGTCGCCCGTAGCTGGAGGATTCGCATCATGGTTCTTACAACAAACGCTGGTGACCGGCCCCTTATCACGGTGCTGGGCGCATCGGGTTTTGTCGGCTCGGCCGTCACCGCGGCTCTGGCCCGCAGGCACTGCCACGTTCGAGCGGTGGCGAGACGGCCGAACGTGGCGATTCAGCCGGGGCCGGCCGTGGTGGAGAAGTGCGCTGCGGATCTGAGCGACACCGCGCAGCTCGTCCACGCCCTCAAGGACTCGGACGCCGTGATTCACCTGCTCCTCAACGACGGCGGATGGCGAGCCGCCGAAAGCGACCCCGACAGCGAGCGCCTCAACGTCGGGGTGATGCGCGCTCTGCTGGAGGAACTCGCAGCCCGCGACGGCCGCCGGGGGCCCGCCCTCGTCCTGTACGCGGGTGCGGCCTCGCAGATCGGTGTGCCGCCCGACGGACCGATCGACGGCAGCGAGCCCGATGAGCCCGAATCCGTCTATGACCGGCAGAAGCTGGCCGCAGAGCGGCTGTTGAAAGAAGCGAGCGCGGCCGGAGTGGTCAAAGGGGTCAGTCTGCGGCTGGCCACCGTCTTCGGTCCTGGACTGGGGCCGCGTGCCCGCGACCGCGGCGTCGTCACCGCCATGGTCCGACGGGCGCTCGCGGGCGAGCCGCTGACCATGTGGCACGACGGTTCGGTGAGACGCGACCTGATCTATATCGACGACGTCGCGCGCTCCTTTCTGGCGGCGCTCGACCATTCCGGCGCGCTGGCCGGCCGGCACTGGCTGGTCGGTGCCGGCGGCAACGAGCCACTCGGTCGCGTCTTCTCGATGATCGCGGAATCGGTCGCCGCCCGCACCGGGCGGCCGCCGGTCCCGGTCACCCCGGTAGCGCCCCCCGACGACGCTCCGCACACGGACTTCAAGAGCCTGACGCTCGATCCTTCCCGGTTCCGGAAAGTCACCGGATGGGAAGCCGCAGTGGCCCTGCCCGAAGCGTTGGACCGCACCGTGGCGGGCTTGGCCGCAAACCGGTAGCGCCGGGGAATGCGCTGTCAGCGCAGCGGACACGGCCGGTGACGGCCGTGATGCTCAGACCAGGTCCTCGAGGGTGCGGACGACGGCGGATGGAGGGGGCATCTCGGCGATCTCGTCGCGCACCTTCTCGGCCGCCGCACGGTAGGTGTGCTCGGTGAGCACCCGGGTGACGGCCGCCCCGATCTCCGGTGGGCCCGTCCCGGCCGCGTCGACCGTGATGCTCGCGCCGCCGGCGGCGAAGCTGGCGGCGTTGAACGGGTTGTCGGCCGTCTGCGGAATCATGACCTGGGGCAGGGCCTGGCAGGCCGCGGTCAGCAGCGAGCTGGTGCCGCCCTGGTTGACGATGGCGTCGCAGGTCTCCATGAACAGGTGCAGGGGAAGGTTCTCGGCGACGCGCGCGTTGTCCGGCAGCGAGCCGAGTTTCGCCAGATCGCCGGTGCTGACGGCCAGGATGAATTCCACATCGAGATCGGCGAGCGCGGCGACGACCCTGGGCAGCACGAACGCCTCGTCACCGCCGAGCGCGGCGGTGGAGGTGCCCCAGGTGACGCAGACCCGGGGCCGGTCGGAACGTTCGAGCACCCAGCCGGGGGCGACCGCCGCGCCGTTGTACGGGACGAACCGCATGGGCAGCCGCCCGCTCAGGTCGGGGAACTGGAGGCTGGTCGGCCAAGGATCGATGGTGCGGAGCGGATAGTCGTTGCGGACCTCCACCCCGTAGCGGTCGTACAGTTCGGGGAGCCCTGTGGGCCACTGGGCGCGCACGTCACCGTCGGCGGCCCGGCCCTGCAGCGGCTGGCTGATCATGCGCATCACGTCGGGACCCCAGGTCTGCCGGACGAGAGGGACGCCCTGGATCGCCGAGACCAGGGGGGCCGCGAACACCATCGAGTCGGTGACGATCAGGTCCGGTCGCCAGCTCTCGGCGAATCGCAGCAGGTCGGGCGCCATCGTCGTGGCGGCCTCGACCAGGGGGGCCATGGCCGCGTGCCGCAGATCGGCGTGTTCGTCGGCCGGGGGCTCCCCCGGGGGCTGCCCGGCGGTGCTCGCCAGGCCGCTGTCGGTCCACTGGTCGGCGGGCGCCTCGAACACTCGGCGGCCGCCGCGCGCCCGGAGGACGCCGTCCATGATCTCGTAGCCGTGGCCGACCTCGACCGCGGGCATTCCGACGGCGACGATCGCCTGGCCGAGGTCCGGTTGCGCGGCGACGCGCACGTCGTGTCCGGCCGCTCGGCATGCCCAGGCCAGCGGGACCATGTGGAAGAGGGGCGTGGTCGTGGCGGCGACGGGAGTGAACAGGATGCGCAACGGATCTCCTTCGACGGGGGTGGCGACGGTCCGCTGGTGCCTCAGGCGGCGGTCAGCTCCTCGAGGGTGTGGACGACTTCGGCGGGCGAGGGCATCTCGGCGATCTCGTCGCGTATCTTCTGGGCCGCCTTCTGTACCGCCTCGTCGGTGCGGACCGTGGTCACGGCGGATGCGATGGCGTCCGCGTCGGCTGTGGCCTCCAGGACGGTGGCGGCGCCGCCGTCGGCGAAGGTATGCGAGATCAGCGGCGTCTCGCCCGTCTCCGGGATGAGCACCTGGGGGACCCCGAGACTGGCCGCGGTCAGCACCGAGCCGGCCCCGCCCTGGTTGACGATCGTTTCGCAGCTCGGCAGAAGCAGGTTGATCGGCAGGTTCTCGGCGATCCGCACGTTGTCGGGCAATGGTCCGAGCTTCGCCCGGTCGGCGGAGTTCACCGCGACCACCAGCTCGATGTCGAGCCGGGCGAGCGCGCCGACGACGCGCGGCAGCAGGTTCGGGTCGCTGCCGAACACGCTGTTGGTCGTGCCGCAGGTGACGCACACGCGGGGGCGCTCGGGAGCTTCGAGGACCCACTCCGGAACGGTGCCCGCGCCGTTGTAGGAGATGTAGCGCTCGGGCAGCCGGCCGGGCGCGCCGATCTGCTTGAGGCTGGGCGGCCACGGGTCGACGGTGCGGAGCGGATAGTCGTTGCGGACCTCCACCCCGTATCGGTCGAACAGCTCGACGAGCCCGGTGGGCCACGCGTCGCGTTCGGTGCCGTCGAAGGTCTGCCCCTGCAGCGGGTGGCCGGAGAGAATGTCGGGACCCCAGATCTTGCGGACGACGGGGATGTCCAGGGCCGCCGCGACCAGGGGAGCGGCGAGCACGATCGGGTCGGTGACGATCAGGTCCGGGCGCCAGCGCTCGGCGAACGACATCAGGTCCGGTGCCATCCTGGCGGCCAGCTCGACCACGGGGACGAACCGCTCGTCCCGGAGTCGGTTCATCTCCTCCGGGGACAACGCTTCCAGGTCGGCGGGGCGGAACTTGTTGCCGCCGCGGAGGTTCACCACGGCGCCCAGGAAGTCGTAGCCGTCCCCGACCTCCACCGCGGGCAGCGCGAGGCTGATGGTGGTCGGGGTGAGATTGGGCTGCGAGGCCACGCGCACGTCGTGTCCTTCGGTGCGGGCGGCCCAGATCAGCGGGCCCTGCTGGAAGAGGTGGGTCGGGTAGGGGAGCGGGGTGAACAGGATGCGCATGGCATACCTCCGTGGACGGCGGACCGTGACCGCTCCCAGTCCAGCCCACCCTTCTAAAAGGCGGCTGAGGCGCCCGCGGGACCGCAGCACGTCTGCGGATGATGCAGGAAGGTGCGGAGTCGGCAGATCTTGTGGGATACTTTCGCCGTGTCGCCAACCGTCCGGGAGAGCAAGATCGCCGCGGTCCGTCGCACGGTGAGCGAGGCCGCGCTCAGCCTGGCAGTGGAGCGCGGTTGGGAGAACGTCCGGGTCGAGGACATCGCGGCGAGTGCGGGGATGTCCCCGCGCTCGTTCGGCAACTACTTCCGCAGCAAGAACGAGGCGCTCTACGCGGTCGACCTCGACCGGTCGGCGGCGATCCGGGAATACCTGCGGGAGCGTCCGAGCGACGAGCCGCTGTGGGAAGCGGTCGTCAACGCCACGCTGAGGGCCTTCATGGCCGGGGACGCGCTCGACCGCGACTTGGTCAGCAAGGTGCGGCTGGCCGTCGCGGCCTCGCCGCTGGGAGGCGAGTACCTCAAGGTGCACGCCGCGCGAGAGGCGGCGCTCGCTGCGGGCATCGCCGAACGTCTCGGCGTGGACGTCGACGCCGACATCTACCCGCGGCTGATGGCCGCGACGGTGGCCGGCGCGGTCCGGGTGGCGATCGAGTTCTGGATCGACTCGGGGCAGGACGCCGTGCTGTCGGACTCGATACGGGCCGCCCTGGAGAAGGTGTCCGTCGGCCTTCCTGAGCCGCCCCGCTGACGGCGGCCTGGGCCGGCCGGGGCCCGCGAACGCGGCGTCAGCCGTGCTCGGCGGCGTCAGCGCGGTGAGGTGGCGCGCAGCCGGGCCAGCCGGTAGAGCAGTCCGATGGCGAGGGCCGCGGAGGCCTTCCCGCCACGGGCCTGGAGCAGCGACCGGACCAGCCATAGCTGCGTCTCGGCGGCGTGCGCGGGGGCGCCGTGCACGTCGTCGTGGATGAGGAACTCGACGTCGCGGACGTGCTCGCGGAGCAGGGCGATGTCCGAACTCGGGATGATCTCGTCGCGCTCGCAGGCGACGTAGCGAACCGGAACGTTCAGCGCGCGGAGCTGGTCCGGCCGCAGCGCCCACTCCCGCAGCCGGTCGAGCGCGGCCTCCGGCTTCTCGCCCATGAGGTGCGCCAGGGTTTCCACGGTGAGCCTCGGCAGGCCGGCCTGCCAGGCCCGGTCGGTGAAGAAGCCGTGGACGGGGGCCCCGGCGGTGAGCACCGCTCGGATCCTGCCGTCCTCCAGCGCGCAACGCAGTGCCGTGTGGCCGCTGAAGCTCAGGGCGAGCGCGTAGGAGTTCGCCGTGTCGGCGCGGTCGCTCACGTGGTCGAGCAGGTGGGACAGCATTTTCCAGCTGTCCCCGTCGTACGGGAGTGTGTTCTCGCCCACGCCGGGCATCTCGGTGACGATCCCGGCCATGCCGAGGCGGCGGACGGCGGCCAGGGTCGGCGCCCACGCCTCCTTGACGGTCACGATGCCGCCGCTCACGACCATCACCGGCCGCCGCGCGCCGTCGGACAGACCGGTCGCCCAGGCGGCGACCCGTCCCGTGGGCAGATCGATCTCCAGCCGTTCGATGTCCTTGTCCTGGCGACGCCACGCGTCGAACGTTCGGACGGTCTCCTCCTGCGCCTTCCGCCGGGCGGGGCCGTCCACGAACGGGAACCGGGCCATCGAGTGGTGGCGGCAAGCGTCCAGCAGCCGCCCGTCGCGTTCCAGCTCCTCCGCGGACCGGGACCATTCGGCCGTCCACGATCCTTCGCCGTCCGAGTCGGTGCGGATTCGGGCCAGCACCTCCTCGTGGTGGACGACCTTCTGTCCCCGGGTGTGGGCCAGTACGAACTGCTTGAGCTCGCCGACGTCGTTGGTGCCGCCGTCCCCGGCGGGCGTGTCCTCCTCGAAGCCCTCCATGGCGTTCTTGATGTCGGTGAGCAGGTCGGCGGCCTCGGCGCCATCGATCACGCGGTGGTCGAAGGTGAGGTTCAGCCGCATGACGGGCGCGACCGTCGTGCGCCCGTCGCGCGCCACGGGGCGGTCGGCGATCCGGCCGAGGCCGAGCGTGACGGTGGTCCCCCCGGTGGAGTGGAACCCGTCCACCGCGCTGTGCGACAGCGAGGTGACCGCGAAGGTGCCGATGGTGGTGGCCCGGTTGCGGAGCGGACGGATCCGCGACCGGTAGGCGGCGCCGCCGATCAGCCGGGGGAGTCGGCGGATCAGGCGGGCCCCGGCGAACTCGGGCAGCCGCTCGGCGTCACCGCGCGTGTAGTAGTCGACCTGCCGCTGGATCTCGTCCAGGTCGGCGGCCTGGAGATCGGGGAGGTTGGCCGACAGCACCACGCGCTGCCCGTTCACGGTGTGGTCCATCGTGAACTTGCCGTGCACGGCGGAGAACCGGGCGATCTTCGGGCGGAACCGGCCGCGGATCGCGGCGTTGGCCTCCGGGTGGGCCGCGAGGGCGCGGCTCGCCGCGCTCAGGACGTAGCTCACCCAGGAGTAGTGGCGGCCCGCCTCTCGCGCCTCCGACCGGTGGGTCTTGATCCGGGTCATGTCCACCTCGGTGTCGAGGTGGACCGGCGCGAACGCTCTGATCTCCCGGAGGAAGTACAGCGTGGGGCGCCGTTCCTTGGCGATCGGCCTGATCGTCATGCCCGCACCGCCACTTCGTGGATTTCGTGGAGGTTCCGGGCTTCCAGCACGTCCGGCAGGGAGATCGGCCGTCCCGTCTCCCGTTCCAGGGCGGAGAGCAGGGCCAGCAGGTGCATTGAGTCCCATCCCGGGACCTGGTCGAGCGGCAGATCGGCGTGCTCGGGCCCGATCGTGAGCCCGATCTCGTCGTGGACCAGGACCAGGAAATCGTCGATGGACGTCAACGGCGCTCCTCCAGAGACTCGATGAAACGGATGTGCGCGGGCCGCGCGGCGATGTCGGCCAGGCTGTGCCGGAAGGTGAGAACGCCGTTCTCCTCGTCGGCCAGGGTGAAGCCATGGTCGGGGTAGAAGTCCCGCACTCCGGCGTTCTTGGGGCCGGGCCGGTAAACGGCCTCGACCGCGCGCGCCCCGCCGGCCTTCGCGTCCGCGAGGACCGCGCTCAGGCACGCCGTCTCGATGCCGCGGGAGAACACCCGGCAGCTGAGGACGAAGTTGTCGACGTGCACGGTGTCGCCCTCCGCCCTGGTGAATATCACCCCGACCATGCCGTTGTCGCCGAATCGGTCTCCGGAGTGGATCCCGAACACGCGTGTGCCGGGCCCGTCGGCGGCCGCTCGCACCTGCGGCGCCCGGTACCGCTGCACGGTCGTGTTGAACTGGTTGGTGCGCAGCGTGAGCTGCGCGGCGCGAGGGATCTCCGGCTCGATCACCGGCGCGAGCCTGACCCAGACGCCCAGCTCGCACAGGTAGTCCGCGATCGAGTCGAACGAGGCGAGGAAGGTCTGCCGGTCGAGTTCCTCCCGGTACCGGGAGGGGCGGGCGTGGTCCTCGGCGTTGAGCTCGCGGGTGTCGAACCAGCCATCGTGCAGCAGCCGCTCGATGTGCCGGGCGGGCTCCTCGTTCAGCTGGACGACCGTGACTTCGGGCAGCGCGTGCCGGACGAGCCCGCACTCATAGGCGCTGTCGTCGACGAAGACGAAGGAGTCCACGCCGATGTTGAGGGCCTGCGCCAGTGCGGTGAGGTTGTCGGGTTTGGGACGCCAGTTCGCCGTCACCCGGACGAAGTCATCGGGGTGCAAGGCCATGCCCGGGTGGTCGCGCATGGTCTTCTCGACCGGTTCGAGATCGTTCTTGCTCGCCACGGCCAGCAGGACGCCGTGGGACCCGAGCTGCTTGATCACCTTCTGGAACGCGGTGAACGCCTCGCCGCGAAGTCCCTCGCCGAGCTCGATGCCCTCCGGCCCGTCGTCGCCGAGCACGCCGCCCCACAGAGTGCCGTCGAGGTCGCAGACCAGCGCCTTCTTGGTGCGTCCCGTCAGGTGCCTGGCGAGGTGGCCGACCTCGCGGGCGTACCGGGCCAGCAGGGCGGGCGACAGTCCCGTCCTGGCGTACCGGCCCAGGCGGGCGTCTTCGGCGGGAATCCCCTCGGCGAGCAGCGGATCCAGGTCCAGAGTGATCACCGAAGGAATCTCGTCGCCCAGCGTCAGCAGCCGTGCGCCGGCGGCGCGCCACGCCGCGCCGAGCCGGGCGCGCGAACGGTGGTCGGTGAGCTGCGCGGTGAACCGCCGGGGCAGGGGCAGGGTGTTGAGCACCAGCGTGGCGTCGGCGCGGCGGTCGAAGGCGGCCGCGAGGTCGCGCACCATCGCGACCTTGGCGTCCAGGACCCGTTCGACGTCGGCGGCTGTCCACGGCACCGGGACCTCGTCGAACACCATGTCGGGGTCCAGGACCCACAGGACGAGGCCGGGTTCGGCGGCGTAGAGCGCGCTCTCGGGGTCGCCGAGGTCGAAGACGTGGGCGTCGAAGTCGGACAGGTGCGGCCGCATGAGAAGACCGTGCCGGGCCAGCTCGGCGGTGAGCGGCGGGATCAGCGGGCCGAGGGTGCGGTGCCCGGTCACCGCGACCCGGAGCTCCGGGGTGGACGGGTGCGCGTCCAGCACCTCGTCGGGGTCGAGCCGGGCGAGGATGTGCCCGGCCCTGGTCAGCTCCCGGTCGGTGAGGTCGGCGAGCATCCCGCGAACCAGCGGATAGGAGGCGGCGAGCCGACCCGACCGGTGCAGTTCGGACAGCGTCACGCGCCCACCTTCTCCAGGGCGTACCCCGCCTTGATCCATTTGCTGGACTCGATCGCGACGCCGACCGCGCGGTCGCCGGCGATCATGCGCGGCAGCAGCCGTTCAAGCTGGAAGAACGGCAGCGCGTTGCCGGTGTTGCCCGTATCCCGGACACAGCTGACCTCCTGCGCGTCCGGAACGTCGAGGCGCGCGTGGATCTCGTCGGTCATCCGTCCCGACAGCTGCGGCGGCAGCACGTAGTCGAGTTCGCCGCGGTCCCAGTCCAACGCTTCGAGCGCCTCGTCGAGCGTCTCGGCGGCCAGTGGCGGAACCGCGTCCCGGACCGCCTGGTAGTCCTCAATGGCGGCGGGGCGGTCCGCATGGCGGTCGGCCGCGCCGAACCAGTTCAGGGTCTGCCCGGGTTCCCGCCCGTGGCCGACGCACCGCACTCGTGTCCAGCGCAGCGCGACCTCATGCGCGCCCGGCTCGGTGCGCAGTACCGCGGCGCCCGCGCCGTCGCCGAACAGCACGCCGTTGACCTGCTCGCCGGGCGGCAGCGCGCTGACGTCCGCCGTGAGGTCGAGGTGTTTGGCGCACGAGTCGGCACCGAGCACCAGTGCGGTGCGGTGCCCGCCGGAGCCGAGCAGCCGCCGCGCGACGTCGAGCGCCTGGATCGCGCCCGCGCATCCCGACTGGAGCTGGTAGGTGGCCACGTCGTCGATGCCGAGCCGGTCGGCGACGACGTTGACCGTGGCGGGCATGAGCATGTCGGGCGACGAGGTGCCCATGACGACGAGATCGACGTCGGACGGGGCGGCCCCGGCGGCGGCGAGCGCGCGTTCCCCGGCGGTGGTGGCGAGGTCGGCGAGGGAGAACCGGAGCTCTCCGGAGTCCAGGTCGACCGAGTAGTGCCTGGTGGGGGTGTCGATGAAGGAGTCCGCCCACTGCTCCCAGACAGAGGGCAGGTCGAACATTTTGGCCAGGGTCGGGATGTCTATGGGCGGGCCGGGCAGCACCGTCCCGGTCGAGTGAAGGTACACGTCCATGCTCGTCCTCTTTCGGCTGCCATCGCCATGCTGCGCCGTGTGGCTTAAACGGCCCTAATAGATCTGCTACGAAGCGGTCGGGTCACCGAACCACGCCGTGAGGGCTTCGGTGGGACCGTCACCGGCCTTCCCGTTCCGTGCGGCCCAGACGACGCGGCCGTCGGGCCTGAGCAGAACCGCGTCGGCGTCGAGGCCGGGAAGCGGTTTCGAACGCACCAGGGACACCCGGTCGGCCCAGCCGGTGGTGTCGAAACGGCCGTCGGAATCGTCGCTCACGTCGAGCAGGACGCCACGGCCGGACGCCCATGCCACGGCCAGTTCGGGGACGGCGCCGGCGGCGGCCACTCCGGGGATCCGGCGGCCGAGCAGCGGGTGGGGGGCGTCGCCGTCACCCTCGAAGCGGTAACGGGTGTCGGTGCCCCCGACCATCGTGACCAGGTACTCGTTGACGTCCGGGAACCGGACGATCTCGGCGATGATGTCGCGGAGGTCCGTCAACGGGTGCAGCAGCGCCACCTGCGCACGGGCCGTCTTGCACGCCCATTCGGCGATGGGGCGCCGTTCGGCCTGGTAGGTGTCGAGCAACCCCTCCGGAGCCCATCCGGCGAGGTCCGCCCCGAGTTTCCAGCCGAGGTTCACCGCGTCGTCCATGCCGGTGCTGAGCGCCTGCCCGCCCAGCGGGAAGTGGGTGTGTGCGGCGTCCCCCGCCAGGAAGACCCGTCCCGCTCGGTAGCGCTCGGCGAGGCGTGTCACGTTGAACCAGCGCGCCGACCATGTCGGTTCCCCGCTGGTGAACTCCACGTCCGCGATGCGGCGTACGGCGGCCTGGATCTCGGCCGGCGTGGGAGCGCCGTCCCGGCTCGGGGGCTCGACGCCGAACTCGCCGGTCAGCACCCGGACCACCCCGGGAGCCATCGGACTCACCGCGAAAAGACCGGCGGGGTACTCCTTCGCTCCGAGGTGCTGGTTGAGGACGTCGTCGGGCTCGACCGCGAAGTCCCCGACCGTGCCGTGGAAGGGCTGCTCGTCTCCGGGGAAGGCGATGCCGGCCGCCTGGCGGACCGCGCTGTCCGCACCGTCGCAGCCGACCAGGTACCTGCCGCGCACGGTGTCTCCGCCGTCCGGGGCTCCGATCCGGATCTCGACCGTGTCCCGGTCCTGGGTCACGCCGCGCACGCGGTGCCCGAAACGCAGATCGGCGCCCAGCGACCGCGCGCGTTCGGTAAGGCGGCGGACCAGCCGGGCGTGCGGGATCGAGAAGTTGTACGGGTAGCGGTCGGCGAGCTGCGACGGGTCCAGCCATATATGTGCGAAGTGGGCCATCGGGAACTCGAAACCGTCGGCGCGGCAGTCGTCCATCACCCCCCGCATTTCCAGCAGCTCGATGACTCCGCCGTTGATGGCCACGCCCGGCGCGTGCGCGGACGCGGCCCCCGGCGCAGGCTCGGTGCGGCCTTCCAGGACGATGACCTCCGTGCCCGCCAGGCGGAGTTCGCAGGCGAGCATGAGTCCGACGGGTCCGGCGCCGGCGATGACGACGTCGTGAAGCATGAGATGTCCCCTAGGGAGTCGGCGGTCTGCCAGGACCGCTGGGCGGGTTCGGTCAGGACGCCGGGCGCATGGACGCGGCGAGCCGGGCGGGGGTCGGATTGTCGAAGACCTGTTTCGGTGGGACGTCGAGGCCCACCGCGCGCATCCGGCTGCTCAGTTCGAGGGCCGCGAAGGAGGACAGGCCGAGGGCGAGCAGGTCGGCGTCCGGGTCGAGGTCGTCGGCCGGTTCGACGCCGAGGATGTCGGCGGCGTGGGCACGCACGATCCCCAGCAGGATCGCGGCCCGTTCGCCCGGATCGGCGTCCGCGAGCCGGTCCAGCAGCGTCCGGTCCAGCAGCGCCCGGTCCGGTCCGGCGGCCGGGGCGCCGGCGGACTCGGGCAGCTCGCGGAAGAGGCGGTCGGACAGGAGCCACGGCGCGGCCCGCGGGTCGAGGTCGGCCACTGTCACGGCTGCGATGCCGGACCGGGGCGCGAACGCGAGCGCCTCCGCCGCCGCGGCCGGTGGCAGCGCTAGCAGACCGGTCGGATCGGTGGTGTCCTGCTCGAAGTCCAGCGGCCCGAACGCCAGCCACAGCGCTGGACCGCCTCGTTCCCGGCGCCGCCGGACGAGCGCCTCCAGCCGTGCGTGGGCGGGCGCGGTGCCGCCGGTCCCCGGCGCCGCGAGCACACCCGCTCCGGACGAGCACACCACGAAGGCGGACAGGTCGAGATGCGCGGTGACCTCGTCCACCACGGCGGCGGCTCGTGCGGCCCCGTCGGCGTCGGCGTCGGCGATGTGAACCACGGCCGTAGGTGGTCCTTCGGAGAGCAGACGCGTGAGCCCGTCGCGATCGGCGGGGTCGCATTCGGCGACCGTCACGTCGGCGCCGAGCTCCGCCAGTTCCTTCCGCAGCGGGATGGTGTCCGCCGGGTCCGTGTCCGGCGGGACGGGCAGCACGAGCCGTTCGGCGCCGCGTTCGGCCAGCCGGCGGGCGACGTGCGCGCCCAGCTCCGTGGTGCCGCCGGTGAGCAGCACCGTTCCCTCCGGCCACCGGCCGGGTTCGCGCTCCTCGTCGGGTGGGGCGACGCGCACCAGCCGGGGGGTGAAAAGCCCTTGCCCGCGCACCGCGAAGAGGGCGTCGGCGGGCCTCGCGGAGAGCAGTTCGGTGAGCCGTCGCCGCGCGTGCTCGTCCAGGCGAGGGGGGAGGTCGAGCAGTCTGATCTCGCGGCGCGGATGTTCCCCGGCCAGCACGCGCCCCAGGGCCCAGGCCGCCGCCTGCTCCGGGTCGGCGGGCGGGTCGAGCCGTCCGACCGTCACGGCGCCGCTGGTCAGCACCCAGAGCGGGGTATCCACCCCCGCCCGTTCCAGTGCCTTCGGCAGGGCGGCGGTCGGTGGCAGCAGCGACACCACGCCGCCGATGTCCGCCGTCCCGGCGATCCCGGTGCGCACGATCGAGGTGAGCTCGTCCTCGTGCGCCGTGGACGTCGCCACGTCGACGCGGTGGGCGGCGTCGCCGAGCGCATCGACCACCTGTGCCGCCAGGTCGCCGCCTCCGTCGCCGCCGGGGACCAGCAGGAGCGAGCGGCGCGGCGCGGGAGCGGCGGGCACCTCGACGACGGGCCGCCACGCCGTGATGTGGTGCCATCGCGCGCGGCGCCGGTGGGCGGCCAGCACGGGCAGCAGCGCGGACAGGGCGGAGCGCTGCTCGGACGACAGACGGAGCGCCCCGCCGAGGGACTCGGCATCCTGGTCTTCGACCGCCGCCCAGAACCGCGCCTCCAGGGACGAACGCCGTCCCGCGTCGCGACCGCGAGCACTGTCGGTATCGGGGTTGAGCCAGTAGTCGCGGTGCTGGAACGGATAGTTCGGCAGCGCGACGCGGGAGGCGCCGGAGCCTGCGAACTGGGCGGCCCAGTCGACCCGGTGGCCCGCCGCGTGGACCTTGGCCAAGGCCGCCAGCGCGGTCTGCGGTTCGGGCCGCCTCGCGTTCATCATGGGCGCCAGCGTCGAGGGCCGCCCGCCGTCGTCCCCGTCGCGCAGGCACTCCCGCGCCATCGTGGTGAGGGCGGCGTCGGGGCCGACCTCGAGGTAGCAGGTCACCCCGGCGGCGTGGAGGGCGCGGACACCGTCGGCGAACCGCACCGGCCGCCTGACGTGCTCCACCCAGTAGTCGGGGGAGCGCAGGTCGGCCGGATCCGCCGGCTCGCCGGTGACGTTGGAGACGAGCGGGATCGCCGGTTCGGTGAAGGTGACCCGCGCGGCGGTCTCGCGGAACTCGTCCAGGACGTCGTCCATGTGCGGCGAATGGAAGGCGTGGCTGACGTTGAGCCGCCGGACCCGGCGACCCTCGCCCCGCCAGTGCTCGGCGACCTCCAGCGCGGCGCCCGCGTCGCCGGAGATCACGGTGGCGCGGGGCCCGTTCACCGCCGCGACCGCGACCTCCTGCCCGTGGCCGGTCAACGTCGCCCGGACCTCCTCCTCCGTCGCCTCGACGGCGAACATGGCGCCGTCCGGCCGGGCCCGCTGCATCGCCCGTGCCCGCGCGGCGACCAGCGCGGCGGCGTCGGCGAGGTCGAGCATTCCGGCCGCGTGCGCGGCGACCAGTTCGCCGACCGAGTGCCCGAGGAGGACGTCGGGTCGCAGCCCCCAGTGGCCGAGCAGCCGGAACAGCGCCGTCTCCACCGCGAAGACGGCGGGCTGGGCGTACCGGGTCTGGTGGAGGAGGCCGGCGTCCGGGTCGTTCTTCGCCGCGAACAGCAGCGGCTGGAGCGGGCGGTCGAGATGCGGGTCGAACTCCGCGCACACTTCCGCCAGGGCATCGGCGAACAGCGGGTGGGCGGCGGCGAGGGCGCGGCCCATGCCCGGCCGCTGGCCGCCCTGGCCGGTGAACAGATACGCCAGCCCGCCCGGCTCGGGCGCGGCCCGGTCCGCGACGACGTTGCCGGGCAGCAGGTCGCCCCGGGCGAGGGCATCCAGTCCCCGCGTGAGTTCGGCGCCGGTCGACCCGACGATCACCGCACGATGCTCCAGGGCGGCCCGCGTGGCCGCGCTGGAGTACGCGACGTCGAGCGGCCGCGGGGCGGAATCGGTGTCGAGCAGCGCGGCCAGGTCGCGGGCCGCGTCCCGCAGCGCGGCTTCCGAGCGTGCCGAGAGCAGGAGGGGGACGGGCCGGTCCGGGGCCCGCGACGGTGCGTCCTCGGGAGCGGTCTCGGACGCCTCTTCCACGATGACGTGGGCGTTGGTGCCGCTGACACCGAACGAGGAGACGGCCGCGCGGCGTGGCCGGCCGGTCCCGGGCCAGTCGCGGTTCTCGGTGAGCAGCGCGACGCTGCCCTCCGTCCAGTCCACGTGCGGGGACGGCTCGGCGGCGTGCAGCGTCATCGGCAGCGTCCGGTGCCGCATGGCCTGCACCATCTTGATGACTCCGGCGACACCGGCGGCGCCCTGCGTGTGCCCGATGTTCGACTTGATCGAGCCGATCCACATGGGCCGGCCGGCGGGCCGGTCCCGTCCGTAGGCGGCGATGAGCGCCTGCGCCTCGATCGGGTCGCCGAGGACGGTACCGGTGCCGTGCCCCTCCACCACGTCCACGTCCGAGGGCGTGAGCAGGGCGTCGGCGAGGGCCTGCCGGATCACCCGCTGCTGGGACGGGCCGTTCGGGGCGGTCAGCCCGTTGCTGGCGCCGTCCTGGTTGACGGCCGAACCGCGCAGTACCGCCAGCACCGGATGGCCGTTGCGGCGCGCGTCGGAGAGTCGTTCGAGCAGCAGCAGCCCGACGCCCTCGCTCCAGCCGGTGCCGTCGGCGCCGGCGGAGAACGACTTGCAGCGGCCGTCCGGCGCCAGGCCGCGCTGCCTGCTGAAGTCCACGAACACGCCGGGAGTGGCCATCACGGTCACACCGCCCGCCAAGGCCGACTCGCAGTCCCCGGCGCGCAGCGCCCGCGCCGCCAGATGCATCGCCACCAGCGATGACGAGCATGCGGTGTCGATGGTGACGGCCGGGCCTTCCAGACCGAAGGTGTAGGCGATCCTCCCGGACGCGACGCTGGTCGCGCTTCCGGTGCCGAGATACCCTTCGAACCCCTTCGGAGTGTGCTCCATGAGGCGGGCGCCGTAGTCGTCGTACATGACCCCGGCGAACACGCCCGTGCGGCTGCCGCGCAGCGACCCGGGATCGATGCCCGCGTTCTCGAAGGCCTCCCAGGTGATCTCCAGCAGCAGCCGGTGCTGGGGATCCATCGCCAGCGCCTCGCGCGGGCTGATTCCGAAGAACCCGGGATCGAAGGCGGCCGCGTCGTGGAGGAAACCGCCCTCGCGGGTGTAGCAGGTGCCCTCGCGCTCCGGGTCCGGGTCGTAAAGCGCGTCCAAGTCCCAGCCCCGGTCGCCCGGGAACGACGAGATCGCGTCCCCGCCCGCCACGACGAGCCGCCACAGGTCCTCCGGGGAACGCACCCCGCCGGGGAAGCGGCAGCTCATCGCGACGATGGCGATCGGTTCCCGCTGGGCGGCTTCGACGTCGGCGAGCCGTTGCCGGGTCTTCCGCAGCTCCGCGGTCGTCCAGCGGAGGTACTCGGTGAGCTTGTCGTGCTTCTCCATGCGAACCTGCCCTCCTAGGCGTGCCGCGTCATCGTTCGTCCAGCCCGGAGAGGCCGAGTTCCTCGTCGAGCACGTCGAAGAGCTCGTCGTCGCTCACCGACGCCAGGTCGTCGTCGGACGCGTCCCGTGCCGTCCGCGATTCGGTGACCCGCAGCAGCAGCGCGCGCAGCCGGGCCTCGAGGCGGTCCCGGCCCGCGTCGTCCAGGTCGGTCTCGACCACGGCCGCCTCCAGACGCTCCAGCTCCGCCTGCGGCACCCCCGACCCGCCGTCGCCGTCGCCGAACTGTTCGCTGAGATGGCTTGCGATCGCGGCGGCGGAGGGGTGGTCGAAGACGAGCGTGGTCGCGAGCCGAAGGCCGGTCGCGGCCGACAGCCGGTTGCGCAGCATGACGGCCGTGAGCGAGTCGAACCCGAGATCCTTGAGCGCCTGCCCGGGGGCGACGTCGGCGGCCGACTCGTGCCCCAGCGTGGCCGCGATGTGCCCGCGCACCAGGTCGAGCAGCAGCTGAACGCGGCGCTTCTCGTCCAGTCCGTGCAGCCGCTCGGCCAGTGCCGCGCCGCTCGCGTCGGCCTGCCGTGTCCGGGCGGGGGCGAGCCGCTCGAAGAGCGGCGGAAGCGTGCCGTCCCGCGCATGCCGCCGCACCGTGCCCCGATCGACGCGCGTGAGCACGAGATGCGGATGGTCGGTGTCGTGCAGCGCGGCGTCGAAGAGGGTGAGCGCGTCGTCGGCGTTGAGCGGCCGGAGTCCTGTGGTGTTGAGCCGGTCGAGGTCGCCTTCGCTGAGCGCGCCGGTCATCTGGCCGGCGTCGGTCCACAGTCCCCAGGCGAGGCTGACGGCGGGACGGCCCTGGGCGCGGCGGTGGTGGGCGAGGGCGTCGAGGTAGGCGTTGGCGGCGGCGTAGTTGGCCTGTCCGGGGGTGCCGAGTGTCCCGGCGGCGGAGGAGAACAGGACGAACGCGGCCAGGTCGGCGTCGGCGGTCAGGTCGTGCAGATGCCAGGCGGCGCCGATCTTGGGTTGGAGGGTGGTGTGCAGCTGCTCGGGGGTGAGGTTGGTGATGGTCGCGTCATCGAGAACACCGGCGGTGTGGACGACGGCGGTGAGCGGGTGGTCCTCCGGAACGCCTTTCAGGACGGCGGCCAGGTCGTCGTGGTCGCCGGCGTCGCAGGCGGTGATGGTGACGTGAGCGCCGAGCTCGGTGAGTTCGTCGCGGGTCCGGGCGGCGCCCGGTGCGTCGGGTCCGCGACGGCTGATCAGGAGGAGGTGGCGGACCCCGTACCGGGTGACCAGGTGGCGGGCGATATGGGCGGCGAGCGTGCCGGTGCCGCCGGTGATCAGGACGGTTCCGTCGGGGGCGAAGGCGGTCTCGGTTTCGGCTTCGGCTTCGGCCCCGGTCGGGGCGGTGGGTGTAAGCCGTGGGACGAGGCAGGCGCCGTCGCGGAGGACGACCTGGGATTCGCCGGTCGCGACGGCCGTGCGGACGGTCGCGTCGATGGCTTCGAGCGAGGCCTTCGTGTCGTCGTGG
Source organism: Actinomadura sp. 3N407 (assembly GCF_052245875.1). Taxonomy (NCBI): domain Bacteria; kingdom Bacillati; phylum Actinomycetota; class Actinomycetes; order Streptosporangiales; family Thermomonosporaceae; genus Actinomadura; species Actinomadura sp. 3N407. The sequence goes on from NZ_JBQQBP010000020.1 coordinate 148,359, forward strand.
TCCAGGAGGACGAAACGGTCGGGGTGCTCATTCTGGGCTGTGCGGAGGAGTCCCCAGACGGCGGCGGCGGGCAGGTCGGTGACCTCGTCGTCCGGTGCGGTGCTCACGGCGCGACGGGTGAGGACGACCAGCCGGGAGTCAGTGGCCTGGTCTTGCCCGAGCCATCGCTGAACCCGCTCGAGGGTTCGCAGGACGGTGGCGTGCGCGGCCTCGGGTCCGCCCTCGGGGTCCGCCGTGATCCGCAGCGTCTCCACGCTGGGCATCTCCGCGGCGCCGGCCGCGACCGCCGGCGGCGTCCATTCGAGTGCCAGCGGGAGGTGAAGCGGTCCCTCCGACGGGAGCTGCAGATCCGCCTCGGTGAGCTGTCGGGTGGTGACCGAACCGACCGTGAGGAGGGGCGCGCCGGTGCCGTCCATCACGCTGACGGAAACGGCGCCGTCGTCGTTCGTGGACAGCCGGACCGCGGCCTCGGTGGAGCCGGTCGCGTGCAGCCGGACATCGGTGAACCGGAGCGGGATCAGCGTCTCCGCCGACGATTCGGCCAGCACCCCGTCGAGGGCGGCGGCCAGCAGCGCCGGGTGGAGCCCGAACCCGTCCGTGCCGACGTCGTCCGGAAGGGACGCCCCGACGTTGACGACACCGTGACCGGACACCGAGCGGGCACGGACGCTCTGGAACACGCCGTCGTGGTCGTACCCGGCCGCGCCGAGCCGCTGCGCCAGCCGTTGGAGGTCCCCGGCGTCCGCCCGCCCCGGAGCCTGAGCGGTGACCCGCTCGGTCGCGGCAGCGCCGGGCGAGGCGCTCAGCACGCCGGTCGCGCGACGGGACCATACACCTGCCGATCGGGTGTGGACGCCGACCGCGTGCTTTCCGTCATCGTCCGCGCCGGAGACCTGAACCCGCAGATCCACGCCGCCCTCTTCCGGCAGGACGAGCGGGCCGTCCAGGTTCAGCTCTTCGAGGTGACGCAGGCCGAGGAACTCGCCCGCGGACAACACCAGATCGAGAAGCGCGACCGCCGGAAGGACCGGCCTGTCCTGGAGCAGGTACCCGGCGAGCCACGGATGAGTTTCGGTCCCGACGCGTCCGGTCGCCACCACGCCCCGTCCTTCGGGCAGTTCGACGATGGTGGCGAGCAACGGATGCGCCGCCTCGTCCAGACCCGCCGAAGCGGCGTCCTCGACGCCCGTACCGGCCGTGGCCTCCAACCAGTAGCGCTTGTGTTGGAAGGGGTAGGTGGGCAGTGGTGTGTGTGGGGTGGGTGGTGTGTGTGGTGTGGGTTGTTGGGTGGTGGGCCAGTTGATGTTGATGCCGGCGATGTGGGCGTGGGTGAGGGCGGTGAGGAGTTGGGTTTGGTCGTCGTGGTGGCGTCGGAGTGTGGGGATGGTGGTGGCGTTGACGGGTTTGCTTGTGCCGTTGGTGTTGGTGGTGTCGATGGTGTGTTGGATGGGTGTGGTGAGGATGGGGTGGGGGCTGATTTCGATGAATCGGGTGTGTCCGGTGTGTAGGAGGTGGGTGGTGGTGGTGTGGAGGTGGACGGTGTTGCGGAG
>NZ_JBQQBP010000021.1:0-134240 GCF_052245875.1 Actinomadura sp. 3N407
CCCGGAAGTTAAGCCCTTCAGCGCCGATGGTACTGCACGGGAGACTGTGTGGGAGAGTAGGACGCCGCCGGACTCATATTGCAGGAAGGCCCCGCCGTCACCGGCGGGGCCTTCCTCATTTCTCGGGTTGTTCAGTTTCCATCAACGCTTTCGCATAGTTGGAAACGGAGCGGTTGTACTGCGGCAGGTGCCGCGACAGTGCGTCGAGTGCGAGTGACGCCGCCTCCCGGTCACGTCCAAGATCTGTGAGGGCGAGCGCGAGGAACGCGGTGACGGCATCGTCGAGTTCATCTGAGACGGCCTCGCGTTCCGCGGTGAGGAGAGCGACGCTTTCCCCGGCTTGGTCGAGGTTGCGCAGGGTGCTCGCGTATTGGATCGTCGCCTCCCGCCGACGCGGTCCTGTGAGCCCGGCCGAGAAGGCTTCCCGGTAGTGGGTGGCGGCCTCCGCCTCGTTGCCGATCGAGTCGTGCGCCGATGCCAGCTCGTAGTGGGCGATGGCGTCGCCGGCCGGAAGCTCGTCGGTCAGTTCCTTGACCTTCGCGAGGAAGACTTCGGGCTTGTGGTCGTCGAAGGTGGCCCAGAGTTCGGCGATCCGCCGTTCCCAGTCCGGCTCCGTGTTGATCATCGAGCAAGGATAGTGCCGGTCGAGGGGTGGCGAGCCGGGACGCAACGGTTGTGCAACGTGCGATAGGTGAGAATTAAACCAGTCCGACGATGGTCGGAACCATGGTCGCGCCGGTGCCAACCCACACCTCTGCACCGGCGCGGCCACCGTCCAGCGCCTTCGTCCGCCGTTTGCCTGCTTCGAGCGGCTGGGTCCCAGAAGCGACAGCTTCGATCAGCCGGCCGTGGAATCGCGCGACGAGTGATGCTCTGAACTTGTGTAGACCGCGCTGCACCGGCGCCTGGGGACCGTTATCCGGCTCCGGCCCGGGTCAGGCGCGTGTCCGCGTCGGCAGCGACCACAACGGGAGCAGCCACCCCACCCGTCCAGGCCGTTGAGGACGTCCAGGGATTGCGCCTCGTTCGCTGCGGCCCCGTCACCGGGCGGTAAGCGGCGCAGCACCACTGCCCGCTTCGATTCCGCGGTCTCGAGCAGCTGCGTGGCGGCGTGCGTCCCGCCCGCAAGGCGTCGCACGACGTGGACGGGGTCTCCGATGGCCTGGGCGGCCCACTCCAGGGCCCGGTGGGACGGCTGTGACTCGGGCACTGGGCCATGATGCGCCATCCCGTGCCACAACGCGACTGGCCGGCGCCGGTGGTCGGGAGCCATGTTTTTTCGGATCAGCGATCCGATATCGGTTACCGTGGTGGGGTGGGACGGAAGAAGAGGCGTACGGACGCGCTGCGCGGTGAGTTGCTCGGGGTCGCGGCGGGGCTGCTGGCGTCGGGTGGGAGCGGCGCGGTGACGACACGTGCCGTGGCCGCCGGTGCCGGGTCGTCGCAGGCGGCGGTGAACGAGCTGTTCGGCGGCAAGGCCGGTCTCGCACGCGCACTGTTCGCCGAGGGTTTCGCCCGCTTGGCCGGGGAACTGCGGGCGCTGGAGACCAGCGGCGACGCCGAGGCGGACGTGCTGGATCTGGCGCTGGCCGTGCGCTCGTTCGCGCACCGGTGTCCCCATCTCTACGAGGTCATGTTCTCCAGGCCGTTCGCCGAGTTCAGCCCCGGCCCGCAAGACGCCCGTGCCGCCGACGAGATCTACGGGATCGTGGTCGGCCGGGTCGCCGCCGCGCTGGGACACGGCCGCGCGAAGGGGACGGCGAAGGACGCCGCCATCGGGCTGTTCGCCACCGTTCAGGGGTTGATCGGACTCGAATCGTCCGGGCTGCTCGGCAGCGGCCCCGAGTCAGCCGATCACCGCTTCCGTTTCGTCCTCACCGCGGCGCTTCGCGGCCTGGTCGACGCCGCGTCCGCCGCGGATCCGTCCCGCGAGGCATGACGTGCCGTCGCAGATCGTCCTGGAGGGACGATGACCGCCGAACGCTCGCACTTCGTCCCCTGGGATCGCCCCAGTCCGCTGCTCGACGCCATCGGGGGCTTCGCCCGGCACGCTGCCGACCCCCTGCGGGCCGGCTTCACCGTCGACGGCCCCAAGTCGAACGCGCGTGGATTTCTGCACGGGGGCGTGATCGCCGCCATAGGTGACGTGGCCATCGGCCACGCCCTCGCCGTCCAGACCGACCCACCGGCGCACCTGGTCACCGTCAATCTTTCCTGCGACCTGCTGGGCACGGCGCGGGAGGGGGAGTGGGTCGACATCCTCATCACCCCGACGCGGGTGGGGAGAAGGCTCGCGGCGGGAACGGCGACGTTCACGTCGGACCGCGTCATCGCCAACGTCACCGCTCTCTTCATGCCGGTCGGTCCGGTGTCCAGCAGCTCCGGTCAGGCCGGCGGTTCGGGCGATCGAGCAGCCGCGCCGCCGGGCTGACGCCGCCGGCTACCGGTACCAGTCGTCGTCGCCGTGTGCGAGGGACCGGCCCAGGTAGTCCCGCAGGTCCCCGGCGACCCAGCGGCGGCTGTCGGTCTCGTGATCCCACACGAAGATGTCCGGCCGCGGTGGCGTCTGGACGAAGGCGAACTGGTCACCGCCGCCGTTGTCGCCGAAGAAGAGCAGCGGGTCGAAGGGCATGTACAGGTCGGCGAACGAGTCGTCCGACCGGAAGTGGAGGTTCTGCTCGACGATCTGCTCCAGCGGCCAGACCGTGTCCACCCCGTAGTGACCGACGATGCCGTCCGTTTCCTGAAGCAGGCCGGTGAGCGCGGACGGAAGGGAACGGCCCAGGCGCCGTTCGGCCATCGCCAGCGCGGCCGCACCGGTGGACGCCTTGAACCCGACGTCCGCGTATGCCCGGGACGCTGCTTCCTTCCACATGAGGGCAGCCTAGACGGGGCTTGCGGCTCAATACGCGCACATTCGCGGGCGGGTGCGACGACGAGCTCCACCGTCGGCTGCCGGGCCGCCTGTAGACCGCGAACGACCCACGCAGGGAGCGGGTGCCTCCGTCAACGGCCGGCCGCGTCCAGACGACCTGAACCCGGCGGCTCGACTGGTTCGCCCGCGCCCTGCACACCCATCGCCTGCATCAAGAGCACGTCCTAAGAAGACGTGTACACACGCACGTAGTCGACGAGCATGTCCGCCGGGAGCGCCTCGGCGTTGATGCGCTTCTTCTCATTGCTTCCCTGGACGTACATGATGAGCGGCTGCGGTTCCGTCATCGGGTGCGTCGCGTATCCCCGGTGCGGGGTGCCGTCGATGTAGGAGACGACCTTTCCTGCCCGGCATTCGAGACCGTAGACGTGGAAGCCCTCGTCGAGTGGAGCGCCGGCCCGTCCGATGTGCTGGACGTCGGCATCGGAGTGCCGGATGACGGAGTCGGCGTTCGCCTCCGTCCCGATCATTTTGGCGCGAACCTCGGTGTAGGAATTCCCGCCGATCGCGAACGTGGACCGCACGACTCCCGAATGGAAGTGGCCTTGTCCGGACGGGTTGTTGATCATCCGGATGCGGAGGAGGCCGCCCGACACCCGGACGTTCTCGTCGACGAACTGCACCTGGGCCGCCGTTTCGTTCCGGTACTTCTCGACCCACTTCGCGGTGTCCAGGAAACCGCCGTTGAACTCGTCGCTTTTCGCCGGGTCGAGCCGCCAGCCGATGCCGGGCGGAAGCATCGTCACGCGTTCCGCGTCGAAGCCGAGGGCCGTCGCCTTACTGCTCGCCGCGACCATGACCCCGCCGGCCCCCGCCGCCGCGACCATCCCGAGAAAACGACGCCGGTCGATCCTCCTTACAGCCCCACCCATCACATCCCCCGATTTCCCCTTATTCGGTTTGATGGATCCGATGGCCCGGGAGTTCACGGCGGCCGGGGACTGCGTCACGGCCGCGACTGCCGTTCGCGGCCGTTCGTCGTCATGCACCGACGCTTTCCGGGGAGTCCGGTACGGCTGCGGCTGCGGTGATGGCGATGCAGAAGGGGTGGCCCGTGGGGTCGAGGAACCCCTGAATCGCCGGCCGCCGGGCCTGGAAGCACGCGAGCACGGCGCCGATGGCGAGGGCCTGCGCCTCGGCCTGCTCAAGGTCTTCGACGCTGAAGTCGAGGTGAAGCCGGCGCGGTGACGCGGGGTCGGGCCATGGCGGCGGCCGGTGGTCGGCGGCGCGTTGGCGTGGCGGAACAGTGCGTGTGACGTGGGGAGACGAACACTGTGTGTGGGCGGAGGTGGTCCGTAAAGCGTGGGTTCGCGGTGAATTTGCTGGCCGGTCGTCTCTGACGCCGTAGGCTGCACGAGTGAATGAGAAGTTGTGGCAGATCGAACCGTCCGGGCCGTTGCGCGGTGACGTCACCGTGCGGGGGGCGAAGAACGCGGTCAGCAAGCACATGGTCGCGGCGATGCTGGGGGACGGGCCGAGCACGATCGGCAACGCGCCGGACGTCGGTGAGGTCGGGATCACGGCGGGGATGCTGGAGCACGTCGGGATGACCGTGGAGCGGTCCGGCGGCGATGTGACCGTCGTGCCGGGGCCGGTGGCCGATCCGAGTGTCGGCAAGGCCTTCACCGGGCTGAACCGCATCCCGATCCTGATGCTGGGGCCGCTGCTGCATCGGGCGGGCGAGGCGTTCGTGCCGCTGGTCGGCGGCGACCCGATCGGCAGGCGGCCGGTCGATTTCCATGTGGACGCGCTGCGGGCCTTCGGGGCCGAGATGACGTACGCGGCCGACGGGATCCACGCGCGGGCGACGCGGCTGGTGGGAGCGCGGATCGAGCTTCCGTATCCGAGTGTCGGCGCCACCGAGACGGTGCTGCTGGCGGCGGTGCGGGCCGAGGGCAAGACCGTCATCCGCAACGCGGCCACCGAGCCCGAGATCATCGAGCTGGCGCTGTTCCTGCAGCGGATGGGGGCGCGGATCTCGTTCGCGCCGGACCGGCGGATCGTGGTGGAGGGCGTCGAGCGGCTCAGCGGTGCGCTGACGCGGCTGGAGGGCGACCGGATCGAGGCGTTCTCCTACCTGGTCGCGGGGCTGGTCACCCGGGGGGAGGTGCGGGTGCACGGGTGCCCGCAGGACCGGCTCGTCACGGCGATCACGACGCTGACCAGGATGGGCGCGGAGTTCGAGATCACCGATGACTGGATCATGGCGTCCGCGCCGGACGGGCTGAGTCCCGCGGCCGTGCAGACCGACACGCATCCGGGGTTCGCGACGGACTGGCAGACGCCCTTGATGGTGCTGTTCACGCAGGCGGACGGCATGTCGGTGCTGCACGAGACCGTGTACGAGAACAGGCTCGCGTACGTCCCGGCGCTGCAGAGCATGGGCGCGGAGATCGAGGTCTACGACACCTGCCTGGGCGGGCCCGCGTGCCGGTACCACGACACGGCGGCGCTGCATTCGGCCGTCGTGCGGGGAGTGAGCAAGCTCCGCGGCGGCGACGTGACCATGCCCGACATCCGGGCCGGGTTCTCGGCGGTGCTGGCGGCGGCGGTCGCCGAAGGGCCGTCCACGCTGCGGGGCGTCCACCACATCGAGCGCGGCTACCACCGGCCGGTGGAGCAGTTCCGGGCGCTGGGGCTCGCGCTGAGGGCGGGTTAACCGGGGGTTCTGACGTTCACTGCTGTGCTCGGCCAGGTGAACGTGAGTGCGCCGCCGACGGGAAGGTCGCGCCAGAGCGGCGCCAGTTCGTCCAGGCGGTCCAGGATGCGGTCGACGATGGGCGCGTCCTCGGGTGGGATCTGCTTGCGTTGGGCCCACGCGGGGGCCTGGGCTCCGGTACGGCGTCTCCAGGCGATGTCGCACAGGCCCGCGAAATGCTCGGACCTGGCCATGTCGCTGTGGTCCGACCTGCCGAGGGATGCCTCGCGCTTCTTCAGCCTGCGCTGCTCCCGGGCTCGGCGGCGCGGGTCGCCGGGCGTCTCGGTCGTCGCCGGGAAGCCGCCGCCGCCCGCCGCTGCCCGTCCGTAGACGCCGGACGACAGTCCCAGTTCCGCCTCGGCCAGGTAGTGGACGAGGTCGTGCGGGATGTTGTCGTCGTACCCGGGTGCGGGGTCCATCCGGCGCGGATTCCTGCTGGGGAGGGAGACGACGGTCGCGTACCGGCGTTCACCGGTGCGTTCGAAGGTGACGTCCATGCCGCCAGGCTAGGCCGGACGATCCGCCGCACGCATTCCCATTTTCCGGCGCACTACGGTGGTTCGATCATCGGCGTGGAAGGGACGCGATCGTGGAGTTCGACCGGCGGGACCCCTATCCGCATTACGCCAGGGCCAGGGAGGCCGAGGGGCTGACGTTCGTCCCGGAGTTGGACGCGTGGCTCGTCGCCCGGCACGCCGACGCGCGGACGGTGCTGCGCGATCCGGGGACGTTCTCCTCGGCGAACGCGATCCGCCCGGACGTGCTGCCGGGGCCGGAGGCGGTCGCGGTGCTGGAGTCGGTGCCGGCGGGCGGGCCGGTGGTGGTCACCGCGGACGGCGACGATCATCGGCGGGTGCGTGAGCCGCTGTCGCGGGGGCTGTCCCCCAAGCGGGTCGCCGCGGCCGTCCCGTTCATCACCGGGCGGGCGGAGGAACTGGTCGCCTCGTTCAAGGACGATCACCGTGTCGAGCTGATGGGACGGTACGCGCGCGTCCTGCCGGGCGACGTGATCGGGCATCTGCTCGGCATCGATCCCGCCGACATGCCCGCCCTGATCGAGGGCGGCTACCGGGCCGAGGACCTGATCTTCCGGGAGATGGGGACGGCGGAGCAGGTCGCGGCGGCCCGGGACGTCGCGGGCATGAAGCGGGTCCTGGACGCTCTGGTGAGGAGCCGCGGCGGGGAGCCCGGGGACGATCTGTGCGGCGAGATGATCCGCGGGATCGAGCCGCACGGCACGCTCATCTCGAACCTGCAGAACCTGCTGCTCGCCGGGCATCTGACGACGACGGCGCTGATCGGGACGGCGGTGCTGCATCTGCTGCGCGACCGGGGGCGGTGGGAGCTGCTGTGCGGGCGTCCCGAGCTGATCCCGGCGGCGGTCGAGGAGGCGGCACGGTACGACACGGCCATCCAGGGCTTCCGGCGGGTCACCACCCGGCCCGTCACGCTGGCGGGAACCGATCTGCCCGAGGGGGCCGAGGTCTTCGTCGCCTTCGGCGCGGCCGGACGCGACCCTGACGCCCATGAACGTCCCGACGAGTTCGACATCACGCGGAAACCCGCGCGGCACCTGGCGTTCGGGCACGGCGTCCACGCGTGCCCCGGCGCGCAGCTCGCCCGCGAGCAGGTACGGATCACGCTGGAGGTCCTGACCAGGGAACTGCCCGCCCTGCGGCTGGAAGGGCCGGTGGAGATGCTGCCGAACCTCATCCACCGCTCGCCCCGGGAACTGTTCCTTACCTGGTGATGGCCGAAAGCTACAAGACGGACGCGGAGGCGGGGGCCACGCTGGAGTCATGAACCTGAACAAGGCATCCGACTTCATGGCGATGCACGCGCGGACGCTCGACCGCCGCCGGTTCGAGGTGCTGACGGGCGAGGGCGACCGCGACGCGTTGCTCGCCGCCCTGAACGCCTACCGGAACCCCGACGGCGGCTACGGCCACGGCCTTGAGCCCGACCTCCGGTCGAGGACGAGCCAGCCCGGTCCCGCGCTGCACGCGTTCGAGGTCTTCGAGGAACTGGCCCCCGTCACGGTCCCGGAGGCCGTCGCGCTCTGCGACTGGCTGGAGTCGGTGACGCTGCCCGACGGCGGCCTGCCGTTCGCCCTGCGCGTCCCCGACCCGGCCGGTTGCGCGCCGTTCTGGGCGGGCGCCGATCCGGAGGCGTCCTCGCTGCAGATCACGGCGGTGGTCGCGGCGATGGCGCAGCGTGTCGCCGCCCACGACAAGGCGGTGGCCGGGCATCCCTGGCTCGACCGCGCCACCCGCTTCTGCCTCGGCGCCGTCCGGACGAAGGACGAACCGCACGCCCTGGAACTGGCCTTCACCCTGTGGCTGGCCGACGCCGTCCACGACACCGAGGTCATCGACATGCTCGGCGGGCACATCCCGGACTCCGGCCTCGTCCACGTCCAGGGCGGGCTGGAGGACGAGACGATGCGGCCGCTCGACTTCGCACCCTACCCCGGCCGTCCCGTCCGGGCTCTCTTCGCGCCGGAGGTCGTGGCGGCGGAGTTGCGGCGTCTCGAGGAGGAGCAGCAGGACGACGGCGGCTGGCGCGTCGACTTCGCCAGCTACTCGCCCGCCGCGGAACTGGAGTGGCGGGGCCACGCGACCGTCAGGGCCGTCTCCATCCTGACCGCCGAAACGGGACGCTAGAGCGCGCGGCGGAAGCGTTCGGCCAGGTCGCCGAGGCGTTCCACCGGTTCGTTGGCGAAGACGAGCCGCAGGTAGTGCGCTCCGGCCGGTCCCCAGCCGTCCATCGGCGTCGCGGCGACCTTCGCGCGGTCGAACAGCCGCCGCGACAGGTCGGCGGGGGACAGGCCGAGCGGCCGGCAGTCGACGAGCAGCGACCATCCGCCGTCCGGCCGGACGGCGGGCAGCCCGGACAGCTGCCGCAGGATCGTGTCGCGGCGTTCCCGCCAGATCGCGGTCGCGGCGGCCACGTCGGCGTCGGCGTCCGGGGCCGTCAGCGCGTCCGCGACGGCCCGCTGCGCGATGCCGACCTGGCACACGACGTTCGTCAGCCCGACGAGGCGGACGTCGTGCAGGATCGCCGCCGGGCCCACGACCCACCCGACGCGCCAGCCGATGAGCCGCAGTTCCTTGGACGCCGACCCGACCGTGATCGTCCGTTCGGCCAGGCCGGGGATCCGGGCGGGATGGTCCGGCGGACGCCCGTCGAAACGGATGCGCTCCATGGCCGCGTCGTAGATGAGCCATGCGTCGTGCCGTTCGAGGGCTTCGGCCAGGGCCGTCCAGTGCGTCTCGTCCAGGACGAGCCCGGTCGGCATCGCCGGGCCCATCATCAGTACCGCGGCCGTGCGCGGTCCGACGGCGTCGGCGAGCGCCTGCGGATCGACCGTCCAGCCGCCGTCGGACGCCGAGCACGGGACGAACCGGGGCACGCCGCCGGCGAGGTGCACCCGGTTGACCAGCCCCGCGTAGATGGGGTCGCAGAGCACGACCTCATCGCCCGGCTCGACGGTGGCCAGCAGCGTGTTGGTGATCCCGTTCAGGCCGCCGGCGACGCCCACGCATTCGGTGCCGGGATCGTAGGCGCGCCCGGCGATCCTCCCGACGTGCGCGGCGGCGGCCTCCAGCAGGCCGCGGTGCCCCTGGAACGGCAGGTAGCTGTTGGCGTCGTCGGCGTCCACGGCGGCGTGCGTCGCGGTGACGGCGACCGCCGGGGGCCGCACGTCGGTGTCGAGGTTCTCCAGGCGTAGGAACTCCGGGTCGGACGCGGCGTCGGCGGCGTCGCCGATCTCGTCCACGCCGATGCCGGGGATGCCGCGGAGCCGGGAAACGGTCACGCCGATCACTCCTCGTATGCGATCTTGGGGTACCAGGGTGGGGTACGCCGGGGCGGCGCGTCCAGTAGAGGTGCGCGCGTCCGTGGGATGCTTGAGACGCAGGTCGCATCTGCTCCGACGGCACCGGAGGCACCCGATGGACAACGGCGTTGGCCGCACCCCGCTGACCCCGCTCGCGTTCCTCAAGCGGTCGGCGGAGGTGTTCCCCGGCAAGACCGCCTACGCCTACGGGGACCGGCGCGCGACGTACGAGGAGTTCGCCGCCGAGGCGACGCGTCTGGCGAGCGCGCTGCGGGCGTCGGGGATCGGGCCGGGGGACCGGGTGGCCTACCTGGCGCCGAACGTCCCGGAGTTGCTGGTGGCGCACTTCGGGGTGCCGCTCGCCGGGGCCGTCCTCGTCGCGATCAACACGCGGCTGGCCCCGGAGGAGATCCGCTACATCCTCGACCACTCGGGGGCGAAGGCGCTGGTCGTGGACGCGGGCCTGCATCCGTCCGTGGCGCCGCTCGCCGGCGCGCTCCCCGAGGTCGTCACCGTCCCGGCCACCGGCGCCCGGCCCGACCCGGCGGTCGGCGGCGTCGCCTACGGCGAGCTGATGGCGCGCGGCTCCGACGACCCGCTGCCCTGGGAGGTGGACGACGAGGACGCCGCCATCTCGATCAACTACACGTCCGGCACCACGGGGCGGCCGAAGGGCGTCGTCTACACGCACCGGGGCGCGTACCTGAACGCGCTCGGCGAGGTGACGCACTCGCGGCACACGCCCGACAGCGTGTACCTGTGGACGCTGCCGATGTTCCACTGCAACGGCTGGTGCACGCCGTGGGCGCTCGCCGCGATCGGCGGGACGCAGGTGTGCCTGCGCGCCGTCGTCGCCGGTGAGGTGTGGCGGCTCATCGACACCGAGGGCGTCACCCACCTCAACGGCGCGCCGACCGTGCTGGTGACGATCGCGAACGCGGCGGAGGCGCATCCGCTGGAGCGGCCCCTGACCGTCACGACCGCGGGCGCGCCGCCGAGCCCCACGATCATCGGGCAGATGGAGCAGCTCGGCGCCGGCATCGTCCACGTGTACGGGCTGACGGAGACCTACGGGCCGTACTCGGTGTGCGAGCCGCAGCCCGGATGGCCCGCCCTCGCCGCGTCCGACCGGGCCCGGCTGCTGGCCCGGCAGGGCGTCGGCATGGTCCAGACCGACGGGCTGCGCGTCGTCGACGACGACATGAACGACGTCCCGGCGGACGGGGAGACACTCGGCGAGATCGTCATGCGCGGCAACAACGTGATGAAGGGGTACCACCGGGACGGGGAGGCCACCGCGAAGGCGTTCCGGGGAGGCTGGTTCCACTCCGGCGACCTCGGCGTCCGCCACCCGGACGGCTACGTCGAGCTGCGCGACCGGTCCAAGGACATCATCATCTCCGGCGGGGAGAACATCTCGACCGTGGAGGTGGAGCGCGCGATCGACTCGCATCCCGCCGTGCTGGAGGTCGCCGTCGTCGCGGTGCCGGACGACAAGTGGGGCGAGCGCCCCAAGGCGTTCGTGGTGCTCCGCGACGGGCACGCCGCGACCGAGGCCGAGCTGGTCGGGCACGTCCGGACCGGCCTCGCCCGGTTCAAGGCGCCCGACTCGGTGGAGTTCGTGACCGAGCTGCCGAAGACGTCCACCGGCAAGATCCAGAAGTTCCAGCTCCGGGAGAAGGAGTGGGCGGGCCGGGACCGCCGCGTCCAGGGCTGACCGGCGGCGCGGGAAGCGGTGCAGAACGCCCGGCGCACGGCGTGCCCGGCAGGTGAGGACCGCCGGTTCCTGGGAAGTGTTCCCAAGGCGAGGGCCGGGCCCGGCCGTCGAGCGCGAGGAGGGAGCGGGATGTCGCCCACCGGGAAGCCGACGGGGAACGTGCTGATCGTGGGGGCGGGCCCGACCGGTCTCCTGCTGGCGGGCGACCTGGCCGCCGCCGGGATCGGCTGCACGGTGCTGGAACGCCGCGAGGCCGAGACGAGCAACCTGACGCGGGCGTTCGCCGTGCACGCCCGCACGCTGGAGATGCTGGACGCGCGCGGCGTCGCGGACGAGCTGGTCGCGGCGGGCGAGCGGGTCGGCGCGGTGCAGGTGCTGCGGACCACCAGCCTCGACCTTTCGCGGCTGCCGGGCCGCTTCCCCTATGTGCTGGTCACGCCGCAGTACGAGACCGAACGCGTGCTGCGGGAACGGGCGCTGGGCGCGGGAGCGGAGATCGTGCACGGCGCCGAGGTCGTCGGGCTGCGGCAGGACGCGGCGGGCGTCGACGTCGAGGTGCGGATGTCGGGCGGCGGCGCGCAGACCCGCCGCGCGTCCTATGTCGTCGGCGCCGACGGGGTCCGCAGCACCGTCCGGCGTGAGATGGGGCTGCCGTTCCCCGGCCAGGCGGCCGTGCGGTCGGTGATGCTCGCCGACGTCCGCCTGGAGGACGCGCCCGCCGACGTCCTGACCGTCAACGCGGTCGGCGACGCGTTCGCGTTCCTGGCGCCGTTCGGGGACGGCTGGTACCGGGTGATCGCCTGGAACCGCCGCCACCAGGCGCCCGACTCCGACCCCGTCGACATGGACGAGCTGCGGGAGGTGACGCGCCGCGCCCTCGGCACCGACCACGGCATGTACGGCCCGCGCTGGACGTCCCGGTTCCACAGCGACGAGCGGCAGGTGCCGAAGTACCGGGTGGGCCGGGTGTTCCTCGCCGGTGACGCCGCGCACGTCCATTCGCCGGCGGGCGGGCAGGGCATGAACACCGGGATCCAGGACGCCGCGAACCTCGGCTGGAAGCTGGCGGCGGAGCTGTGGGGCTGGGCGCCCTCGTGGCTGCTCGACAGCTACCACGAGGAGCGGCACCCCATCGGGCGGCTCGTCGTGCGCGGCAGCGGCGCGGCGCTGCGGTTCGTGCTCGCCGAACCGCTCTGGCTGCGCCGGGCGCGCACCGCCGCGGCATGGGCGGCGACCCACACCCGTCCGGTCGCGCGGCGGCTGGCGGGCGCCGTGTCCGGCATCGACATCGCCTACCCGGCGCCGCGCGGATCCCACCGCCTGACCGGCAGGCGCGCACCGGACGTCCCCCTGGCGGGGAGCCCGGGCCGGCTGTACGGGCTGCTCGGCAACGGGGTCTTCGTACTGGTGGTCGCGGCGAACGACCCGGCGGTGACCTACCTGGCGACCAAGCGGTGGGCGGGGCGCGTGCACTGCGCCCTGGCGGGCGGCGCCACCCGCACGACGGCGCTGGTGCGGCCCGACGGCTACATCGCGTGGGCGACCGACGAGACGGCGCCGGACCGGCGGGCCGCGGCGATCCGCGACGCCCTGAACCAGTGGTGCGGGCAGCCCGCGGACCGGCCCGTCCACGAACCACATCCGGTCGACGGCGTCCCGGGGGACGACCGGCCCCGGGAGAGGCGGAGGAACTGACATGCCGGACGGCGCGGGGGGCCGGAACGCGGCCCGCAAGCTGATCGCCTCGCATCTGGCGAGCGGTGAGATGACACCGGGCGGCGAGATCGGGGTGCACGTCGACCAGACGCTCACCCAGGACGCGACGGGCACGATGGTGATGCTGGAGCTGGAGGCCCTCGACCTCGACCGCGTCCGGACGGACGTGTCGGTCCAGTACGTCGACCACAACCTGCTGCAGGCCGACGAGCGCAACATGGCGGACCACATCTTCCTGCGGTCGGCGTGCCGCCGGTACGGGCTCTGGTACTCCAAGGCGGGCAACGGCGTCTCGCATCCGACGCACATGCAGCGGTTCGGGGTGCCCGGCGCCACGATGGTCGGCTCCGACTCGCACACCTGCGCCGCCGGGTCGCTCGGCATGCTCGCGATCGGCGTCGGCGGGCTGGAGGTCGCGATGGCGATGGCCGGGGAGCCGCTGCACATCACGATGCCGGAGATCTGGGGCGTCCGGCTGACGGGGGAGCTGCCGCCGTGGCTGAGCGCCAAGGACGTGATCCTGGAGATGCTCCGGCGGCACGGGGTCCGCGGCGGCGTCAACCGGATCATCGAGTACCACGGCCCCGGGCTGGCGTCGCTGACCGCGATGGACCGGCACGTCATCGCGAACATGGGCGCCGAGCTGGGCGCGACGACGACGGTGTTCCCCTCCGACGAGCGGGTCCTGGAGTTCCTGCGGGGCGAGGGCCGCGAGGACGACTTCACCGAGATCGTCGCGGATCCGGGCGCCTCCTACGACGTCACCGAGGAGATCGACCTGTCGTCGCTGGAACCGCTGATCGCCCGCCCCGGCTCACCCGGCGACGTGGTGCCGGTGCGGGAGGCGGCGGGGGAGGAGGTCCACCAGGTCGTCGTCGGGTCGTCGGCGAACCCGGGGCTGCGCGACTTCGCGTCCGTCGCGGCGATCGTCAGGGGACGGCAGGTGCCGCCGCAGGTGTCGCTGGACGTCAACCCCACGTCCCGGCAGATCCTCCTCGATCTCACCCGGATGGGCGTGACCGCCGACCTCATCCAGGCGGGCGCCCGCATCCACCAGGCGGGCTGCCTCGGCTGCATCGGCATGGGGCAGGCGCCCGCGATCGGCCGCAACAGCCTGCGGACGTTCCCGCGCAACTTCCCCGGACGGTCCGGCACCAAGGACGACCTGGTCTGGCTCTGCTCGCCCGAGACCGCCGCGGCCGCGGCGCTCACCGGGCGGATCACCGACCCGCGCGACCTCGACATGGACCCGCCCTCCGTGCGGCTGCCGGACAAGTCCAGCGTCAGCCGCGAGATGCTCGAAGCCCCGCCGCCCGAGGACGAGGCGCGCGCCGTCGAGCTGGAGAAGGCACCGAGCATCGGCGTCCTGCCCGAACTGGACCCGCTCCCGGACGAGCTGGAGATCCCCGTCGTCATCAAGGTCGGCGACGACGTGTCCACCGACGAGATCCTCCAGGCGGGCGCGCGGGCCCTGCCGTACCGGAGCGACATCGCCAAGCTGGCGGACTTCGCGTTCACCCGGCTCGACGAGGGCTACCCGGAGCGGGCGCGGGAGGCCGGGCCGCACGCCGTGGTCGGCGGCCGCAACTACGGGCAGGGGTCCTCGCGCGAGCACGCCGCGATCGCGCCCCGCCACCTCGGGCTCCGGCTCGTCCTGGCCCGCGGGTACGCCCGCATCCACTGGCAGAACCTCGTCAACTTCGGGATCCTGCCGCTCGAGTTCGCCGACGAGGCCGACTACGACCGTGTCGGGCAGGGCGACGTGCTGCGGGTCGAAGGCGTCCGTGACGCCCTGAAGGCCGGGCACGAGGTCGAGGTGCGCAACACCACCAAGGGCGAGACGTACCGGGCGCGCCACCGCCTGTCGGCGCGGCAGCGGGACCTGGTCGCCGCCGGCGGCCAGATCCCGCTGCTCCGCGAACGCGCCCTCCGGGGACGGTGAGCCGCGGGCGCCCGCCCGATCGGGGCGCGGCGCCCGGTCAAGATCAGTAGCGGCGCTCCTCGCGGCCGTAGCCGAGTTCCTCGGCGATGTCGGCGAGGTTCTCGTACTCGCGCTTGGGCAGCGTCCGCAACTGCTCGACCGCCGCATCGGGCGCGCCGGCCTCGGCGGCGTGCCGGATCAGCTCGTTCGGCCGCGCCGGGTACCGGATGCCGGTGAGCATCCGGGCGAGGGCGCTGCGGCCCTCGACGTCCTGCGCGGACATGCCGGGCGGGGAGCCCTCGCGCTCCCCGGCGGCCGGGATGGTCGGGTCCGCGGGGTCGTCGTCGGAGAAGGGCTCGGTCTCCTTGAACTCCTCGGCGCGCGTGGGATGACCGCCGCTGACCATGCCCTGCGTCTCGCGGGCGATCTCCTCGTCCACCTTCGCGCCGTGCTTGTCGCTCTTGTCTGGCATCGTTCGTCCTCCCTGCGCGCCTACCGGTGAGAACGTTCCCGGGCGGACGTGCCCAAACATGGGACCGATCTTGGAGGAGCGGCGGGTACGGTGTGGCGCATGCTGCCGCGGGAGGGCGTGAACGCCGTCCGGGTCGTGGTCGCCCTGCTGGTCGCGGGAGACTACGAGGAACTGGAGACGCTGACCGAGGGACGCCGGCTCAGCGCGTCCGGGATGTCCGGCGCGATCGAGGGGAACGGGGTCGATCTGATCAGCCCGCCGGAGGACGCCTTCGACGCCATCGACGTGATCGGCGTCGAGCAGGTCACGGGCGGGCGGCGGGACTTCCGCGTGGCGTTCCCGCTGTGGACGGCGCAGGAGGGCCGCTCGGCCCTGGATCTGCGGCTCACGCTCAGCGAGGTCATGGACGGCGTGTGGACCGTGGAGCTGGACGGCATCGGCGCACGCTGACCCTCGGCCCGCGGCGCAGGCGGAAGGCCCGCGCACGCTGCGGCCGACCAGGTGACGCGGCGCCTCCCGCGTCAGGACTGGGACAGGCGCATCATCCGCAGGACGCGCCGGACCAGCGAATTCGGCGCGGTCTCGGCCGACGTGTCCCGCTCCGGCGCCCCCTCCGCCCCGGAGGGACCCGAGGGCGGCGGCTCCGGCGGGCCCTCGGGCAGTTCGTAGTTCACCGGCAGCGACCGCAGGCCGCGCATCATGGGGGAGGACCGCCACGGAAGCTGGTCGGCGGGCAGCGCGAGCCGCAGCGCGGCGAACCGGTCGAACAGCCGCTCCACCGCGGCCGTGGTGATGGTCGTGGCGAGGTCGCGGCCGATGCAGGCGTGCGGCCCGGCGCCCCAGGCCAGATGCGCGCGGGAGCTGTAGATCGAGTCGGGGTCCATGGTGCCGGTGAACGCGGGGTCCAGATGCGCGGCGGCGGGCGACAGCATGACCGGGTCCCCGGCCGCGATCTGGAACCGTCCGACGCGCACGTCGGTCTTCGGCCACCGGAACGTCAGGTTGGCCATCGGCGGGCTGGTGATCGCGGCCCGGTTGACCGCCTCCGGCAGCATCCCGGCGGAGATGCTGTCCCGGACCCCGGTCTCCCCGATGATCACTTCGGCGATCGTGTTGCAGATCAGCGTGCCGGTGTAGTCGCCGACCAGCCCGATGAGCATGATCATCTCGCGGCTGAGCTCTTCGACCGTCAGGTCGGGCACGGCGGCGAGCATGTAGGACGGCAGGTCCTCGCCGGGCGCGGCCATCTTGGCGGCGCAGACGCCGGCGACCTCGGTGCTGAGCCGCGCCGCCGCCTCTGCGGCGTCCGGCCCGGCGTCCAGCATCCGCCACATGTCCATGATGATCTCGTCGCCGCGGCCGGACTCGGCGCCGAGCAGCCGGCCCACGATCATCAGCGGCAGCGGCCGGGCGTACTGCGCCGACAGATCGGCCCATCCGCCGCGGCCGGCGTTCTCCGACAGCACGGTGATCAGCTCGTCGGCGTACCGCCGGATGTCGCGTTCCAACTCCTTGGCCTGGGTCCGCGTGCGGTCCTGGAACGGGCGCAGGCCCTCGCTCCAGGCGCCGCGCAGCCGGGTGAGGTCGGCGCCGTCGCGGAACACCGAGTTGTCGATCTCGAAGGCGGGCAGCAGCGGCCAGTCGGCCGGGACGCGGCCCTCCCGGCGCGCCCGCCAGGAGTCGAGGCGCTTGCTCCAGATGCCCCGCGTGTCGCGCAGGATGTCGAGCGTCTGGGGGTAGCCGATCACCAGCCACGCCGGAACGCCGAGGACGTCCACCGGCGCGACCGGCCCGTACTCGGCGCGGAGCCGCTCGTAGAACAGCGCGGGCCTGGATTCGTAGTCGCGGTTCACCAGCGGCTGGACGGCGAGCGACTCCAGCGGCGGGTGGGCGGGTGCGGGCTCTGCCTGCGGGGTCTGGGGCTCCACGGGCACAAACCCTAGGAGAGATCGTTCTGTGCTGACCGGTTGATGGCGAAATCTTCCTGGATGATCTTCCCGGGGGGTGCAGATGGCCGCTTTACCTTGGATGTGTGAGGCTGGGGGGTGCCACTACAAGAGCTGGAGGTCCGCATGGCCGACTCGTCAGGAGAACCAGAGGACGGCGAGAACGACGTGAAGCGAAGGTTCCGGGAAGCCCTGGAGCGCAAGCGCGGAGCGGCGGGCAAGAACGCCGGCGAGTCCGGCAGGAGCGGCTCGAAGGTGCGCGGCAAGCACGCCCGTGCCGACCATCAGCGGCAGTTCCGCCGCAAGAGCGGCTGACAGGGCCGCCCGATCTGTGACCCCCGCGCACGCCGCGCGGGGGTCGACCCGTCTCCGCCCGTGTCAGCTCCGGTACAGCTTCTTCGCGTAGTTGGACTCGGAGTAGTACTGCTCCAGTTCGTCCACGCTCTTCCCGGCGTACTGGAGGTCGCCGACGATGCGGGCGTGCGACGGAAGCGCGTCCGGGTCCCAGGTGTCCGGCCTCCACAGCTTCGAGCGCATGAGCGCCTTGGCGCAGTGGAAGAAGACCTGCTCGATCTCCACGATCACCGCCAGGGCCGGGCGGTGCCCCTTGACGACCATCTCGTCGAAGAACGGCGCGTCCCGGACGAGGCGGGCGCGGCCGTTGATCCGCAGCGTCTCGCCGCGCCCGGGGACGAGGAAGATCAGCCCGATGCGCGGGTTGCTCAGGATGTTCATGAAGCCGTCGGCGCGGCGGTTGCCGGGACGGTCCGGGACGGCGATCGTCGTATCGTCGATGACGTGCACGAATCCGGGCGGGTCTCCCTTGGGGGAGACGTCGCAGTTGCCGTCCGCGTCGCTGGTGGAGATCAGGCAGAACGGGGACCGCGCGAGCCATTCCCTGTCCCGGGCGTGCAGCGCGACGCGCTCCTTGGCGACCGCCATCGGCATCGGCGCGCCGAGAAGCTCGCGCAGTTCCTCCGCGGACGTGATCGGGGTGGACTCGGGGGCGAGCGTCATCGGCGCTCCTTCCGGAGGGGGAACCGGAAGATCAGCCTAACGTGGGCGTTTTCGGCCCCTCCAGCCGCGTACCGGTGACCGTGGTGCGGGGCCCCGTGCGACCGCACCACGGTCAACCGGCCCGCCGCGCCGGGCGCCCGCCGGAGCGGGACGCCCGTGGGAAGGGGCGGCGTTTCTCAGCGGGAGTACTCGTCGTCGTACTCGTCCGGGTAGGGGAGCAGGCCGCCCGCCGGCATGCCGCCCGTGCCGCGGTCCTTCGGTTCCTCCCACTCCTCCTGCCGGCCCAGGGCCGTGAGGTCGAGGAAGTAGTAGAAGCCGCCGACCTGCTCAAGGCCGCGGGCGAATGCCGAGTAGGTGTGGTAGACGGTGTCGCCGTCCCGCAGGAAGAAGCTCATGCCGGGCAACTCCATCGGACGGTCGCCCCCGGCCGGCAAGGGCCGGTAGTTGTACTCCTCCGGCGTCACCGACCCGTCGAGCGTGACGTGGTAGTCGTAGTTGAAGTCGCTGCCGTACGAGGAGTACCAGGGGAAGGGCCAGCCCATCTCCGCCTTGAACGGCCCGATCTTCGACTGCGGGGCGCGCGACACCGTCACGTAGGTGGTGTCGCGCTCGTTCAGATGCCGCAGGTGGCCGACCGAGATCTCGGCGAGGCCGGACGAGCAGCTCCGGCAGGGGCGGTCCCACCCGGGGTCCCACATCGTGTGCCCCAGGATGAGCTGGCGGCGGCCCCCGAAGAGGTCGAGGAGGCTCGCCTCGCCGTCCGGTCCCTCGAAGGCGTAGTCCTTGTCGACCAGCACCATCGGCAAGCGGCGGCGTTCGGCGTTGAGCGCGTCGCGGGCCCGGGTGAGCTCCTTCTCCTTGACGAGCAGTTCCTTGCGCGCGGCCGTCCACTCCTCGCGGGTGACGACTTCGGGAAGCGCCATGCGTGTGTCCTCCGTCCGAAACTGCGCCTGCAAGCGGTTCACCCGGTGCAGACTCGCGGGCCCGCGGAAACTCATCGCCCCCGCCGGCCCGTTTCGGACGCGGCCGTCAGCCCCGCACGGCGTAGCGGCGGACGCCGGCCTCGTCGTGGGCGTCCAGGACGCCCCGGTCGGCCAGGACGTCCAGGTGGGCCTCGATCTCCAGGACGGCCAGCATCCGGCTGAAGGCGTCCAGGTCGTCGAGCGAGCGCCTGCGGCGCGTCCACCGCATGGCGGCCGCGACCTCGAAGGCCGTCGTGTGTCCCGCGCGGACCTGCGCGGCGGCGGTGTCGAGCCGCTCGGCGTGATGCTCCATCAGCTCGTCGACCCGGGTGTGCACGCTCGGCTTCACGGGGCCGTGCGCGGGCAGCAGCAGCGTGTCCGGCATGTCGCGGACCAGCCGCAGCGACTCCAGGTAGCTGCGCAGCGGCTTGCGCTCCGGCTCGGTCTCCAGCCCGATCGACGGGGTGATGTGCGGCAGGACGTGGTCACCGGCGAACAGCAGCCCGGCGTCCGCGTCCCGCAGGACGATGTGGCCGCGCGTGTGACCCGGCGTGGCGAACACGTCCAGGCCCCGATCGGTCAGCCCGACGCGCTCCCCGTCGTCGAGCCACGCGTCGGGGAGGGTGTGCGGGACGTCGCGCTCGGACCGCTCGACGGGCATGCCCGCGATCTCGTCGGCGATCGCGTCCGCGCCGCAGCGGCGCAGCATCTCGACCTGCCGGGGGTGCAGGCCCCGGTGGACGTCGAACGCCTCGATCGACGCCCGCTCGCCGCGCCCGATCCGCACCCGCGTCCCGAACGACTCGCGCAGGGCGAGGGCCTGCGAGTAGTGGTCCCAGTGCGCGTGGGTGACGAGGAAATGCGCCACATCGTCCAGCCCGTGGCCGAGCGTGCGCAGGGCACGTTCCAGGGACGTCCGCGTGTCCGGCATGGCCCAGCCGGAGTCCACGACGACGACGCCGTCGGGGTCCTCGATGACGTACACGTTGACCGCGTGCAGCGACGGGATCGGCAGCGCCAGAGGGATCCGGTGAACCCCCGGCGCCACGAGATGCGCGCCCGGTTCGGTCCAGTCAGTCGGCTGCTCCACGACCGGTGCCGTCACCGCGCGCCCCCTGTAGTCGATCACACGTGTTGGAATGACGTTCTAGTCGAACCTACTTCATGTCGTACGACCGATTCGTACCAGGGGTGGCGGGTCACCCGTGCCGCGCGTCCCGGTCGGCGGCCCGGCGGGCCTCCTCGGCCGCCCCGCGGGCCTCCCGCGCCGCCTCCTCGGCGCGGGCGCGGTTCTGCTCGGCGCGCTCCGCCCGCCGCGCCGCCGCGTCGCGCTCGGCGACCGCCCGGTCCAGCTCGTGCCGGAGCCGGCCCACCTCGGCGGACGCCTCCTCCGCCGCCCGCTTCGCCTCCTCGGCCCGCTCCCGGCGTTCGGCGAGCTTGCGGTCCGCCTCCTCGGCGCGCCCGCGCAGCGTCTCCGCCCGCCGCGCCCGCGCGGCGCTCGTCCGCGTGACGTTCGACCTCGCCCGCCGGGGCTCCTTCTCCTTCGCGGGCTTCTCACCGGCCGGCTCCTTCTCCTCGGCGGGCCGCTCCTCCCCCGCCTCCGGCTTCGCGCGTTCCTCCTCGCCCTCCGGCGCCATGGCGAACCCGGCGGGGACGAACCCCGTGTGGCTGCGCGGCTGCGGCAGCCGGCCCTCGCGCACCTCCTCGGCGATGCCGGCGTCCACCGTCGCGGCCTGGAGGGTGTCCTCCACCTCGCGGAGGGCCTGCTCGCGCAGCGGATTGCCCGCGTCCTCGGCGAGTTCGCCGGCGGCGCGCACCAGCGAGCCCACCAGGCGGGCCCGGCGCTGCTCCAGGTCCCCGAGACCGCCGCCCGAGCCCCACGCCGAGCGCATCTCCGACCCCACGTCCAGCAGCCGTTCCAGGTCGCCGGCGGCCGAGCGGGCGAGGAGGTTCACCGCCCACGCCGACAGCGTCGGGCGCCGCAGCGCCCCGATCCGCTTGGCGAGCGGCCCGTCGCCCGCGGCCTTCGCGTCCTGCGCCAGGCGCTTCCGGGTCGCCACGAACTGCGCGGGCTGGACGCCGTAGAGCTCATCGGCCGCACTGGAGAAGTCCACGCACTGTCTCTACCCGTTTCAGCGGGTGTCGAGGAAGCGGTCCAGGACCCGGGTCCCGAACGCCAGGCCGTCCAGCGGCACCCGCTCGTCCACGCCGTGGAACATGCCGAGATAGTCCAGGTCCGGGCCGAGCAGCAGCGGCGCGAATCCGAAGCTGGCGATGCCGATCCCGTGGAACGCCTTGGCGTCGGTCCCGCCCGCCATCACGTACGGGACGGGACGGGCGGACGGGTCCTCGGCGCGGAGCGATTCCGCGAGCGCCGCGAACGTCGGGCCCGCGGGGTCGGCGGCCGGGGCCTCCTCGCGGTTGATGAACTCGCGGGTGACGTTCGGGCCGAGGAGCCGGTCGACGGTGGCGAGGAACTCCTCGCCGGTTCCGGGCAGGTAGCGCCCGTCGACCTGCGCGGTCGCCGTGTCCGGCACGACGTTGACCTTGTAGCCGGCGTCGAGCCGGGTCGGGTTGGCCGAGTTGCGGACCGTCCCGGCGAACAGGCGGCCGACGCCGCCGAGGCGGGCGGCCTCCTCGTCGAGGCGGTCGTGGTCGATGGGGGTGCCGAGCGCGTCCGCGAGCCCGTCCAGCAGGGCCCGGACGCCCGGCGTCAGCCGGACGGGCCACCGGTGGGAGGCCAGCCGGGACACGGCGTGCGCGATCTCGGCGACGGCGTTGTCGGGCGCGGGCTTGGACCCGTGCCCGGCGGTCCCGCGCGCCGTCAGCTTCATCCAGGTCGTGCCGCGCTCACCGGTCGCGATCGGGTAGATCCGCGTCCCGCCCGCGTCCACGCTGAACCCGCCGGACTCGCTGATCGCCTCGGTGCAGCCGTCGAAGATCTCCCGATGCTCGCGCGCGACGTACCGGGACCCGTGGTCGCCGGTGCACTCCTCGTCGGCGAGGAACGCCAGGACGAGGTCGCCCCGCGTGCGCCGCCCCTCGCGCAGCCGCCGCCGGACGGTGGCGAGCGTCATCGCCACGCTGCCCTTCATGTCGACGGCGCCGCGCCCCCACACGCACCCGTCGCGGACCTCGCCCGAGAACGGCGGGACGGTCCACCCGGACGGGTCGGCGGGCACCACGTCCAGATGGCCGTGCACCAGGAACGCGGGATGCGCTGGATCGGTGCCGGGGACGCGGGCCAGCACGCTGGCGCGGCCGGGCGCGGACTCGACGATCCGCGGCACGGCGCCCGCCTCGTCCAGCAGCGCGGCGACGTGCTCGGCGGCCGGCCGCTCCGGGCGGGCCACGCCCTCGCCTCGGTTCGTGGTGTCGAAGCGGATGAGATCGGCACAGATCGCGGCCGCCTCGGCGCCGGTCGGGTCGTCGCTCACCGTCACTCCCATAAGCCACTTTCGTAACAGACCTATATTTTCTTTCCTCGCTGACCTCGGTCAATGGAAGATCAAGAACGTCTCGATCCGGTTTCGACTCCGTGAGCCCCGTACCCAAACCGTCACCGTGAGCAGCCGCCGCGAGGAATCTAGGTGCCGCGGGTGGCCGAGCACCCGCGGCGCGACGCAGCGACCGGGTCGAGGAGGACCATGTCAAGCCAGAGGGGTGCCGGAAGGGGTGTCCGCGGGAAGGCCGCGGGGCTCGCCGCGGTGGCGCTGGCCGCGTCGCTCGGCCTGTCGGCCTGCGGCGGCGACAGCGCCGGCGCGAGCGACGGCACGTTCACCGTGGGCCACTCCGAACCCGACCACCTGATGCCCGCCAACACCACGAGCAGCTACTCCTTCGACGTGATCACCGAGCTGTTCGACAACCTGATGACGCTCGACGCGGACGGCAAGGCGGTCCCGCTGGCCGCCGAGTCGGTCACCTCCGACGACCAGAAGGTCTGGACGGTCAAGCTGAGGCAGGGGCAGAAGTTCCACAACGGCGAGCCGGTGACCGCGCAGAGCTTCGCCGACGCCTGGAACCACGCGGCCTACGGGCCGAACGCCATGGGCGCCAACGACTACTTCTCGGCCATCGAGGGGTACGAGGCGATGAACCCCGAGGACGAGGGCGCGGACCCGGAGGCCGGCACGCTGTCCGGAGTCGAGGTCGTCGACCGGAACACGCTCAAGGTCACGCTCGACGACCCGTTCAGCCCGTTTCCGCTCCTGCTCACCCATCCGGCCTACGCGCCGATGCCGAAGGCCGGGCTCAAGGACCCCAAGGCGTTCGACGAGCACCCGATCGGCAACGGCCCGTACATGATGGAGGGGGACTGGGAGCGCAACAAGCAGATCAAGCTCGTCGCGTTCCCCGGCTACACCGGTCCGCGCGAACCCAGGAACAAGGGCGTGACCTGGAAGAGCTACTCCAGCGCCGACACCGCCTACACCGACCTGCGGGCCGGACGGATCGACGTGCTGCAGACCATCCCGTCCGGCAGGGTGCCCGAGGCCAAGCGCGTGCTGGGCGACCGGTTCCTCGCCCGCAAGATGAGCACCACCGACTACCTGGGCTTTCCCCTGTTCGACGAGCGGTTCGCCGACCCGGACCTGCGCAGGGCGATCTCGATGGTCATCGACCGGGAGGGCATCAACAAGGCGGTCTACAACGGGGACTACTTCCCGGCCGACTCGCTGATTCCGTCCATCATCCCCGGCCACCGCGGCAACGCCTGCGGCGAGGTGTGCACCTACGACCCGGCCGAGGCCAAGCGGCTGTTCGAGAAGGCCGGCGGGTTCGAGGGGACGCTGGAGCTGTACTTCTCCAACTCGCAGCCGACCTACGCCCAGTGGATGCGGATCGTCGCGAACTCCCTGCGCGACAACCTCGGCATCCAGGACATCCGGTTCCGGCAGGTCCCCGCGTCCGACTACTTCTCCATGCTGCGCAACCGTGAGGAGAAGGGCCCCTACCGGCAGAACTGGGAGGCCGACTTCCCGAGCCCGCAGAACTTCCTGGAGAACATGTGGGGCTCGGACAACAACCGCATGGGCTGGACGAACCAGGAGTTCGACGACCTCATCGCCAAGGCCGACCGGACGGCCGACCAGCAGGAGGCCATGAGGCTCTACAACCGGGCCGAGGACATCGCCATCCGGGAGATGCCGATGATCCCGCTGTGGACGTGGGCGGGCCAGGGCGGCCGCTCCGAGGACGTGGAGAACGTCAGGATCACCCCGTTCTCGACGGGCCTGGTCGCCACCGAAGTGACGGTGAAGTAGCCGGCGATGTGGCGTTACGTCCTCCGGCGGCTCCTGCAGGCGGTCCCGGTCTTCATCGGCACCACGCTGCTCATCTACGCGATGGTGTTCGCGTTGCCGGGCGACCCGATCCAGGCCCTCGCCGGGGACAAGCCGGTCCCGGACAACGTCCTGCAGACGCTCCGGGACCGGTACAACCTCAACGACCCGCTGCTGGTGCAGTACGCGAAGTACATGTGGGGACTCGCCCAGGGCGACCTGGGCGAGAACTACACCGGCCAGAGCGTGTCGGAGATGCTCAGCGGACGCTGGGCCGTGACCGCGCAGCTCGCGCTCACCGCCTGGATCTTCGAGCTGGCCATCGGGATCGTCCTCGGCGTGTGGGCGGGCCTGCGGCGCGGCAGGCTCGCCGACACCCTCGTCCTCGGCGGGACCACCCTGGTGATCGCGGTGCCGGTGTTCGTCCTCGGTTACATCGCGCAGATCGTCTTCGGCCTGCACTGGCAGATCTTCCCGACGGCCGGGACGGACGACGGCTGGCCGATGAGCTACCTGCTGCCCGGCATCGTGCTGGGCTCGCTCGGCCTGTCGTACGTGGCGCGGCTGACCCGGACGAGCCTGTCGGAGAACCTGCGGGCCGACTACGTCCGCACCGCCAACGCCAAGGGGCTGTCGCGGGCGCGGGTCGTCGGCCGGCACGCGCTGCGCAACTCGCTGATCCCCGTGGTGACCTACCTCGGCGTCGACTTCGGGAACCTGATGGGCGGCGCGATCGTGACCGAGGGCATCTTCAACCTGCCCGGCATCGGGCAGCAGGTGTTCCAGTCGATCCAGCTCAAGGAGGGACCCGTCGTGGTCGGCGCGGTCACGGTGCTGGTGCTGATCTTCCTGCTGGTCAACCTCGTCGTGGACCTGCTGTACGGCGTCCTGGACCCCCGGATCAGGTACGAGTAGGGGGCGGGCGACGATGGCGACCAAGGAGGCGGATGCCGAGGCCGTCGCGGCGGCGGGCGGCGAGGTCGGCAGGGCCTCGCTGTGGGACGACGCATGGCGCGACCTGCGGCGCCGCTGGGTCTTCTGGGGCTCGGTGTCGATCCTCGCGGCGGTGGCGGCGATGGCGGCCCTCCCCGGGCTGTTCACCGGCCGGGCGGCCAACGAGGGCTGCGACCCCAACCTGTCCAGGCTCGGCCCGTCCGGCGAGCACTGGTTCGGCACCGACCTCGCGGGCTGCGACTACTACGCGCACGTCGTGCACGGCGCCCGCCCCACGCTGCTGATCGGCGTCGCGGTCACGCTGTTCGCGCTGCTGATCGCGCTGATGTTCGGGATGCTGGCGGGCTACTACGGCGGGATGCTGGACGCGCTGATCGCCCGGATCACCGACGTGTTCTTCGGGCTGCCGTTCGTGCTGGGCGGCACGGTGATCCTCGTCGCCTTCCCCGGGCACGGCGTCGGCGCGATGACGCTGGTGCTGGTGCTGCTCGGCTGGACGACGATGATCCGCATCATGCGCGGCCAGGTCATCTCCGTCCGCGACGCCGACTACGTGCAGGCAGCGCGGCTGCTCGGCGCGTCCGACCGGCGGATCATGGCCCGGCACATCCTGCCGAACGCGATCGCCCCGGTGATCGTGGTCGCCACCCTCAACGTCGGCAACGTGATCGTGGGGGAGGCGACGCTGGACTTCCTCGGCGTCGGCCTGCAGTACCCGCAGGTCTCCTGGGGGCTCCAGCTCGGCCAGGCCAAGGACGTCTTCATGGCCCACCCGCATCTGCTGATCTTCCCCGCGGCGTTCCTGTCGGCCACGGTGCTGAGCTTCCTGATGCTCGGCGACGCCGTCCGCGACGCCCTCGACCCGAAGCTGCGGTGACAGATGACCGGAGGCATCACGTGACGGCGGACCTGAAGGACGGCCCGGTCCCGGCGCCCCGCCCGGACGCACCGCTCCTGGCCGTCGACGACCTGCACGTCGGTTTCCGGGTGCGCGGTAAGGACGTGCGCGCGGTGAACGGGCTGTCCTACACCCTCGCCGAAGGGGAGACGGTCGCGATCCTCGGCGAGTCGGGATCGGGCAAGAGCGTCGCGGCACAGGCCGTCATGGGCATCCTCGACGTCCCGCCCGCCCGGATCGAGCGGGGGTCGGTGCGGCTGCGCGGCGAGGAACTGCTGGGCCTGCCCGAGAGGCGCCGCCGCGAGTACCGCGGCGACCGCATCTCGATGATCTTCCAGGACGCGCTGACCGCGCTGAACCCGGTGTTCACCGTCGGCGACCAGCTCCGCGAGATGTACCGGGTGCGCCGCGGCCTCGGCCGCAGGGAGGCCAGGGACCGGGCCGTCGAGCTGATGGACCGGGTGCGCATCCCGTCGGCGGCGCGGCGGCTCGGCGACTACCCGCACCAGTTCTCCGGCGGCATGCGCCAGCGCATCATGATCGCGATGGCGCTGGCGCTGGAACCGGACGTGCTGATCGCCGACGAGCCGACCACCGCCCTCGACGTGACCGTGCAGGCGCAGGTCATGCGGCTGCTGGCCGGGCTCCAGGACGAGCTGAACATGGGCATGGTCCTGATCACCCACGATCTCGGCGTCGTCGCCGGGGTGGCCGACCGGATCGTCGTCATGTACGCCGGGTCGGTCGCCGAGCAGGCGCCCGCCCGGGGGCTGTACGCGCGGCCCGCCCACCCCTACACGCGAGGGCTGCTGGCGTCGGTGCCGCGCCTCGACCGGTGCGGGGGGCCGCTCGTCCCGATCAAGGGGGCGCCGCCGGACCCCGCCGCGCTGCCGCCGGGCTGCCCGTTCCGGCCGCGCTGCCCCCGCGCGGAGGCGATCTGCTCGGCCGAGAGGCCGCCGCTGGTCACCGTCGCGCCCGGCCACGCCGCCGCCTGCCATTTCGCCGAGGAGGTCCACGGTGCCGGACCCGAGTGAGGAGGCTCCCCGGCGGGACGCCCCGATCCTGCGGGTGGAGGGTCTCGTCAAGCACTACCCGGTGACCCGCGGGGTCCTGCTCAAACGCGCGGTCGGGCACGTCAGGGCCGTGGACGGCGTCGACCTGGAACTGCGCCGCGGCGAGACCCTCGGCGTCGTCGGCGAGTCCGGATGCGGGAAGTCGACGCTGGCCAGGCTGCTGCTGGCCGCCGAACGCCCCGCGGCCGGGACGGTCCGCTTCGACGGCCGCGACGTCTTCGCAATGCCGAAACCCGAACTGCGGGCACTGCGCCGCCGGATCCAGATCGTCCTCCAGGACCCCTACTCGTCCCTCAATCCCCGCATGACGGTCGGCGACATCGTGGGGGAGCCCTTCGCGATCCACCCCGAGGTCGCGCCCAAGGGCGAAAGGCGGGCGCGCGTCCGGGAACTGCTGGAGCTCGTCGGCCTCGACCCCGGCCACGTCAGCCGGTACCCGCACCAGTTCTCCGGCGGGCAGCGCCAGCGCGTCGGGATCGCCCGCGCCCTCGCGCTGCGCCCCGACGTGATCGTGTGCGACGAGCCGGTGTCCGCGCTGGACGTCTCCGTCCAGGCACAGGCCATGAACCTGCTCGCCGAACTGCAGCGGGAACTGGGCCTGGCGTACGTGTTCATCGCGCACGACCTGGCCGCCGTCCGCCACATCTCCGACCGCATCGCCGTGATGTATCTGGGACAGGTCGTCGAGACCGGCGACGAGCACCAGATCTACGAGCACCCGACCCACCCGTACACGCAGGCGCTGCTGTCGGCCGTCCCCGTGCCCGACCCGGACGCGCCCGGCTGGTCGGACCGGATCCGCCTCGAAGGGGAGCCGCCGTCGCCGCTGTCCCCGCCGTCGGGCTGCCGGTTCCGGACCCGCTGCTGGAAGGCCCGGGACGTGTGCGCGGAACGGGAGCCCGGCCTGGAGGAACGGGACGGCTCCGCCCACCCCAGCGCGTGCCATTTCGCGGCCGAGGAAGCCCTCACCGAACAAACCTGATGTTCCGCCGGCCCTCCGCAAAGGGTTCCGTAGTGTGGTGGACATGGCGCGCAAGGGCAGGCACGGTCCCCGGCCGAACACCTACAGGATCGACGGCGGGGAAGCCGAACTGCTGCGGGACGCCGACCGCGACGGAGGCTGGATGCTGCTCGTCGGCGGCGTGCCCCAGTCGTATGTGAACCTGTCCGATCCCACCTACCTCGACTTCGAGTACATGCGCCTCATGGGCGACGTCGTCGACTCCCTCGGCGTGGACGGGCAGGCGTTCGACGCGGTCCACATCGGCGGCGCCGGCTGCACGCTGCCCCGCTACATCGCCGCGACCCGGCCCGGGTCCCGCCAGATCGTCCTGGAACCGGACGCGGAGCTGGTCCGGCTCGTCCGCGAGCAGCTGCCCGTCAAGGGGATCCCCGGCCTGCGGATCCGGGTCGCCGACGGGCGGACGGGGATCGCGGCGCTCGCCGACGAGGCCGACGACCTCGTGGTGATGGACGCGTTCGCCGAGGCGTCGATGCCGCCCGAGCTCGCGACCCGCGAGTTCGTGCTGGACGCCGCGCGGGTGCTGCGGCCCCGGGGCGTCTACATGGTCAACGTCGCCGACGGGTTCCGGCTGCCGTTCGCCCGCCGGGTCGCCGCCACCGTGCGGTCGGTGTTCCGGCACACGCTGCTGATGGGCGACCCGGGCGTGCTGCGGGGCCGCCGGTTCGGCAACCTGATCGTGGCCGGGTCGCGGGAGCCGCTCCCGGTGGCGGACCTGACGCGCCGTGCGGCGGGCGGCATCGTCCGGGCCCGGCTGCTGGAGGGCGGCGACCTCGCCGCGTTCTGCGCGGGCGCCGCCCCGCTGCGCGACGGCGAGGAGATCGTCGCGCCCGTCCCGCCGCCGCAGGTCTTCGGGAGGTCCTGAATGAGCACGGGGCCGATGGCCTCCGGCGAGGTCGCGGAGTTCGAGGCGCTGCGGCCGAGGCTGACGGGCATCGCCTACCGGATGCTCGGCGAGGTCCAGGAGGCCGAGGACGCGGTGCAGGACGCGTTCCTGCGCTGGGACGGCACCGACCGGGCCGCCGTCGAGGAGCCGCGGGCGTGGCTGACCAAGGTCGTCACCAACCTGTGCCTGAACCGGCTGAACTCCGCGCGGGCCCGCCGCGAGTCCTACATCGGGCCGTGGCTGCCCGAACCGGTGCCCGCCGCCGCGCCCGGCGGGCCGCCGGGCGCGCTGGGGCCGCTGGAGACCGTCCAGCAGCGCGACTCGGTGTCGCTGGCGCTGCTGACGCTGATGGAGTCGCTCACTCCCGCCGAACGGGCGGTGTTCGTGCTGCGGGAGGCGTTCGGCTATCCGCACCGGGAGATCGCGGAGATCCTGGAGGTGTCCGAGGCGTCGAGCCGGCAGCTGCACCGCCGCGCCCGGCGGCGGGTCGCGTCCGCCGAACGCCGGTTCGCGCCGGGGGACGCGGAGTGGCGCCGGCTCGTCGAGCGGTTCCTGGACGCGGCGATACGCGGGAACCTGCCGGATCTGGAGCGGATCCTCGCCGAGGACGTCGTGTCCTGGTCCGACGGCGGCGGCAAGGTCAGCTCCGCCCGCCGCCCCATCACCGGCCGCTCCCGGGTCGCGCGCTACCTGCTCGGCCTCGCGCGCCGCGGGGGCGAACTGGGGCCCGGCCTGGTGACCGCCACGATCGAGGAGGTCAACGGCGTCCCGGCCGTCGCCGTCCGGATCGGCGGGGCGCTCAACTCGATCATGGTGCCGGAGGCCTCCGGGGATCGGATCACCGCCCTGTTCGTCATCGTCAATCCCGACAAGCTCGCCTTCGCCGACCGGGCGTTGTCACATTCCGGGGAGTCGTCCGGTCCTTCCTGACGGGAAGGGGCCCGGTGAACGGACGGGACCCGCGGACCAAGGAGGAACCCGATGATTCTCGTGACCGGGGCGAGCGGCACGCTGGGCGGCCCCCTCACCCGCCTGCTGGCCGAGGCCGGGGCGGACGTGCACGGGCTGAGCCGCCGCGCCAGGGAGCCGGAGGACGGCGTGACCTGGCACAAGGGCGACCTGTCGACCGGTGAGGGCATCGACGCGGCCGTCGCCGGCGCCGAGACGATCGTGCACTGCGCCAGCGACCCGTTCCACACCAGGCGGGACGTGCCCGCGGCGCGGCTGCTGATCGAGTCCGCGCGCAGGCAGGGCGCCCCGCATCTGATCTACATCTCGATCGTGGGCGTGGACAAGATCCCCTACAGCTACTACCGGACGAAGTACGCGGTGGAGAGGCTCATCGAGGAATCCGGGCTGCCGTACACGATCCTGCGGACCACGCAGTTCCACACGCTTCCGGACATGGTCCTGAACGTCCTCACAAAGATTCCCGGAGTCATCGTCCTCCCGAAGGGACTGCGCGACCAGCCGATCGACGTCGGCGAAGTGGCCGAGCGGCTCGCTCAGCTGGCCCTCGCCGGCGGGCCCGCGCGGCGGGCCGACGACATGGGCGGCCCGGAGGTGCTGACGGCCGAGGAGATGGCCCGGGCGTACCTGCGGGCCCGGGGGCTGCGGCGGCCCGTCCGGGTGCCGCTGCCGCTCTTCGGGAAGGCGATCCGGGGATTCCGGACCGGGCACCACCTGACGCCCGGCCACGCCGTGGGCGAGCGAACCTGGCGGCAATTCCTGGACGAACGCCACACGCGTCTCTGATGGATGCGATTACGGTCCGGTTTCCCCTGCCGTATCGCCCGCATCGTGCGCCGCGATGTCCCATAATCGAGCGATGGAGTCGTCCACCCGAATTCTGATTCTCGGCATGGATTCGTCGGGCAGAATACTCCAGTTCGACCGAAACGCCGCCGCCGTTCTCGCCCCCAAGGGCGACGACCTGCAGGGCGCCGACCTCGACGAGGTGATCCCCGGCGCGCGGGAGCCGCTGCTGGAGGCGATCAAGGCCGGGCGGGAGCGCACCGCGATGCTCGCCGTGGAGAACCCGGAGGGCGGCACGCTCGACGCGGTCGTCACCGTCCACCCCATGAGCGGCGCCGCGCCCGACGTCGTGGCGCTCGCCGTCGTCCGGGTGCCGGTGCCGCTCGCCGACCGGTTCGTCGACCCCGCCGTGATCCGCAGGGCGCTGCTGGACGACGCGCTCCCTCGGATCGGCTCCACCCTCGACCTCGAAATGCTGGCGCGCGGCCTGATGGACGTGCTCGTCCCGCACTTCTGCAACTCCGGCGCCCTGCTCCTGCTGGAGAGCCACATCGACGCGGACGAGCCGCCGGACGGCCCCGACGGCCCGCAGATGCGCCGCATGGCGATCGGGTTCGACGACGACGACCCGGCCTGGGACGCGACGTTCCCCACGGGCGAGTCCCTCGTCTACCCGGAGGGCACCCCGCACGCGCTGTGCATGGGGTCGGGCGAGCCGGTGCTGCGCGCCCTCGGCGGCGAGGGCGCCTCCAAGCTCGCGGTCGCCTGGCGCCGTCCGCCGGTCGCCGACCTGCTCAAGGGCGCCTCGATGCTGCTGCTGCCGATCGCGTCCGCGGCGGGCGTGCTCGGGTTCTTCGTCTGCACCCGCAACGTCGCCCACCGCCCGTTCGACGCCTACGACGTCGAGATCGGGATGGAGTTCGCCAACCGGGCGTCCATCTTCATCGAGAGCGCCCGGCAGTACTCGCGGGAACGCGCCACCGCCCTCACCCTCCAGCGCAGCCTCCTGCCGACCGGGCTGTCGGCGCCGTCGCCCGTCGAGGTGCACCACCGCTACCTGCCGGGCAGCCGCCTCATCGAGGTCGGCGGCGACTGGTACGAGTCGATCGCGCTGCCCGGCGCGCGGGTCGCGCTGGTCGTCGGGGACGTGGCCGGGCACGGCGTGAAGGCCGCCGTCACCATGGGGCGGCTCCGCACCGCCATCCACACCCTCGCCGGGCTCGAACTGCCGCCCGCCGAGGCCCTCGAACGGCTCGACTCGCTGATGCGGACCCTCGGCGAGCGGGAGCCGCACTTCGCCACCTGCGCCTACGTCGTCTACGACGCGGTCAGCGGCCGGTGCGAGGTCGCCAGCGCCGGGCATCTGCCGCCCCTGCTCGCCCCGCCCGGCAGCGACTCGGAGTACCTGCCGGTACCGCCCGCGCCGCCGCTCGGCGTCGGCGGCGACGGCCCCATCGTCAGCCGCGAGTTCACCGTCGAGGACGGCACGCTGCTGTTCCTCTACACCGACGGGCTGGTGGAGAACCGGGCCCGCGACATCGACGACGGGCTGGCGCGGCTGAAGGCCACCTTCGGCCCCGGCGCCGCCGCCCGCCCGCTGGAGGACCTGTGCCAGGCGGCGCTCGACGGCGTCTACGACGACCAGCACCGCGACGACATCGCGATGCTCGTGGCCCGGCTGGCGCGCATCCCCGCCGACCACCACGCCACCTGGGAGCTGCCCGCCGAACCCGCCGCCGTCCGCCGGGCCCGCGGCCTCATCCGCGACCGCCTCGCCCGCTGGGACCTGGACGACATGGCCCACTCCACGATGCTGCTGGCGTCGGAGCTGGTCACCAACGCCATCCGGCACGCGGGCGGGCGGATCACGCTGCGGCTGGTGCGGGAGGGCGGCCTGGTCTGCGAGGTCTTCGACTCCTCCGACGGCCGTCCCCGGATCCGCCACCACGACGACGAGGACGACATGACCGAGTCGGGCCGGGGCCTGCACGTCGTGGGGCGGCTGGCGCAGCGCTGGGGCGTGCGCCGCACCGTCGGCGGCAAGGTCGTCTGGTGCGAGCAGGACCTGCACTGACCCGCCGCCCCGGACGGGGCAGGTCAGCGCAGCACCGAGATGTGAATGTGGTCGTAGTGGTTCTGCGTGAGGCTCCCGCGGTCCCGCATCAGGCGCCAGCCTCCGCCGCGCACGTTCCAGATGTGCTGCTTCCAGATGACGTAGGAGATCCCGAGCCGCCGCGCGTTCTCGACGGCGTACCGCGCGACCTGGTCGCCGTGCCGCAGCGCGCCGGCGCTCGGCCTGCGCCCGCCGGTGCTCTCCATGAAGTCGCAGGCGCGGCCGTCGCCGTGGTCCTGCGGGTCGGCGGTGGACCGGTAGCAGCCGATCACCGGGAACGGCCCGAACAGCCTGGCGATCTCCAGCACCAGGGCGCGCATCGTCGGCGTCATCCTGTTGCCGGTGATCGGGGTCGACTCGCCCGTCACCCCGTCCGGCCGTCCGGTCAGCCGCGGGCGTCCCTTCCGCTCGGCGGTCCGGGCGGGGGTCCGCGGCGGCGTCAGCGTCGCCACCTTCGTGCCGCGCGGCAGGACCTTCCGCAGCCGCGCCGCGAGCTTGCCGGTGTCGGTCTTCGGGGCGCTGATGACCAGGCCGTTCCCGTCCGGCATGCCGAGCGCCCTGGCCTGCTTGCGGGACACGACCGCGTCGATGTCGCCGATGCCCATCGAGGCGTAGGCGCCGACGCGCACCCGGCCGGAGCGTTCGCTGCTGCCCGCGGGCACCACCGCGCCGAGCGCCAGCGCCCCGTCGCGGCCCTGCTCGAAGGAGACGGCCAGGCCGCCGGACGCGATCGTCTGCCACAGCTGGTCGGATTCGGCCGTCGCCTCCGGCGCGAACGCCCGGAACTTCGACGGGTCCACGCCGAGCAGCCCCATGCGGCGCCCGCCGACCCTGGCCCGCGCCGCGTCCACGACCGTGACCCCGGCGACGCCCTTGAGGCCCTTGGCGCGCTCCACGGCACGGGGCGGCAGCGAGGACGTCCCCGCGACCAGCAGGTTCGGTGTGTAACGGCGGGTCAGCGGCGCGACCGCCGGGGCGCGCGGCGCCGAGCCCCGGTCGACCGACACCAGGTCCTCCGCCTGAGGGGTCCCCTCACCGACCTGCCCCGTGAGGAGGACCGTCACGTCGGCCGCCAGCGTCAGCGCGACGGCCGCCGCGACGATGGCGGGCGGCTTCCTCCCGCGCGCGGTCAGTCCCACCAGAAGGACCAGTTGGTCTTGCCGCGGATCTCCTCGGCGTAGCCGGCGAGGCTACCGGGGCCCTGGAACAGGATGTCGGGGCAGAACGTCCAGTGCTCGGCCGCGACGTGGACGGCGTGCCGGGTGGTGACCGGCGGCGCGGCGACGCTGACCTCAAGGGTGTTGAACCCGAGCCCGACGACGCGGGCGCCGAAGCGTTCCTCCCAGCTCCGCAGGACGGCGGCGAGCGGCGCCGTCCACTCGTTGTGGTTGAGGGCGCCCTGCCAGCCGGTGACGGCGAGGGCGTCGGCGCCCCGGTCCACCGCGACCAGGCCGAGCGACATGCCCCGCCCGGCGAGCACGCGGGCGAGCCTGTCGGCCACGGCGCCGGGGTCGTCGAGCGGGACGCCGGGCGGTGCCGGGCCCGGGCAGTGCCGCCCGAAGGGGGCGAGGTCGTCGAGGTCCTCGTCGGCCGCCTGCTCCGCCCAGTCGGCCCACACCTCGGACATGAACGCGTGGGGATGGTAGTTGCCGATCTCGTTCGCCGGTTCGGGCGCGATCTGGCCGGAGGCCCAGGGCTGGTCGCTCTCGTCCATCAGCAGCGGCCAGAGGCCCGACCGGGGATGCTCGGCGCGGAGCCCGCTCCACAGCTCCCCGTGGACGGGCTCGTCGCTCAGCCAGAACGCGGGGCGCATGAGCAGCCGCCGCTGCGGATAACCGGGATCGGGCCACACCAGGTCGCCCTCGGGGAGCGGCACCGACAGCGCCCGCTCGGCGGTGCCGCCGTCCCCGTCGCC
Organism: Actinomadura sp. 3N407; assembly: GCF_052245875.1. NCBI lineage: Bacteria > Bacillati > Actinomycetota > Actinomycetes > Streptosporangiales > Thermomonosporaceae > Actinomadura > Actinomadura sp. 3N407. Next base: position 35,123 of record NZ_JBQQBP010000021.1, read on the forward strand.
GTCGACGCCGTCGTCGAACAGCCGCGGCAGATCGCCCGGCAGGTGCCGGACCTCCACATCATCCATTTCACGCCGTTCCGGTACAGAGCATGCCAGTGGCGATCGTAACGGCGGCGGGGGCGCCCTGGGGGATGAGACGTGCGGTTCGGTCGTCCCGGTCAGGCGTCCGATCGTCGGGATCTCACTGCTCGCGGCGGCGCCGGAGCACGTAGTCGATCACGATGGCGATCACGGCGACGCCGGTGACCGCGCTGACGGTGATTCCGATCCAGCCGTCCCGCACGATCGCGTTCGACAGGACGTTGACGGCGATGAGAATGCCGACCAGGGTCCAGCGGGTCGAGTTGCTCATGGTTGCGCCTTTCAGTGAAGAGTGGACGGGAAGAGGGAGTTCAGGAGAGGTTGGGAGGGGTGCGCCTGCGGAGCACGGCCCGTGCCGGCAGCAGGATCGCGGCGACGACGACCCGGCCGACGAAGCCCTGGAGCCGGATCTCCCGCGACAGGCCGGCGCCGAACTCCTCCGGTCCGACCACGCGGGTGCCCGCGTACGCGGCGGTGACGGAGCCCAGATCGGCGTTCCCGCGGACGAGGACGTGATCGTCCAGGGGCGACGGGGAGTGGGCGGCGACCAGGTCGCGGGGGAGCAGCACGTCGCCGAAGCCGAGGCCCCGGTCGTACACGGCGACCACGCGTGCCTCGATCTTCGCGACCGCAGGTTCTCCTCGCCCAGCTCCTCGACCGGCATGATCACGCTGGTGCGCTTGACGGGCGTCGCGGCGGTCACGCCCGGCGTGCGGCGCACCGCCTCGGCGACGGTCCGCGGAAGCCCCGGACCGGCCGCGACGACGACCCGGTCGGCGCGGTCGCCGTCCTCCGCCTGCACCTGCGTCGCGTGGGCGACGGTGGTCTGCGCGAACAGCTGGACGCCCGGCGAACGCGACGGCCAGGGCGACCGGCGTGATGAGCGACCCCGCGCGCAGCGCGGCGGCGCCCGCCGCGTGCCGGGCCATCCGCCCGGCCACCGGTGACACGGCCCGGGCCGCGCCGCCCAGGACCCGGTTGCCGAGCCGGGCCACCAGCGGCCCCAGCAGCGCCGTCGCGATGATGAGTGCGATGACCAGGCCGCCGGCCGACGCGCTCGCGGTCGGACCGGTGGCGGTGACCGAGAACCCGAGCGCGTTCAGGCCGACGACCAGGAACGCCACGCCGGTGATCACACGCCATCGGGGAAGGCCCGCGGGCTCGGCGGCGGCCTCGCCCAGCGCCTCCACCGGGCGGATCCCCGACACCCGCGGCGAGGCGAGGAACGCGGTCGCGACGGCGGCGAGGAGCGTGACCGCGAACGCGGCCAGCGCCGGCAGCGGGCTGAGCGACAGGCCGAAACCGTCCGGCAGGACGTCCTCGCGGACCATCGCGGCGTGCATCCCCGCGCCGAGCCCGACGGACAGGACACCGCCGGCGAGGGCGGCCGCCGCCCCGATCTTCGCCGTCTCGCGGACGAGACGTCCCCGTACCTGCCCCGGCGTCGCACCCACCGCCCGGAGCAGCGCGAACTCACGCGCCCGTTCCCGGACCGACAGGACGATCAGGCCGCCGACGACCACGAGCATGGTCATCACCGCCACGCCGCCGAGCGAGGCGGCGACCTCCACGATGTCGGGCCGCGCCGCGGCGACGCGCAGGTCCTCGGCGTCGCCGCGCACCGCCCCGGCCGCCACGGTGAGGCCGGGCACCGCCTCGCGGAGGGCGTCCTCGTCCACCTTCCCGCCGCCGAGGACCGCAAGAGCGTCGGCCTGGCCCGGGTGCCCGTACAGGGCCGCGGCGGTCGCCGCGGTGAAGAACGCCGCGCCGGGGCCGTCCCCGACGACGCCGGTGACCCGGTAGGGCCGGGGCTTCGCGTCGACCTGCAACCGGACCGTCCCGCCGGGGCGGACGCCGGCCGGGCAGCTGGTCGGCGCTTTGCGGACGGGCCTGCCCGCGATGCTGGGGCTCGTCCCGCTGACGGCCTTCCTGGCTCTGATGTGGATCGCCCTGCCGTGGCTCCCGTCGGCCGTGAAGCCGCTGCGTGCGCTCGCCAACGCCGAACGGCGCCGGGCAGGCCGGATCCTCGGCCGCGAGATCCCCGAGCCGTACCGGCCGCCGCTCGGCGAGGGCCTGCGGGAGGCGCGCCGGCTGGCGCGGTCGCCGGTCACCTGGCGCGACGCCGCCTGGATGGCGGTGCACGGGCTCACCGGCCTGCAGGCCCAGCTCGTCGCCGCCGCACTGCGCCTCGGGCTCGCCGACCGCCGCTTCGAAGCCGACCCGGACGCGGCGCGCAAGCTGTTCCTGGAGGCCAGGGAGGGCGTCGAGGAGGCGCTCACCCAGTTGCGGACGGTGATCCGCGGCATCTACCCGCCGATCCTGTCCGACCGGGGTCTGGCCGGGGCGCTGGGCGCCCTCGCCGCCGGGCAGCCGATCCCCATCGAGCTGGACGTCGACATGGACGGCGAGGACCGGGACGGCGCGGACATCGGCGGCGCGGCGGGCGGGAGGGCGCCCGCCGCCGTCGAGGCCGCCGCCTACTTCGTCGTCGCCGAGGCCCTCACCAACGTCGCCAAGCACAGCGGCGCCCGGCACGGACGGGTCACGGTCCGCCGCGAACCCGCCCGGCTGACGATCACGGTGCGGGATGATGGCAAGGGCGGGGCCGACCCGGACCGGGGCAGCGGCCTCGCGGGCATCCGCCGCCGGGTGGCCGCGCTCGACGGGGCCGCCCGCATCGACAGCCCCGACGGGAGAGGGACGACGCTCACAGTGGACCTGCCGTGCGGATCGTGATCGCCGAGGACAACGTGCTCCTCCGCGAGGGGCTCGTCATGCTGCTGAACTCGGACGGGCACGAGGTCGTCGCCGTCGCGGGCGAGGGCCCCGACGTGCTGCCCGCGCTCCTGGAGCACCGCCCGGACGCCGCCGTCCTCGACGTCCGGCTGCCGCCGGGGTTCCGCGACGAGGGGCTGCGCGCCGCCGTCGAGGCCCGCAAGCGGCTCCCCGGCCTGCCGCTGCTGGTCCTGTCGCAGTACGTCGAGGAGACCTACGCCGCCGAGCTGCTCGCGGGCGGCGCGGAAGGCATCGGCTACCTGCTCAAGGACCGCGTCGGGCGCGTCGACGAGTTCCTGGACGCCCTGGCCCGCGTCGCCGCCGGCGGCACCGCCCTCGACCCCGAGGTCGTCTCCCAGCTGATGACGTCCCGCCGGGACCCGCCGCGGGCCCTCACACCCCGCGAACGCGAGGTCCTCGGCCTGATGGCGCAGGGCCTCGACAACGCCACCATCGCGTCCACCCTCGTCATCACCGAGCGGTCGGTCAGCAAGCACATCGGCGCCGTGTTCGCCAAGCTCGGCCTTCCGCACACCGACAGCGGGCACCGCCGCGTGCTCGCCGTCCTGGCCTACCTGAATTCGTGAGCGGGACCGTCCGGGTCCGGCGCGCCGTCCGGGCGCTGCTGCTGGACGGCGGCGCGCTCGTCCTGATCCGGCGCACCCGCCCGGGCCGCCCCGTCTACTGGACGACCCCCGGCGGCAAGATCGAACCCACGGACGCGAGCCCCGAGGCGGCGCTGCGACGCGAACTGGACGAGGAGCTGGGCGCCACCGCCGGGCCCGTCCGCCAGGTCTTCGCGTGCGGGGAGCAGAGCCCCGGCCTGTACCGCCTCAACACCTTCTACGTGTGCCGCCTGACCTCGATGGACCTGTCCCGCAGACACGGTCCCGAATTCGACGACCCCGGCAACGGCCGCTACGACGTCGACCATGTGACCTGCACGTCCGCGGGCCTGGCGTCCATCGACCTCATCCCGGAGACGCTCGCCGCCTACCTCCACGACCACGCCGCCGACCTCCCCGGCCTGCTGCCGTAGCGGCCCGCGGGGGCTTGCCAGAGCCGCCGGCGCCGCGAACGTGCGCCTCGCCAACACCTCACTCGCCCTGAGCAAGGCCCGCACCACCGACGACGCCGTCCGCGCGCTCAAGCGGACCCAAGGTCTGCCCTGGGTCAACACCATCGCCGCCGACTCGCGAGGCACGGCCCTCTTCGCCCAGATCCAGGTGCTGCCCAACGCCACCGACGAGTTCGCGGACCGCTGCAACACCCTCCTCGGCCACCTGACGTTCCGCCAGGCTGGCGATCCTGGACGGCACCCGATCGTCCTGCGCGCCGGGCAAGGCCCCCGGAACCGTCCAGCCGGGCATCCTCGACCCGGACCGCTACCCGGTGCTGAACCGCGCCGACTACGTCACGAACTCCAACGACAGCTACTGGCTGTCGAACCCCGAGAAGCCGCTGACCGGCTACGACCGCATCATCGGCGACGAGAACGCGACCCGCAGCCTGCGCACCCGCAGCGGCCTCGTCGCCGTCCGGGACCAGCTCGGCAAGAGCGGGTTCACCCGGGCCGACATGCAGAACCTCGTCTTCGCCAACCGCAGCCACGCGGGCGAACTCGCCGCCGGCGGCACCGTGAGGATGTGCCGCGACATGCGCCTCGGCGAACCCTGCGACGTCCTCGCCGAGTGGGACGGGACGGCCGGCACCGGCAGCCGCGGGGCCCTCCTGTTCGACCGCTACTGGCGCAGGACCACCGCCGCATGGGACCTGTGGAGGACACCGTTCGACGCCTCCGACCCGGTCAACACGCCGCGCGACTTCAACACCGGCTCCTGGGCGGCCCGCAGGGCCCTGATCGACGCGGCCGACGAACTGCGGAAGTCGAACATCCCCCTCGACGCGCCCCTCGGCGACCACCAGTACGTCAACCGCGACGCCGAGAAGATCCCGATCGGCGGCGGCACCGAGGACCTCGGCATCCTCAACAAGATCGAGGCCACGTGGACGCCCGGCAAGGGCTACACCGAGGTCACGACCGGTTCCAGCTACGTCCAGGTGGTCTCCTTCGACGGCGACCGCTGCCCGGACACCCGGACGCTGATGACGTACTCGCAGTCCGCCGACCCGACGTCCCCGCACTACGCCGACCAGACCCGCCTCTTCTCCCAGAAGCGCTGGGTCATCGGGAGATTCTGCCCCCGAGAGATCGGCAAGGCCCCCGGACTGAAGATCATCGAACTCAAGGGCTGACTCGGGCCAACCCGTCCAGCAGGCACTCCAGCCCGCGGACGAACGCGGCATCCCACTCGACCCCGCTCAGATGACCGTGCGCGGCGAGATTCGGATACCGGTCACGGTTGCGTGAGAGATGCTCCTCGGCGGCCTTCTGCGCCGCCGGTTCATCGTCGCGCTGCGCCCCGACCTCCATGAGCGCCGAGCCGATGACGTAGTTCGCGACCGCGTACGCCGCGCCGGCCAGCTGCGGGCCGGTCAGCCCTGTCACGGCAAGAACGCCGTATAGGAAATCTGTGCGGGCCATGACGTTGGGGCCCAGGAGCGGCCGTCCGCCCAGAACCGCCGCCGACCATGGGTGGTTGAGCATCGCGGCCCGCCAGCCCGACATCAGCGTGATCACGTCGCCGCGCCAGTCCGGCCCCGCCCCATCAGGCGTCGGGACGTCGCCGAAGATGGCGTCGAGAGCCAGTTCCAGCACGTCGTCCTTCGTCTTGACGTGCCAGTACAGGGTCGTGGACCCGGTGCCGAGACGCTCGGCGAGCCGCCGCATCGTCAACCGCCCGATGCCCTCCTCGTCCAGCAGTGCCACGGCCTCGTCGACGATGCGTTCCCGCGTCAGGGGCGGCGCCTCCCGCCGCGGACGTTCCCGCCGCAGCCACACGCTCTCGGTCATGCGCCCGAGGCTAGTACATTAGACGAGCACTAGACCAATGATCCGGTCACTCGAACAACGTACGGGAAGGACCGTATGGGACACATCGAGGTGAGCCGCCTGACCTACGCGCTCCCCGACGGCCGGCTCCTCCTGGACGACGTGTCGTTCCGCGTCGGCGAAGGCGCGAAGGCGGCACTCGTCGGCCCCAACGGCGCGGGCAAGACGACATTGCTGCGGCTGATCGCGGGTGACGTCCGGCCGGCGGAAGGCGTCGTGACGGGCTCCGGCGGCCTCGGCGTCATGCGCCAGTTCATCGGCGGCGTCCGCGACGGACGGACCGTCCACGACCTCCTGCTCTCGGTGGCCCCCGGGCGCGTGCAGCGCGCCGCGGAACGACTCGCGGAAACCGAACGCGACCTGGACGACGCCGAACGCAGCCAGCTCGCCTACGCCCGAGCCATCACCGACTACACCGACGCCGGCGGATACGACATCGAGGTCGTCTGGGACACCTGCGCCACAGCGGCGCTGGGCCTCCCTTTCGACGAGGTGAAGACCCGCGGGGTGGACACCCTGTCGGGCGGAGAGCAGAAACGCCTCGTCCTTGAGGCACTCCTACGCGGCCCGGACGAGGTCCTCCTGCTGGACGAACCCGACAACTACCTGGACGTTCCCGCCAAGGAATGGCTGGCCGGGAAACTGCGGGCCACGAGCAAGACCGTCCTGCTGGTATCCCATGACCGGCAACTGCTCGCGGACACCGCCGACCGCATCGTCACGGTGGAATCGCGGGACGTCTGGGTACACGGCGGCGGCTTCACGGGCTACGCACAGGCCCGCCGCGACCGCGCCGAACGCCTCCACGAACTGCGCCGGCGCTGGGACGAGGAGCACACGCGTCTCAGGCAACTCGTCCACACACTCCGCCAACGCGCCGCCAACAACGACGCGGTCGCCTCCTCCTACCAGGCCGCCCGCACCCGCCTGCAACGCTTCGAGGAGGCAGGACCACCGCAGAGCGCCCCGAAAGAACAGAACGTGCGAATGCGCCTGCGCGGCGGCCGTACCGGAAAACGCGCGCTCATCTGCGAGTCGCTGGAACTGACCGGCATGACGCGGCCTTTCGACACCGAGATCTGGTACGGCGAACGCGTTGCGGTACTGGGCTCGAACGGCTCCGGCAAATCAACGTTCCTGCGCCTGTTGGCCGGCGGCGGCGTACCGTACAACGGCGCATTCCGCCTCGGCGCCCGAGTCGTCCCCGGCCACTTCGTTCAGACCCATGCACGCCCGGACCTGCATGCCCGCACACCCGCGCAGATCGTCATGTCGGAGAACGCACTGACCCGCAACGACGCCATGGCCTCCCTCGCCCGCTACGAACTGGCCCCCGCCGCGTCCCGCCCGTTCGAGACCCTGTCGGGCGGCCAGCAGGCCCGCCTGCAGATCCTCCTGCTGGAACTGTCGGGCGCGACCCTCCTCCTGCTGGACGAACCCACCGACAACCTCGACCTCGTCAGCGCCGAAGCCCTCCAGGAGGGCCTGGCCTCCTACTCGGGAACGGTCCTCGCCGTCACCCACGACCGCTGGTTCGCCACCGACTTCGACCGCTACCTGAACTTCACCTCCACCGGCCACGTCCACGAGTCACCCGAGCCCCTCTGGAAATGACTCGCGGTCGGCGGGACCGCCCCGGTCAACGGCATCGGCGAGACGACGTCCACTTGCCCAGGCGGGCCGGTAACCGGCCCGGCACGACGGGCGGGGCTCATCCGGTGCCCGGCTCATGCTGCCGGGGACCACCGGCGTCCCGGCCGGCACGGACCGGGCCGTATGTCGATCACCATGGGCCCGCCCTCGAACGACGCCCACGGGATCCATCGGGGGTGGATGAAAAGGGAGGCGTCGTCGAGGTCCCAGGTGTCCTCCCAGTTGTCGATCCGCTCCGGCCACTCGTCTTATGGCTGTGCGGTAGCGTACGACTCCCCTTTCAGGTGCTGGGCACCATTGCGCGGCGGGCGGCGGGCGAGCATGGGGAGGGCGTGCTGATGGAATCTCTTGAGCTGTTGGACCGGTACGACCGGCAGGTTGGCGACGGCGGACGATGACACCGGAGGGGTCCGTGGACGACTGGCCGGGCAGTGAGTTGAGCGACGAGGAACTGGACGTCGCCTACAACGTGCGGCGCAAGGCCGGGCCCGAGCTGTTCGAGCGGCATATGATCCGCTACCGCGCCGAGTCGGAGCAGGCGGTCGCGGGGCTCCCCGGGCATGCCGGGGTCGTCTACGACGAACCGAGCGGGGAGCGCCTGGACGTCTGGGGCGTGGACGGCGAGGGGCTGCGGCCGGTGTTCGTCTTCCTGCACGGCGGTTACTGGATGGCGTTGTCGCGGGCCGAGTCGTCGTTCATGGCACGGGGACTCCACGAGCAGGGAATCGCGACCGTGGTGCCCGACTACACGCTCGCCCCGAAGGCGACGCTGGAGGAGATCGTCCGGCAGGTGCGGGCGGCGGTCGCGTGGGTGTACCGGCGCGGGCGTGAGCACGGGCTGGATCCGGAGCGGATCGTGGTCGGGGGCAGTTCGGCGGGCGGGCATCTGACCGGGATGACGATGGTCGGCGGGTGGCAGGGGCCCCTCGGGCTTCCGGGGGACGTCGTCAAGGCCGCGATGCCGATCAGCGGGTTGTTCGACATCCGGCCGATCACCCGCACGTACGTCAACCGGTACGTCCGTCTGGACCTGGAGAGGGCGGCGGCGTTGAGCCCGGCGTTGCTGCCGTCCGATCACCGGTGCCCGGCGCTGCTCGTCGTCGCGGAGAACGACGGGGACGGTTTTCTGACGCAGTCACGGCTGTTCCACCCGCACTGGGACGCGAGTGATCTGATGGTGGTGCCCGGCCGCGATCACTTCGACGTCGTCCTCGATCTGGGCGACGGGGAGTCCAGCACCGGCAGGGCGCTCGCCGATCTCGTCCGTTCCGTGTGATCAGGAGGTGAGTTCGGCCGCCTCGTGGTGGAGGTGGTCGAGCATCAGCCGGGCGGACGGGGTCGGGGCGCGGCCGGCGGGGAGCGTGACGCCCACCTGGCGGCGGACGGTTTCCAGCGGCACGGGCAGGGGAGTGATGTCGGCGTCGGTGCGGGCCACCAGTTCGGGGAGGGCGGCGATCATGTCGGTGTCGCGGACCAGGGTGCGGACGGTCAGGACCGAGGTGCACTCGACCAGGTCGCCCGGCAGGACGAGGCCCTCCGCGCGGAACACCTGCTCCAGTTCCGAGCGCAGCGCGGTCTGCTCCAGGGGCAGCACCCACGGGTAGTCGAGGAGGTCGGCGAGGTTGAGGGACGGGCGGCGGCGGGCCGGATGGCCGCGGCGGGCGACCAGCAGGACGGGTTCGCCGTAGAGGGTGATCTGGCGGAGGCCGCGCAGGTCGTCGATGGGGTTGAGGCGCCCGAGGATCAGGTCGATCTCGCCGTCGAGGAGGCGCGGGACCTGCGCGTCGAACGTGGCCTCCTGGACGATCACCGTGATGCCGGGACGGTCCTTCTTGAGGGCGGCGATCGCGCGGGGGAGCAGGACGTTGGAGCCGGCGAGGAGCGTGCCGATGGTGACGGTGCCGACCTCGCCGTCCGCGAGGCCGGTGATGCGCTCGCCCGCGCGGCGCAGTTCGGCCAGGACGGCGCGGGCGTGCTCGATGAACACGTCCCCGAACATCGTCGGTGTGACGCCGCGCGGGCCGCGGGTGAACAGTTCGACGCCGAGGACGTTCTCCGCTTCGCGCAGGCTGCGCGTCACGGCGGGCTGCGCCAGGTGCAGGTGCTCGGCGGCCCGCAGGACGCTGCCCTGGTCGGCGATGGCGACGACGAGCACGAGGTGCCGGAGCTTCAGCCGTCCGTTGAGCAGGTCGATCGCGCGCATGGCCACTTACTATCACAGGTTCGTGATACCTCCATGGTTGATTGGTATTTGCCAGGCATAGCTTGTGGGGCGGAGGATCGAAGGCGTCGAGCCATGCCGGGAGGGACGGATGAAGGCTGAGCACTACGTCGGCGGGGTCTTCCGTTCGGACGGGACGTCGTTCCCGCTCATCGCCCCGGGCGACGGCTCCGAGCTGGGCGCCGTCCCGGAGGCCACGCGGGAGGTCGCGGACGACGCCGTGAACGCGGCGCGGGCCGCGCTGAAGGGGCCCTGGGGGACGATGGGCGCCCGGGAGCGGGTCGCCGCGCTGAGGTCCGTCGCCGACGGGATCGAGGCGCGGTTCGAGGAGTTCGTCGACGCCGAGGTCGCCGACACCGGCAGGTCCCGGGAGTTCGCGTCGACCGTTGACGTCCCGAGAGCGGTGGGCAACTTCCGCGCGTACGCCGACCTGCTGTACGGGCGCCCCGAACGGGCCTACATGACGCAGATCCCCGGCTGGAGCTCCGGGGCGGGGGAGGCGCTCAACTACACGGTGCGGCGGCCGCTGGGCGTGGTGGCGGTCATCTCGCCGTGGAACCTTCCGCTGCTGCTGTCGACGTGGAAGATCGCCCCGGCGCTGGCGTGCGGCAACACCGTCGTGCTCAAGCCGTCCGAGGAGACGCCGTCGACGGCGACGCTGCTGGCCCGGGTTATCGATGACGCCGGGCTCCCGGACGGTGTGTTCAACCTGGTGCACGGGCATGGCGCGGGCGCGGCGGGCGAGTTCCTCACCGGGCATCCGGGCGTGGACGCGATCGCGTTCACCGGGGAGTCCGCCACCGGCGCCGCGATCATGCGCAGCGCCGCCGACCACGTCACGCCCGTGTCGTTCGAGCTGGGCGGCAAGAACCCGGCGCTCGTCTTCGCCGACGCCGACATCGACGCCGCCGTGGACGGGACGGTCCGGTCGTCGTTCACCCATTCCGGGCAGATCTGCCTGTGCACCGAGCGCGTCTACGTCGAGCGGCCGGTCTTCGACGAGTTCGTCGAGAGGCTGGGCGGACGCGTGAAGGCCCTCGACGGGTACGGGCCGATGATTTCGGCGGAGCACCGCGACAAGGTCCTGTCGTACTACCGGCTCGCCCGCGAGGAGGGCGCCACGGTCGTCGCGGGCGGCGGCGCACCGGAGTTCGGCGACGAGAGGGACGGCGGCTTCTACGTCGAGCCCACCGTCCTGACCGGGCTTCCGGAAACGGCCCGCACGGTAAGGGAAGAGATCTTCGGGCCGGTCTGCCACGTCGCGCCGTTCGACACCGAGGACGAGGCCCTCGCCTTCGCCAACGACAGCCCCTACGGGCTCGCCTCGACGGTGTGGACGCGTGACCTGTCCAGGGCGCACCGGGTGGCGCCACGAATCGAAACGGGAATCGTCTGGGTGAACTGCTGGAATCTGCGCGACCTTCGCACCCCGTTCGGCGGTGTGAAAGCGTCCGGGATCGGGCGTGAAGGGGGAGAGTACTCCTTGGACTTCTTCTCCGAGCCCGTCAACGTGTGCATCCAGATTTGAAAGCGAGTCCCGTGACCACCGACAACATCGACGCCGCCGCCGGGCGGCTCCTGGGCGCCTACGCGTCCGGCGCGCCCTGCCAGCCCGTTCGCGACCTGATCACGACGGCGGACGACGCGTACGCCGTGCAGGACCGGGTGACCGAGCGGTGGCTGGGCGAGGGCCGCCGCCTCGCCGGACGCAAGATCGGCCTGACGTCGCGGGCCGTGCAGGCGCAGATCGGCGTGGACAGCCCCGACTTCGGGATGCTGTTCGCCGACATGGCCGTCCCGGACGGGGAGGAGATCCCCGCGGGCGCGGTGCTGCAGCCGCGCGCCGAGGCCGAGGTCGCGCTCGTGCTGGAGCACGACCTGACCCACGAGCGGCACACCGTCGCCGACGTGATCCGCGCGACGGCGTTCGCGCTGCCCGCCATCGAGGTCGTCGGCAGCCGGGTCCGCGACTGGGACATCACGCTCGCCGACACCGTCGCCGACAACGCCTCGTCCGGCATGTACGCGCTGGGCAACCGCCCCGTCCTCCTCGAAAACGTGGACCTGCGCCTCTGCGGGATGGTCATGGAGCGGCGCGGGGAGCAGGTCTCCACCGGCAACGGCGCGGCCTGCCTCGGGCATCCGCTGAACGCGGCGCTGTGGCTCGCCGACACGCTCGCCCGCGTCGGGCGTCCGCTGCGGGCGGGGGACACCGTGCTGACCGGTGCGCTCGGCCCGGTGGTCCCGGCCGTCCCGGGCGACGTGTTCGAGGCCCGCATCGATGGCCTGGGCGATGTCCGCGTCGCGTTCGGCAAGGAGGAGGCGTGATGGTGGACGTGAACGGGCTCGCGACGATGCTGGACGATGCCGCCCGGGACGTCCGGGCCATTCCGAAGCTGACCGACGCGACGCCCCTCGACGTGGCGACGGCGTACGCGGTGCAGCGCGCCGGGATCGAGCGGCGGCGCCGGAGGGGCGAGCGGCTCGCCGGGGTGAAGATGGGTTTCACCAGCCGGGCCAAGATGGTGCAGATGGGCGTGGACGACGTCATCTGGGGCCTGCTCACCGACGGGATGCTCGCCGAGTCGTCCGTGGACGTCTCGCGGCTCGTCCATCCGCGGATCGAGCCGGAGATCGCCTACCTGATCGGGCGGCAGGTCCGGTCGGCCGCGGAGGCCGAGTCGGCCGTCGCCGGCGTCGCGGTCGGGTTCGAGGTCCTCGACTCGCGGTACGCCGGCTTCGAGTTCACGCTCCCGGACGTGATCGCCGACAACGCGTCGGCGGCGCGGTTCGGGTTCGGGGCCTGGCACGCGCCCCGCGACGTGTCGAACGTGGGACTGCTGCTGGAGATCGACGGGCGTCCGGTGCAGACGGGCTCGTCCGCCGCGATCCTGGGGGACCCGGCGCGGTCGCTGCGGGCGGCGGCGCGGCTCGCGCTCGGCGCGGGCATGAAGCTCGAACCCGGCTGGATCGTCCTTGCGGGCGCGGCGACGGCGGCCGTGCCGCTCCCGAAGGACGCGCACGTCCGCGTCACCGGAGCCGGGCTCGGCGGAGTGGAGGTGACGACATGATGGGCGACGCGATCCTCGTCGAGGGCAAGGCCGCGCCGCGCGGACGGTTCCCGCACGTCAAGCGGGCCGGCGACCTCGTGTTCGTGTCGGGGACGAGCTCGCGCCGCCCCGACGGGACGTTCGCCGGGGCGAGCGCCGACGCGATGGGCGTCACCGACCTCGACATCCGGGCGCAGACCCGCGCCGTCATCGACAACATCGGCGACCTCCTCGGCGCGGCCGGGGGAGGGCTGGCCGACATCGTCAACGTCACCACGTACCTGGTGAGCATGAACGACTTCGGCGGGTACAACGAGGTCTACGGAGAGTACTTCGACGAGACCGGCCCGGCCCGCACCACCGTCGCCGTCCACCAGCTCCCGCATCCGCACCTGCTCATCGAGATCTCGTGCGTGGCGCACATCCCCGTGAACCGCACACCCGACAAGCGCACAGCCCGTGAGGAGGCCGGAGCATGACCCTGCCCCAGCTGTCGTTCGGAACGCCGTTCAACTTCGAGTCCTGGATCGACGAGCACCGTGACCTGCTCAAACCGCCGGTCGGCAACGTCCAGGTGTTCGAGGAGGCCGGCCTGATCATCATGGTGGTCGGCGGCCCCAACCAGCGGACCGACTTCCACGACGACCCCACCGAGGAGTTCTTCTACCAGCTCAGAGGCAACATGGTGCTGCGCGTCATGGAGGAGGAGGGCAGCCCGCCGACCGACCTGCAGATCAACGAGGGCGACGTCTTCCTGCTGCCGCCGCACGTGCGGCACTCGCCGCAGCGGCCGGAGGCCGGGTCGATCGGGCTCGTCGTGGAGATCCCGAGGCCGGAGGGGCTGAGGGAGGCGTTCGAGTGGTACTGCACCGAGTGCCACCACCTCGTCCGCCGCGCCGAACTGCAGGTCCGCTCGATCGTGGACGACCTGCCCCCCGCGTTCCAGGGCTTCTACGACAGCGACCGCAAGTGCCCGAACTGCGGCGCCGTCCACCCGGGCAAGCAGTGGCCCCAGACCATGACCCCGACCACGGCCCCCCGTGTCTGACGAACCCGTGCCCGATGGAGGCCCCGTGACCGTCATCGACGTCCACGCCCACGTGTTCCCTCGCCTGACCCGCGCCGAGGGCCGCGTGCTCGCCGACGCGGCGGAGCCGTGGCTGCGCGTCGACGGCGGCGGCACCGGCGCGATGATGTGCGGGGACGAGGAGTACCGGCCGGTCGGGGAGGCGCTGTGGGAGCCCGCCCGGCGGCTCGCCGACATGGACGCCGCCGGCGTCGACGCCCAGGCGGTGTCGTCCACCCCGCTGATGTTCGGGTACGCGGCCGAGCCGTCCCGCGCCGCCGACTGGTGCGACCTGGTGAACGATCGCATCCTCGCGTTCTGCGCGGACGCGCCGGACCGGCTGCTGCCGCTGTGCCAGGTGCCGCTGCAGGACCCGGCGCTCGCCTGCGAGGTCGCGACGCGGGCGGCGGCGGCCGGGCACCGCGGCGTGCACATCGGCAACCATGTCGGCGACCGCAACCTCGACGACGACGGGATCACCGCGTTCCTCGCGCACTGCGCCCGGCTGGGGCTGCCGGTCCTGGCGCACCCGTGGGACATGCTGGGCGCGGGCCGGATGCGCGGCCACATGCTGCCGTGGCTGTCCGGGATGCCCGCCGAGACGCAGCTGAGCATCCTCGGGCTGATGCTGTCCGGGGCGTTCGAGCGGATCCCGGCGTCGCTGCGGCTGTGCTTCTGCCACGGCGGCGGAAGCTTCGCGTTCCTGCTCGGGCGGGCCGACAACGCCTGGCACCGGCGCGACATCGTCCGCGCCGACTCGCCGCGCCCGCCGTCGGAGTACGTCGACCGGTTCCACGTCGACTCCGCCGTGTTCGACCCGCGCGCGCTGCGGCTGCTCGTCGACGTGATGGGCGCGGCGCGGGTGATGCTCGGCACCGATTACCCGTTTCCGCTGGGCGAGGAGGAGCCGGGCGCGACGATCCGGGCGTGCCCCGGGCTGGACGCCGCCGAGCGCGCCCTGCTGCTCGGCGGCAACGCGCGGTCCTTCTTCGCCCGGGCCCAGGTCCCGGCGCAGGCACCGGCGGGCCCGGCCGTCGCCGGGACGACGCCATGAGCAAGGACGCCGTGAGGGCCGGAGACGAGGCGCGGCGGCTCGACGAGAACGATCCGCTGCCGACGCTGCGCGGCGAGTTCCTCGTCCCGCCCGCCCCGGGCGGGACGTTCGAGGAGGCGGCGTACTTCGCCGGCAACTCCCTCGGGCTCCAGCCGAAGAGCGTGGCCGGACGCCTCCGCGAGGAACTGGACGACTGGGCGCGGCTCGCCGTGGAGGCCCACACGGAGGGCCGCCGACCCTGGGTGGACTACCACGAGCTGCTGCGCGAGCCCGCGGCCCGCCTCGTCGGCGCGCTGCCGCACGAGGTCGTCGCGATGAACTCGCTGACGGTCAACCTGCACCTGATGATGGCGAGCTTCTACCGGCCCGCCGGGACGCGCACCCGCATCGTCATCGAGGACTCGGCGTTCCCGTCCGACTCCTACGCCGTCGCCAGCCAGGCCGTCCACCACGGGCTCGACCCGGCCGGGACGGTGGTGCGGCTCAGGCCCCGCCCCGGCGAGGACAACCTGCGCACCGAGGACGTCCTCGCCTTCCTCGAACGCGACGGCGGCACGGTCGCGCTCCTCATGCTCGGGGGCGTCAACTACCTGACCGGCCAGCTGATGGACATGGCCGCGATCACCAAGGCGGGCCGCGCCGCCGGGGCGGTCGTCGGCTGGGACCTCGCGCACGCCGCCGGGAACGTTCCGCTGCGCCTGCACGACTGGGACGTCGACTTCGCCGCCTGGTGCACCTACAAGTACATGAACAGCGGTCCCGGCGCGGTCGCCGGATGCTTCGTCCACGAGCGGCACGTCCGGGACGCGTCGGTGCCGAGACTGTCGGGCTGGTGGGGCACCGACCCGGCCGTCCGGTTCCGGATGGAGCCCGACATCGCCCCGCCCGCCTCCGCCGACGCGTGGCAGCTGTCCAACCCGCCCATCCTGGCCCTCGCCCCGGTCCTGGCCTCCCTGGAAATCTTCGACCGGGTCGGGATGGACGCCCTGCGCGCCAAGAGCGAGCGGCTCACCGGCTACCTGGCGTCCCGGCTCGCGGAGACCGGCGCCCCGATCATCACCCCGGCGGACCCGGCGGCGCGCGGCGCCCAGCTGTCGCTGCGGGTGGACGACGCGGGCGGGCTGGTCCGGCGGCTCGCCGAGACGCACGGCGTGGTCGCCGACGCCCGCGAGCCCGACGTCATCCGGCTCGCGCCCGTCCCGCTCTACTGCACCTACCACGACTGCCACCGCGCCGCCGAAGCCATCGAAGATCTTCTTTAGGAGTGTCGGTGCATGGGGCGGCCCGGCATCGGGTAGGTTCGGGGGCGTTGCACGATGGCGCCCGGTCAGGCCGGCCGGGCACCAGGCAGTCTCGAAGCGTTTTCTCCGGGTGACCGGCGGACGTGAGATGAGTCCGCTTGCAGCCCGGTCCGCCGCCCGGCGGGCCGGTGAGTTTCACCCGAAGGGAAAGACCATGGCCGAAGGCACCGTGAAGTGGTTCAACTCCGAGAAGGGCTTCGGGTTCATCGCGCCCGACGGCGGCGGCCCGGACGTGTTCGTCCACTACTCGGCGATCGCCACCAACGGCTACCGCAGCCTGGACGAGAACCAGCGCGTCTCGTTCGAGATCACCCAGGGCCAGAAGGGCCCGCAGGCCGAGGGCGTCTCGCCGCTCTAACCTGCACCGGCGTGGTCTGACACGCGCTTCGGGCCGGGGACGTTCACCGTCCCCGGCCTTTCGCTTTCCCCGGCTTGCGCCTTCCCGTTCCGGAACTCCGCGGTCCCGCTCTAGTCGCGGGGGAGCCGCTCGCCCGTCCGCAGCCGGTCGAGGCCGAGCCAGATGAACTCCATGGCCATCTGCTCGGCGCGCTCGCGCGGCGTGTCGGGGTGCTCCAGCCACCACGACACCATCGACAGCATCGACCCGTACATGAGGGGGACGAGCAGCCGCGCGCGCCGCTCGTTCACCTCCAGCGCGGCCGGGGACAGCGCCGGGTCGGCGCGGCGGCGGTACAGAAGCAGGTCGGCGAACGCGCCCCCGAGGCGGTCGCGGAGCTCGCGCAGCTCCAGCCCGACGTCGTCGGGCTTGTCGAGATGCCGTATCACCAGCGCCCACGCGTCCGGCTCGGCGGTGGCGTAGTCGAACAGGACCCGGATCATGGCCCGGATGCCGTCCGCCGAGCCGTGCGCGGCGAGCACGGACGCGTTCAGCCGGGCGGTCAGCTCGGCGACGATCGTCTCGGTCACCTCCGCGAACAGCTCCTCCTTCGAGGTGAAGTGCTGGTACAGCAGCGCCTTGGACACCTGCGCCGCCGCGGCCACGTGCTCCATCTGGGTCAGGTGGTAGCCGCGGCGGCCGAACTCCTCCAGCGCCACCTGCAGCAGCTGCTCGCGCCGCCGGGCGTACGGCATCCGCCGCCGCACGCCCGGCGCCCGCGCCCCCGTGCCGTCGGTCATGCGGTGGTGTACTTGCCCAGCTCGGCGCGGGCGACGGAACGGACGTGGACCTCGTCCGGGCCGTCGGCGAGCCGCAGGGTGCGCAGGCCCGCCCACATGGCGGCGAGCGGGGTGTCGTCGCTGACGCCGGCGCCGCCGTGCATCTGGATCGCCTTGTCGACGACGTCCAGCGCGACCCGCGGCGCGATCACCTTGATCGAGGCGACCTCGGACCTGGCGGCCTGGACGCCGTGCTTGTCGATCAGCCAGGCGGTCTTGAGCGTGAGCAGCCGGGCCTGCTCGATCGCCATCCGCGACTCGGCGATCTGCTGGCGGACGACGCCCTGCCTGGCCAGCGGCCCGCCGAACGCCTCCCGGGACAGGGCGCGTTCGCACATCATCTCCAGCGCCCGCTCCGCCGCGCCGATCGCGCGCATGCAGTGGTGGATGCGGCCGGGGCCGAGGCGGGCCTGCGCGATGGCGAAGCCGCCGCCCTCCTCGCCGACGAGGTTCTCCACAGGAACGCGCACGTCGGTGAACGTGATCTCGCAGTGGCCGTGCTGGTCCTGGTAGCCGAACACGGGCAGCGGGCGGACGACCTCCACGCCGGGCGTGTCGAACGGCACCAGCACCATCGACTGCTGGCGGTACGGGTGGCCGTCCGGGTCGGTCTTGCCCATCAGGATCATGATCTTGCAGCGCGGGTCGGCGGTGCCGGTGATCCACCACTTGCGGCCGTTGATGACGTAGTGGTCGCCGTCGCGCTCGATGCGGGTGGAGATGTTGCGGGCGTCGGAGCTCGCCACGTCCGGCTCCGTCATGGCGAACGCGCTGCGGATCTCCCCGTTCAGCAGCGGGGTCAGCCACGCGTCCTTCTGCTCGGGCGTCCCGAACAGGTGCAGGACCTCCATGTTGCCGGTGTCGGGCGCCGCGCAGTTGGTGGCCTCGGGCGCGAGCGCGAGGGAGCGGCCCGTGATCTCGGCGAGGGAGGCGTAGTCGGTGACGGACAGGCCGTGTGCGGGGTCCTCGCTGTCGGGTAGGAAGAGGTTCCAGAGGCCGCGCTTGCGGGCCTCGGCCTTGAGGTCCTCCACGATCTGCGGGACGTGGTGCTCGCGGTCGGCCGCGCGCAGTTCCGCCCGCTGGGCCGCGTAGACCGGCTCCGCCGGGTAGACGTGGGAGTCCATGAATTCCTGGAGGCGGCCGAGGTACTCCTGGGCCCGCTCGCTCAAACCGAAGTCCATTCCGTTAGAGTAACTGACGAGTCAGTTACTTCGTGAGGGGAGTCCCATGCCAGCCTCGGACACGGCCTTCGACGGAACCGGCAAGGTCGCGCTGATCACGGGCGGATCCAACGGCATCGGGGCGGCGGTGGCGCGCCGGCTGGCCGGCGGCGGCGCCCGGGTCGTCCTCGCCGACGTCGACGTGGACGCCGGCACCGCGCTCGCGAAGGAGCTGGACGGCGCCTTCGTCCGCTGCGACGTGAGCGAGCCCGCCGACAGCGAGGCCGCCGTCGCGACCGCAGTGGACCGCTTCGGCGGCCTGGACGTCGCGTTCCTCAACGCAGGCGTCGCCGGTGGCGGCGGCATGGGCGACGACTTCGACCTCGCCGCGTACCGGCGGGCCATGGGCATCAACCTCGACGGCGTCGTGTTCGGCGTGCACGCCGCGCTGCCCGCGATCCGCGCCCGCGGCGGCGGCGACATCGTCGCCACCGCCAGCATGGCCGCGCTCACCGCCACGCCGTTCGACCCCGTCTACGGCGCCAACAAGGCGGCCGTGGTCGGTCTCGTCCGCGCCCTCGGCCCCACGTTCGCGGAGGAGGGCATCCGGGTGAACGCCCTGTGCCCCTCGTTCGCCGACACCGACATCCTCGCCCCGATGAAGGGCCACCTCCAGGACACCGGCTTCCCGATCCTGGAGGTGGACGACGTCGTCGAGGCGTTCATGCGCGTCCTCGGAGCCGGCGGCACCGGCGACGCCTGGTACGTGGTGCCGGGCCGCCCGTCCGAGCCGTTCAAGTTCCGCGGCGTCCCCGGCCCCCGCTGAGCGCCCGCCCGACTCACGAGACGCCGAGACACGACAGGAGAGACATGCGCGCGATCCAGATCACCGAGTTCGGCGGGCCCGAGGTGCTGAACGTCACCGAGCTGCCCGACCCGGAGGCCGGGCCGGGACACCTGCTCATCGACGTGTCGCGGGCCGGGATCAACTACGCCGACACGCACCAGGCAGAGAACAGCTACCTGTCGGAGTCCACGCTGCCGATGGTGCCGGGCGGCGAGGTCGTCGGGACCACCGCGGACGGCCGCCGCGTCGTCGCGCTCGTCGGCACCGGCGGCTACGCCGAAAGGGCCGCCGCGCCGGAGGCGCTCGCGTGGGACGTCCCGGACGACATCGACGACGTCACCGCCCTCGGCATGATCGTCCAGGGCGCGTCGGCGTGGCTGCTGCTGCGCCGCAGCGTCCATCTCGCGCCGGGCGAGTCCGTCGTCGTGCACGCCGCCGCCGGCGGTGTCGGGACCCTCGCCGTGCAGCTCGCCAAGGCGTGGGGCGCCGGACGGGTCATCGCCACCGCCTCGTCGCAGGACAAGCGCGACCTCGCCCTCGAACTCGGCGCCGACGTCGCCGTCGACGCCGGCGAGCCCGACCTCAAGGACGCGCTCATCGACGCCAACGGCGGCAGGCGCGTGGACACCGTCCTGGAGATGACGGGCGGGACGGTCACCGACCAGAGCCTGCGCGCCCTCGCCCCGTTCGGGCGCCTCGCCTTCTACGGCATGGCGTCGCGGAAGGAGCCCTCGCCCGTCCGTCCCGCCACGCTGATGGCGCACTCCACCACGATCGCGGGCATGTGGCTCGCGCACGTCTTCCAGCTTCCCGGCGACGTGATGGGCGCCGCCCTCGGCGAGCTGTTCGGCCTCGCCGCGGACGGGCGGCTCCGCGTGATCGGCGGCGGCGAGTACGGGCTCGCCGACGTCAGGCGGGCCCATGAGGACCTGCGGGCGCGCCGCACCACCGGCAAGCTCGTCCTCGACCCGTCGCGCTGAGCCGCGTCCCGATCAGCCGACGAGGCCGTTCTCGTAGGCGTAGACGACGGCCTGGGTGCGGTCGCGCAGCCCGAGCTTGGTCAGCACATGCCCGACATGCGTCTTGACCGTCTGCTCGGCCAGCACCAGCTCCGCGGCGATCTCGGCGTTGGACAGGCCCCGCGCGATCTGCCGCAGCACGTCCAGCTCGCGCGGGGTCAGGCCCGCGGTCGCCTTCGGGCTCGGCCGCTGGTGGCGGCGCCGGCGCGCGAAGTCGCCGATCAGCCGGCGGGTGATGGACGGGGCGAGCAGCGCGTCGCCGGCCGCCACCACCCGCACGCCGTTCACCAGGTCGGCCGCCGACGCGTCCTTCAGCAGGAACCCGCTGGCCCCCGCGCCGAGCGCCTCGTAGACGTACTCGTCCAGGTCGAACGTGGTGAGGACGAGCACCTTGGGGCGCGCCCCGGCGGGGTCGGCGTCCGGATCCGGGTCCCCGATCACCTCGGCGGTGGCGGCGAGACCGTCCATCTCCGGCATCCGGATGTCCATCACGATCACGTCCGGATCGAGCCGGCGGGCCATCTCCACCGCCTCACGGCCGTTGCCCGCCTGCCCGATCACCTCGATCCCGGGATCGGAGGACAGCAGCGCCGCGAGCCCGTCGCGGATCATGACCTGGTCGTCGGCGATGAGCACCCGAATCGTCACGAGCCAACCTTACGGGCATCGAAGATCAGTCCGGATCCCCGTAGGGCAACTCCGCGGCGACCGACCAGCCGGCGCCGTCCCGCGGACCCGCGGTCAGGCCGCCGCCGAGCATCGTCACCCGCTCGCGCATCCCGACGAGCCCGTGCCCGCCGCCGTGCGACTCCTCCGGCGTGCTGCGGGCGCCGTCGTCGGTGACCGACACCGCCAGCGACCCGGGGCCGTACCTGATCTCGATGTGGACCTGGGAGCCCGGCGCGTACCGCGACGCGTTGCTCAGCGACTCCTGGACGATCCGGTACGCCGACAGGTCGACGCCCGCGTCCAGCGGCCGCGGCATCCCGACGACGACGCTCGCGACCGACAGCCCGGAACGGCGGGCCGCGCCGACCAGGTCGTCCAGCCGGTCGAGACCGGGCTGGGGCGAGCGCTCGGCGTCGTCGTTCTCCGAGCGCAGCAGGCCGACGACCCGGCGCGTCTCGGTGAGCGCCTCGCGCGCCGCGTCCCGCACCACCCCGAACGTCTGCCGGGCCGCGTCCGGCAGGTCCGGGATCCGGTAGGGGGCGGCCTCCGCCTGCATCGCGATCACCGACATGTGGTGCGCCACCACGTCGTGCAGCTCGCGGGCGATGCGGGCGCGTTCCTCCAGCACCGCCTGCCGGGCGAGGTCCTGCCGGTGCTGCTCCTCGCGCCGGCGCAGCTCCTCCACGGCCGAGTGCCGCCCGCCGACCGCGTCGCCGAACGTCAGCGCGATCGCCGCGACCCCGGCCAGGATCATGCCGAACCAGCCGGGCATGCCGAGCACCACGGCGGGCGTCAGCACCGCCGCGATGGTGACCGCGCCGACGCCGAGGGTGGTCTGCCGGTCGGCGCCGACCCCGGTGAAGAACAGGATGACGATCAGCGCCAGGATCGCCGTGACCGGCCACGGCATGAAGCCGTCCCCGTGCCGGACGAAGACCGTCAGAAGCAGACCGGCCGCGGCGACCCGCCACGCGGCGAGGGGCCAGCGCGCCGCGAAGATGAGCGGCGTCGCCTGCAGCACCCCGAGCGGCCAGGCGAGCCCGGCGCGGACGTCGTACTGCACGATGGCGATCGCGATCGACCCGGCCGTGAAGCCGATCGTCATCGCGAGCATGACCGCCAGGATCGGCAGGCGCAGCGCCAACCGTCCGGGCAGCAGCGTGACGGCCGGGTCGTCCCCGCCCGGCATGAGCGCGGAGCGGACCCCGGCGAGCAGCCGGGGACGGCCCCCGGGCGCGAAGCGGTCGTGTTCGTTCATTTGACCGAAGCCTAAAACGCCGGGGGCCGGGAAGGCCTGATCCCGGCGGGGGAGATGTGAACCGGCCCCTTGGTATCAGGTCTGAGCAGCGCTTTCCGCGGCCCTCCGCGGCCCGGGGTCCCGGTCGCGGCGCGCCCGCGGGGCCGCGCTCCCGGCACCCGGCGATCTTGCGGTGATCGGCGGGGCGACGGAGGATGCGGGGATGACCGACCTGAGCCATCCGATCTTCGCCCGGCTCTATCCGCGGCTGGACGCCGCCTCCGCCAGGGCGGGCGGCGACGCGCACCGCGCCGAGCTGCTCGCCGGGACGTCCGGCCGCGTGCTGGAGGTGGGCGCCGGGCACGGGGCCAACTTCGCGCACTACCCGCCGGAGGTCACCGAGGTCGTCGCCGTCGAACCGGAGCCGCGGCTGCGCGCCGAGGCGGGCCGCGTCGCCGCCCGCGCGCCCGTCCCCGTCACGGTGCGGCCCGGCGTCGCCGAGGACCTCGACCTCGACGACGCCTCCTTCGACGTGGCGGTGGCGTCGCTCGTGCTGTGCTCGGTGCGCGACCCCGTCCGTGCGCTGGCCGAGGTGAGGCGGGTCCTCAGGCCCGGCGGCGAGTTCCGCTACTACGAGCACGTCCGGGGGCGCACCCCGGGGAAGGTGCGGTTCCAGCGCTGCGCCGACGTGGTGTGGCCGTTCCTCGCCGCCGGATGCCACGTGTCCCGCCCGACCGACGAGTGGATCCCCGGCTCCGGGTTCACCGTGCGGGACGAGCGGCGCTTCGAGTTCCCGGCGTCCGGAGCCAACCCGGCCTCGCCGCACATCATCGGAGTCGCGATACGCGACTGACCGACGGCGGAGGCCCGCATAGGGTCTTCCCTCTCGGGAAGATCGTGCTTCATGACGACATCCGGCGGCGGTGCGCCACCCCCAGGCAGCCGGCGGGACGGGCCCGCCAACCCGGCGGTCATCGCCCTGTTCCTCGCGACCGCCGCCGCCGTCGGCGGATTCCTGTTCGGCTTCGACTCCTCGGTGATCAACGGGGCGGTCGACGCGATCGAGGCGGATTTCGGCCTCAGCTCCTTCGTCGTCGGCTTCGTCGTCTCGTCGGCGCTGCTCGGCTGCGCCGCCGGGGCCTGGTTCGCGGGCCCCCTCGGCGACAGGATCGGCCGGGTGCGGGTGATGCTGGTCGTGTCGGCGCTGTTCGTGACCAGCGCGATCGGCTCGGCACTGGCCTTCGGCGCGGTCGATCTGATCGTCTGGCGGCTGGTCGGCGGCCTGGCCATCGGCGCCGCGTCGGTGATCGCGCCCGCCTACATCGCCGAGATCGCGCCCGCCCGGCTGCGCGGCCGGCTCGGCTCGCTCCAGCAGATGGCGATCGTCCTCGGCATCTTCACGGCCCTCGTCGTCGACTACGTCATCGCCCGCGTGTCCGAGGGCGGGGCGTCCGGGACGTTCCCCCTGGGCGGGACCGCCTGGCGGTGGATGTTCGCCAGCGAGCTCCTGCCCGCCGTGCTGTACGGGGTGATCGCCCTGATCATCCCCGAGTCGCCCCGCTACCTGGTGAAGAGGCACCGGACGGACGAAGCCCGGGACGTGCTCAAGCGGCTCATGGCCCCCGCCGAGGTGGACGCCAAGATCGACGACATCTCCCGCTCGCTCGCCGAGGACCGGCCGGTCCGCCTGCGCGACCTGCGCGGCCCCCGGCTCGGCCTGCTGCCGATCGTGTGGGTCGGCATCCTGCTGTCGGTGTTCCAGCAGTTCGTCGGCATCAACGTGATCTTCTACTACTCGACCTCGCTCTGGCAGGCGGTCGGGTTCTCCGAGAGCGACGCGATGTTCACCTCGGTGATCAACTCGCTCGTCAACGTCGTGTTCACGCTGGTCGCCATCGCCCTCATCGACCGGATCGGGCGGCGCCGGCTGCTGTTCGGCGGCGCGGCGGGCATGGCGGTCTCCCTCGCGACCCTCACCGTCTGCTTCACCTCCGCCCCCGTGGTGAACGGCGAGCCGGACCTCGGCGCCGTCACCGGCTCGATCGCGCTCGTGGCCGCCAACACGTTCGTCGCCTCGTTCGCCGCCACATGGGGCCCGGTGGTGTGGGTGATGCTCGGCGAGATGTTCAACAACTTCATCCGGGCCTCCGCCCTCGCCGTCGCCGCCGCCGCGCAGTGGCTCGCCAACTGGGTCATCACCACGACGTTCCCCACGATCTCCGGTGTCTCCCTCGGCCTGGCCTACAGCCTGTACACGCTGTTCGCCGTCCTGGCGTTCGTGTTCGTGTACCGCGCCGTCCCCGAGACCAAGGGACGCGAACTGGAGGACATGGACGAGCTCGCCTCCCCCAGAGCCCGCGCATAACCCCCTGCGGGGCCCGGATCCGTCGGATACAGTGGGACCATGCCGCAGGTATTCGAGACGACGACGCCGGGTCACTCCCGGCGAGACTGCGGCATGTCCTGACATTGCACGCGGCAGGGCCCCGGGAGCGATCCCGGGGCCCTGCCGCTTTTTCGGGGCGGCCCTCCGGGACCTCCCGGGCCCTCCACCACGAGAGGAGCGGCCGATGGAGCCGGATGCGTCCGGGCGGCACCCCGAGTCGATAGCATCAGAACCCGCTGACCCCGACCCACCATCGCGAGGAGTACCCGTGTCCACCGTGTCTGAGCTGCGCATCACCCTCGACGGGAGCGAGCGGGCGGTGCCGGCGGGCACCACCGCGGGCCAGGCACTGGACGCCGACGGCCGCACCGTGATCGCCGCCCGGGTGAACGGCGAGCTGCGCGACCTCGCCGGCGGGCTGCGCGACGGGGACGCGGTCGAGCCGGTCGAGATCGGCTCCGCCGACGGCCGGGCGATCATGCGGCATTCCGCCGCGCACGTGATGGCGCAGGCCGTGCAGGAGCTGTTCCCCGAGGCGAAGCTGGGCATCGGCCCACCGGTGGAGAACGGCTTCTACTACGACTTCGACGTCGCCGAGCCGTTCACCCCCGACGACCTGAAGCGCATCGAGAAGCGGATGCGCGAGATCGTCAAGCAGGGGCAGCGGTTCTCCCGCCGTCCCGTCTCCGACGAGGACGCGCGCGCCGAGCTCGCCGCCGAGCCGTACAAGCTGGAGCTGATCGGCCTCAAGGGCTCCGGCCCCGTCGAGGACGCCGCCGACGGCGCGGACGTCGAGGTCGGCGGCGGCGAGCTGACCATCTACGACAACCTCGACGCCAAGTCCGGAGAGCTGCGCTGGAAGGACCTGTGCCGCGGCCCGCACCTGCCGTCCACCCGCGTCATCCCCGCGTTCAAGCTGATGCGCTCCGGCGGCGCGTACTGGCGCGGCAGCGAGAGGAACCCGCAGCTCCAGCGGATCTACGGCACCGCCTGGGAGTCCAGGGACAAGCAGGACGAGTACCTGAGGTTCCTCGAGGAGGCCGAGAAGCGCGACCACCGCAGGCTCGGCGCCGAACTCGACCTGTTCTCGTTCCCGAGCGAGATCGGCAGCGGCCTCGCCGTCTTCCACCCGAAGGGCGGCGTCGTCCGCAAGGTGATGGAGGACTACTCGCGCCGCCGGCACGAGGAGGAGGGGTACGAGTTCGTCAACACCCCCCACATCACCAAGGGCCACCTGTTCGACACCTCCGGGCACCTCGGCTGGTACAGGGACGACATGTTCCCGCCCATGGAGGTCGACGGGGGCGACTACTACCTCAAGCCGATGAACTGCCCGATGCACAACCTGATCTTCCGGGCGCGCGGGCGGTCCTACCGGGAGCTGCCGCTGCGGCTGTTCGAGTTCGGGTCGGTGTACCGGTTCGAGAAGTCGGGGGTGGTGCACGGCCTCACCCGCGTCCGCGGCATGACCCAGGACGACGCGCACATCTACTGCACCGAGGAGCAGATGGGCGAGGAGATCAAGCGGCTCCTCGACTTCGTCCTCGGCCTGCTGCGCGACTACGGGCTGAACGAGTTCTACCTGGAGCTGTCCACCCGCGACGACTCCGACAAGTTCATCGGCCCGAACGACATGTGGGAGAAGGCCACCGCGGCCCTGCGCGGGGCGGCGGAGTCCACCGGGCTCGACCTCGTCCCCGATCCGGGCGGCGCCGCCTTCTACGGCCCCAAGATCTCCGTGCAGGCCAAGGACGCGATCGGCCGCACCTGGCAGCTGTCCACCATCCAGGTCGACCCGAACCAGCCCGAGCGGTTCGGCCTGGAGTACCAGGCGGCGGACGGCACCCGGCAGCGGCCCATGATGCTGCACCGGGCGCTGTTCGGGTCGATCGAGCGGTTCTTCGGCGTGCTGCTGGAGCACTACGCGGGCGCGATGCCGCCGTGGCTGGCGCCGGTGCAGGCCGTCGGCATCCCGATCGGCGACGCCCACGTCCCGCACCTGGACAAGGTCGCGGCGCGGCTGCGCGAGCGCGGCGTCCGCGTCGAGGTCGACACCTCCTCCGACCGCATGCAGAAGAAGATCCGCAACGCGCAGAAGCAGAAGATCCCGTACATGCTGCTCGCGGGCGACGACGACGTCGCCAAGGACGCGGTGTCGTTCCGGTACCGCAACGGCGAGCAGAGGAACGGGGTCCCGATCACCGAGGCGGTCGACGAGATCGTCAAGGCCGTCGAGGCCCGCGTCCAGATCTGAGCAGGCGGCCGGCCGCCCCCGGCCTCGCTCTCCGTCCCGGCCGCTCGCCGGTCCGGTGGGCGCCCGCGGGCTCGGCGCCGCCCGGCCGCCGGGCTCGGCCGCCGGGCTCGGGCGCCGGGACGGGGAGTGGGCGCCGCCCGGAGTTGGTAGCCTCATCGCGCACGTGCGACCGGGGAGATGGCGGAGATGAAGTCCAGGAGGCCGTCGCGGCGGACCCGGTCGACCTTGGCCCGGGCCGCCGGCTACGCCGGCACCACGCTGCTGGTGGCGGCCGCCATCGTGGTGCTGCTCGTGCCGCTGCTGGACGACGGGACGAGCGGCGGCACCGCGGGCGCCCAGGGTTCGGCGAGCCCGTCGCCCACGTCGCCCGGCGGGCAGGCCGGCGTCCCGGGAGGTCCCGGCCTCCCCTCGGCCCCCACCGGCCCCGCGCCGCAGCAGACCGGGAGCGGCCGGCCGGACCCCGCCGGCGGCGGGGCCGGCGGGCCGCAGATCCCCCGCCAGGGCGGCGACGGCGGTCTCACGTGGTGCCCGGAGGGCACGGCGTACTACCGCGCCACGCGCACCGGCGTGGACGTCGTGATCACCGTGGCCTCCAGCGGGGCGATCCGGGCGGAGCTGTCCCTGCGCGGGCGGTCACCGGAGTCGCAGCAGACCACCGTCACGGGCGGCAGGCCGCACACGTTCCGCTTCAAGGGCGTCTCACCGCAGCTCGTCGAGCGCGTCAAGGTCACCACGGTCTCCGTCGGGGTGTCCATGCAGACGTGCTACGCCCGCGCCGCGGCGTGACGAGGACCGCCCGGCGAGCGGTCACCGGTGCGACCCGGCGGGCATGCGGACGTCTCCGACGGACACGTTGACCGCCGCGACCCGCGCCCCGAGCATCACGCCCGCCACCCGCGCCACGTTGTTCTTCACGACCTTGGCCACGTCCTTGACCACGCTGCCGTACTCGACCGCGATGACGAGGTCGAGCGTCACCTCGTCTTCGTCCAGGACGACGCGCACGCCCGTCCCGGCCCGTCCGGCGGCCGGTCCCGGGGCCTGTCCGGGGACCGCCGGATCGGGTCGCGCGACGAGGGCGGCGACCCCGGTCACCTCGAGCGCGGCCAGCGCGGCGATCTTCTCGATGACCTCGTCCTCGATCGTGATGCGCCCCTCCACAGCCGTGGTGACGTCGGACGCCGAGCCCTGCAGCGTCATCGGCAGCGCGTTCGCCTGCACCGCCGTGGCGGCACCCGGCGGCGGCCCGGCGCCCGGCCGCTTCGCCGGAGCGGACGGTCCCGCGGGGGCGGCGGGCGGCGCCGGAAGCGGCGTTCCCGGCGGTGGCACCGTGCCCTGGTGGCCGGCCGGACCGGGGAAGAACGGCATGGACCCGGAGTCCGCGCCACCCGCCCCGGGTCCCGGCTCGCCGTTCCCGGTACGGCCCTTGTCGAGCCCGGTCATGATCGCTCCCCACGGTTCGGTTGGACGACCATGGTGTCGGAGCCACCCGCGAGACGTCACGGAAGGGGTGTTCGCGGGCGCGTCCCGGTGGCATCCCGGCTACAGCCCCGCAGGCGTCTCTCTCTATGCTGCTGGTCAGGCCGTGAACAAAAGGAGACCGCCGCCTTGAGCGCAGAGCCGGAGGAGTCCGTGGTGCAGCAGGGGCGCGAGGGCGCGTCCGGGGCAGGGAAGGAGCGCAGGCCCCGCTTCGAGGAGGAGAGGGGCGGCGCGGGCACGCCCGACAACTTCCAGCGGCTGTGGACCCCGCACCGGATGGCCTACATCAAGGGCGAGGGCCGGCCGACGGGGGCGGACTCCGGCGAAGGCTGCCCTTTCTGCGAGATCCCGGACATGTCCGACGAGGACGGCCTCGTCGTGTCCCGCGGCGAGTCGGTGTTCACGGTGCTGAACCTCTACCCCTACAACTCCGGGCACCTGATGGTCGTCCCGTACCGGCACGTCGCCGACTACGCCGACCTGGACCGGCCGGAGTACCTGGAGCTGGCCACGTTCACCCAGCGGTCCCTCACGGCGCTGCGCAAGTGCAGCGGCGCACAGGGCTTCAACGTCGGCATGAACCTCGGCCTCGTCGCCGGCGCCGGGATCGCGGCGCACCTGCACCAGCACGTCGTCCCGCGCTGGGGCGGCGACACCAACTTCATGCCGGTCGTCGGGCACACCAAGGTGCTGCCGCAGCTGCTGCGCGACACCCGGCAGATGCTCGCCGACGCCTGGCCCGCCACATGAGCCGGCGGGAACGGCCGGTGCTGGTCTACGACGGCGACTGCGGTTTCTGCACGTCCTCGGTGCGGTTCCTCGAACGGCGCATCCCCGTCCGGGCCACGGTCGTCGCCTTCCAGTTCGCCGACCTCGACGAGCTGGGCACCACCGCCGGGCGGGCGGAGTACGAGGTGCTGTGGATCGACCGGGCCGGGCGCGTCAGCGGCGGCGCGGAGGCCGTCGGGCGGCTGCTCACCGAGGCCGGCGGTCCCTGGCGCGCGCTCGGGGTGATCATGCGGGTGGCGCCGGTGAGCTGGGCCGCGCACGCCGCCTACCGGCTCATCGCGAAC
This sequence comes from Actinomadura sp. 3N407, assembly GCF_052245875.1. Classification (NCBI taxonomy): domain Bacteria; kingdom Bacillati; phylum Actinomycetota; class Actinomycetes; order Streptosporangiales; family Thermomonosporaceae; genus Actinomadura; species Actinomadura sp. 3N407. Next base: position 64,577 of record NZ_JBQQBP010000021.1, read on the forward strand.
AACCGGCACCGGATGCCGGGCGGGACGGCGGCGTGCATGCTCCCCGCCGCCGAGCGTCCCGGCGCCCGCCGCTGAGCCACTGGCGCCCGCGGCCGTGCCAACGGCGCCGGCGGCCGAGTCACCTCGGGTCCGCGGCGGGTTCCTCCCGCGCCGGCCGGCCGGGCAGCAGCCCGGTGAGCCGCTCCAGCGGCAGGAAGGCCGCCAGCCAGATCGCGTGCGGCAGGAAGTGGATCGTCATCAGCGCGTAGGTGACGGCGTGGAAGACCGCGAAGAACAGCACCAGCAGGTACAGCGGCCGCCCGCGCAGGAACAGCATCACGGGCGAGAGCGCCTCGGCGGAGAACATGATCCACTGGCTGGCCTTCAGCAGCAGCGGGAACCCGATGAGCTCGCGACCGAGCCCGGTCCCGCGCCGGCTCAGCGCCCACTGCACGGTCGAGCCGTTCGGCCACGCCGGGAACCCGCCGATGCGCACCTTCGCCCACGCGGACAGGAAGTAGGCCGCCACCACCCCGATCTGGACGCAGCGCACCGACCACGCCGACGCCTCGCAGCCCCGGGTGTCGCCGATCCGCGCGCGTCCCACGCTCGGCAGGACGAACAGGGCCACGACGAGCGCCAGATGATCGTGGTCGACCTTGCCGTAGGACATGCTGATGGTGACCCACCACAGGTACCCGCAGGCGGCGATGTAGCCGCTCGCCCTCGGCAGCGCCCGGCCGGTCGCCGCGACGAGCCCGGCGGCGACGGTCACGACCAGCAGCGTGTACATGGACCACGGCGTGGGCGCCGGCAGATGCAGCAGCCGGCCGAGCAGGACCGGCTGGTACAGGTCGGCGGGCAGCCGCGCGTGCGCCATCGAGCTGCCGGTCAGCAGCAGCATGTCGAACGGGAGGAACACGTAGCCGATGATCCGCAGCCAGGCGATCCGGGCGCGGGGCACCGGCCCGAACCACCAGCGGCCCCACACGGTCCGGGCCGGACCGGGCGCGTCCGCCGCCGCCTGGACGGGACGCGGCGCCTCCGGTGTCGCCGCCGCGGTCACCGCACGTCCCAGACGACGCGGTTCTGTCTCATTGTCGACACGACCTTGCCCTGCCTCAGCGTCTTGATCTCCTGCACGACGTAGATTCTGGCCAGCCTCGGCCCGCCCGGATGCAATCTGTGCTGCCCCTCGGCGATTCCCTGCAACAGGGACGGATCGCGGACGATCCGGCTCATCTGGCCTTCGATCTCGGCACGCTTCATGCCCGTCCCGACCGCGGACCGCGACAGCTCGATGTGCCTGCCGTCCACGGTGTCGGCCTCCAGCCAGAACGAGCTGATCGTGCCGCCGTCGTCCTGCACCGAAAAGGCGAACTGCGTCATCGGCCCCAGCGGGAAATGGTCGTTGCTCCCGTACGCGCTGGTGTAGAACAGCGCGCCGACGACGGCGGCGCCGGAGAGGGAGCGCCAGAGCCGCGCGCGGGGCCCCAGCCGGAGGGGAGGAAGATCCACAGCGCAAGCCTAGGGTCCCGCCCGGCGGGATCGGGCGGGACCCTGGGAACGCCCTACGACTCCTTGGACTCGGCGGCGACCTTGTCGGCCAGGTGCGACGGGAGCGGCTCGTAGCGCAGGAACGCGCGGCTGAAGGTGCCGGTGCCCTGCGACATCGACCGCAGGTCGATCGCGTAGCGGATGATCTCCAGCTGCGGCACCTCCGCCTTGATCATCGTGCGGCCGCCGGGCACCGCCTGGGAGCCCTGTACCCGGCCGCGCCGGGAGGTCAGATCGGACATGATCGGGCCCACGTACTCGTCGGCGATCAGGACGTCCACCTCGTCGACCGGCTCCAGCAGCAGGATCGGCACCTGGCCCGCCGCGTCCTTGAGCGCCAGCGCCCCGGCGGCCTGGAACGCCATGTCGGACGAGTCGACCGAGTGGGCCTTGCCGTCGTGCAGGGTGACCTTGATGTCGACCAGCGGGTACCCGGCGGACACGCCGCGCTCCATCTGCTGCCGGACGCCCTTCTCGACCGACGGGATGAACTGCCGCGGCACCACCCCGCCGACGATCTTGTCGACGAACTCGAAGCCCTCACCGGACGGCAGCGGCTCCACGTCGATGTGGCAGATGCCGTACTGGCCGTGACCGCCGCTCTGCTTGACGTGCCGGCCGAGGCCCTTGGCCGTCCCGCCGAACGTCTCCCGCAGCGGCACCCGCAGCTCGATCCGCTCCACCTCGACGCCGTACCGGGTCTTGAGCCGATCGATCAGCACGTCGGCGTGGGCCTCGCCCATGCACCACAGCACCAGCTGCCGCGTCTCGGAGTTGTTCTCCAGCCGCAGCGTGGGGTCCTCGGCGACGAGGCGGCCGAGCGCCTGGCTGAGTTTGTCCTCGTCGGCCTTGGACTTGGCGCGGATCGCCACCGGCAGCAGCGGGTCGGGCATCGACCAGGGGGCCATCACCACCGGCGAGCCGGGATCGGACAGGGTGTCGCCGCTCTCGGCGCGGGTGAGCTTCGCCACCGCGCAGATGTCGCCCGCGATGCAGGACGACGCGCTGCGCTGCGTCTTGCCCAGCGGCGAGGTGAGCGCGCCGACCCGCTCGTCGACGTCGTGGTCCTCGTGCCCGCGGTCCTCCATGCCGTGCCCGGAGACGTGCACCGTCGTGTCCGGGCGCAGCGTCCCGGAGAACATCCGGACCAGGGAGATCCGCCCGACGTACGGGTCGGACGTCGTCTTGATCACCTCGGCGACCAGCGGCCCCTCGGGGTCGCAGGTCAGCTCCCTCGGCGGCCCGCCCCGCACCGGGGTCACGGGGGGAATGCCGTGTTCGAGGGGAGAGGGGAACGCCTGGGTGACGACCTCCAGCAGCTCCAGCATGCCGATGACCGGGCCGGGATGGTCGCCGTGCGGGACCGACGTCGCCAGGACGGGGTAGAAGCTGCCGCGCGCGACCGCGGTCTCCAGGTCTTCGATGAGCGCCTTGACGTCGAGGTCCTCACCGGACAGGTACCTGTCCATGAGGGTCTCGTCCTCGCTCTCCTGGATGATGCCCTCGATCAGCGACGCGCGCTGCTCGGCGATCTGGTCCAGGTACTCCGGATCGGGGTCGCACTCGGTCCGCCGCCCGGTGGAGTAGTCGAGGCAGCGCTGGCTCAGCAGCCCGATCAGGCCCTTCAGGCCGTCCCCGCCGCCCGCCGGGAAGTACAGCGGCGCGACGCCCTCACCGAAGACGTCCTGGCAGGTCATGACCACGTCGTCGAAGTCGCCGCGCTGCTGGTCGATCTTGGTGATGACGACCGCGCGCGGCATCTGCACCGCCGCGCACTCCTCCCAGAGCATCCGGGTGAGGCCGTCGATGCCGTCCACCGCCGAGATCACGAACAGTGCCGCGTCTGCGGCGCGCAGCCCGGCCCGCAGGTCGCCCACGAAGTCGGCGTACCCCGGTGTGTCGATGAGATTGACCTTGATGTCGCCGTAGGCGAGCGGGGCGAGGGAGAGGTTGACCGAGCGCTGCTGGCGTACCTCCACCTCGTCGAAGTCGCTGACCGTGGTGCCGTCCTCGACCCGTCCCGCCCGCTGCAGCGTGCCCGTGGCGGCGAGAAGCCCCTCCACGAGCGTCGTCTTCCCGGCCCCGGAATGGCCGACCAGCGCGACATTGCGCACCTTGTCACACCCGCCGGCCTCCGGTGCCCTGCCGGGGGCACCCGGGTGGCCTCCCTTGTCCGCCATTGACTACCTCCTCGGACGGGTCTCCGCGCGGAGGCCCGCGTGCGGTTGGGGCCCGGCCCAGGCGAGGGGCCGGCCCTGACGTCCGAGTGCGGCGTCCGACCTCGTCCAACGTGCGTGACCGACGTCACACCCGTACCACCACCTTTTCCCGTGACGCGCGGGACCACAAGGGGTGAAGGGCAATCAACCGTGATCTGTCCGCGGCGCACGCCGCCCAAACCCGCCCTGACCACCCTGTGCGCGGCATCCGCACTACGATGGGCGCGCTGCGGCGGCCCGGCCCCCGGGGGGCCTTCTCCCCGAGACACGAGAACGGACGGCGATGCTCAACAAGATCAGGCCCGTGCTGGGGCGCGTCCTCACCCCGGTCGGACAGGCGGTCGCGCGGACCGGGGTGTCGCCCAACGCCATCACCGTCATCGGGACGCTGGGCGTCGCCGCCGGCGCGCTCGTGCTGTTCCCGCGCGGCGAGTTCTTCTGGGGCACGCTCGTCATCACGGCGTTCGTGCTGTTCGACATGCTGGACGGCGCGGTGGCCCGGGTCACCGGGAAGATCTCCAAGTTCGGCGCGTTCCTGGACTCCACGATGGACCGGGTCGCCGACGCCGCGATCTTCGCCGGGCTGATGATCGGGCTGTACCGGGGCGGGCAGGAGACGCTCGCCGGAGTCGCCCTGTACTGCCTGGTCGCCGGGGTCGTGGTGTCCTACGCCAAGGCCCGCGCCGAGGGGCTCGGCTACACCTGCGACGTCGGCATCGCCGAACGCGCGGAGCGCCTCATCGTCGCCCTCGTCGCCGCCGGCCTCGACGGCCTCGGCGTCCCCTACATCCTCGCCGTCGCGCTGTGGGTCCTCGCCGGGCTGAGCACCGTCACGGTCGGGCAGCGGTTCGCCACCGTCCACGCCCAGGCGAAGGAGGGCGCCGCCGCCCCGGAGCCGCGCCCATGAGCGCACCCCGCCCGCCGGGGGACGGCGCGGACCGCACATCGCCGCGCGGCCCCGACCGCCTGTCGCTGCGCGATGAAGTGACCGACGCCGCGTACGCGGCGGGCTGGACCGTGGTCCGCAAGATGCCCGAGCCGGCGGCCCGGCTGGCGTTCACCGCCCTCGCCGACCGCACCTGGCACCGCTACGGCACCGGCGTCCGGCAACTGGAGAAGAACCTGTGCCGCGTCCTCGGCAAGGACGCCGTCGACGACGAGGTCCGCATCCTCAGCAAGAAGGTGCTGCGCTCCTACTTCCGCTACTGGCTGGAGGTTTTCCGGCTGCCCGAGTACAGCCGGGCGCGGATCGTCGGCCGGATGCGGGTGACCGGCGAGAAGAAGATCTTCAACAACCTCGACGCCGGCCGCGGCGTCATCCTCGCCCTTCCCCACATGGGCAACTACGAGCACGCCGGCGCATGGCTGGTGCACTGCGGGTACCCGTTCACCACTGTCGCGGAACGGCTCAAGCCCGAGTCGCTGTTCGACCGGTTCGTCGAATTCCGGCAGGGGCTCGGCATGGAGGTCCTCGCCCACAAGGGCGCCTCCGCGTACGGGCGGATGGCCCAGCGGCTCCGCGCGGGCCGGCCGGTGTGCCTGGTCGTCGACCGCGACCTGACCGAGAGCGGCATCGACGTCGAATTCTTCGGCGCCACCGCCCGGATGCCCGCCGTCTCCGCCGCGCTGGCGATCCAGACCGGTGCCGCCCTCATTCCCGTGACACTCTGGTATGAGGGCGAGTACTGGGCGGCGCGCGTCCACGACGAGATACCGGTCCCGGGCGAGGGCGGCAGACAGGAGAAGATCCAGGCCATGACCCAGGAGCTCGCGCACGTCTTCGAGGCGGGCATCGCCGCCCACCCCGAGGACTGGCACATGCTGCAGAAGGTCTGGTTGGACGACCTGGCGGACGGCGGCCCATGAAGGTCGGCATCGTCTGCCCCTACACCTGGGACGTCCCGGGCGGCGTCCAGCAGCACATCGGCGACCTCGCCGAGGCGCTGATCGCCCTCGGCCACCACGTGTCGGTGATCACCCCCGCGGACGACGACGCGGACCTTCCGCCCTACGTCGTGTCGGCCGGACGCGCCGTCCCCGTCCCCTACAACGGCTCGGTGGCCCGGCTGGCGTTCGGGTTCCTGTCGGCGGGCCGCGTCCGGCGCTGGATCAACGAGGGCGGCTTCGACGTCCTGCACGTCCACGAGCCCGCCGCGCCCTCCCTGGGGCTCCTCGCCTGCTGGGCCGCGGACGGGCCGATCGTCGGCACCTTCCACGCGTCCTACGAGAAGTCGCGCATGGTGTCGGTGACCGCGCCGATCCTGCAGAGCGCCCTGGAGAAGATCACCGGCCGGATCGCGGTGTCCGAGGCGGCCCGCACCACGCTCGTCGAGCACCTCGGCGGCGACGCCGTGCTGATCCCCAACGGCGTCGCGACCGAGCGGTACGCCATGGCCGACCCGCTGCCCGGCTGGCCGGGGCGCGCCGCGTCGGTCGGAGGCGTCCCGCGCGGACCCGGCGACGGCGGCGCCCTCGGGTTCCTCGGGCGGATGGACGAACCCCGCAAGGGCCTGCACGTGCTGCTGCGCGCCTTCGAGATCCTCGGCCGGCGGCGGCCCGGCCTGCGGCTGCTGCTCGCCGGGCCCGGCGACGCCGACGACGCGGTGGCGCGGGTCTCGCCCGGCCTGCGCGACCGCGTCGTCGTCCTCGGCCTGGTCAGCGAGCAGGACAAGGTCCGCGCCTACCACTCGGTGGACGTGTTCGTCGCGCCCAACCTCGGCGGCGAGAGCTTCGGAATCGTGCTCGCCGAGGCGATGTCGGCGGGCGCCCCCATCCTGGCCAGCGACATCGAGGCGTTCGACCGGGTGCTGCGCGGCGGGCGCGCCGGGGCGCTGTTCCCCGCCGGCGACCACGAGGCCCTCGCGGCGGCGGCCGGCGAACTGCTCGACGACCCGGCCCGGCGCAAGCAGCTGTCGGCGGAGGCCCGCGCCGCCGTCCGCGACTACGACTGGTCGTCGGTGGCCCGCGACGTCCTGCGGGTGTACGAGACCGTCGCCTTCGCCGGCGCCGGCGTCGTCGAATCCGGCCTCGGCGCCTAGGAGACCCCGGATGTACGACTGGATCATCGACGTCCTGTTCTGGATCGCCGTCGTCTTCCTCGCCGGCGTGTACGTGTCGTGGCGCGCCACCCGGCTCGACCGGCTGCACGTCCGCGTCGAGACCGCCCGCGCCGCGCTGGACGCCGCGCTGGTCAGGCGGGCCGCCGCCGCGCTGGAGCTGGCCGCGTCCCGGCTGCTGGACCCGGCCGCCAGCCTGGTCCTCGCCACCGCCGCGCACGAGGCCCGCACCGCCGACGCCGACAACCGCGAGTTCGCCGAGAGCGACCTGTCCCGGGCGCTGCGCGCCGTCGTCGACCAGCCCGAGTTCGTCGGCACGCTCACCGCCGGCGGCGCCGGCGAGGGCAAGGCGGTGCTGGACGAGCTGTCCTCGTCCGCCGCGAAGGTCGCCTACGCCCGCCGTTTCTACAACGACGCCGTCTCCCAGGCCAGGATCGCCCGCCGCAAGCTCCTCATCCGGATCCTGCCGCTCGCCGGCCGCGCCCCGCTCCCTGACTTCTTCGAGATCGACGACGACCCGCCCGGGATCTGACCGCCCCCGAATTGATCACTTTCCGGCCGCGCGGCCGTACCGCTGAGCGGGCGGGCGCATCCGTCCGCGTTCGCTACCCTCTGGCAGAAGGTAAAGGGAGGGTTCATCGTGCGATCCGCCTGGGACACCACCGGCAGGGGCCGTGCGGCCGCAGGTCTCGGGGCCCTCGTCATCGGCGTCAGCCTGTCGGCCTGCTCGGATTCGGAAGGCCCGGAGACGGCGCCGCCGCCGCGCAGCACGGGCGGACCCCAGCGGACCGAGCCGCCGCCCCCGCCCCCGACGCACCCGTTCACCGGCGAGCGGAAGGGCCTGGACAACCCCGTCCTCGCCGTCAAGATCGAGAACACCAGGCCCGCGCTCCCGCAGAGCGGGGTGAAGGCGGCCGACATCGTCTACGTCGAGCAGGTCGAGGGCGGCGAGACCCGGCTGATGGCGGTGTACTCGTCCGAGCTGCCGAAACGGGTCGGGCCCGTCCGCAGCGCCCGCATCTCCGACCTGCACATCCTGCCGCAGTTCGGCCGGCCCGCCTTCGCGTTCTCCGGCGTCCAGAGCAAGATGAAGAAGTACGTCCGCGAGGCGCCGGTCTACGACCTCTCCCAGCAGAACGCCGGAGGCGCCTACTTCCGGTCCGGGAGCAAGCCCATCCCGTACAACCTCTACGCCGACCCGAAGGACCTGCTGAAGAAGGCGCCCAAGGCCGCCAAGCCCCGCGACATCGGCTTCCGCTTCGGCGACGCCCCGCCCGGCGGCGAGCCCACGAAGTCCTTCACCGCGCGGTGGCCGTCCGCCAGCATGGGGTTCACCTGGTCGAAGAAGCAGGAGCGGTGGCTCGCCAGCTTCGGCGGGCGGCCCGACCGCGCCGCCGAGGGCGGGCGTCTCGGCGGCCGGACGATCGTCGTCCAGTACGCCGAGACCACCCGGTCGAAGTTCCACGACTTCCTCGGCAGCTACACGCCGCTGATCGACACCACCGGCACCGGACGGGCCCTCGTCCTGCGCGACGGGAAGTCCTACAAGGCCAAGTGGTCGCGGCCGTCCGAGAAGGAGGGGACCACCTTCACCACGGCCGGGGGCGAGCCGATGACCTTCGCCCCCGGGCAGGTCTGGGTGGTCCTCGTCAACGACGGCAAGCCCTACATTCCGTAGGCGCGGCCCCCCCGGCCGCCACGTCAACCGCCACTTTGTAAGCGTGGCCCGCCGCGCATTGACACTGTGGCGGGTCGAGAGGTCCCACGAGCAGGCAATACCATGGAAAGGACTTATCGTCCGTCCACGTGAGGAATGCCCGTGTCCACTTCCAGTCCCGCCCCCGAGAACGCCGCGCCCGAGACCGGGACCGCCCGCGTCAAGCGCGGCATGGCGGAGATGCTCAAGGGCGGCGTGATTATGGACGTCGTCACGCCCGATCAGGCGAAGATCGCCGAAGACGCGGGCGCGGTCGCCGTCATGGCCCTGGAGCGGGTGCCCGCAGACATCCGCGCCGAGGGCGGCATCTCCCGGATGAGCGACCCCGACATGATCGACGAGATCATCTCCGCGGTCTCCATCCCGGTGATGGCCAAGGCCCGCATCGGCCACTTCGTCGAGGCGCAGGTGCTGCAGGCCCTCGGCGTCGACTACGTCGACGAGTCGGAGGTGCTCACCCCGGCCGACTACGACAACCACATCGACAAGTGGGCGTTCACCGTCCCGTTCGTCTGCGGCGCCACCAGCCTCGGCGAGGCGCTGCGCCGCATCACCGAGGGTGCGGCGATGATCCGCTCCAAGGGCGAGGCCGGCACCGGCGACGTGTCCAACGCCACCACGCACATGCGCCAGATCAGGCAGCAGATCCGCAGGCTGCGGTCCCTGCCCGAGGACGAGCTGTACGTCGCCGCCAAGGAGCTGCAGGCCCCCTACGAGCTGGTCAAGGAGGTCGCGTCCGCCGGCAGGCTGCCCGTCGTGCTGTTCACCGCCGGCGGCATCGCCACCCCGGCCGACGCCGCCATGATGATGCAGCTCGGCGCCGAGGGGGTCTTCGTCGGCTCCGGGATCTTCAAGTCCGGCAACCCGGCGCAGCGCGCCGAGGCCATCGTCAAGGCCACCACCTTCCACGACGACCCCGGCGTCCTCGCCAAGGTGTCCCGCGGCCTCGGCGAGGCCATGGTCGGCATCAACGCCGCCGTCCTCGGCGAGGACGAGAAGTTCGCCGGCCGCGGCTGGTGACGCGGGCGGGCCGGTGAGGACGGCGTCGCGATAAACGGGCCGTCCCCACTCCACACCGCGCCCTTACAGGGTTTACGCTGGCGGCGCGGCCGGTGAGGGGCACGCGGGCCCCTGGGCGGTGCCCGGCCGCGGGAGGGGAGAGCATGGCTTGGTCGGTCGCGCTGGCGTGCGCGAGCGCGGGTGAACCCACCGAGGTGTTCCGGCCGGGCCTGGTGCCCGATCCGGACGCCGCCGCGACGATCGCGCGCGGCCTTTACCCGGCGGACACCCTGACGGAGACCGGTGACACGGTGCTGGACTTCGCGCTCTGGCCCTACGAGGACGAGTTGTTCGTCGGGGCGTTCGAACGGGCGCTCCTCCTGTGCGACCGAAGGCTGTTCTGCCTCGACGACGACGCCCGCCGCATCGCCGACACCGCGGCGGCGGCGCTGCCCGGCTCGCACTGCGGCGTCCTCGTCCTGCACACCGTCATCCGCGGCTGCTGGTTCCGGTGGTACGAGTCCGGGGAGCTGCTCCGCGACGTGTTCGTCACCGCCGAGGACGGCGTCGTCGTCGACCAGGGCGAGCGGCTCCCGGCCGAGCGGCCGTTCTGGCGGGCCATCGACGCCGGCGCGGCCGACGTCCCGCTGCCGTTCGACCCGGAGGAGTTCGGGCTCGCGCTCGCCGAGGAGCACATGTTCGGCCGCGGCATCGCCGACCGCGGCAAGGACGGGTTCCTGCCGCTGGAGCTTCCGCTGCGCCGGTTCAAGCACGTCTGAACGAGGCGCCTGACCGGGTTCCGGGGGGCGTCCCCCGGAATGATCCCGGGAAGGTCGGCGAGGTCCGGGGGCGTTGTAGTGAACATCTAGGCTTGAACGACCCAGCGAACCCCCGGAAGGTTCTTACGTGACCGCTGTGCCGACGATCGGTGTCCTGGCCCTGCAAGGTGACGTGCGCGAGCACGCGACGGCCTTGGAGGCGGCCGGGGCGCGCACCCTGAACGTGCGCCGCCCCGAGGAGCTGGAGCGGGTCGACGGCCTCGTCCTGCCCGGCGGGGAGTCCACCACCATGTGGCGGCTGGCGCGCTCGTTCGAGCTGCTGGAGCCGCTGCGCAAGCGGATCGAGGCGGGGCTGCCCGTCTACGGCTCCTGCGCCGGGATGATCATGCTGGCGGACCGGATCCGGGACGGCGTGGCGGGCCAGGAGACGGTCGGCGGGATCGACATGACCGTGCGGCGCAACGCCTTCGGCAGGCAGGTCGACTCGTTCGAGTCCGACGTCCCGCTGACCGGTATGGGGGACACGCCGTACCACGCCGTTTTCATCCGCGCGCCCTGGGTGGAGTCCGTCGGTGACGCCGTCGAGATCCTCGGACGCGCCGAGGGCGGCCCGAACGCCGGTAGGATCGTCGCCGTCCGCCAGGGGCGCCTCATGGCGACCGCGTTCCATCCGGAGTTGACAGGCGATTTCCGCGTGCACCACTACTTCGCCGATCTGGTGCGCCGGACGACAGAGGAGGAGTGACAGATGTCCGGCCATTCCAAGTGGGCGACGACCAAGCACAAGAAGGCGGCCCTCGACGCCAAGCGGGGCAAGCTCTTCGCCAAGCTGATCAAGAACATCGAGGTGGCGGCGCGCACCGGCGGCGGCGACCCGGACGCCAACCCGACCCTCTACGACGCCATCTACAAGGCGAAGAAGAACTCCGTCCCCAACGACAACATCGAGCGCGCGCGCAAGCGCGGCGCCGGCGAGGAGGCCGGGGGCGCGGACTGGCAGAACATCACCTACGAGGGCTACGCCCCGGGCGGTGTCGCCGTCCTCATCGAGTGCCTGACCGACAACCGCAACCGCGCGGCCTCCGAGGTCCGCGTCGCCCTCACCCGCAACGGCGGCTCCCTCGCCGACCCCGGCTCGGTCTCCTACATGTTCAACCGCAAGGGCGTCGTGATCGTCCCCAAGGGCGGCACCAGCGAGGACGACGTGATGCTCGCCGTCCTGGACGCCGGCGCCGAGGAGGTCAACGAGCTCGACGAGGAGAACTTCGAGGTCGTCAGCGAGGCGGGCGACCTCGTCGCGGTCCGCAGCGCGCTCGTGGACGCCGGGATCGACTACGAGTCGGCCGAGAGCAAGTTCCTGCCGACCGTCACCGTCCCCCTGGACGAGGACAACGCCAAGAAGGTCTTCCGTCTCCTGGACGCCCTCGAAGACTCCGACGACGTCCAGGACGTCTACGCGAACTTCGACGTCTCGGACGACGTCCTGGCCACCTTGGACTGAGCCCGCGGCGCCCCCGTACCGGGCGAGGCCGCGACGCGGGCATGGCATACGGTCTGGATCATGGAGATCCGGGCGCTCGGCGCAGATGAGCGGGACACCGTTCGCGACAACGGGGCACGCGCCTTCGGGCCGATGCCGGACGAGGCGTGGGAGCGCAGCGCCGAGGCCGCCCGGCCGACGTGGGAGGCCGGGCGGTGGTTCGCCGGGTTCGACGGCGGCGGGATCGTCGCCTCGGGCGCCCTGCACGACATGACGCAGTGGTGGCACGGGCGGGCCGTGTCCATGGCGGGCGTCGGCGGGGTCACCGTCGCGCCCGAGGAGCGCGGCCGGGGGCTCGGCCGCCGGCTGATGACCGATCTGCTGGACCGGTGCGCCGAGTTCGGGCACCCGCTGGCGATGCTGTATCCCGCGACGACGCGGATCTACCGGTCGCTCGGCTGGGAGCACGCGGGCGCCCAGCACCACATCGACCTGCCGGCGGAGGCGCTGCGCACGATCGCCGCCGAACGGGTGCCCGTCCGCAGGGCGGGGCCCGAGGATGCCGCGGAGGTGGCGGCCGTCATCGGCCGCGTGCACGCGCAGGCACGCGACAGCGGCCCCGTCGGATGGGGCGAGGCGAGGTGGCGGGGCCTGCTCGCGCAGCGAGACGACTACGCCTACCTGGCCGAGGACGGGTTCCTCTCCTACCGCTGGGCGGAAGGGAACACCGGGCTCGAGGTCTCCCGGCTCGTCGCGTCCTCCGAGCGGACGCTCCGGGCGCTGTGGGCCATCGTCGGGACGGGCTCGTCGACCGCCAAGACCGTCCGCGCGTGCGTTTCCCCGCTGGACCCGGTCCTGTGGCTGCCGCGCGAACGCGAGCACGAGATCGTCCACCGGACCCAGTGGATGCTGCGGGTCGTGGACGCCCCCGCCGCGATCGGGACGCGCGGCTACCCGCCCGGAGTGACCGCCGGGGCGCCCCTGCTGATCGACGACCCGCAGCGTCCCGCGAACTCCGGCCACTGGCGGCTGGAGATCGAGGGCGGGGAGGGGCGCCTGGAGCCGTCCGCCGGCGCCGGCGACCCCGTGCGGCTCGGTCCCCGCGGCCTGTCGGCGCTCTACGCGGGCGTCCCGGTCTCCACGCTGCGCCGCTCAGGCCTGCTCCAGGGCGGGGACGCGGAAGCGCTGTCACCCGCGTTCGCGGCCACGCCCTTCTCGTTGGACTACTTCTAGGGGATTACTTCAAGGACACGCCGCCGCACCCTCCACGATGCGAGGCCCGATTGATAGCGTTGGCGGCCGAACAGGTGATCGAAGGAGTGGTCTTGCGGGTGATGGGGGTGGACCCCGGGCTCACCCGGTGCGGGGTGGGGGTCGTCGAGGGCGCCCCGGGCAAACGGCTCCACCTGGTGCACGTGTCCGTCGTGCGGACCGCGCCCGACGACGACATCGCCCTGCGCCTGCTGGGCATCGAGTCGGGAATCGAGTCGCTGATGGACGAGTTCCGTCCCGACGCCGTCGCCGTCGAGCGCGTGTTCTCCCAGCACAACGTCCGCACCGTGATGGGCACCGCGCAGGCGGCCGGGGTCGCGATGCTGGTGGCGGCCCGCCGCGGCCTGCCCGTCGCGCTGCACACCCCGAGCGAGGCCAAGGCCGCCGTCACCGGGAACGGACGCGCCGACAAGGCCCAGGTGACCACGATGGTGACCCGGCTGCTGTCCCTGGAAGCGGCCCCGAAGCCGGCGGACGCGGCCGACGCGCTCGCGCTGGCCATCTGCCACGTGTGGCGCGGGGGAGCGCAGCGGCGGCTCGCCACGGCCCAGCGGTCGCGGGTCGAGGAGGCGGCCAGGGCCGAACGCGAACGCCTCGCCGCCCGGACGAGCACCGCCCGGAACAGAGGAGGAACCGTCCAGTGATCGCCTTCGTCAGCGGCCGGGTGGCCGCCGCCGGACCCGACGGCGCGGTGATCGACGTGCACGGCGTCGGCCTGGCGGTGCAGTGCACCCCCGCCACCCTGGCCGGGCTGCGGGTCGGCGACCAGGCGAAGGTGCCGACCTCCCTCGTCGTCCGCGAGGACTCCCTCACCCTGTTCGGGTTCGCCGACGACGACGAGCGCACGGTGTTCGAGATGCTGCAGACGGCCAGCGGGGTGGGGCCCAAGCTCGCGCTGGCGATGCTCGCCGTCCACACGCCCGACGCGCTGCGCCATGCCGTGGCGAGCGAGGACCTCACCGCCCTCACCAGGGTCCCCGGCATCGGCAAGAAGGGGGCCCAGCGCATCGTCCTGGAGCTCAGGGACCGCCTCGGCGGCCCGGTCGGGGACGGCGGCGGCGTCCGCGCGCCCGCCCGCGCCGAGCCGTGGCGCGAGCAGGTCCAGATGGGCCTGATCAACCTGGGCTGGTCCGCCAAGGACGCCGACGCCGCCGTGGACGCCGTCGCCGCCGACCTCGCCACCGGGACGGACGGCGCCGAGGCGCCCCCGGTCGCGGCCCTCCTGAAGTCCGCCCTGAAGAAGCTGAGCAAATGAGCGGAGCGAGCGGCCGCGCGGCGGCCGGGCCGAGGAGCGCGAGGAGCGCGGGGAGCTTGCGACCGGAGCGACGAGGGAGGCGGTCGCGTAGAGCGGCCGCTCGCCGCCGAGCGGAGGTGAGGCGATGAGCGACCCCGAACGGCTGGTGTCGGCGGAGGCCGACGGGGCCGAGGAGCAGCGGATCGAGGCCGCGCTGCGGCCCAGGAAGCTGGACGACTTCGTCGGGCAGGAGCGGGTGCGCGAGCAGCTCTCCCTGGTGCTGCAGAGCGCGCTGCGGCGCGGCCGGACGCCCGATCACGTGCTGCTGTCGGGCGGGCCGGGCCTCGGCAAGACCACCCTCGCCATGATCATCGCCGGGGAGCTGGGGCAGCCGCTGCGGATCTCCTCCGGGCCGGCCATCGAACGGGCCGGCGACCTCGCGGCCGTGCTGTCCACGCTCGCCGAGGGGGAGGTGCTGTTCCTGGACGAGATCCACCGGCTGGCGCGGCCCGCCGAGGAGATGCTCTACATGGCGATGGAGGACTTCCGCGTCGACGTCGTCGTCGGCAAGGGCCCGGGCGCGACCGCGATCCCCCTGGACATCGCGCCGTTCACGCTGGTCGGCGCCACCACCCGGGCCGGGATGCTGCCCGGCCCGCTCCGCGACAGGTTCGGGTTCGTCGCGCACATGGACTTCTACGAGCCCGCCGAGCTGGAGATCATCGTCCGGCGGTCCGCGGCGCTGCTGGACGTGGAGATCGGCGGCGACGCCGCCGCCGAGATCGCCGGCCGGTCCCGGGGCACCCCCCGCATCGCCAACCGGCTGCTGCGCCGCGTCCGCGACTACGCCGAGGTGCGCGCCGACGGGACCGTCACGCTGGAATCAGCGCGGGCCGCGCTGGCGTTGTACGAGGTGGACGAACGGGGCCTGGACCGGCTCGACCGCGCCGTCCTGGAGTCGCTGATGCGCAAGTTCGGCGGCGGCCCCGTGGGGTTGTCGACGCTGGCCGTGTCGGTGGGGGAGGAACCCGAGACCGTGGAGGTCGTCGCCGAGCCGTTCCTCGTCAGGCAGGGCCTGCTGGCGAGGACGCCGCGGGGGCGGATCGCCACCGCGGCCGCGTGGGCGCATCTGGGGCTCGCGCAGCCGCCGACGGCGCCGATGGCGGGAACGCTGTTCGACGTCGACGGAGACGCCGGCCGGCCCGAATAGTGATCATCTGATAACGGGTTGGGAACTTCCCGGCGTCGCCGGTCGTCGCGTCGTTGCCGGGGTCTCGCGTACTCTCTAGACTCCGGGACTTGGTTCACCGTCTCCAGCCGGCGGTCCCGTTGCACATGACCGGTCCGGTCACAGGCTGGGCAAACGACATCGGAAGGATGCCCCAGTAATGGGCGGCGACATGATTATCGCGGCGGATTCGGGCGGCAGCGGGGCCTTCAACCTGCTCCTGCTCCTCGCCATTCCCCTGGTCTTCTACTTCCTGCTCATCCGGCCGCAGAGCAAGCGCCGGAAAGAGCAGCTGAACATGCAGAACGCCATTGAACCCGGAGTGCGGGTGCTGACGACCAGCGGCATGCGCGCGACCGTCGTGGAGGTCGACGACGACGGCATCGTCATGGAGATCGCGGACGGCGTCGAGGTTCGCTTCGTCAAGCAGGCCGTCATGCAGGTCCTCAAGGACGAGCCCGAGGACCTCGACGACGAGCACGATGACGATGACGACGACGAGGACGAGGGCGGCGACCGCGTCGACCTCTCCAAGGACGGCGACGCCGACGACGAGGCGGCGGACGAGGACGACTCGGACGAGGACGGCCCGGACGAGTCCGCCGAGGCGGAGGAGCCCGCCGAGGCGGAGGAGCCCGAGTCCAAGCCCGGCAAGAGGCTGAAGGTGAAGACGGCGAACAAGTCCACCGGCTGATCCCTTCTCCGGCCACGATTCAAGACGGGAAGTAACCGATCAGTGGCTCCGCCCGAGAACGCCCCCAGGCCTGGGCGCACCCTCCTCGCACTCTTCGGAATCATGGTCGTGCTGGCCGGCGTGGCGGTCTGGCAGGGGCAGACGACTCCCAAGCTGGGGCTCGACCTCGCGGGCGGGACGACGGTGACGCTCACCGCCGAGACCGCTGACGGCGGCGATCCCCCGGCCGAGCAGATGGACCAGGCCGTCAAGATCATGACCCAGCGGGTCAACGGCCTGGGGGTGTCGGACGCCGAGGTCACCGAGCAGGGCAGCGGCAACATCGTGGTGAACGTGCCCGGTGCGGGGCAGAGCCGCGTCGTCGGCCTGATCGGCACCACGGCGAAGCTGCAGTTCCGGCAGGTGTTCGCCCTTGCCGACGGTCGGCCGTCGACGGGGGCGGCGGCGTCCCCGTCCGCCGGCCCGGGAGGTCGGGACAAGGGGAACGGGAACGGCGACGGCGCGAAGCCGTCGCCGTCTTCGTCTGCGGCCCCGTCCGGCTCGGCCACCCCCTCGGCGTCGTCCACCCCCCGTGGGAGGGCGCTGTCGGGGGCGCTGACGGCCCCGACGCCGAACCCGTCTGGCCCGGCCCCGTCGGCCGCCCCGTCGGGGCCGCCGCCGGCGTCGCTCCCGGCGGGGCTGCCGTCCGGCCAGCCGGTCCCCGGGCAGAACTATGCCGGCGTGACCGACAAGGCCGTCATCAAGCAGTTCGAGGCGCTCGACTGCTACGCCGGCGACCGGCGCGCCGAAGGGTCCGGCGACCCGGGCCGCAAGTTCGTCGCCGCCTGCGACCAGGACGAGGAGAACGGCCAGGTCGCCAAGTACATTCTCGGGCCCGTGCGGGTGCTGGGCGAGAGCGTCGACGACGCCGCGGCGATGCCGCCGAACGCGCAGCAGGGCCAGCCGAGCTGGTCGGTCTCGCTGGAGTTCGACGGCACGGGCGCCCGCCAGTTCGGCGAGGTCACCACCGAGGCGTCCGCCGCCTACCAGCAGAGCCCCACGTCGCCGCGCGCGCAGGTCGCGATCGTCCTCGACGGGCAGGTCGTCTCGGCGCCCAGCATCAACAAGGGCGCGATCACCGGCGGCACCGCCAGCATCGACGGCCCGCCCGGCAGCTTCGACCAGCAGTACGCCACCGACCTCGCCAACGTGCTCAAGTACGGGGCGCTGCCGCTGGAGTTCACGCAGAGCTCCATCGACGAGGTGTCGTCCACGCTCGGCTCCGACCAGCTGACCGGCGGGCTGATCGCCGGCGCGATCGGCCTCGGCCTGGTCGTGCTCTACTGCATGTTCTACTACCGGGGCCTCGGCCTGGTGGCGGTGTCCAGCCTGCTCGTCGCGTCGGCGGTCACCTACCTGGCGGTCGTCGTCCTCGGTGAGGGGATGGGCTTCCGGCTGTCGCTGCCGCACGTCATCGGCCTGATCGTGTCCATCGGCATCACCGCCGACTCGTTCATCGTCTACTTCGAGCGGCTGCGCGACGAGCTCCGTGCCGGCCGCAAGCTGCGGCCGTCGGTCGAGACGGCCTGGAAACGGGCGCGGCGCACCATCCTGGTCGCCGACGCCGTGACGTTCCTGGCCGCGCTGGTGCTGTATTTCCTCGCGGTCGGCGGCGTGGCCGGGTTCGCGTTCGCGATGGGCCTGACGACGCTCATCGACGTCATCGTGGTGTTCTTCTTCACCAAGCCGCTGATCGCGCTGCTGTCGAACACGCGGTTCTACGGCCGGGGGCACCCGCTTTCCGGGCTCGACCCGAAACGCCTGCAGCGCGCGGCGCGCAAGCCGTCCGCCACCGCCCGCAAGACGAGCCAGGAGGCCTGAGATGGGGTCGCGCGCGGTCGTCTCCAGGATCTACCGGGGCGAGATCAGCGCCGACATCGTCGGCAGGCCGAAGATCTGGTACTCGATCTCCGGGCTGCTGCTGGCGGTGTCGGTCGCGGGCCTGCTCGTCCAGGGGCTCAACTTCGGCGTCGAGTTCAAGGGCGGCTCGGTCTTCACCTTCAAGGCCCCCGCCGCCTCGATCGAGGACGTGCGCGGCGCCGTCCACGACGGCGGCGCCCACCAGGTGATCGTGCAGAAGGCCGGGGACGACTGGCGGGCCACGACCGAGAGCCTGTCCTCGGCCGAGGTCACGGAGGTCAAGTCGAGCGTCGCCGCGGCACTGGGAGTGTCCGCGGACACGGTCAGCACCCAGGTCGTCGGCGCCTCGTGGGGCGGCGAGATCCAGAAGAAGGCGTGGCAGGCGCTGCTCGTCTTCATGATCTTGATCATCGGCTATCTGTCGCTGGCGTTCGAGTGGCGGATGGCCATTGCCGCCGTGGTCGCGCTGGTCCACGACCTGGTCATCACGGCGGGCGTGTACGCCTGGTCCGGCTTCGAGGTCACGCCGGCCACCCTGCTCGGCTTCCTGACGATCCTCGGCTACTCGCTGTACGACGCGGTCGTCGTCTTCGACATGATCAAGGAGGTCACCAGGCCGCTCGGCCCGACCTCCAAGACCACCTACAGCGAGGCCGCCAACCGGGCGCTCAGCAACACGCTCGTCCGCTCGCTGAACACCTCGCTGGTGGCGATCCTGCCGGTCGGCGCCATCCTGTTCATCGGCACCACGCTGTTCGGCGCGGGCACGCTGAAGGACCTGTCGCTCGCCCTGTTCGTCGGCATGATCGTGGGTACCTACTCCTCGATCTGCGTGGCGACGCCGCTGCTCGTCCAGCTCAAGGAGCGCGAGCCGAAGTACAAGCAGATCCGGGCCAACATCGCCCGCCGTGAGCAGAGCGCCAAGCGGCAGTCCAGGAAGACCACCAAGGTGAAGGCCGCGGCGGGGGCGCCCGGGGACGAGCCGCCGGACGACGCCGGCGACACCGGCCCGGGCGACGACGCCGGCGACCTCGGCGGTACAGTCACCGTCCGTAAGGTGGTGCAGACCGGGCCGCGGCGGCAACCCAGGCGCGCGACCCGGCAGCGACGGCGCGGCGGCAGGTAGGAGCGAACGTGGACCTCGGCAAGCTGATCCAGGAGCGGATCCGCGACGTGGACGACTATCCCAAGCCCGGGGTGGTCTTCAAGGACATCACGCCCCTGCTGGCCGACCATGTCGCGTTCGCCGGCGTGGTGGACGCGATCGTCAACCATCACGGCCGCGGCACCATCGACAAGATCGTCGGAATCGAGGCGCGTGGATTCATCCTCGCCGCTCCCGTGGCCTACCACTTCGGCGCGGGGTTCGTCCCGGTGCGCAAAAAGGGGAAGCTGCCGTCGCGGACGAACGAGGAGACCTATGATCTCGAGTACGGGACCGAGACGATCGAGATCCATCTCGACGCGCTCGAACCCGGTGACCGGGTGCTGATCGTCGACGACGTCCTGGCCACCGGGGGGACGGCCAGGGCCGCCGCCGAACTCGTCCGCCGGGGCGGGGCCGAGGTCGCCGGGCTGTCGGTCCTCCTCGAACTGTCGTTCCTGCACGGACGCGGCAAACTGGGGAATCTGGACGTCCATTCGCTGGTTACGGTCTAGTAGGAAATGGGTGCCGGATACACTGGCGCCATCAGGGTCCGGTGGGGACGGGCGCATCCCGCGGGGAGCGGGCGGTGCGCCCGGAGGACTAAGGAGGCTGGGTGCCCGGTGAGGTGGTATCGACCGACGCGGTGAACGACGCCGCCGCGGGCCCCGAGGCGCAGGAGACCCCGGGGGAACGCGGTGTGCGGGCCGCGGCCGCCGCGCCGCCGCGCCGCGCCTCACGGCCTTCACCACCGCCCGGCCGGCCCGCCGCCGAACCGCCGGAGCCGCCCCCCGAACGGTCCGCGGCGCCCGCGGAGAAACCGGGGACGCCCGGCCCGCCCGCGCAGGACTCTCCCGAACCGGCTCCCACCGCTCAGGCCCCCGAAGAGCAGGCCCTTGAAGAGCTTGAAGAGCAGGCCCATGAGCAGCGGGGCCCCGAAGATCGGGGCCCTCGAGAGCGGGCCCCCCGAGAGCAGGCCCCGCCCGCCGCAGGACCCGGCTCCGCCCGGCCCGCCGGCCCCCCTGAGCCCGCAGACACCCCCGAGCCCGCCGTTCCGTCCAGGCCCACGCCGGCCACGATTCCACCGTCTGCCGCCCGGGTGCGCCGTAGGCTCGCCAGGTTGGGCGCCCAGCGCGGCCCCGCTATGAACCCGGTACTAGAACCACTGATCAAGACGGTCCGCAACACCCACCCCAAGGCGGACCTCCGGCTCATCGAGCGCGCTTACGACGTCGCCGCTCACTACCACCGCCACCAGAAGCGCAAGAGCGGCGACCCGTACATCACGCATCCGCTCGCCGTCGCCACCATCCTCGCCGAACTCGGCATGAACACCGAGACGCTCTGCGCGGCGCTGCTGCACGACACCGTCGAGGACACCCCCTACACCCTCGAGCAGCTCGGGACCGACTTCGGCGACGAGATCGCCGCCCTCGTCGACGGCGTCACCAAGCTCGACAAGGTCAAGTACGGGGAGGCCGCCGAGGCCGAGACCGTCCGCAAGATGGTCGTGGCGATGTCCCGCGACATCCGCGTCCTGGTGATCAAGCTCGGCGACCGGCTGCACAATATGCGCACGCTGCGCTACATGCCGCGGCACAAGCAGGAGAAGAAGGCCCGCGAGACCCTCGAGGTGTTCGCGCCGCTCGCGCACCGCCTCGGGATGAACACGCTGAAGTGGGAGCTGGAGGACCTCGCGTTCGCCACGATGTACCCCAAGCGGTTCGACGAGATCGCCCGGCTGGTGTCCGAGCGCGCCCCGCGCCGCGACGTCTACCTGCAGGAAGTGATCGAGTACGTCTCCACCGACCTGCGCGAGGCCCGGATCAAGGCCACCGTCACCGGCCGGCCGAAGCACTACTACTCGATCTACCAGAAGATGATCGCGCGGGACGTCAGCTTCGACGACATCTACGACCTGGTCGGCATCCGGGTCCTCGTCGACAGCGTCCGCGACTGCTACGCCGCCCTCGGCTCGATCCACGCGCGGTGGAACCCGGTCCCCGGCCGGTTCAAGGACTACATCGCGATGCCGAAGTTCAACATGTACCAGTCGCTGCACACCACGGTGATCGGCCCCGAGGGCAAGCCCGTCGAGCTGCAGATCCGCACCTGGGGCATGCACCGCCGCGCCGAGTACGGCGTCGCCGCGCACTGGAAGTACAAGGAGGAGACGGTCGGCGGCCGCAAGGCCGGTGACATGCAGTGGCTCCGCCAGCTCCTCGACTGGCAGAAGGAGACCGCCGACCCGGCGGAGTTCCTGGAGTCGCTGCGCTTCGACCTGTCGGTCTCCGAGGTGTTCGTGTTCACCCCGAAGGGCGACGTGATCGCGCTGCCTCAGGGCGCGACCCCCGTCGACTTCGCGTACGCGATCCACACCGAGGTCGGGCACCGATGTATCGGCGCCCGTGTGAACGGGCGACTCGTCCCCCTCGAATCGACCCTCGACAACGGCGACACCGTCGAGGTCTTCACCTCCAAGTCGCAGGACGCCGGCCCGAGCCGCGACTGGCTCGGCTTCGTCAAGAGCGCCCGCGCCCGCAACAAGATCAAGCACTGGTTCTCCAAGGAGCGCCGCGACACCGCGATCGAGTCCGGCAAGGACGCCATCGCCCGCGCGATGCGCAAGCAGAACATGCCGCTGCAGCGGATGATGTCCGGGGAGGCGCTGCTCGCCCTCGCCCGCGACATGCGCTACCCGGACGTGTCGTCGCTGTACGCGGCGGTCGGCGAGAGCCAGGTCTCCGCGCAGCACGTCGTCCAGCGGCTCGTGGACGCCCTCGGCGGTGTGGAGAGCGCCGAGGAGGACCTCGCCGAGATCGCGCTGCCGACCCGCCGCAAGCGGAGCCGGCCTGCGGGCGACCCGGGCGTCGTCGTCGCGGACGACCCCGACGTGTGGGTGCGGCTGTCGCGCTGCTGTACGCCCGTGCCGGGCGACGACATCGTCGGGTTCGTGACGCGCGGCCACGGCGTGTCCGTGCACCGCGCCGACTGCTCCAACGTCGAGAGCCTGAAGTCGCAGCCCGACCGGCTGATCGACGTGAAATGGTCCCCGGGGGAGGACTCGGTCTTCCTGGTCGCCATCCAGGTGGAGGCGCTCGACCGTCCCCGGCTGCTGTCGGACGTGACCCGCGTGCTGTCCGACCAGCACGTCAACATCCTGTCGGCGTCGGTCACCACGACCCGCGACCGTGTCGCCGTCAGCCGCTTCACGTTCGAGATGGGCGACCCGAAGCACCTCGGCCACGTCCTGAAGGCCGTCCGCTCCATCGACGGCGTGTACGACGTCTACCGGGTGACCAGCGGCGCCACCCGGTAAGGGGCGGCGCCGCCTTCCCCGCTCAGCTTTCGCCGGGCTCTTCCCCGCCCTTGTCCTCGGGGTCCACGTCGACACCGGCCTCCGCGCGCTGCTGCGGCGTGATCGGCGTAGGCGCGGCGGTCAGCGGGTCGTACCCGGACGCGGCCTTCGGGAAGGCGATCACGTCGCGGATCGAGTCCTGCCGGGCCAGGAGCATCACCATCCGGTCCCAGCCGAACGCGATGCCGCCGTGCGGGGGCGGGCCGAACTTGAACGCCTCCAGCAGGAACCCGAACTTGGACTCGGCCTCCGCCTTCGACAGGCCCAGCACGTCGAACACCCGCTGCTGCATCTCCGCGCGGTGGATGCGGATGGACCCGCCGCCGATCTCCGTGCCGTTCAGGACGAGGTCGTAGGCGTTGGCGAGCGAACCGCCCGGGTCGTCCTGGAAGGTGCCGGCGAACTCCGGCTTCGGCGCGGTGAACGGGTGGTGGACGGCGGTCCAGCCGATCTGCTCGCCGTTGCCGTCCTCGACGGGCTCGAAGACCGGCGCGTCGACGACCCACACGAACTTCCACGCCGTCTCGTCGATCAGTTCCCGGCGGCGGCCGATCTCCAGCCGGGCGGCGCCGAGCAGTTCCTGCGTCGCGTGCCGCCTCCCGGCCCCGAAGAAGATCGCGTCGCCGGCGCCGGCGCCGGCCGCGGCGGCCAGCCCCTCCTTCTCGGTGTCGGACAGGTTCTTGGCGACCGGGCCGCCGAGCGTCCCGTCGTCCTGGACGAGCACGTACGCGAGGCCGCGGGCGCCGCGCGCCTTCGCCCAGTCCTGCCAGCCGTCCAGCTCCTTGCGGGTCTGGGACGCGCCGCCCGGCATGACGACCGCGCCGACGTACGGGGCCCGGAACACGCGGAACGGCGTGCCGGCGAAGTACTCGGTCATGTCGGTCAGCTCAAGACCGAACCGGAGGTCGGGCTTGTCGGAGCCGTACCGTGCCATCGCGTCGGCGTAGGTGAGGTGGGGGATCGGCCGGGGGACGTCGTACCCGGCGACGTCCTTCCACAGCCGGGCGACGAGGTCCTCGCCGACCTGCAGGACGTCCTCCTGGTCGGCGAACGACATCTCGATGTCGATCTGGGTGAACTCCGGCTGCCGGTCGGCGCGGAAGTCCTCGTCGCGGTAGCAGCGGGCGATCTGGTAGTAGCGCTCCAGCCCGCCGACCATGAGCAGCTGCTTGAACAGCTGCGGCGACTGCGGCAGCGCGTACCAGTGGCCCGGCTGGAGCCGGACGGGGACCAGGAAGTCGCGGGCGCCCTCGGGCGTCGACCGGGTCAGCGTCGGTGTCTCGACGTTGACGAAGCCGTGCTCGCGCATCACCTCGTGCGTCAGGAACGACGCCTCGGACCGGATCTTCATGGCCCGCGCGACGGCGTCGCGGCGCAGGTCGAGGTACCGGTACTTGAGCCGGATCTCCTCGTTGACGTTGACGTCGCCCTCGATGGGGAACGGCAGCGGCGCCGCGTCCGACAGGATCTCGATCTCGGCGGCGGCGACCTCGATGTCCCCGGTCGGCAGCTCCGGGTTCTCGTTGCCCTCCGGCCGGACGCGGACCTCCCCGACGACCTTGACGCAGAACTCGGCGCGCAGGTCGTGGGCCCTGCCCATGACACCGCCCGACCCCATCTCCTCCTCGCGGAACACGACCTGCGCGGTCCCGGACGCGTCGCGCAGGTCGATGAACGTGACGCCGCCGTGGTCGCGGCGGCGGCCGACCCAGCCGGCCAGCGTGACCTGCTGCCCGGCGTGCTCCTTGCGGAGCGTCCCCGCCTCGTGCGTGCGGATCATTTGGAGAGCCTTTCCTTCAACGTCGTGACGATGCCGGTGAGCGGGACGGCTGTCTGCTCGCCCTCGGCCAGATCCTTGACCTGGGCGACGCCGTCCGCGATATCTCGCTCCCCGAGGATCACGGCGTAGCGGGCACCCGAGCGGTCCGCGTCCTTCATGGCGCCCTTCAGCCGCTTTCCACCGAACGCCATGTCCGCGGCGACCCCGGCCCGGCGCAGCTCGTCGACCAGCGCGAACATCCGGCGCTCGGCGGCGTCGCCGAGCGCCACCCCGAACGCCTCGCAGCGGGGCCCGGTCGTGAACGCGGCGGCGCCGTCCTCCTGCGACTCGGCCTCCAGCGCGAGGACGGTGCGGTCCAGGCCGAGCCCGAAGCCGATGCCGGGCAGCGGCGGGCCGCCGATGTCCTCCGACAGCCCGTCGTAGCGGCCGCCGCCGCCGATGCCGGACTGGGCGCCGAGCAGCGGGTGATCGAACTCGTAGGTCGTCCGGGTGTAGTAGTCCAGGCCGCGGACGAGGGTGGGGGTGTCCTCCGACGGAATCCCGAGATCGCCCAGCAGTTCGCGGACCCGGCCGTGGTAGGCCTTGCAGGCCGGGCACAGGTGGTCGGCCATCAGCGGGGCGTCCGCGATCTGGGCCTTCACGCGCGGGCGCTTGTCGTCCAGCACCCGCAGCGGATTGATCTCGACGCGGGCGCGGGTGTCGTCGTCCAGGTCCAGGCCGCGCAGGAAGTCCTGCAGCAGGGCGCGGTAGGCCGGGCGGCACTCCTTGCAGCCGAGCGAGTTCAGCAGCAGCCGCACCCGGGTCAGCCCGAGCGACCGGTACCAGTTCCACGCGATCGCGATCGTCTCCGCGTCGACCTGCGGGTCCTCGGTGCCGATCGCCTCCAGGTCGAGCTGGTAGAACTGCCGGTAGCGGCCCTGCTGGGGGCGTTCGGCGCGGAACGCGGGCCCGGTCGTCCACACCTTCGCCGGCAGCGGGCCCTTGTGGAGGTTGTGCTCCAGCACCGACCGCAGCACCGAGGCGGTGAACTCGGGACGCAGCGTCAGCGACCGGCCGCCCCGGTCCTCGAACGTGTACATCTCCTTGGACACCACGTCGGTGGACTCCCCGACGCCCCGCCTGAACAGGTTGGTGTCCTCGAAGACGGCCAGCTCCAGGTAGCCGTAACCGGCCAGCCTCGCCTGCTCGGCGAACGCCTCCCGGATGGCGTAGAAGAGGTCCGCGCGCGGCGGGACGTATTCACTGACCCCCTTGGGGGCCCGGAAGCTCGAACTCATGATCTTTTAGGCTCAGAATCCCTTGCCGGGGCCGTCCGCGGGAGCCCCCGAGTCACTCAGGGGGGAGGACCCCTCTGACCCCCCCGGCGAAAGCTCGGTGAGGAACGGGTTGGTGGCGCGCTCGCGGCCGATTGTGGTCTGCGTCCCGTGGCCGGGCAGGACGGCCGTCTCGTCGGGCATGGTGAGGCACACCCTGGACAGGCTCGTGAGGATCTCCTCGTAGGATCCGCCCGGCAGGTCGGTGCGCCCGATGGACCCCGCGAACAGCAGGTCCCCGGTGAACATCACGTCCGGGATCTCCTGCGTCCTCGGTGTCCGGAACGTCACCGACCCGGGCGTATGGCCGGGCGCGTGGTCGACGGTGAAGCTCAGCCCGGCCAGCTTCAGCGCCGCCCCGTCGGCCAGTTCCTCGACGTCGTCCGGCTCGGACAGCTCCAGGCCCCCGAACAGCTGCTGCCCGGCGCCCAGCGACAGTCCCTTCGCCGGATCGGTGAGCAGGTCGCGGTCGTCCGGATGGATGTAGGCGGGCACGTCCTTGGCGCCGCAGACGGGGGCCACCGACCAGACATGATCGATATGACCGTGCGTCAGAAGCACCGCGACCGGCTTCAGCCGGTGCTCGCGCAGGATCTCCTCGATCCCGGCCTCGGCGTCCTGGCCGGGGTCGATGATGACGCACTCCTCACCCGCGGCGGGCGCCACGACATAGCAGTTCGCGGCGAAAGATCCAGCGGGGAACCCGGCGACGAGCACGGTCGTCCTTCCTTCGAACCATCTCGGGTGGGCTTGTCCGAGGGTACCGGCGCGGCCGCGGCCACCGCGAACGAGATAGCGGTCGCCGTGTCGCCCGCCGGGCGCGCTGCGGACGGGAAAGCGCTCCCTGAAAGCGGAGACGCGTTCACTCCCGGGGACCGCTACTATGCGCTGCACGTTCACCTGATCACACCGGAGGAGCAGCCACGTGGCGGGGAAGGACCGCAAGAAGCAGCTCGCGCGGCAACGTTACGAGCGGCAGGAGCAGCGGCGGGCCCAGGAGGCGGCGAAGGCGCGCCGGCTCAAGATCATAGGCTCGGCCGCCGCGGTGGCCGCCATCGTCGTCGGCGGCGCCGCGATCGTCGCGTTCACCGGCAAGGACGACGAGTCCGACGCGGCGGACGCGAAGGCGTCCGCGACGCCGCAGGCCGAGCCGGGGGAGTGCGCCTACAAGCCGGCGTCGGTGCCCGGGGCCCCCAAGGACCTCGGGACACCGCCCGTCAAGCCGGCTCACAAGGGCACGGTGAAGGCGACCGTCAAGACCAACCACGGTGAGGTCGTGATGGAGCTGGACGGCGAGAACGCGCCCTGCACCGTCAACTCCTTCGCGTTCCTGGCCGAGAAGAACTTCTACGACAAGAGCGAGTGCCACCGGCTCACCAGCGGCGGACTCAACGTCCTGCAGTGCGGCGACCCCACGGGCAAGGGCACGGGCGGCCCGGGCTACCAGTTCGCCAACGAGAACACCGAAGGCGCCAAGTACACGGCGGGCACGCTCGCCATGGCGCACAGCAGGCTCCCGGACTCCAACGGCAGCCAGTTCTTCATGGTGTACAAGGACTCGGAGCTCCCTCCCGACTACACCGTGTTCGGAAAGATCACCAAGGGGCTGGACGTGGTGAAGGAGATCGCCGGGGGCGGCTCGGACCCCAAGGGCGACGGCGCGCCCAAGAAGAAGGTCACGATCCAGGACGTCTCGATCGCCGGGAAATAGGCGAACGGGATACTAAGGTGTGGAGGGTCCGGTGGCTTCGAGCACATTCGGACCCGCGATTCAGGAGGCAAGGGTGTCCAGCGCGACCGATCCCTGGGGCCGGGTGGACGAGGACGGCACCGTGTATGTCACGACGTCCGAGGGCGAGCGGGTCGTCGGATCCTGGCAGGCCGGCGCCCCCGAAGAGGCCCTGGCCTACTTCAAGCGCAAGTACGACGCGCTCGTCACCGAGATCGGCCTGCTCGAACAGCGGATACGCACCACCGACCTGCAGCCCGCCCAGGCGCAGCAGAGCATCGACCGGCTCCGCGAGGCCGTCGCCGGGGCGCACGCCGTCGGCGACCTCGACTCCCTCGGGCGGCGCCTCGACACCCTCACCGAGCAGGTCGGGCGGCGCCGCGAGGAGGTCAAGGCCCAGCGCGAGCAGCACCGCCACGAGGCCCGCGAGATCAAGGAGCGGATCGTCGCCGAGGCCGAGCGGATCGCCGTCGAGGAGACCCACTGGAAGAACGGCGGCGAGCGCCTGCGCCAGCTCGTCGAGGAGTGGAAGGCCGCCGACCGCATCGACCGGCCCACCGAGACCGCCCTGTGGAAGCGGCTGTCGGCCGCCCGCAACGCCTTCACCAAGCGCCGCAAGGTCTACTTCGCCACCCTGGACGACCAGCGCGAGGAGTCCCGCAGGGAGAAGGAGCGCCTCGTCGCCGAGGCCGAGGCGATGTCGGGCTCCACCGACTGGGGCGAGACGGCCGCCGCCTACCGCGACCTGATGCGCCGCTGGAAGATGGCCGGCCGCGCCTCCCGGGACGCCGAGGAAGACCTCTGGGCCCGCTTCAAAGGAGCCCAGGACACCTTCTTCCAGGCCCGCAGCGCCGCGTTCGCCGAACGCGACGCCGAGTTCCGCGGGAACGCCGAGGAGAAGGAGAAGATCCTCGCCGAGGCCGAGCGGCTGCTGCCCGTCCGGGACGTCCGGCAGGCCAGGCAGGCGCTGCGCGCCGTCCAGGAACGCTGGGAGGCCGCCGGCATGGTCCCCCGCGACCAGCGCGACCGCCTCGAAGGCCGGCTCCGCAAGATCGAGGAGACCGTCCGCGCCGCCGAGGAGAACGAGTGGCGCCGCACCAACCCCGAGGCCCGCGCCCGCGCCGAGGCCACCGTCGACCAGCTGCGCACCTCCATCGAGCAGCTGGAGAAGCGCCTCACCAAGGCACGCGACAACGGCCGCGAAAAAGAGATCAAGGAAACCGAGGAAGCCCTCACCGCCCGCCGGGCCTGGCTCGAAGAGGCCGAACGCACCCTCGCCGAATTCTCGTGAACTCCAACTCCCAGGGGCCGTGTCAGCCCAGGACGGGCGCCCCCTGGAATCCCGTTGCGACGCAGGCGATCCTCACGCCACGGTTCAGGTGCGGGCGGTGGCTCAGGTGAGGGCGCTTCTCCCGAGGAAGGCGAGCATCCTCGTCTGCTCGTCGGCGCCTCGGGGGGACGGGAGGGGCGGGGCCAGGTGCCCCGCGGCCCGGAGCGGGGCGGCGATGACCTGGGCGGTCGCGAACGCGTGGTGGACGAGGTCGGCGTCCAGGCGGGACGGCTGGCCCGTCGACCTGGCCAGGTCCCAGGCGTGCACCAGCGGCTCCAGGATGTAGCCCTCCAGATAGTCGGCCAGCGGCAGCTCGCCCAGGCCGTCGAACGGGATGGGGCGGCTCAGCGCGGCGGGGGTCAGGGCGGCGGCGCACTCCTTGCGGGCCGTCCGCCAGCTCATGAGGACGTCCCCCGGGACGAACCGGGCCGGGGCGCGGCCGATGTCGGGCTCGGGCTCACCGCCGGCCAGCGCCCGGATCAGGTACTGGCCGCCGGTCACGTGGCCGGCGACGTCCCGGGCGGTCCACCCCTCGCAGGGCGACGGCACGTCCCAGCCGTCCCGGGGAACGCCGGCCACCAGGCCCTCGAAGAGGTCGAGGGCCCGGTGGTAGCCGCTGAGGTTCTGAGCCATGGTGGTCAGTGACGCGCGATCCGACCGCCCTGTCAAGCGCTATCGCGAAGGTCGCCTCACGGGCGCGTCAGGCGTCCCGCTGCCGCAGCATCGCGTTCATCTGGGTGATCTCCGCCCGCTGGCCCTCCACCATCGTCCGGGCGAGCCGGCGGACCCGGTCGTGGCCGGTGAGGGTGAGCACCGCCTCCGCCATGTCGACGCCGCCGCGATGGTGGGCGATCATCAGGCGCAGGAACAGAGCCTCGGCGGCGCGGCCGGACGCCTTCTCCAGGCCGGCGAGCTGCTCGCGCGTCGCCATCCCCGGCATCGCGGCCGCGCCGCCGCCGTGGCCCGCGTGCCCCGACATCCAGCGCATGGGGCCCGCCGGGTCGGCCTTGGGCAGTCCCCACTCGTCCAGCCAGGCGGTCATCATGCCGATCTGCGCCGACTGGGTGTTGATGATGTCGTAGGCCAGGAGGCGGACGTCGCGGTCGTCCGTCCGGTCCCTGACGATGAACGACATCCGCACCGCCTGGGCGTGGTGGGTGCTCATGTCGCGGGCGAACCCGGCCTCGGGGCCGCCGGTGCCCGGTTCGCCCGAGCGGTACATGGTCAGCGCCACCAGCGCCACGCCGGTGAGCAGGACGAGGACGGCGAGGACGACGGCGGGCCGCCGTCCCCGGGGCGTCTCACCGCTCACGGTGTGTCCTTGGCGCCGTCGCAGGGCGCGCCGGGCTCAGGCGTCTGGGGGCCCTTCACGAAGGCGCGAAGGAACGCGTCCACGCGCGGGTCGGACGCTTCCTGGACCTTGACCTGCCTGCCCCAGGCGTTGAGCGCGATCGGGGCGTCCAGGGACGGGTACGGGCTCAGGAACGTGTAGTCGGTGCCGGTGACCTTGGCCTTGAGCGCGTCGAGCTGGTCGGAGGCGAGCCCGGGACGGTAGGTGATCCAGACGGCGCCGTGCTCCAGGGAGTGCACGGCGTTCTCGTTGCGGAGCGGTGAGTCGTAGACGCGGCCGTTGCAGTTCTGCCAGGCGCCGTCGTGCTCGCCGCCCATCGGCGGGTCGGTCTCGTAGTCGACGGCGCCGGTGACGTGGTCGCGGCTCAGGTCGTCCTTCGTCACCATCCCGGCGATGGACGCGGAGTCACCGCCGGACGACCTGGACTGCATGAACGCGTAGCCGATGGCGATGAACGCCACAAGGCCGATCACGGTGAAGAAGGCGATGGTGCCCCACGGCACCTCGGGCTTGGTGAGTGCGTTCTTGCGTGTGTTCTTGTTGCGGGCGGCCTTGTTGCGGGCGCTCTTGGACACGAGCGGGTCCTCTCAGGGGTGGTGTGGCTGTGCGGGACATGGTGGCGGCGCCACGTCGCGTTGACATGGCGGTGCCCGGGCCTTGCGGCCGGTCCTTTACAGCCGGAGCACCTGGAGTGAGGGCCAGGGCGCGGGCGCGGACGTGCCGCCGGACGGCAGGGCGAGCGTCCAGCCGACGCGTGCGGGAAGGCGGAAGGCCGGACGTCTGAGACCGGTGGCCAGGCCGAGCAGGACGAGGGTGAACAGCACCGCCAGGCACAGGCACGCGTTCATCGGAGTCAGCGGGGGCTTCCTCTCCAGGGGCGCGGCCAGCGCGGGCTCAGCGGAGCTCTGAAGGCCTTGGAGGCCCTGGATGGGCGAAACGCCGGTGGAGGAGGCCACGACGCCGGAGGGCGCGCTGACGGCGTGCTCGGTGCACACGCGCGCCACGGGCGCATGGCCGAGCCCATAGCTGAAGATGAGCCCGCCCACGACGAAGAGGATCGCGAGCAGCCCTGCCAGCCCGTGCCGCCGGCGCGGGGTCGTACCGGACACCGTCACGCTCCCGAATGTGTCTTCCGGGCTGTTCCAACGCCACAGCCGTGCCCCGGGTTCCCGCCCGGCCGGAGTGCCGGGGATGTCCGCACCGGCAGATAGTGTCGGAGCGTGACCAGCAGGGCTGAATCGGGCGAGCCGGAGGGCCTTTTCGACGCGCCGGCGGAGGCGGGGGCCGCTCCGGGCGGCAGTGCGCCCCCGGGCGGCGCGTACCCGGACCGGGCGTCCCCGGCCGCGTCCGGCACCGGCGGGGCCGGGCGTCCCCTCGCCGTGCGGATGCGTCCCCGCGCGCTGGATGAGGTCGTCGGCCAGGGCCATCTCCTCGGCCCCGGCACCCCGATCCGGCAGCTCGTCGACCGGGACGTGCCGATGTCGCTCGTCCTGTGGGGGCCGCCGGGCACCGGCAAGACCACGCTCGCCACGGTCGTCAGCCATGTCACGTCCAGGCGGTTCGTGGAGATCTCCGCGGTCAGCGACGGCGTCAAACGCGTCCGCGCGGAGATCGACCTGGCCAGGCGCGAACTCGGCATGACGGGACGGCAGACCGTCATGTTCGTCGACGAGGTCCACCGGTTCAACAAGGCGCAGCAGGACGCGCTCCTGCCCGCCGTGGAGAACCGCTGGGTCTCCTTCATCGGCGCCACCACCGAGAATCCGTTCTTCTCCGTCATCAGCCCGCTGCTGTCGCGCTCGCTGCTGCTCACCCTGGAGCCGCTCGGCGAGGACGACCTGCGCGAGGTGATCCACCGGGCGCTCACCGAGGAGCGCGGCCTGGACGGCGCGGCCGGCCTCGACCCCGCCGCCGAGGATCATCTCATCCGGCTGGCCGGCGGGGACGCCCGGCGCGCCCTCACCTACCTGGAGGCCGCCTCACTGGTGGTCGAGGACGGCGGCGTGATCGACGTCGGCGTCCTGGAGAAGGCCGTCGACCGGGCCGCCGTCCGCTATGACCGCGAGGGCGACCAGCACTACGATGTGATCAGCGCGTTCATCAAGAGCATTCGCGGCAGCGACGTCGACGCGGCGCTGCACTACCTCGCCCGCATGATCGAGGCCGGGGAGGATCCGCGGTTCATCGCCCGGCGGCTGATCGTCCATGCCAGCGAGGACGTCGGCATGGCCGACCCGACCGCACTGCAGACGGCGGTCGCCGCCGCGCAGGCGGTCGAGTTCGTCGGCCTGCCCGAGGCCCGCATCAACCTCGCCCAGGCGGTGATACACCTGTCCATGGCCCCCAAGTCCAACGCGGTGATCACGGCGGTCGACGAGGCGCTCGGCGACGTGCGCAAGGGCCTCGTCGGGGCCGTCCCCGGCCATCTGCGCGACGCGCACTACAAGGGCGCGGCGAAGATCGGGCACGGGGAGGGCTACAAGTACGCGCACGACCATCCCGGCGGGGTGGTCGAACAGCAGTACGCCCCCGACGCGGTGAACGGGCGGGAGTACTATCGCCCGACCAGGCACGGCGCCGAATCCCGGTTCACCGAGGTCCTCGCGCGGATCCGCTCGGTCCTGCGCGGCTCGGCGGACCGGCACTGACCGATCTTCCCTGGCCGGTGCTCCCGGCATGCGGGCCGGTGGAACGGTAAGGTCTGTCACGCCATGCCCGGCCCCCGAGCCGAACTCACGCGAACGGAAAGCCCTGATGCTCACTGGTGGACAGTTGGCAGGTCTCATCGTGGCGGTGTTCTGGGCGGTGCTCGTCTCGTTCATCGCGCTCACCCTGCTGAAGCTCTCACGCCTCCTCGGCGAGGCGAGCAAGGTCGTCCACGACATCGGCGACCAGGCGGGCCCGCTGATGGACGACATGACCCGGACGGTGAAGAGCGCCAACGAGCAGCTCGGCCGCACCGACGTCATCACCAAGCAGGTCGCCGGCGTCACCCAGAACGTCTCGGCCGTCACCACCGTCATGACCTCCGTGGTGGGCGGCCCGCTGGTGAAGGCCGCCGCGTTCTCCTACGGGGTCCGCAAGGCGCTCGGCGGCCGGGACGGCGACGGGCCGTCCGAGTCCGGCCGGCCGCAGCTGCAGGCCCGCTCCTCGGGTAAGGGACGCAGATGAGGCGGCTGTTCTGGGTCTCGGTCGGCGCCGGCGCCGGCGTCTACGTCTCGCACCGCGTCAAGCGCCGCGTCGAGCGGTTCGCGCGCGCCTGGTCCCCCGAGGGGGTCGCGGCGCGGGCCGTGTCGACCGGGCAGGGCGCGGGCGAGCGATTGAGGCATTTCGCCTCCGACGTGCGTACCGAGATGCGTGCCCGTGAAGAGGAGTTGCGCGAGGCCGTCCGCATGGACCAGGCTCCGCCGGACGCCGAGGTTCCCGGCCACCGGGGTCCAGGGCCCCGCCGGGTGCTCAAGGCGCGTTACACGATCATCGAAAACGACAAGGATGGCCACTGATATGGAGTCGGCAGAGGTCGCACGCCGCTTCCTCACGTTCTTCGAGGAGCGCGGGCACCTGGTGGTGCCCTCGGCCAGCCTGATCGCCGAGGACCCGACCCTGCTGCTGGTCAACGCCGGCATGGTCCCGTTCAAGCCGTACTTCCTCGGCCAGCGCACCCCGCCGTCCCAGCGGATGACCAGCGCGCAGAAGTGCGTGCGGACGCCGGACATCGAGGAGGTCGGCAAGACCACCCGGCACGCCACGTTCTTCCAGATGCTGGGCAACTTCTCCATCGGGGACTACTTCAAGGAGCTGGCGATCCCGTTCGCCTGGGAGCTGCTGACCCGGTCGCGGGACGAGGGCGGCTTCGGGTTCCCGGAGGAGAAGCTGTGGGTCACCGTCTTCGACGACGACGATGAGGCCCGCAACATCTGGCACGGCAAGGTCGGCGTCCCCCTCGACCGGATCCAGCGGCGCGGCATGGAGGACAACTTCTGGTCGATGGGCGTCCCCGGCCCGTGCGGCCCCTGCTCGGAGATCTACTACGACCGCGGCCCCGAGTACGGGCGCGAGGGCGGCCCGGTCGCCGACGAGGACCGCTACCTCGAGGTGTGGAACCTCGTCTTCATGCAGTTCGAGCGGGGGCCGGGCGACAGCAAGACCGACTTCCCGATCCTCGGCGACCTGCCCGCCAAGAACATCGACACCGGCATGGGCCTGGAGCGCATGGCGGCGATCCTGCAGGGCGTCGACAACATCTACGAGACCGACACCCTGTGGCGGGTCCTGGACCGCGCCGCCGGGCTGACCGGCGCCAAGTACGGCCGCGACCACCGCTCCGACGTGTCGCTGCGGGTCATCGCCGACCACGTCCGCAGCGGGACGATGATGGTCGCGGACGGCATCCGCCCCGGCAACGAGGGCCGCGGCTACGTGCTGCGCCGCATCCTGCGCCGCTCCATCCGCAACCTGCGGCTGCTCGGCGGCCAGGACGCGGGCCTCATGCACGAGCTGACCGCCGTCGCGATCAAGGCGATGGGCGAGCAGTATCCCGAGCTGGAGCGCACCGCCGCGAACATCCACACGGTCATCGACGCCGAGGAGGACTCCTTCCTCCAGACGCTGCGCACCGGCACCGCCATCTTCGACACCGCCGTCGAGGACGCCAGGCGGACCGGCGGCGCGACGCTGGCCGGCGAGCAGGCGTTCAAGCTGCACGACACCTACGGCTTCCCGATCGACCTCACCCTGGAGATGGCGTCCGAGCAGGGCCTCCAGGTCGACGAGGACGGCTTCCGGCGGCTCATGCGCGAGCAGCGGGAGCGCGCCAAGCGCGACGCCCGCGACAAGCGGACCGGCAACCTGGACGTCTCCGTCCTCGACGAGCTGCTCACCGGTGCCGGCGGCGAGGTCGACTTCATCGGCTACGGCCACCTGCTCGGCGACGCCCGGCTCGTCGGCCTGCTGGTGGGCGGCGCCGGCGTGCCGGCGGCCGGGGAGGGCACCGAGGTCGAGGTCGTCCTCGACCGCACCCCCTTCTACGCCGAGGGCGGCGGGCAGCTCGCCGACCACGGCCTGATCCGGCTCGGTAACGGCGCCGTCATCGAGGTGACCGACGTGCAGGCGCCCCTGCAGGGCCTCATCGTGCACCGCGGGCGCGTCCGCAGCGGCGAGGCGCAGGCCGGCGACTCCGCGCACGCCGAGGTCGACGTGGAGCGGCGCCGTGCGATCTCCCGCTCGCACACCGCCACCCACATGGTGCACGCCGGGTTCCGCCGCACGCTCGGCGAGTCCGCGGCGCAGGCCGGGTCGGAGAACTCGCCCGGCCGGTTCCGGTTCGACTTCACCGCGTCCGGCGCCGTCCCCGTGAGCGTCCTGCGCGACGTCGAGGACGAGGTCAACGAGGTGCTCGTCGGCGACCTGGACGTCCGCGCCTTCCACACCTCGATCGACGAGGCCCGCGCGATGGGCGCGCTCGCCCTGTTCGGCGAGAAGTACGGCGACGAGGTCCGGGTCGTGGAGGTCGGCGACTACTCCCGCGAGCTGTGCGGCGGCACCCACGTCGCCCGGTCCGGGCAGCTCGGACTGATCAAGGTGCTGGGAGAGTCGTCGATCGGCGCCGGCGTCCGCCGCGTCGAGGCCCTCGTCGGCATCGACGCGTTCCGTTTCCTGGCCCGCGAGAGCGTGCTGGTCGCGCAGCTCGCCGAGCAGATGAAGGCGCGCAAGGAGGAGCTGCCCGAACGCATCTCCGGCGTCGTCACCCGGCTCCGCGACGCCGAGAAGGAACTGGACAAGCTCCGTTCCCAGCAGGTCCTCGCCATCGCGGGGTCGCTCGCCGACGCCGCCAGGGACGTCGGCGGCATCGCGTTCGTGGGCCACCGCGCCCCGGACGGCACCGGCGCCGACGACCTGCGCAAGCTCGCCGTCGACATCCGCGGCCGGCTGATCGCCCGTCCCGCCGTCGTCATGGTCGCCGGCGTGCCGAAGGACCGCCCGGTCGTGGTCGTCGCCGTCACCGAGGGCGCCCGCGAACGCGGCCTCAAGGCGGGCGGGCTCGTCGGCCTAGCCGCCAAGGCCCTCGGCGGAGGCGGAGGCGGAAAGGACGACCTCGCCCAGGGCGGCGGCGCGGACCCCGCCTCCATCGGCGATGCGCTCGCGGCGGTCGAACGAGCAGTAGGGGCCGCGTGAGCCCGGCGTTTCGGGGTAGGCGACCGGAGCCGATGCGATGAGGCGGGGCGTCCGGTTGGGAGTTGATGTGGGGAGCGTGCGGGTCGGGGTCGCGCGGTGCGATCCGGGCGGGGTACTCGCTTCTCCCCTGGAGACCGTGAAGAGCGGCAAAGGGGACATCGACCGGCTTGTGGAGCTCGTCGCCGAACACGAGGCGATCGAGGTCGTCGTGGGCCTGCCGACGTCGCTGTCGGGCCGGGAGGGCCCGGCGGCGCAGGCGGCGCGCAGGTTCGCGGACCGGCTCGCGGACCGCCTCCCCCCGGGAACGGTCCGGTTGCACGACGAGAGGCTCACCACCGTCACCGCCGAGAGCGGCCTGCGGGCCGGCGGGGTGAATGGTCGGGCCCGGCGCAAGGTCGTCGATCAGGCCGCCGCGGCGGTACTGCTCCAGGCGGTTCTTGACGCGGAACGGTTGACTGGGAGCCCCCCGGGAGAGATCGTCCGGGGGAGCTCATGAACGATTTGGACCTCTTCTCAGATCCGTACGGCGACGGGCGGCCGCCGCCGGACGGGCGGTCCGGCGGGCGGGACCCGCGGCGCGCCCGCAAGCGGCAGAAGCGGCGCAGGCGCAACGGCCGGGCAGCGGCGCTGTTCGCGATGGCGTTCCTGGTGGCGGTGTTCGGCACCGGAGGGGTGCTCGGGTACGCGTGGCTGGACAACCGGCGGAACCCACCGGACTACGACGGCGACGGCACCGGGAATGTCACGGTCCAGATCAAGGACGGCGCCACCGGCGTGAAGATCGGGACGACGCTGGAGGAGCACAAGGTCGTGAAGAGCTCCCGCGCGTTCGTCAAGGTGTACACCAAGGAGACGCGCGCCTCCACCATCCAGCCGGGCTTCTACCAGATGCGGCTGAAGATGTCGTCCGCGGCGGCGATGGCGCTGCTGCTGGACCCGAAGTCGCGGGCCGGCAACCAGATCACGATTCCGGAGGGGCGGCGGGCCACCGAGGTCTTCGAGCTGCTGTCGAAGAAGACCGGGATATCGGTGAAGGAGTTCCAGGCGGCCGCGAAGAAGCCGGAGGGGCTCGGGCTGCCGCCGTACGCGAAGGGCAAGGTGGAGGGGTACCTGTACCCGGGCCGCTACGACCTCGACCCGAACGGGTCGGCCGCGCAGATCCTCAAGCAGATGGTGACCCGCTTCAACGAGGAGGCGGAGAGCGGCGGCCTGGTCGGCAAGGCGCGCGAAGCGGGGCTGAACCCGGGGACCGTCATCACGCTGGCCAGCCTGATCCAGGCGGAGGGCGCCAGGCCCAGCGACCTGCCGAAGGTCTCCCGGGTGATCTACAACCGGATCGACAAGGGCATGAAGCTGCAGTTCGACAGCACGGTGGTGTACGCGCTCAACAAGCGGACGCTCACGGTGACCAACGAGGACCTCAAGTACGACTCCCCGTACAACACCTACAAGTACACGGGCCTGCCGCCGGGTCCGATCGGGAACCCGGGGAGCGCGGCGATCGAGGCGGCGCTGGCGCCGAAGGAGGGGACGTGGCTGTTCTTCGTCACGACCGACCCCACCCGCAAGATCACCGAGTTCGCCACGACCTATGACCAGCAGCTGGAACTGGAGAAGAAGTTCCGGGCCTGGCAGCGGGCGAATCCGGGCAACTGACCCGGGTGACCGGCCCGGGAGACCGGACGTGACGGGCGGGCGCGGCGGGCCTCCGCCGCGCCCCTTCGACCGTGCTGAGGAGTGGCAGTGGGGGAGACGGGCCGGCGTGCCGCGGTCCTGGGGTCGCCGATCGCGCATTCGCTGTCGCCGGTGCTGCACCGGGCGGCGTACGCCGCGATGGGGCTGGACGGGTGGTCCTACGAGGCGATCGAGTGCGGCGAGGAGGATCTGGCGGCGCTCCTGGACGGTCTCGGTCCCGAGTGGGCGGGGCTGTCG
Source organism: Actinomadura sp. 3N407 (assembly GCF_052245875.1). Taxonomy (NCBI): domain Bacteria; kingdom Bacillati; phylum Actinomycetota; class Actinomycetes; order Streptosporangiales; family Thermomonosporaceae; genus Actinomadura; species Actinomadura sp. 3N407. The sequence goes on from NZ_JBQQBP010000021.1 coordinate 102,801, forward strand.
CTGACCATGCCGCTCAAGCGCGTCGCGCTGGACCTGGTGGATTCGGTGTCGGACCTGGCGGTGAAGGTCGGCGGCGTCAACACGATCGTCCTGCGGGACGGGCGGCGCCACGGCGGCAACACCGACGTGCACGGCATCGCGACGGCGCTGACCGAGGCGGGCGTGAAGGCGTCCCGGCCGGGCGGCGGGGCGCCCGCGCTGGTGCTGGGCGGCGGCGCGACCGCGGCGTCCGCGCTGGCCGCGCTCGCGGGGCTCGGCCTGGACGAGGCGGTGCTCGCGGTGCGGACACCGGAGCGCGCCGCCGGCGCGGTCGAGGTGGGCGAGCGGTTCGGGCTCGCGGTCCGGGTCGTGACGCTCGACCGGGTGCCCGCGCACCTGCCGGCCGCCGAACTGGTGGTGTCGACGCTGCCGGGACGGGCCGCGGACGCGTTCGCCGGGCCGGTCGCCGCCTCGGGCGCCGCCCTGTTCGACGTGGTGTACGCGCCGTGGCCCACGGCGCTCGCGACCGCGGTCGGGCGGGCCGGAGGGACCGTCGTCGGCGGGTTCGAGATGCTGCTGCACCAGGCCGTCCGGCAGGTGACGCTGATGACCGGCCGCGAGGACGTGCCCGTGGAGGCGATGCGCGCCGCTGGAGAGGCGGAGCTGTCCCGCCGCGCCTGACCGGCCGGCGTTTCACGGTGCGGCCGGCGGCGGTCAGGCCGGCGGCGGTCCGCGCGGGGTGCGGCGCCGCTTCACCGACTCGTCGATGCTGGTGAGGATGACGGGCAGGATCACGCTCAGCCAGAAGTCCTTCCAGCCCCACGCGCCGAGGGCGACGCCGAACGCGCTGCCGGCGCACACCAGGCCCAGCAGCAGCGCCGCCCAGTGGCGCCGCGCGAGCGCCACCGGATCGATGAGCCGGCGGTGCGGAAGCAGCGCCCCGAGCGGACGTTCCCGCGCGTGGGCGCGCTGCACGACGGTCGCGTCCGGCAGCCAGTGCAGCACGTCGGCGTTCCCGGCGAGCGGGAGCCGGGCGAGCGCGATCAGCGTCTCCAGCCGCCACCACAGCGTCCACAGCGACGTGCGCCCGCTGCCCGGGTAGCCGTTCCAGCGCGGGTCGGTGATCTCGCCGCGGACCAGTGTCCGGAACGTGCGGGCGACGGCCGGCCCGTGCGGACCGCGCGGGTCCCGCAGCAGCGCGGTGAGCGCGATCGGCAGGCCGTGGTGCCAGAGGGCGAGCCGCCACACCGGCTTGGACCCGGCCCCGTGCGGGGAGACGTCGTAGGTCTCGATCCACGTGTGGTCGTCGTCGGGGTCGAGGTGTTCCAGCAGCCAGTCGTAGGCGTCCAGCAGCCGCTCGGTCGTCAGGTCCGGCCGCGCCTCGGCCAGCGTCACCAGCGCGAACGCGGTGTGGGTGACGGTGGGCCGGGACGCCTGCGTCGGTCCCCAGCCGGGACGGTGCGCGGTCCGGTCCGCGGTCAGCCACTCCACGCCCCGGTCGACCGCCGGGTCGTAGGGGTTGAGCTGGCTGAGCGCGCGGAGCGCCAGGCACGTCAGCCACACCCGGGACTGGCAGCCGTGCAGCGACCCCCAGCCTCCGTCGGGATTCTGGTTGTGCACCAGCCACTGGTAGGCGCGTTTGAGGTCGGGCGCGTCGTCGCGCAGGTCGCAGCGGGCGCGGGCGAGGAACCGCGCGATCCAGCCGGTCGCCTCCACCACCGGCATGCCCAGGCTGGTCTTGGTGGCCCAGCCGCCGTCCCGGAGCGCGTCGCCGGAGGTGGTCTGCCGGGCGGCGAGGAAGGCGAGGCCGTCGTCGAAGTACTCGAACGGGCGGCCCGCCTCCACGAACGCCAGCAGCCCGAGGGCCGTCGCGGTCGTGCCAGGCTCGGGCCGGGTCAGCTCGTGGTACCAGCCGCCGCCGGAGCCGAGCGCGGGCGCGTAGGTGTCGCGCAGGACGTCCAGCGACTCGTTCAGGCGGGTCTGCAGCACCGCCATGTCGATGGCGGGGACGTCGGCGGGCGGGGGCGTGCCCCGGACGCCGGCACGGCGGGGACGGTCGGCGCGGGGGGCCGGTGCGGGGAGCGGAGGTGTCTGGTTCACGATGTCGCCTTCTGCTCCCTTTGTTCCCGTCAGGCCATGCTTTGTACCCCGTGGGTTCCATGTCTGTGGCCGTGGCCGTACAGATCACCGGTATCGGGCACCGGGCATTTTGGAAGGAGAACGGTCAGCGGTCCGTGGTGCTGGAGGAGGCTTGGCCGAGCCGACGGTGCGGGACGAGCCCGGTCATGAGTGCGTGCTGTGCCCGCCTCTGCGGTTCCGGTTCAACGGCATGGCCGACCTTCCGGGGGAGTCGGGCGTCATCGCGCGCGACGGCGACTTCCTCCTGATGCCGGACGTGGCGCCGCTCACGGACGGACACGTGCTGCTGGTGACCCGCGAACACCACCAGTGCGCCGGGGCGTTCGGCCGGGACATGTGGGAACGCGCCTTGTCGTGGCGTGACGGCGTCGCCCGCCTCTACCGCGAGGCGTACGGGAACGGCGAGCTGCTGCTGTTCGAACACGGTCCGGCCGGCCCCCAGGGCGGAGGCGCGTGCATCGACCACGCGCACTGGCACTTCCTTCCCGGAGCACACGGCGTACGCGCTGTGGTGGAAGCGCAGGGACTTCCCGGGGCGCCCGCCGGCCACGCCGCCCTCCGGGCGTCCCTTCGCGCCGGCCGCTCCTACCTCCTGATAGAGGAGGACGGCATCGCGACCGTCCATCCGGGTGACGGCGTACGAAGCCAGTTCCTGCGCTGGGCCGTCACCGCCGCCGGACGCGGCGAGACGTGGCGCTGGCAGGAGACGTTCGGGCTGCCGCACAGCAGACGCCGGTTCCTCCGCACCCTCCAGGCCCTGCGCGGAGCCACGGCCGTCCTGGCGCAAGGAATCCCGGAGGACGGTCACGGTCCCGACAGCCACCAGTAGAGCTCGGCCGCGGCCAGCAGGTCGCCGAACCCCGCCCGCTGCACACCGTCCCCGTATCCGGTCGCGTACTCCAGCATCAGCCCTCCCCGCTGGTACGCCAGCACCCGCTCAAGGGACGTGGCGCCGAAACGCAGCAGCCACAGCGGACACCCCGGCACCGCGCGGTCCAGCGCCGGCAGCAGTTCCCGTACCCCCTGGCCGCCGGCCGGTACCGGGCGGCCCAGCAGCCGCGCCAGCGTGGGGGCCTCGGAGATGACGAGGTCCGACAGCGTCAGCATCGGCAGCACGGCCTCCGCAGGGAGCCGCGCGTCGATGTCGTGCGGGACGAGGTCGAACGCGACCCGCGTCCCCGCGGCGCGGGCCGTCCGGGCCGCCGCGCGCAGCGCCGCCCGCGAGACCGGCGACAGCAGCGAGTACCCGTCGGTGACCAGCACGTCCGCGCCCTCGATCCCCGCGGCCGCGGCGCGGACCTCCCGCTCGGCGAGGCGGCGGCCCGGCGGATCGTCCCCGACGACCAGGAGCCGCGACCCGGGCACGCCGCCGCACGGCCGGTCGCGCAGCATCACCGCGACGCCGTTCGCCGTGCCGGGCTCGACGCGCAGATGGTCGTCCACGCCGATCCGCCGCAGCTCCCCGCGGATCACCTGCGTGAAGTCGTCGTCGCCGACCTTGCCCAGTACACCGACCCGGCGGAAGTAGCGCGCCGCGCACCGGGCCAGGTTGACGGCCGTCCCCGCGACCATGGCCCGCGCCGGGGCGTAGGAGAGGCGGTCCGCGTCCAGGTCCGTGAAACGGACGTCCGGGAGCGATGCGCGGACCTCGATCCCCACGTCCCCGATGACGAGGAGTCCGAAGCGGCGCTCGTCCGCGCCCTCCAAACCCGGCCACTCCGCCGGCGATCGGGACGGGGCCATGTCGCGGCGCGCTCAGCGGGGCGGAAGCAGGAACGCCCGCATCACCGGACGCAGGCTCGGGATGAGGTCGTAGCCGGGGATCTCGTCGAGCGGCACCCAGGCGCAGCCGTCCAGGTGGTCGCTCGCGTCCTGGTTCTCCAGGCTCGTGTCCACGGTCACCGGCCGGCAGCGGCGCGCCGCCGCCACCACGCGTATCTGCCCGCCCTGCTTCCGCCCGCCCCGGGCGGGGGCCGCGCGGTCCGGCATGAACCACTGCCAGAGATGGAACGGCGGCCCCGGATCGATCTTGAGGCCGACCTCCTCCCAGACCTCCCGGCGGATGTGGTCGTCCAGGTCCAGGTCGCCCGCCACCTCCAGCCGGCCGCCGGGCACCTCCCAGCGGCCCGGGTGGAACGGGTCCGAGGCGGACTTGCGGACCAGCAGCAGGCGTCCGCCGGAGACGATGAACGCCTTCTGGGCGAACTCCAGCCTGATCGGTGACAAGGCGGTGAGGGGGCCGGCCGCGCCGGCCTCGACCGAGGGCATCGCGGGAACTACCTCCCTGTGCCGGCCCCACCGGGCCGTCTCCGCTCCACCGTAACAAGCCCGGACCGCCACGCCGAGAGGCCCGCCGGGCCAGAAGACCCTCACCTTCCCGGCCCGGCCACATCCGCCACTGCGGCCTCCCGCGCTACTCGCACGGCTCACCGGAACCCGGGGAATGGGCGGGCCTCTCGCGCTGTTGACACAGTGGCGTACCTCACGCAGGCCCATTCCGATCACCGTCGGGCGGGGGCTGTTCCGCACGGCGCATCAGGCTCCCGCAGGTGGTAGTCTTAGTGGCCGACCGGCCCTGTGCGCGCGACCACGACGGTGGTGCGCATCGGGCGCTCAAGCGGAGGCCACCTCCCACCTGACCGGCCGCAAGGTCGGTGGGTTCTCGGTCCGGCGAACGGGCGCGCGGCGCTCGTATCGCCGTCGTCCCCGGCGGCCCGGCCGTCAGGGAGACCGAAGGTGGCCCCGTACGTGAGTCGTGCGGGGCTTTTCTTGTGGAAGCCTCGGGGTACGACCGGTCCAACGAACTTGAGAACGGCCCCAAGGAGGTCCCATCAGCGCCGAACCGCGTATCAACGACCGCATTCGCGTGCCCGAGGTCCGGCTCGTCGGCCCGAACGGCGAACAGGTGGGCATAGTGCCCATCGCCAAGGCCCTTGAACTCGCGCGTGAGTCGGACCTCGACCTCGTCGAGGTGGCGCCCACCGCGCGTCCGCCCGTCGCCAAGCTCATGGACTACGGCAAGTTCAAGTACGAGTCCGCGATGAAGGCGCGTGAAGCGCGGAAGAACCAGGCGCACACGGTCATCAAGGAGATCAAGCTCCGCCCGAAGATCGACCCGCACGACTACGAGACCAAGAAGGGTCACGTGGTGCGGTTCCTGAAGGCCGGGGACAAGGTGAAGGTCACGATCATGTTCCGTGGCCGTGAGCAGTCCCGTCCCGAGCTCGGTTACCGGCTGCTGCAGCGGCTCGCCGACGACGTCGAGGAACTCGGCTTCGTCGAGTCCCGGCCCAAGCAGGACGGCCGTAACATGATCATGGTGATCGGTCCGCACAAGAAGAAGACGGCCCGCGGGCAGGAGGCGGAGAGCACCGCCTGACGGCCGCCCGGGACCGGCCACGCGGCGGTCCCGACTCCGCGACCTCGCGTCTGGGCGAGGTCACGGCGCACGTACATTTGGCCTGACCTGGCGCGTCCATGGACACGTCCGCGGAACATCCGTGTGATGCGCCGATCAGGCGCGCCCCGTGCTGTCCGCACGTGGGCCGGGAAAAGGGAGACGACGGCGACCATGCCGAAGACCAAGACGCACAGCGGTGCCAAGAAGCGCTTCAAGGTGACCGGCTCCGGCAAGGTGATGCGCCGCCGCGCCAACAAGAACCACCTGCTCGAGCACAAGCCGTCCAAGCGGACCCGGCGGCTCTCCGGCCCGGCCGTGGTGGCCGACGCCGACGCCAAGAGCATCAAGAAGCTGCTGCGCAAGTAGCGCTCGATCTGCCATATCAGCGACCGGCCGAGGTCGGCATGGCCTCGGCCCCCACGAAGGAGTTCATCACGTGGCACGCGTGAAGCGGGCGGTCAACGCCGCCAAGAAGCGTCGGGTCGTCCTGGAGCGGTCGAGCGGCTACCGCGGTCAGCGTTCGCGCCTGTACCGCAAGGCCAAGGAGCAGCAGCTCCACTCGATGACCTACGCGTTCCGGGACCGCAAGGACCGAAAGGGCCAGTTCCGCCGGCTGTGGATCCAGCGGATCAACGCCGCCGCCCGCGCCAACGGCATCACCTACAACCGATTCATCCAGGGGCTGAAGGCGGCGGAGATCGAGGTCGACCGCCGCATGCTCGCCGAGCTGGCCGTCAACGACGCCGCGGCGTTCGCCGCCCTGGTCGAGGTCGCCAAGGCCGCGCTTCCGGCCGAGGGCTCGGAGGCGGCCTGAGCCGGGTCCCCGGCGAACAGGCGATCACAGCGATATGGCGGGCCGCGAGCTGACCTCTCTCCGATCGCCACGGGTGAAGGCCGCTCGCCGGCTCGCCAAACGCGCGTTCCGCCGCCGTGAGAACCGGTTCCTCGCCGAGGGGCCGCAGGCGGTGCGGGAGGCGCTGGAGATCCCCGGCCGGCTCGCCGAGCTGTTCACCACGGCCGAGGCCGAGGCCCGCCATCCCGAACTGGTGCTCGCCGCCGAGCGCGCCGGCGCGCCGGTGCTGCGCGTCAGCGGCGAGATCATGGCCGAACTCGCCCAGACCGTCACCCCGCAGGGGCTGCTGGCGGTCTGCGGGTTCGTCGACGTCCCGCTGGGCGAGGCGCTGAAGGCCGGTCCGCGGCTGGTGACCGTCCTCGCGCACGTCCGCGACCCCGGCAACGCGGGGACCGTCCTGCGCACCGCCGACGCCGCCGGTTCGGAGACGGTCGTGTTCACCGACGCGTCCGTCGACCCCTACAACGGCAAGTGCGTGCGCGCTTCGGCGGGCAGCCTGTTCCACCTGCCGGTCGTCGTCGGCCCCCGGTTCGGGCCGCTGATCGCGGAGTTGAAGGACGCGGGGCTCGCCGTCCTCGCCGCGGACGGCGCGGGCGGCCGCACCCTGGACGACGCGATCGACGAGGGACAGCTGGCGCGGCCCACCGCCTGGGTGTTCGGGAACGAGGCGTGGGGGCTGCCGGACGAGATCCTCGGCCACGTAGACGAGGTCGTGCGGGTGCCGATCCACGGGCGCGCCGAGAGCCTGAACCTGGCGACGGCCGCGGCCGTATGCCTGTACGCCTCGGCCCGCGCCCAGCGCAGGACATGACGGACCGCACGTGAAGCACGTGAAACCGGTCGCGGTGGTTCAATGCGATCCGTGATCGGATGGCCGCAATCGGTCGCCTCAGGCGCCGCGTTCCGGCCGCTGAGCTGCGAGGATGGTCTGCGCGTGGACGGAGGGCAGGGGGCCCGCCGCCGCGCGGGGCTCGTTCGCAGGTAGGAACGGGATACAGGTCCGGCGAGGGATTCGTCCCGCCGGCCCCCGCGCCTACGGTGTGATCAGTGGGTTGACCAGGGGCGGCGACCATGCCGTGCAGAGTGGGGGCGAACGTGATGACCGACGAGAGCAGGCCGGCCAGAAGGGCGGGCCGCCGCGTGCCGGAGGTGAGGTGCCGGACGGCCGCTCAGACGACCGGGTCCCGCTCGCCCGCCGCGGCCCCCGAGTTCCCCGGCGCCCGGATCCCCGAGGCCGGCGACGGGCTGGAGGTCGAGATCATCCGGGTGCGCGGCGACACGGCCGTGGTCGTCGTGAGCGGCGAGATCGATCTGCGCACGGCCGACACCCTGCGGGCGCGGCTCGTCGAGCTGCACGCCTCGGGGCCGCGCCGGCTGCTGGCCGACTTCACCGCCGTCCCGTTCTGCGACGCGGCCGGGCTCGGCGCGCTGGTCGCCGCGCACAACCAGATCGCGGCGTCCGGCGGTGAGATCGTGCTCTCCGGCGTGCGTCCCGCCCAGCTGCGGCTGCTGCGCATCACCGGCCTGCACCGCCTGTTCAAGGTCCACGCGGACGTGCGCGGCGCGCTCGCCGCGCTGGACGAGCCCACCACGTCCAGGTGAGGTCCCGAGCCGCTGGTGAGACCCCGTTCCGGGTGCTCCGGAACACCCCCCGAAGGCCACACATGCCTTGCCGCCGGGCGGTTTCCGGGTCCCGTAAGGTGCCCGACTGCGGCTAGAGTCTCTTCTCGACAGGCCGCGTTCTCTTCGGTGTTCTGGAGGCCGCTGTGGGCGGAGAGGAACCCCCTCGCCTGGCCGCGCGCGCGCCCTCGGGAGGGCCCGGGCCGGGCCCCGGGGAGATCTGGGCGGACGACCTGCCCGACGGGATGCTGGTCGCCGACCACGCCGCCCGGGTGGTGGTGTTCAACGCCGCCGCGGCGCGGATGACGGGGATCGCCGCCGCGTCCGCCCTGGGCCGCGACTTCCGCGACGTCCTCCCGCTGCACGACGCGGAGGGCCGTGACTGGTGGAAGTGCCTGGCCCCCTACGACGGCCTCCGCACCCGCACCCGCCACCCCGAGCGCGTGCTGTTCCTGCCCGGCGGCTCGGAGCTGCTGGTGACCGCCGCGTACCGGCGGGACGCCGAGGGCCGGGTGCAGCGGTTCACGGTGTGCCTGCGCGACGCGCTGCACCGCGCCCGCCAGGAACGCGACCGCGCCGACCTCGTGTCCACGGTCGCCCACGAGCTGCGCTCCCCGCTGACGAGCGTCAAGGGCTTCACGGCGACGCTGCTGGCCAAATGGCACCGCTTCAACGACGACCAGAAGCGCGTCATGCTGGAGACCGTCAACGCCGACGCCGACCGCGTCACCCGGCTGATCACCGAGCTGCTGGACGTGTCCCGCATCGAGGCCGGCCGGCTGGAGATGCACCGCCAGGTCGTCGACCTGCCCGAGGAGGTCCGCAAGGTCATCGCGGGCCGGGTCGCGGCCGGTGATGCGGAGGACCGGTTCCGCTTCGAGGCCCGCGGCGAGCTGCCGGAGATGTGGCTCGACCCCGATAAGGTGGACCAGATCCTGGGTAACCTCGTGGAAAATGCGGTGCGCCACGGGGCCGGAACCGTCACCATCGTGGTGGAGCCGGACGCGCACAAGGAGGGAGCCGCCGTGTCGGTGCGGGACGAGGGCGAGGGCATCCCGCCCGAGGCCGTCCAGCGCGTCTTCCGGCAGTTCTGGCGCGGCCCCGGCGGCAACCGCCGCGGCGGCACCGGCCTCGGGCTCTACATCGTCAAGGGCCTCGTCGAGGCGCACGGCGGCGTGATCACCGTGCGGCGGGCGCCCGGCGGCGGCGCCGAGTTCCGATTTACCGTGCCCGCAGGGGCCCCCGACTACGCCACCTGAGCGCGGCGCTCGCCGCGCGGCACGGCCGCCGTCACCGGGCCCCGACAGGGCCAGCGCGTCATGCGCACGCTTTCCGGATCCTCATCGCCCGCGCACTAGACTGCGGGCGTCCCACGCCGACCGGAGTCGATCACACCACCATGTCTGCACCCAATAAGTCCTATGACCCTGTCGAGGTGTCCTCGTTGCAGCCGGAAGAGCTGGACCGGGCCCGTGACGAGGCGCTGGCGGCCATCGCCGCGGCCGCCGACCTCGACGCGCTGAAGCAGGTCCGCCTGGCGCACGCCGGGGACCGTTCCCCGCTGGCCCTCGCCAACCGTGAGATCGGCGCGCTGCCGCCCGCCGCCCGCGCCGACGCCGGCAAGCGCATCGGCGCCGCGCGCGGAGCGGTGTCCACGGCGCTGAAGGAGCGCCGGGCCGAACTGGAGGAGGAACGCGACCAGCGCGTCCTCGTCGAGGAGACCGTTGACGTCACGCTGCCGTGGGACCGTGCCCCCCGCGGCGCCCGGCATCCGCTGACCACCCTGCAGGAGCGGATGGCCGACGTCTTCGTCTCGATGGGCTTCGAGGTCGCCGATGGGCCCGAGGTCGAGGCGGAGTGGTTCAACTTCGACGCGCTCAACTTCAAGCCCGACCACCCGGCCCGCACCATGCAGGACACGTTCTTCGTCGGGTCGGAGGAGACCGGGCTGGTGCTGCGGACGCACACCTCGCCGGTGCAGATCCGGGCGCTGCTGTCGCGTGAGCTGCCGGTGTACGTGGTGGTGCCGGGCCGCACGTTCCGCACCGACGAGCTGGACGCCACGCACAGCCCCGTCTTCCACCAGCTCGAGGGCCTCGCCGTCGACGAGGGCCTGACCATGGCCGACCTGCGCGGCGGCATCGACGCCTTCGTCACCGGGATGTTCGGCGCGGGGCTGAAGACCCGGTTCCGGCCGTCGTACTTCCCGTTCACCGAGCCGTCGGCCGAGGTCGACATGCAGTGTTTCGTGTGCCGGGGCGCGTCCGCCGAGCCGGGCGCCGGCGCGTGCCGCACCTGCAGTTCCGAGGGCTGGATCGAGCTGGGCGGCTGCGGCATGGTCAACCCGCGGGTGCTGGTGGCCTGCGGCATCGACCCGGACCGCTACAGCGGCTGGGCGTTCGGGCTGGGCGTCGAGCGGACGCTGATGTTCCGGCACGGCGTGGAGGACATGTACGACATGGTGGAGGGCGACGTCAGGTTCACCCTCCCGTTCGGGACGGAGATCTGATGCGGGCCCCGCTTTCCTGGCTGCGCGAGTACGTCGAGCTCCCGGCCGGCGTCACGGGCCGCGAGCTGGCCGCGGAGCTGATCGCCGCGGGCCTGGAGGTCGAGACCGTCGAGCCGGCCGGCGCCGACATCACCGGCCCCCTCATCGTCGGCGAGGTCCTGGAGGTCGAGGAGCTGACCGGCTTCAAGAAGCCGATCCGCTTCTGCCGGGTGGACGTCGGCGAGGCCAACGGCACCGGCGAGCCGCAGAACATCGTGTGCGGCGCCACCAACTTCGCGGCCGGCGACCGGGTCGTGGTCATCCTCCCCGGCGGCGTGCTGCCCGGCGGGTTCGAGATCGGGGCCCGCAGGACCTACGGCAGGGTGTCCGAGGGCATGATCTGCTCGGTCAGCGAACTCGGCATCGGCGACGACCACGCCGGCATTCTCGTCCTGCCGCCGGACACGCCCGTCGGCGCCGACGCGATCGGGCTGCTCGGGCTGCGCGACGACGTCCTGGACATCGCCGTCACCCCCGACCGCGGGTACGCGCTGTCGATCCGCGGCATCGCCCGCGAGGCCGCCACCGCCTACGGCGTCCCGTTCAAGGACCCCGCCGGCGTGGACCTGCCCCCCGGCAACGGTGAGGCGTACCCGGCGAGCATCGCCGACGCCACCGCGTGCGACCGGTTCGTGCTGCGGGAGGTGCGCGGCTTCGACCCGGACGCGCAGACCCCGTTGTGGATGCGGGTCCGCCTGCACCGCGCCGGGATGCGCCCGGTGTCGCTGGCCGTGGACGTCACCAACTACCTGATGCTGGAACTCGGTCAGCCGCTGCACGCCTTCGACCGGGGCGCGCTCACCGGCCCGATCGTGGTGCGGCGCGCCGCGCCCGGCGAGAAGCTGGAGACGCTCGACCACGTCAAGCGGACCCTGGACCCCGAGGACATCCTCATCACCGACGAGTCGGGGCCGATCTCGATGGCCGGCACGATGGGCGGGCTCGCCACCGAGATCGGCGAGCGGTCGTCCGACATGGTCATCGAGGCCGCGCATTTCGACGACATCGGCACCGCCCGGATGAGCCGCCGGCACCGGCTGCACAGCGAGGCGTCCTACCGGTTCGAGCGCGGCGTCGACCGCGAGCTTCCGCTGTACGCCTCCTACCGCGCGGCCCGGATGCTGGCCGAGCTGGGCGGCGCGGAGATCGTCCCGGGCGTCACGCACGCCGAGGCGCCGGTCGAGCCGGTCACCGTCACGATGGCCGCCGGCCACCCCGACCGGGTCGCGGGCGTGACCTACGGGCGCGACGCGGTGGTCCGGCGGCTGGAGCAGGTCGGCTGCACCGTCGAAGGGGGCGAGACGCTCACGGTGACGCCGCCGTCCTGGCGTCCCGACCTCACCGACCCGAACGACCTCGCCGAAGAGGTCATCCGGCTGGAGGGGTACGAGGACATCCCGGCCCGGGCGCCGCGCCCGGTCGCGGGGAAGGGCCTGACCGTCCAGCAGCGGCTGCGCCGCCGGGTGGGCCGCGCGCTCGCGGGCGCCGGCTACGTCGAGGCGCTGACGTTCCCGTTCGTCGCGGAGAAGGATCTGGACGGCCTCCAGCTCCCCGCCGACGACGCCCGCCGCCGTGCGCTGCGGCTCGCGAACCCGATGTCGGAGCAGGAGCCGCTGCTGCGCACCACGCTGCTGCCGGGCATGCTCAAGGCGCTGGCGCTCAACGTGGGACGCGGCTTCGGCGACGCCGGTCTGTTCGAGCTGGGCGTGGTGTTCCGGCCGAACCCGGACGCGCCCGGCCGGGCGCCGCGCCTCGCGGTGGACCGCGGCCCGACGGCCGGCGAGCTGGCGGGTCTCGAGGCGGCGCTGCCCGACCAGCCGCACCGGGTGGCCGTCGTCCTGTCCGGCGACCGCGAGCCCTCCGGCTGGTGGGGTGAGGGCCGCCCGGCGCTGTGGGCGGACGCGATCGAGGCGGCCCGCACGGTGGCCCGCGAGGTCGGCGTCGAGCTGACGGCCGCGGCCGACCGGCACGCGCCGTGGCATCCGGGCCGCTGCGCCGCGCTCTACGCGGGCGGCACGCTCGTCGGGCACGCGGGTGAGCTGCACCCGCGGGTCACCAAGGCGTACGGGCTGCCGGCGCGCTCGTGCGCGATGGAGCTGGAGCTTCGCCGCCTGGGCGACCCGGTGGCCGTCCGCGCGCCGCACGTGTCGAGCTACCCGGTCGCCACCCAGGACGTCGCGCTGACCGTCGACTCCGCCGTGCCCGCCGCCGAGGTGGAGGCGGCGCTGCGCGACGGCGCCGGCGACCTGCTGGAGGCGATCCGGCTGTTCGACGTCTACACCGGCGAGCAGGTGGGCGAGGGCCGCAAGTCCCTGGCCTACTCACTGCGGTTCCGCGCCTCGGACCGTACGCTCACCGCGGAGGAGGCGTCGCAGGCCCGCGCCGCCGCCGTGGCGTCCGCGTCCGACCGCACCGGCGCCGTCCTGCGCGGCGCCTGACGAAGGTGGAACCCGCCCCCCTCTTAACGCTACTTGTGTTGTGATAACCGATGCGGTAGTCTTGACGGCGTCACATCGCCGCCCGGCAGGGGAGCCCGTTGAGGATCTGAGGTCCGACACCGCGCAGTGGCCGTTCACCGGCCCGCGCACGTGACCTCAGTGTGGGCTCTCGTCCCGCCGGGCTTTCTCATGCCGTCGGCGCGTCGCGCGTTTCCGCGGTGTCTCCATGTGTTCCGCACCTGCTCATCACCATGGAGGCCACCCTTATGTCTTCTGCCATCGTGTGCTCGGACCTGTCCTTCGCGTGGGCCGACGGCACCGTCGTCCTGGACGGCCTGGACGCCGCGTTCGGGACCCGCCGGACCGGCCTGATCGGCGTGAACGGCTCCGGCAAGTCCACCCTGCTGAAGATCATCGCCGGGGAGCTGAGTCCCGGGTCGGGGACCGTCGGCGTCGAGGGGGAGATCGGCTACCTGCCGCAGACCCTCGTCCTCGACGGCGCGGCCACGGTCTCGGACCTGCTCGGCATCAGCGGGATCCGCGCCGCGCTGCACGCCATCGAGCGAGGCGAGGCCACCGAGGGGAACTTCACCGCCGTGGGCGACGGCTGGGACGTCGAGGAACGCGCCCGCGCCGAACTGGACCGGCTCGGCCTCGACCACCTCGGCCTGGACCGCGCCGTCCCGACGCTGTCGGGCGGTGAGGCCGTGATGGTCGGGCTCGCGGCGCGGTTCCTCGCCCGGCCCGACGTCCTGCTGCTGGACGAGCCGACCAACAACCTCGACCTGGACGCGCGGCACCGCCTGTACGACGCGGTGGAGTCCTGGACGGGCGTGCTGGTCGTCGTCAGCCACGACCGGGAACTGCTCGACCGCGTCGACGAGATCGCCGACCTGCGCGACGGCGCGCTGCGCTCGTTCGGCGGCAACCTGTCCGCCTACGAGGAACTGCTCGCCGTGGAGAGGGAGGCGGCGGAGCGGGCGGTCCGGGCCGCCGAGACCGACCTGCGGCGCCAGAAACGCGACCTGGAGGAGGCGCACGTCAAACTGGCCCGCCGCAAGCGCTACGGCGACAAGATGAACGAGCAGAAGCGCGAACCGAAGATCGTGATGGGGGCGCGCAAACGGCAGGCGCAGGAGTCGGCGGGCAAGCACCGCATCATGCACGAGGAGCGGCTCGCCGGCGCCCGCACCCGGCTCACCGAGGCGGAGGAGGCGGTACGCGACGACGCCGGGATCCGGATCAGGCTGCCCGCCACGCGCGTCCCGGCCGGGCGGACGGTCGCGACGGTCACCGGCCTCGCCGCGCCCGAACCGGAGCCCGGCACCCTCACGGAACTGATCGTCCGGGGACCGGAGCGGATCGCGCTGGTCGGCCCGAACGGCTCGGGCAAGACCACCCTGCTGCGGGCGCTCACCGGCGACCGCGTCCCGGACGGGGTGACCGTCAAGGTCGGTGTGAACGGCGTCCGGTACCTGCCGCAGCGCCTCGACGTCCTCGACGAGGACCTGAGCGTGCTCGACAACGTCCGGGCGGCCGCGTCGTCGGCCCCGGTGAACGACATCAGGGCCGGGCTGGCGCGGTTCCTGTTCCGCGGCGCGCGGGCGGAGCGGCGGGCCGGGACGCTGTCGGGCGGCGAGCGGTTCCGCGCCGTACTGGCGTCGCTGCTGCTCGCCGAGCCGGCCCCGCAGCTCCTGATGCTGGACGAGCCGACGAACAACCTCGACATGGCCAGCGCCGCGCAACTCGCGCAGGCCCTCTCCGCCTACGAGGGCGCGCTGATCGTGGTCAGCCACGACATGCCCTTCCTGCGCACCCTCGGCATCACCCGCCGCCTGCGCATGGACCGGACGACGGGGCTGACCGAGACCGAGCCGACATAGGGAAAATGCGGTGATATCGCGATCAGTTGGCTGTTACCGTCATGCTCGCATCGAGGGGAGTGAACGGGGTGCCGACCAAGCTCAATCAGATCATCGCGGTCGAGAAGGGCGTGAAGAGCAAGTCCTTCCAGGACCTGACCGCCGCGCATCATTCGGTTCAGAAGGCTCCGCTGCTGTCGGGCATCTCGCGGAGCTACCAGCCGAAGGACGAGGAAGGAGAGCAGCTGCCGGCGGAGTCCACCCGGGTCCAGGTCAAGGTCGACGACGTCCTGCGGGACGTGACGGGCTCGCTGACGCGGCTGTTCGACGTCACCGCCACCAAGGACTGGGCGAACTGCACGGCCCGCGCCGACGTGACGGTGGACGGCACGACGCTCCTGCGGGACGTGCCGGTCTCCTACCTGCTCTTCCTGGAGAAGCAGCTCAAGGACCTGCACACCTTCGTCAAGAAGCTGCCGGTGCTGGACGCCGCCGAGACGTGGTCGTTCGACCCGTCCACCGACGTGTGGAGGACCGAGGCCGTCCGCACCGTGAAGACCAAGAAGGTCCCGCGCAACCACGTGAAGGCGGAGGCGACCGAGAAGCACCCCGCCCAGGTGGAGGTGTACTACGAGGACATCGCCGTCGGCACGTGGACGACGGTGAAGTTCTCCGGCGCCCTACCGGCCAGGCGGGTCAACGAACTGCTCGGCCGCGTGGAGAGGCTGCAGGACGCGGTCAAGTTCGCCCGTGAGGAGGCCAACGGGACCGAGGTCGCCGACCAGCGTGTCGGTGACGCCGTCTTCGGCTACCTGTTCGCCTGACCCGGCCGCGAGGCATGCCGCCGGCGCACAGGCCGGCGGCGCACAGGCCGACAACTCAATAGGATCCCCCCGCCGTGGCGCGGGGGGTGCGCGAGGAGCGCAAGCTGAAGCTGAAGCCGAAGCTGATCAGGGTGAGCACCAGTGCGGGTTCGAATCCCGCCCCCGGCACCCGTGCCGGGGTGGCCCAACCGGTAGAGGCGGCCATCCGCTCAATCTCAGACTCTCGCTCCAGACTCAGCATTCACCGCCGATCGCCGGATCGCGCGGACGTGGACGACCACCGTTGAGATGCCGGTTCGAGTCCGGCTCGCTCCGCTCGTGGGGCGATGGCGTAACGGCAACGCGCGACGGTCTCAGACTGATCCGCGTCCATCCATGTGCCGGCGTGCGAATTGGGCGGTAACCACAGGGGCCCGGGGGCGGCAAGACCCCCGGGCCCCGCTCGTTCTAGGTCAGGACGCGTTTGGTGAAGGTGCGGGTCGCGGCCCACGTCAGCAGGATCGTCCCGCCGATGATGGCCAGCAGGAACGCCCACACCGGCATGTGCGGCACGTCCGGCGTCAGCACGCTGCGCAGGCCCTCGCTGACGTACACCAGCGGGTTGAACAGGCTGAGGATCTGCAGCCAGCGGATGTCCTCCAGCGCCGACCACGGGTAGTAGACGCAGCCGAGCATGGTCATCGGCAGCAGCACCATCGCGAACAGCACCTGGACCTTCTGCGGGTTCATCAGCGTGCCCAGCAGCAGGCCGCCCGACGCCGACAGCAGCGACCCGGCCACCATGACCAGGATCAGCACGGGCCAGTTGCCCACCTGCACGCTGGGCCCCTCGCCCTCGGCGTGGATGAACAGCACCGCCGGGAACACCAGCAGGCCGCCGATCAGCCCCTGCGCCGCCGCCGCGATGATCTTCTGGGCGGCCAGCAGCGGGATGGGCATCGGGGCCAGCGCCCGGTCGGTGATCGACTTCTGCCAGGTCAGCTCCATCATCAGCGGGAAGATCACCGCCATCATGGCCTGCATGATGATGGACGACCCGACGAGGCCCGGCAGCAGGATGGTGGCGAACGTCGGCCCGCCGGAGCCGCCGACCATCGCGCCGCCGCCGAGCTTGGGCAGGACGTAGGCGAACACGAAGACGAACATGACCGGCTGCACCAGCACCCGCACGAACGTCGACAGGAAGTTCTTGCGCATGACCCGCGCCTCGCGCGCCATCATCGCGGCGAACGTGCGGGGGATCGTCGCCCGCGCCGGGGGCGGCGGCGCGATCACGGCGGGGGCGGCCGGAACGGCGGGCGCGCTCATTCCCTGTACTCCCTTCCAGTGAGCGTGAGGAAGACGGTCTCCAGGCTGGGGCGGAGCTGGGTGGCGTCGGTGACGCCGGCGCCGGCGCCGGAGCCGATCGTGACGAGCTCGCCGAGCAGCCCGCCGGGTTCGGCGGCGAACACGCGCACCTGGCCGTCGTGGACCTCGACCCTGCTGATGCCGTCGCGGTCGGCGAGCGCCTTGATCTCACGCGGCACCGCGGCGTCGTAGGTCACGGTGATGACCGTGTCGGCGCCCGCGCCGGCCTTCAGCTGGTCCACCGTCCCCCCGGCGAGGATCCTGCCGTGGTCGACGACCGCGACCCGGTCGCAGAGGGCCTCGGCCTCCTCCATGTAGTGGGTGGTCAGAACGATGGTCTGCCCGGCCGCCTGCAGGCCGCGCAGCACCTCCCACAGGTTCGTGCGGGTCTGCGGGTCGAGACCGGCGGTCGGCTCGTCCAGGAACAGCACCTCGGGACCGTGCATGAGGGCCCGGCAGATCATGACGCGCTTCGCCTGCCCGCCCGAGATCTCGAACGGGTTCCCGGCGCGCTGCTCGGTCAGCCCGAACAGCTCCAGCAGATCGGTGGCGCGGGTGCGGGCGTCGCGGGCGCTCAGCCCGAAGTACCGGCCCCGGAACTCCAGGTTCTCGGCGACGGTCAGGTCGTTGTCGAGGGTGTTGTTCTGCGACACGACGCCGATGCGGCGCTTGATCTCCACGGCGTCCTTCGTCACGTCCAGGCCGCAGACGTGCGCACTGCCGCCGGTCGGGACGACGAGGGTGGTGAGCATGCCGATGGTGGTCGACTTGCCCGCGCCGTTCGGGCCGAGCAGCCCGAAGAACTCGCCGCGCGGGACGTCCAGGTCGATGCCCTGGACGGCGGGCACCTCGGGACGCGGCCCGGACGCGGGATAGGTCTTCTTCAGGTCGACCGTGCGAACGGCGGCTTCCGGGGGCTCGGTCATGCGCTGTCTCCCTCCGCTTCCTTGTCGTGGGGGTGGGTCTCGAACTGCTTGATCAGATTGAGCAGGAACCTGCGGACGGCCGCCTCGTCGCCCTCGTCCACGACGTCGTAGAGCCGTGCCAGGTCCTGGCCGATGGGCTCGGACTTCTCGGCGAGCAACCGCCGGCCGGAATCGGTGATGCGCAGCATCACGCCGCGCCGGTCGCGGTACGACCGCTCGCGCCGCACGTGTCCGTTGCGTTCCAGGGTGTCGACGACCGAGGTGACCGTCGCCGGGGTGACGAGGAGCCGCTTGGCGACCTCGCCGGGACGCAGCCCGTCCTCGACGATGAGCAGGCGCAGCAGGAAGAACCCGGTCGGGCTGATGCCGTGCCTCTCGATGATCCGCCACACGACGGGGCCGGACAGCCGCGAGGCCAGGCCGAACAGCCGGCCGATCGGCCACTCCTCCATGGACGGGTACGTCTTCAGGTCGCCGAAGCCCAGGTTCTCCATGGAGAGGATGTTAGGCGGCTAATTATTAGGGAGCAAATCTTTAGGCGGCTAAGAATCTTGTCGTCCATGCCGTCAATGTAAGTTGACATGTGCTTGCTGTCAACAAGTGTTGACGGCTCTCCTTGGGCCCGATGGTTGACCCCCGTCCTCGGGATGGGCATCGTCGCCTGAGTGATCTGGATGTCGAAACGGCGATCCGGTGCCCTGGCCGTGGCGGCGGTCCTGGCGGTAGCCGGATGCGGCGGCGGAGGGGACGGCGGGCGCGAACAGGCGCCTCCGCCGCGAGGCGCCTCACCGTCGGCGTCACCGTCGGCCTCGCCTCTTCCGGAGCCCAACGGCAGGCTCGCGAAGGACCCCCGGGGGCTGGCCGAGGACCTGAACCGGACACACCGGGCCATCGGCCCCGCCGTGGACGAGTGGGTGCGCAGCGACCCCCGCCGTACCCGGCCGCCCGCCGCGGTCGTCCACCTGGCCCTGCGGCAGCAGCGGCTCTACCGGGCGCTGGCCGAGGACCCCGGGCTCGAACGGCGCACGCTGGCCCGGCTGCCGGGGGCGGTCGCCGACCAGACGCGCGACAACGTGACGGCCGTCGGCAAGCTGCTGGAACTGGCCGAGCCGGCGGACGACCTCGGCGAGTTCCGCACCCGGGAACCGCCGCCCGCCGGTGTGCTGCTGGAGCACTTCAAGGACGCCGCGAAGCGGTTCGGCGTCGACTGGCGGGTGCTGGCCGCGATCATGCTGGTGGAGACGAAGTACGGGCGGATCAAGTCGCCGAGCTGGGCGGGGGCGAAGGGACCCATGCAGTTCCTGCCCGCCACCTGGCGGCAGTACGGCATGGGCGGCGACATCCACGACCCGCGCGACGCGGTGATGGGGGCCGCCAACTACCTGAAGGCCTCCGGAGCGCCGGGCGATTACCGGCGGGCCCTGCACGCCTACAACCCGACCCCGCTCTATGTCGAAGCGGTGCTACGGCATGTACGGCAGATGAGGAAGAACCCGCGCGCCTACTACGCCTACTACAACTGGCAGGTCTTCGTCGTGACCACCCGCGGCGACGTCCGCCTGACCGGCCCCGGCGCCCGCCGCTGAAGCCCGCCGTCCGGTGCGTTTTCCCGGTCTGCGGGCGGCGATCACGTAACCGGTGGTCGCCCGGAACCGACGGAAGCCGCGCCTGCTCGAAACGCGCTCTCGATGTGGCGCTCGTCTCAACGGGCGGGACGAAGTGCTCCCGGAGTTGAATAGGCATCCAGCATTATGCATACTCTTGCTTGTTGCTTCCGAAGGGCAGAGTGGGACATGGGAATCCGGACGGCGGTCGCCGGCGCCAGCGGTTACGCGGGCGGCGAGCTGCTGCGCATCCTGGCGGGACATCCAGAATTCGAGATCGGCGCGCTGACGGCGGGCTCCAGCGCGGGCACCGAGCTGGGCGCGCACCAGCCCCACCTGCGATCCCTGGCCGGGCGCGTCCTGGCCGAGACCACCTCCGGCACGCTCGCCGGCCACGACGTCGTGTTCCTCGCGCTGCCGCACGGCAGGTCCGCGGAGATCGCCGAACAGCTGGGGGAGGACGTCCTGGTCATCGACTGCGGCGCCGACCACCGGCTCACCGACCCGGCCCACTGGGAGAAGTTCTACGGGACGCCCCACGCGGGCACCTGGCCCTACGGGCTCCCCGAACTGCCCGGGCAGCGGGACGCGCTGCGCGCCGCCAGGCGCGTCGCGGTCCCCGGCTGCTACCCGACGGCGGTCACCCTCGCGCTGTTCCCGGCGTTCGCCGCCGGGCTCGCCGAACCCGACGTCGTCGTGGTCGCCGCGTCCGGCGCCTCGGGCGCCGGGCGGGCCCTCAAGCCGCATCTGCTGGGCAGCGAGGTCATGGGCTCGGTCTCCGCGTACGCCGCCGGCGGCACGCATAGGCATACACCCGAGATGATCCAGAACCTGAGCGCGGTCGCGGGGGAGCCGGTCACGGTGTCCTTCACCCCGACGCTCGCGCCGATGAGCCGCGGCATCCTCGCCACCTGCACGGCCAAGGCGCGCCCGGGCGTGATCGCCGACGCGGTGCGCGCCGCCTACGGCGAGGCGTACGCCGGCGAACCGTTCCTCGGGCTGCTGCCAGAGGGGCAGTGGCCCGCCACGTCCATGACCCTCGGCGCGAACACCGTGCTCGTCCAGGTCGCCATGGACGAGGCGGCCGGGCGCCTCGTCGTGGTCGCCGCCGTCGACAACCTCGCCAAGGGCACCGCGGGCGGCGCGGTCCAGAGCGCCAACATCGCCCTCGGCCTCCCGGAAGAACTCGGGCTCACCACGATCGGAGTGTCCCCTTGAGCGTCACCGCCCCCCGGGGCTTCCGCGCCGCCGGCGTCGTCGCCGGGCTCAAGGACAGCGGAAACCGCGACCTGGCCCTCGTCGTCAACGACGGGCCGTCCCGCGCCGCGGCCGGGGTCTTCACCCGCAACCGCGTGAAGGCCGCGCCCGTCCTGTGGTCGGAGCAGGTCCTCAAGGGCGGCCGCGTCCACGCGGTCGTGCTGAACGCCGGCGGCGCCAACGCCTGCACCGGCGCCCCCGGGTTCCAGGACGCCCACGCCACGGCCGAGAAGGTCGCCGGGCTGCTGGACGACTCGGCCGGCGAGGTCGCGGTCTGCTCCACCGGCCTCATCGGCGAGCGGCTCCCGATGGACCTGCTGCTGCCCGGCGTCGGCAAGGCCGCCGCCGAACTGTCGCGCGGCGACGGCGGCCTCGCCGCCGCCGACGCGATCCGCACCACCGACACCGTCGCCAAGATCTCGTTCCGGCAGGGCGCCGGCGGCTACATGATCGGCGCGATGGCGAAGGGCGCCGGGATGCTGGCCCCGTCCCTGGCCACCATGCTCTGCGTCATCACCACCGACGCCGACCTGCCCGCCGAGGTTCTGGACCGGGCGCTGCGCGCGGCCACCGCCGTCACCCTCGACCGGCTCGACTCCGACGGCTGCATGTCCACCAACGACACCGTCCTGCTGCTGGCCTCCGGCGCCGCCGGGACCACGCCGGACGAGGAGGAGTTCACCGCGCTGCTCACCGAGGTGTGCGGCGACCTCACCCGCCAGCTGCTCGTGGACGCCGAGGGCGCGTCCAAGGCCATCGCGATCGAGGTCGTCGGCGCGGCGTCCGGCGGCGACGCGGTCGCCGTCGGACGCTCCATCGCCCGCAACAACCTGCTCAAGTGCGCCATCCATGGCGAGGACCCGAACTGGGGCCGGGTCCTGTCGGCGGTCGGCACCACCGACGCGGTGTTCGAGCCGGACCACCTCAACGTCGCGATCAACGGCGTGTGGGTGTGCCGGAACGGCTCGTCCGGCGACGACCGCGACAAGGTCGACCTGCGCCCCCGCGACGTGACGATCACCGTCGACCTCGCCGCGGGCCCGCACAGCGCGACCGTCTGGACGACCGACCTCACGGCCGACTACGTCCACGAGAACTCGGCGTACTCGACATGAGCGCGGTCATCTCCGGTGCGCAGATGCGCAAGAACCGGGCGGGCGTCCTGTCGAAGGCGGAGACGCTGATCAAGGCGCTGCCGTGGCTGGAGCGGTTCCACGGGAAGACCGTCGTGATCAAGTACGGCGGGCACGCGATGACCGACGAGGAGCTTCGGCACTCGTTCGCCGAGGACATCGTGTTCCTGCGCTACGCCGGGCTGAAGCCGGTGATCGTGCACGGCGGCGGCCCGCAGATCAACGCGGCGCTCGCCCGCAACGGCATCGACTCGACGTTCACCGCCGGGCTGCGGGTGACCACGCCGGAGGCCATGGAGGTCGTCCGGATGGTGCTGACCGGCCAGGTGCAGAGGGACGTCGTCGGGCTGATCAACCGGCACGGGCCGTTCGCGGTCGGCATGTCCGGCGAGGACGCGCACCTGTTCACCGCCGAGCGCAAGCACGCGCTGGTGGACGGCGCGCCCGTCGACATCGGCCAGGTCGGCGAGATCGTCGAGGTGCAGGTCGGGGCCGTCCGGGCGCTGCTGGACGACGGCCGGGTCCCGGTGATCTCCAGCATCGCGCGCGGCGACGACGGCGAGGTCTACAACGTCAACGCCGACACGGCCGCCGCCGCGCTGGCCGTCGCGCTGGACGCGGCGAAGCTGGTCGTGCTGACCGACGTCGAGGGCCTGTACGCCGACTGGCCCCCGGGGGCGGCGGGGCGCGGCCACGGGGGCGGAACAGCCGACGACGTGATCGACAGCCTCACCACCGACGAGCTGGCCGTCCTGCTGCCGGACCTGTCTGCGGGGATGGTGCCGAAGATGGAGGCGTGCCTGACGGCCGTGCGGGGAGGTGTCCCGCAGGCCCACGTGCTGGACGGACGCGTCCTGCACTCGCTGCTGCTGGAGATCTTCACGGACGAAGGGATCGGAACGATGGTGCTGCCCAGCCTGCCGGGCGCCCCCGCGGAGGCGGCGTCATGACCGGCGCCGATCTCAGGGAGCGGTTCGAGGCCGCGTTCATGCCGAACTACGGCGTCCCGCCGGTGGCGCTGGCGCGCGGCGAGGGCTGCCGGGTGTGGGACGCGGACGGCCGCGAGTACCTCGACCTGATCGCGGGGATCGCGGTCACCTCGCTCGGGCACGCCCACCCCGCCCTCATCGAGGCGGTGTCGTCGCAGGTCGCGACGCTCGCGCATTCGTCCAACCTGTTCCTGCACGAACCGGAGGTGCTGCTCGCCGAGCGGCTGCGGGAGCTGCTGGGCGGCGACGGCAGGGTGTTCCTCGCCAACAGCGGCACCGAGGCCAACGAGTGCGCGCTGAAACTCGCCATCAAGTACGGCAGGGCGAACGGCCGCTCGTACTTCGTCGCGGCGGAGAACGGCTTCCACGGCCGGACCTTGGGGGCGCTGTCCCTGACGGGCAAGGCGTCGATCCGGGAGCCGTTCGGCCCGTACGGGATCGACGTCCGGTTCGTCCCCTACGGTGACGCCGGCGCGCTGAAGGACGCGGTGGACGAAGACTGCGCGGCGGTCTTCCTGGAGCCCACGCAGGGCGAGGCCGGGGTCGTCCCGCCGCCGGACGGGTACTTCGCCGCCGTACGCGGGATCTGCGACGCCGCGGGCGCGCTGTTCGTCGCCGACGAGATCCAGTCCGCGATCGGCCGGACCGGCACGTGGTTCGCGTTCGAGCACGAGAACGCCGAGCCGGACGTGCTCACGCTCGCCAAGGGGCTGGGCGGGGGCCTGCCGATCGGGGCGTGCGTCGCGTTCGGCCGGCACGGCGGCCTGTTCGCGAAGGGCGACCACGGCAGCACGTTCGGCGGGAACCCGGTCGGCGCCGCCGCCGCTCTCGCCGTCCTCACCACCATCGAGAAGGACGGGCTGCTCGCCAACGCCGTCTCGGTGGGGGAGGCCCTGGCCGCCGGGCTGGAGGCGATCGACCATCCGCTGCTCGCCGGTGTGCGCGGCCGCGGGCTGTGGCGCGCCGCCGTCCTCACCGGGCCGCACGCCCCCGCCGTGGAGGCCGCCGCCCGCGACGCCGGCTTCCTGATCAACGCGCTCCAGCCGGACGCGCTGCGGATCGCCCCGCCGCTCACCCTCACCGCCGCGCAGGCGCGGTCGTTCACCGCCGCGTTCCCCTCGATCCTCGACACCGCCGCCCCCGCCAAGGAGGACTGACCATGACCCGGCACTTCCTCCGCGACGACGACCTCACCCCGGCCGAGCAGGCCGAGGTCCTCGACCTGGCCGCCCGGGTGAAGAAGGACCGGTTCGGGTTCCGGCCCCTGGAGGGCCCGAAGTCCGTCGCTGTCCTGTTCGACAAGCCGTCCACCCGGACCCGGATCTCGTTCGCCGTCGGCATCGCCGAACTGGGCGGCAGCCCCCTCGTCATGGACGCGGGAACGAGCCAGCTCGGCCGCGGCGAGACCATCGCCGACACCGCCCGCGTCCTGGAACGCCAGGTCAGCGCGATCGTGTGGCGGACGGCCGGGCAGCGGCGCATCGACGAGATGGCGGACGGCGCCACCGTCCCCGTCGTCAACGCCCTCACCGACGAGTTCCACCCCTGCCAGGTCCTCGCCGACCTGCAGACCGTCCGGGAGGCCAAGGGCGACCTCGCCGGCGCCGCCCTCGCCTACTTCGGCGACGGCGCCAACAACATGGCCCACTCCTACCTCCTCGGCGGCGCCACCGCCGGGATGCACGTCAGGATCGGCGCCCCCGCGTCCCTGCCGCCCGACCCCGCCGTCATCGCCCGCGCCACCGAGATCGCCGCAGCGACCGGCGGGTCCGTGACCGTCACCGACGACGCCCGGAAGGCCGCCGCCGGAGCCGACGTCCTCGCCACCGACACGTGGGTGTCGATGGGCCAGGACGGCAAGGACACCGCGCTCTACGAGCCGTACGCCGTGACCGAGGACCTCCTCGCCCTCGCCGCCGCCGACGCGATCGTCCTGCACTGCCTGCCCGCCTACCGCGGCAAGGAGATCGCCGCGTCCGTCCTCGACGGTCCGCGGAGCCGGGTGTGGGACGAGGCGGAGAACCGGCTGCACGCCCAGAAGGCGCTGCTCATCTGGCTGCTGGAGCGGTCCCGGTGACGACGACCCCCATGACCAAGGCCGCCCGGCACGCCCGGGTGATCGAGCTGCTGACCCGGCACCCCGTCCACTCGCAGGGCGAGCTCGCCAAGCTCCTCGCGGACGAGGGCGTCGACGTCACCCAGGCCACGCTGTCGCGCGACCTGGTCGAGATCGGCGCGGTGAAGCTGCGCGCCGACGACGGCAGCCTGATCTACGCCGTCCCCGGAGAGGGCGGCGAGCGGATCCGGCGGGCCCGCACGGGCACCGCCGAGACCTTCACCGGACGGCTCTCCCGGCTCGCCGCGGAGCTGCTCGTCTCGGCCGAGGCGTCGGCCAACCTGGTCATGGTGCGGACCCCGCCGGGGGCCGCGCAGTACCTGGCCTCGGCGATCGACCACGCCGAATGGCCGACGATCCTCGGCACCGTCGCGGGCGACGACTCCATCCTCGTCATCGCCCGCGATCCCCACGGCGGGGACGACGTCGCACAGGCGCTCCTGCGGCTGACCAACGGACGCGAACGACGAAGCTAGGGCCGCCCGGCCCGGTCCCAGCCAGCACACCGAAACTTCACTCACTCACACTTCGCACAGGAGACACGACCATGAGCGAGCGCGTCGTACTCGCGTACTCCGGGGGCCTGGACACCTCCGTCGCCATCCCGTTCCTCGCCGAGCAGACCGGCGGGGAGGTCATCGCGGTGGCCGTCGACGTCGGCCAGGGCGGCGAGGACCTCGACACCATCCGCAAGCGGGCCCTCGCCTGCGGCGCGGCCGAGGCCGTCGTCGTGGACGCCAGGGAGGAGTTCGCCGCGGACTTCTGCGTCCCGGCCATGCAGGCCAACGCCCTCTACATGGACCGCTACCCGCTGGTGTCCGCGCTGTCCCGGCCGCTGATCGTCAAGCACCTGGTGTCGGCCGCCCGCGAGTTCGGCGGCACCACCGTCTCGCACGGCTGCACCGGCAAGGGCAACGACCAGGTCCGCTTCGAGGCCGGGCTGTCCGCACTCAACCCCGACCTGAAGGTCATCGCGCCCGCCCGCGACTTCGCCTGGACGCGGGACAAGGCGATCGCGTTCGCCGAGGACAAGGGCCTCCCGATCGACGTGTCCGCCAAGTCCCCGTACTCCATCGACCAGAACCTGTGGGGCCGCGCCGTCGAGACGGGGTTCCTGGAGGACATCTGGAACGGCCCCATCGAGGACGTCTACGACTACACCGCCGACCCCGCCGAGCCGCGCGAGGCCGACGAGGTCGTCATCGCCTTCGCCGCCGGCGTGCCCGTCGCGCTCGACGGCCGCCCGCTCACCCCGTACCAGGTCGTCGCCGAGCTGAACCGGCGCGCCGGCGCCCAGGGCGTCGGACGCATCGACATGGTCGAGGACCGGCTCGTCGGCATCAAGAGCCGCGAGGTCTACGAGGCGCCCGCCGCCATCGCGCTCATCACCGCGCACATGGAACTGGAGAACGTCACCGCCGAACGCGACCTCGCCCGCTTCAAGCGGTCCGTCGACCAGCGCTGGGGCGAGCTCGTCTACGACGGCCTGTGGTTCTCGCCGCTGAAGGACTCCCTGGACGCCTTCATCGCCGACACGCAGAAGCACGTGTCCGGCGACGTCCGGCTGACCCTGCACGGCGGCCGCGCCGTCGTCACCGGCCGGCGCAGCGACGCGTCCCTCTACAGCTACGACCTCGCCACCTACGACACCGGCGACACCTTCGACCAGAGCCTCGCCAAGGGCTTCGTCGAGCTGTGGAGCCTCCCCAGCAAGATCTCCGCAAAGCGGGACCGGGACCTGGACTGAAATACCGTGGTGGGACCGTGAATCAGGCGGTCCCACCACACGTCATCCTCAGGAAGAAGAGGATCTCTTTGGTCTGTCCCCACATCGATCGATGAGGATCCTCGCCCTCAAAGGCGAGGGTTCCCGCTTCGCCGGAGCGGCCCCGGGACGTACCAGGGTCTTACCTCTCCTCCACAGGCCTTCGGTCCTCCGGAAATCTGCTCACCCGGCGGTACCCGTTGTGTTGTGTGTTCGCGCAGCTCCGGCTATGACCGGTCAGGTGAGGTTCACTCACCGGCACTGATGCTAGCGTCGCCTGACGGACGATGCCGCGTTCATCGAAACCGTGGTTTCGTCCGGTGAACGAGGCCAGGATCTTGAAAGGAAATGGAACACGTGACCAAGGCACCGACGCGGCTGTGGGGCGGCCGGTTCGAGGGCGGCCCGTCGGACGCGCTCGCACGGCTCTCGGTGAGCGTCCAGTTCGACTGGCGGCTCGCCCCCTACGACCTGATGGGCTCGCGTGCGCACGCCCGCGTCCTCAACCGGGCGGGGCTGCTCACCGACGACGAGCTGGACCGCATGCTCGGTGCCCTCAACGACCTTGAGGAGGCGTGCCGGTCCGGGGAGTTCCGGCCCGCCGTCGCCGACGAGGACGTCCACACCGCCCTCGAACGCGGGCTGCTGGAGCGGCTCGGCGCCCTCGGCGGCAAGCTGCGCGCCGGCCGCAGCCGCAACGACCAGGTCGCCACGGACCTGCGCCTGTACCTGCGCGACCATGCCCGCCAGATCGTGTCCCGGCTGGTCGAGCTGGAGACCGCTCTGGTCGCGCAGGCCGAGCACAACCTCGGTGTCGCCGCGCCCGGCATGACGCACCTCCAGCACGCGCAGCCGGTCCTGTTCTCCCACCAGCTCCTCGCACACGTGCAGCCGCTCACCCGCGACGTCGAGCGCCTCCGCGACTGGGACAAGCGCGCCGCGATCTCCCCGCTCGGCTCCGGTGCCCTCGCCGGCTCGTCCCTGCCGCTGGACCCGCAGGCCACCGCCGCCGAACTCGGCTTCGACGCGGCCGCGCCCAACTCCATGGACGCCGTCGCCGACCGCGACTTCGTCGCCGAGTTCCTCTTCGCCGCCGCGCTGATCGGCGTCCACCTGTCGCGCCTCGGCGAGGAGATCTGCCTCTGGGCGTCGCAGGAGTTCCGCTGGATCGAGATGGACGACACCTACGCCACCGGGTCGTCGATCATGCCGCAGAAGAAGAACCCCGACGTCGCCGAGCTGGCGCGCGGCAAGGCCGGCCGCCTCATCGGCCACCTCGTCGGCCTGCTCACCACCCTCAAGGGCCTGCCGCTCACCTACAACCGCGACCTGCAGGAGGACAAGGAGGGCGCGTTCGACGCCGTCGAGACGCTGCTGCTCGTCCTGCCCGCCATGTCCGGGCTGATCGCGACCATGCGGGTCAACACCGACCGCCTGGAGGCCCTCGCACCCGACGGCTTCGCCCTCGCCACCGACCTCGCCGAACTGCTCGTCCGCCGCGGCGTGGCGTTCCGCGACGCCCACGAGGTCGTCGGCCACCTCGTCGTCTGGTGCCAGGTCAACGACAAGGACTTCGACGACCTGACCGACGAGGAACTCGGCAAGGTGTCGCCGCACCTGACCCCCGACGTCCGCGAAGTCCTCAACGTCCAGGGCGCCCTGGCGTCGCGGAAGGCGTACGGCGGCACCGCCCCCGACCGCGTCCGCGAGCAGATCGACGCGCTGCGCACCCTGGTCAACGAGCACGCCGCCTGGGCCAGCGGCTCCGACTCCTGACCCGCTCGCCGCGCGCGCAGTGATCCACGAGTCCGGTCGAAGGCGGCCGTGGGGCCGCCATAGGGTGAGGCGATGAGCGGAGCGTTGCTGCCACGGGACTTCTTCGACCGCGCGGTCGACGAGGTGGCGCCCGCACTGCTCGGGCAGGTGCTCAGGCACCGCACGCCCGAGGGCGAGGTCGCGGTCAGGCTCACCGAGGTCGAGGCGTATGCCGGGCCGCACGACCCCGCCTCCCACGCCTTCCGGGGGCGGACGGTGCGCAACGAGGTGATGTTCGGCCCTCCCGGTCACGTCTACGTCTACTTCACCTACGGCATGCACTTCTGCATGAACCTCGTGTGCGGGCCGGACGGGACGTCCATGGCGGTGCTGCTCCGCGCGGGCGAGATCATCGCGGGGGAGGAGACGGCCCGGGTCCGCCGCCCGCGATCCACCGTCCGCGACCTGGCGCGGGGCCCCGCCCGGCTCTGCCAGGCGCTCGGCATCGCCCGCGAGCAGAACGGCCTCGACGTCTGCACGCCGGGGGAGCCGCTGACCGTCCACGCCGGTGAACCCGCCGATCCCGACCTCATCAGGACGGGGCCGCGCACGGGGGTGAACGGCGCCAAGGAGGTCCCGTGGCGCTTCTGGATCGACGGCGACCCCACCGTCTCCCCCTACCGGCCCCACGTCCCGCGGCAGCGGAAGAAGGCCGGTGCGGGTGACTGAGCCGGTCGCACCGGAGCCGTGCTCCGGGAGCGTCCAGGCCACGCCGGTGCGGTCCCGGCGCGCGGCCGGGTGTGCCGCGTTCGCCGTGCTCTTGTTCATGGTCTTCGGCGGCTGACTCCGCCGGCCCGAACCGTTCGGCGAGGTGGAGCGGCGGCCGGCGTCGGTGAAGTACGCGGACGGCAGCACCCACCACGTGGGGGTGATCCGGACGCGCAGCCCGGTCCTCGACCGGCACGAGCCGTACACGGGCAGGGGTCCGGGCGTCGGATACGGCCACTTCGTTCGCGCCCGCCCACCACCTCGGCGGGCGTTGAATATCGTTGGCGTGACACACGCCCGCCCGGGCAGTCTGGTGGGCGAACGGAAAGCAAGCCGGAGACGAGGGAGACCGTGACCGACATCCTGGACGATCTCGCGTGGCGCGGCCTGATCGCGCAGTCCACCGACCTGGACGAACTGCGGGCCCTGCTCGCCGCGGGACCGGTCACGCTCTATTGCGGGTTCGACCCGACGGCGCCCTCGCTGCACCTTGGCAACCTGATCCAGATCCTCGTGCTGCGGCGGTTCCAGCGGGCGGGGCACCGGCCACTCGGACTCGTCGGCGGCGCCACCGGCCTGATCGGCGACCCGAGCGGCAAGAGCGCCGAACGCGTCCTGAACTCGGAAGAGACCGTCGCCGGCTGGGTCGAGCGGATCCGCGGACAGGTCTCGAAGTTCCTCGACTTCGATGAGGGCCCGACGGGCGCGACGATGGTCAGCAACCTCGACTGGACCGGCCCCATGACCGCCATCGAGTTCCTGCGCGACATCGGCAAGCACTTCCCCGTCAACCGGATGCTCGCCCGCGAGACCGTCAAGGCCCGCCTCGACAGCACCGGCATGAGCTACACCGAGTTCAGCTACGTCCTGCTCCAGTCGATGGACTTCCTGGAGCTGTACCGGCGGTACGGGTGCCGGCTGCAGACGGGCGGCAGCGACCAGTGGGGCAACCTCACCGCGGGCGCCGACCTGATCCGCCGCGTCGAGGGCGGCAGCGCGCACGCGCTCACCACGCCGCTGCTCACCAAGGCGGACGGCTCCAAGTTCGGCAAGACCGCGGGCGGCGAGACCTACTGGCTCGACCCCGACCTGACCTCGCCGTACGCGTTCTACCAGTTCTGGATCAACGCGGACGACCGGGACGTGGAGAACTTCCTCAAGGTCTTCAGCTTCCGCTCCCGGGAGGAGATCGAGGACCTGGTCAAGCAGGGCGCCGATCGTCCCGCCGCCCGCGCCCCGCAGCGGGCGCTCGCCGAGGAGATGACCACGCTCGTGCACGGCGCGGACGAGACGGCCCGGGTCGTGGCCGCCTCCCGCGCCCTGTTCGGTCAGGGCGCCCTTGACGAACTGGACGAGCGGACATTGCAGGCCGCGCTCGCCGAGGTGCCCCGCACGGAGATCGCTCCCGGTGAGCTGCCGACCGTGGTGGATCTCCTGGCGGCGTCCGGCCTGTGCAAGAGCAAGTCCGAGGCGCGCCGCGCGATCGCCCAGGGGGGCGCCTACCTCAACAACGCCAAGGTCGAGTCGGAGGACGCCGCACCGGCCGCCACCGACCTCCTCCACGGCCGCTTCCTCGTCCTGCGACGCGGCAAGCGCAACGTGGGCGGCGTCGAGGTGACCGCGTCCTGAGCCGTCCGATGACCGTCCACCCGGGCCGTCCGGGTGGACGGTCGCCATGGCGAGGCCAAAGTTCGGCAAATACACGTCACAGTGCGGTTACGAGGTCGCGTCCCCGGGCATGATTCGGGTCTTGAAAACGAGGGCTGAGCTGGGGTTTCGAGCCCGGTGGGATCGATTTGACGCCCCAGGCGGCCGGATCTAATGTTCTACACGCCCCACAGGGGAGCGGGACGCCGACAGGCGGCCGGACCTGCGGGGAACCCTCTACGAATCCATCGGGTGGAGATCCGTCTCGCCCGAAAAGGGACGTATTGGGCCGAATCGCCCCAGAGTTGGATGAACGGGACGGATCGGGTAGACTTGAGTGGTTGCCCCGGAGCCGGGGCCTGCGGGAGCGGGGTTCGGCGCGGTGGGTGTCCGTTTCTTGAGAACTCAACAGCGTGTTAAAAGCCAGTGCCTTTATCGGCTCGGCCGGTTCTTTTGTCGGTCGGGTCGCC
>NZ_JBQQBP010000022.1:0-129552 GCF_052245875.1 Actinomadura sp. 3N407
CCGTTCGCCGCTCGAGTACCCCCAAAGGGGCCTTTCCGCTCGACTTGCATGTGTTAAGCACGCCGCCAGCGTTCGTCCTGAGCCAGGATCAAACTCTCCATTAAGGCACAACGACCAACCAGAGAACGAACCCCCAGCCGGCCAAACCTCGGAAAACAATCCCAGCAAACAACCCCACCAAAAAGGCGGGGCCCTTGCCTCAAAGAAACCCCCACCACCCCCCACACAGCGGGGCGGCACACGGGGCGACCCGACCGACAAAAAGAACCGGCCGAGCCGATAAAGGCACTGGCTTTTAACACGCTGTTGAGTTCTCAAGAAACGGACACCCACCGCGCCGAACCCCGCTCCCGCAGGCCCCGGCTCCGGGGCAACCCTTCTAACTTACCCGGTTCGCCGCCGCTGTCAAGCCGATCAACCAAGATCTTTTCGACGGACGGTGACTCCCCAAGATCCCCACGCCACAACACAACGACGCGCCCGAAGACCCGCCAAGATCGTTTCGTAGGAGTGCCCTGCGGGCCGGCCACCTTGCGGCGTCCTACATCCCGTTTGAGGCTGTCAAGCCATCCTACAACAGCCCGAGCGTGGCTCGAACCATTTCTGGAGGCCTGGTGCCCCGAGGCCGGCCGCACGCTGGCGTCCCGCATCCCTTGAGGCAGCAGTGACCGTAAGGTCCCCCGCCCGAGGACGTCAAATCGCGACACCTGAAGCGTGCCGCCACTCTGTCGGTCGCGCACATCGTTCGTCCCACTGACCTCGCTGTTCACACATTACGTGGGCCGGGTCACAGTGGGATACGGTGCGCAGACCGCAAG
Organism: Actinomadura sp. 3N407; assembly: GCF_052245875.1. Lineage (NCBI taxonomy): Bacteria > Bacillati > Actinomycetota > Actinomycetes > Streptosporangiales > Thermomonosporaceae > Actinomadura > Actinomadura sp. 3N407. The sequence continues at coordinate 819 of NZ_JBQQBP010000022.1, forward strand.
GCCCCCGGAACCCGGCGTCGGGGCGTGCGGTGGCTCCCGGCAGGACAGCCGGCCGAGGTCTGGAGGAACACCTCGTGAATGTGCCCGTCGCCATCCGTGCTTCGGCTGAACGCCTGGTGGTGGCCGCGACGATGGGGCCGACGATCCACGACGTGCATGCGTGGCGGTTCAAGGTCGTGCCTGGTCTGATCGAAGTGCATGCCGATCCCGTCAGGTTCCGGCCGACGCGCGATCCGCTTGGGCGGAGCCTGCATCTGAGCAGTGGCGCCGCCCTCGTGAATCTACGCTTGGCCGCCGCTCAGCTCGGGCACGAGGCGGTGGCGCGGCTGCTTCCCCGACGTCGGCAGCCCATCGGTTCTCGCGTCGGTGCGGCTTGCGGGACGGCACCGGATCACGCGGGAGGAACGTCTGCTGTACGCCGCCACGCTCCGGCCCTTCCTCGCGGGTCGTCCGGTTGCCGCTGCACGGCCGTCCATCTCCGTCGTCAACGAACTGGGCGAGGCGGTGAGGTTGGAAGGAGCTGCGCTTCATCCGCTGGCCACGGCGGAGAAGGCGATGACTCAGCGGGCGGTGTTGACCACGTACGGAGACTCCCCCGCCGAGTGGCTGCGCGCAGGGCAGGCACTCCAGCGTCTTCTGTTGAGCGGTACGGCCCGTGCGGTCTCGATCTCGTTCAGGTTCGATGTCGACGTCCCCGGCATGGAGCACGTGACGCAGCCCGGCGAAGTGCCCCAGGTCCTTCTCGAACTCACGCAGGACATGGATGCGCGGCGGCTACTCAAGCCGCCGGTACCCCGACAGCACAAAGGACATGGGCACTGGGAGCGGGTCGGGTAGCCGTCCGAGCCGTTCACGGAGCCGTTCGACCGGGACGTGATGGGCGCTCGGACCCATTCCCACGAGCGTGGTGACCTCGTCGTGGGTCAGGACGGCCTCGGCTCTGATGCCCTTGCGGGAGTCCAGCTTGAAGTAGCCGGCGAGTGCCGCGTCCGTGCGCTCGGTCTTGCGCCGGTCGATCGAGAGCAGCCCGAGTGGCTCCACGAGGGATCCGAGGTGCCCGGGGGACGGCGTCACGGTGAAGAGGAGCCCGTCGTCGCGGAGCACCCGGTGGAATTCGGCGGCGTTGCGGGGGGCGAAGACGTTCACGACGGTGTCGGCGGCGCCGTCGCGCAGCGGAAGTGGGCGCCACAGGTCCGCGACGACCGCGCCGGCACGCGGATGCGCCTTGGCCGCCCTGCGCGCGGCGTGCTTGGAGATGTCCAGGGCGAGCCCGGCCGCGTCCGGTGACCGGTCGAGGATCCGGCTCAGGTAGTACCCGGTCCCCGCTCCCGCGTCGAGGACGAAGGACGGACCGGCGCGTGAGACTTCCCAGGCGAGCCGGTCCGCGAGTGCCGTGAAGTGTCCCGCCCCGAGGAACTCGCCTCGTGCGCGCACCATCTCGGGGGTGTCGGCCGTTCCCGGACGGGCGTTGCCGGGCAGCAGGTTCGCGTACCCCTGCCGTGCGATGTCGAAGGTATGCCCGGCCGGGCAGAGCAGTCCGCGGTCAGCCAGTTCGAGGTCCGCTCCGCAGACGGGGCACACCAGGTATTGGACGACATCGGCGAGCATCCGTCCATCATCGTCCATGCCGGATGCGGAAGGGGCGACACCGTCGGCTTCTTTGCCGTCATGCCGCCGCGCCGTCAGCCGCGCTTCCCGCGCACGCCACCTAGGCGGCCATGTCCCCGGGAGTCCTCCACGACCGGGCGACCAGGCCGTTCGGCGGGTTCGGCCGGTTGGTTCACGACGCGCGGAGGCGATTCAGAGCCTGCGAGTGTTTCAGAGCCTGCGGGGCGGTTCAGGACTCCGCGCGGCGGCGGACGTCCTCCATGTCGAGGCCGCGCACCTGCTCGATGACGTTCTCCAGCGTCGACTCGGGCACCGCGCCGGGCTCGGCGAAGACGATCATGCCGTCGCGGATCGCCATCAGGGTGGGGATGGACCTGATCCCGAACCGCTGCGACAGTTCCGGCTCGGCGTCGGTGTCGACCTTGGCGAAGACGATGTCGTCGTGCTTGCCCGCCGACCTCTCGTACACGGGCGCGAACCTCTTGCACGGTCCGCACCACTCCGCCCAGAAGTCGACCAGTACGATGCCGTCTTCCTGAGCGACCTGGTCGAAGTTCTCTGCGGTGAGTGTGACCGTCGCCATGTCGGTTTCTCCTCAGTCGGGGTATCAGGACGTAGAGCGGCTAACAGCCTCGCAGTATTCCCCACCCGGGAATCACAGAGCGGTAATTAGCGTTGTCCTCCTAGGGAGATCGCACCGGAGAAGGGTCAGGATGGCTGCAACCCGTACCAAGGGCGACAGGGTCGACGTTCCCGACAAGGATCTGGTCGGAGCGTACCTCGACCGGATCGGCCGTACACCCCTGCTCGACGCGCAGGAGGAGGTCGATCTGGCCAAGGCGATCGAAGGGGGCCTGTACGCCGAACAGCTGCTCGAGGAGGGGAACGCGCCCGGGGGCGCGACCCGCGAGGAGCTTGAGGCGCTGACCGCGGCGGGGCTGCATGCCAAGCAGCGCTTCGTCGAGGCCAATCTGCGCCTCGTGGTCTCGATCGCCCGCAAGTACCCGACCGACTCGTTGCCCCTCATCGACCTCATTCAGGAGGGGAACCTGGGGCTGATGCGCGCGGTGGAGAAGTTCGACTACCGCCGCGGCTTCAAGTTCTCCACGTACGCGACATGGTGGATCAGGCAGGCGATCGGCCGCGGGCTCAGCCACACGGCCCGCACGATCCGGCTGCCCGTCCACGTTGAGGAGGAGCTCTCCCGGCTGCGGCGCGCGGAGCGTCAGCTGGGCCGTGAGCTCGGCAGGGAGCCGACCCGCGAGGAGATCGCCGACACGATCGGCGCCGAGGCCGAACATGTGGACGAGCTGCTGCGCTGGCGGCGCGACCCGGCGAGCCTGGACGCGACCGTCGACGAGGCGGGCGAGACGCCGATGGGCGACCTGCTGGAGGATCCGGACGCCGTGACACCGGAGGCCGAGATCCTCGCGCTGGACGACATCGAGGGCCTCGGTCGGCTGCTGGACCGGCTGCCGGAACGGGAGTCCGCGATCCTGCGGGCCCGGTTCGGCATGGACAGCGGCCAGCCCCTGTCGTACGCGCAGATCGGCGCCCGGTACGGCCTGAGCCACAACCGGGTGAGGCAGATCACCGACCGTTCGCTGCGGCGGCTGCGGCAGCTGGCGAGCGAGGCCGATCTGAGCGGCCGCCGGACGCTGGCGGGCGGGCCGGGCTCCGTGCGGGAGCCGGTGCGCGCGACCGCCGGGAGCCGGGCGGCCTGAGGCCGGGACGGCGGACCGACCGCTCTGTGATCGACGAAACGGGCGGCCCCGGAGCCGGGGCCGCCCGTTCGCGTCCGCGCCCCTCTCCCCGGCGGGCTCGTCGCCCGGCACGGTGAGGCGTGCCATAGCCTTTCCGCGTGAGTACATCCGCCATCGGGGACCTCGACGCCTGGCGCACCCTCCCCGCCCTCCAGCAGCCCGATTGGGACGATCCGGACGAGGTCCGGGCGGTGGCCGCCGAACTGGCCAGGCAGCCCCCGCTCGTCTTCGCCGGCGAATGCGACCAGCTCAAAGCCCAGCTCGCGGACGTCGCGCAGGGCCGGGCCTTCGTCCTGCAGGGCGGCGACTGCGCCGAGACGTTCGACGGGTCGACCGCCGACGCGGTGAAGAACAAGCTCAAGACGCTGCTGCAGATGGCGGTCGTGCTCACCTACGCGGCCAGCGTACCGGTGGTGAAGATCGGCCGGATGGCGGGCCAGTTCGCCAAGCCCCGCTCCAAGCCCGTGGAGGTGCGCGGGGGCGTGGAGCTTCCCGCGTACCGGGGCGACGCGGTCAACGGGTTCGGCTTCGACGCCGCGTCGCGGCGCAACGACCCGAACCGGCTGCTGAAGGCCTACCACTGCTCGGCGGTGACGCTGAACCTGTGCCGGGCGTTCACCAAGGGCGGGTACGCCGATCTGCGGCAGGTGCACGCCTGGAACCAGGACTTCGTGGCGCGGAGCCCCGCCGGCCGCCGCTACGACCGGCTGGCGGGTGAGATCGACCGGGCGCTGACGTTCATGAAGGCGTGCGGGGCGAACCCCGACGAGTTCCACGGGGTGGAGTTCTACTCCAGCCATGAGGCGCTGCTGCTGGAGTACGAGAGGGCCCTGACCCGCATCGACCATCTCAGCGGCCTGCCGTACGACGTGTCGGCGCATTTCCTGTGGATCGGTGAGCGCACCCGGCAGCTGGACGGCGCGCACGTGGAGTTCCTGCGCCACATCCGGAACCCGATCGGGGTGAAGCTCGGCCCGACGACCTCCGCCGACGACGCCCTGGCGCTGATCAAGCGGCTGAACCCCGACCATGAGCCCGGCCGGCTGACCTTCATCACGCGGATGGGCGCGGGCCGGATCCGGGACGCGCTGCCGCCGCTGATCGAGAGGGTGCACCAGAGCGGCGCGCCGGTCGCGTGGATCTGCGACCCCATGCACGGCAACACCTTCGAGGCGCCGAGCGGGCACAAGACGAGGCGGCTGGACGACGTGCTGGACGAGGTGGCGGGGTTCTTCGAGGTCCACCGGGCTCTCGGGACGCACCCGGGCGGCATCCACATCGAGTTCACCGGCGACGACGTCACCGAGTGCGTCGGCGGCGCCCACGGGCTCGCGGAGGCCGATCTGCACCAGCGGTACGAGACGGCGTGCGACCCGCGGCTCAACCGTGGCCAGTCACTGGACCTGGCCTTCATGGTCGCCGAGCTCTACCGCAAGTCCGCCTGACCGCACGGGCCGCGCCCATCGAGCCGCCCGGATCCGCGGGGCGGCCTCGGTGGGCGCGCTCCCGCAGGAGGTCTTGCGCGGCGGCACGTTCCAAGCCGGAACGTGTCCGTCAGATGTCCACCTCGGCCCAGACGACCTTGCCGCCGGTCACGGGGTCGGCGCCCCAGGAGTTCGCGAACCGGTCGACGATGAACAGTCCGCGGTGCGACTCGTCCAGCGGGCCGGGGACGGTCAGCCGCGGCAGCTGGGCGGCGCGGTCGCGGACCTCGACGCGGATGCGGCCGCTGCCGCGCAGAAGGCGCAGCTCCAGCGCCGTCCCCGCGTGCCGGACGGCGTTGGCGACCAGTTCCGCGACGATCGCGGTGACGAGTTCCTCACGCTCCATCAGCGCCCAGGTCCGCATGGTGCGGGCGGCGAGGCGCCGCGCGTACTCGACCGCCTCGGTCTGCGGCGCCGCGCGCAGTGTGGTCTCGGTCATCGGGTCGGTCACTCCGCCCGCTCGCCGTTCTTCATCGTCTCTCCTCACCGCCCATCGGCCGGAGCCTCCTCCGCCGGGTCCTCGATCAGGAAGCGATCGAGGCCGGTGGTCCGCAGCACGTTCTCGACCCGGCCGTAGGCGCCGGTGACGGTGAGCGTGGCGTTCTGAGCGCGCGCGTGCTTGTACGCCCGCACGAGAACGTTGAGACCGGAGGAGTCACAGAAGTCGACCGCGGCAAGGTCGACGACGACCGCCCGCTCCCCCGCGTCGACGAGTTCGGTCAGCCGGGACCTCAGCTCGTCGGAGGAGTGCAGGTCGATGGAGCCGCGCGCGGCGATCGTCGCGCGGCCGTCCTGTCGTGTCGTGTGCAAGGCAAGCCCCACGCCACCCCACCTTACCGATTGTTGGTCTCCATCATGACGCCCGCAGAACGATGAGGGCAACGTCGTCGTTCGACGGCTCGGGGCCGAAGTCGCGGACGGCGCGCTGGATGCGGGCGGCGACGGCGCCCGCGCTCAGTCCCGTGCAGTCGGCGAGCAGGTTCTCGAGTCCTTCGCCGTCCCCGAGCAGCCGGTTGCCCGAGCGCCGCTCGGTGACGCCGTCGGTGACGCAGAGCAGGACCTCCCCCCGGCGCAGGTCGACCGTGTCGGTGTGGAACTCGACGCCGTCGAACACGCCGAGCAGCGGCTGAGGCGAGGCCCCCTCCCGCACCGTGCCGTCCGTGGCGAGCACCAGCGGGGGCGGATGCCCCGCGCTCGTCAGCCTGATCGTCACGCCGCCGTTGCGGCGCCGGGCGGCGATCTCGCCGTGCAGCAGGGTGAGCAGCCGCCCGCGTTCGCCCTCGCCGAGGATGAGCCGGTTGAGCCGGCCGAGGACGCCCGGGACGGACATGTCCTCGGCGGCGAGGATGCGCAGCGCGTGCCGGGCGAGCCCGGTGACGGCGGCGGCCTCGGGGCCGGTGCCGCACACGTCGCCGATGGCGAACCGCCAGTGGGACGCGGCGGCCGGGCCGCCGGGCCGCCGCCCGCTCTCGAAGACGTCGTAGAAGTCGCCGCCGACCTCGCTGCCCTCCCCGGCGGGCTCGTACACGACGGCGACCTCCAGGCCGGGGATCTCGGGGATGCCGGGCGGCAGGAGGCTGCGCTGGAGGGCGCTGCTCATGGCGGTCTGGGCGGAGAACAGCCGCGCGTTGTCGACGGCGAGGGCGGCGCGGCGGCTGAGCTCCTCGGCCAGCTCGATCGCGCTGCGGGGGAAGCGGTCGCCGGACGGGCGGCCGATGACGATGGTGCCGATGCGCCGGCCACGGGCGATCAGCGGGAACGCGTAGACCTGGTCGGCGGCGGTGCCGCCGCTGGCGGCCCGGACCTCCGCGGGCGCGGCGGCGAGCCCGTTCCAGGGGCCGGGGACGTCCATCGGCGGGGCGGCGCCCGCGTGTTCGAGCAGCTCGCGGAGCCCGTCGGCGCGGTTCTCGTCGGCGTGCCACACGTAGGCGAGCCGGTCGGGCTCGGACTCGGTGACGTTGTAGACGGCGCACCAGGTGGCCAGGCGGGGGACGACGAGCTGGGCGACGAGCGCCATCGTGCGTTCCTGGTCGAGGGTCCCGGCGAGCAGGTCGCTGGCCTCGGCGACGAAGCTGAGCCAGCCCCGCCAGGACCGTTCCAGTTCCCCCACCCTGGCCTTCTCCAGGGAGAGCGACATTTCGTCGGCGAGCCGGCCGAGCCGGGCGCCGTCGGACTCGGCAAACCGGTCCGAAACGGACGAGACGGCCACGAGCAGGCCGGTGAGGCGTCCCTGGGACTCCAGCGGCGCGGCGGCCAGGGACCGCGCCTGCAGGGCCGCGGCGGTCGGATCGGAGGCGTCTGAGGCCACCCAGGCCGAGCCGGCGCGGGCGGCGGGGCCGAGCCCGGCGACCGACAGCTCGCCGAGTGGCATCTCGGCGGCGGTCCCGGCGGACGCCCCCATGATCAGGCGCCCGTCGCGCTCGGTCAGCAGGACGGCCGCGCCCTCGGCGCCGAGGACCTCCCGGACGCCGGCGACGCCGTCCTCCATGGACTCCACGGCCGTCGGGGATCGCAGGAGCCGGTCGCCCGCGGCGGGGACCTCGCCCACGCCCTCGCCGAGCCTGCCCTCCCTGACCTGGCCGCCCGATGAGCCGTCGCGGGCGGCCTCGCCCGCGACCTCGCGTGCGACGCGCTCGCGGGTGCGCTCACGCCTGGCGGCGCCGTCTCCGGCGGGCTCGGCGGAGGGGCCGGCCTCGGCGGCCTCTTCGGTGAGGGAACCGGCCGGCGCGGGGGCGCCCGCGGCGCCCGGTCTGGGCAGCCGGAACCAGACGCCCTTGGTGCGGCGGTCGTAGGAGACGCCCCAGGACGCGGCGAGCCGGGAGATCGACGGCAGCCCGCGCCCGCTGGAGGCGGTGACGCCCGGCATTTCGATGCCCCGGGTGGGATGCCGGTCGCGGACCTCGATCTTGATGTCGCCGTCCTCCAGCCGGCAGGAGACCTCGAAGGACGTGCCGGCGTAGGCGATCGCGTTGGTGGCGAGCTCGCTGGTGGCCAGGACGGCGTCGTCCGCGAGCTCGTCCATGCCCCAGTCGGCCAGCACCTTCCGGACGAACCGGCGCGCGTCCGCCACCGCCGGGGCGGCGGACGGGAAGGTGGCCGACGCCGTCTGCCGATCCAACTGTCGTCCCTACGTTCGAAGCGTCACTACCCGAGCCCGGCCATCGTGACAGACCGGTCGGCGACCCGGCCACGGGACCCGTGAACCGGGAGGCGGAGCCGTGCGCCCGGTCTCGGCGACTCGACCCCCGCCACAACACGACAGACCGTAACACGAAGACTACAAGTGCGGATGCACGATCATTGCCGTCCGTTCACCTCCGGCGTGCGGACGGCGTCCAGCACCGCACGGCGACGTAGAGTACAGGGTGCGGCCAGGAAGGCCCTAGAGAAGGAGTCCGGGCCATACGGCACCGGTCTCCGGATACCTGACAATCGCGGGCCAGGAGGATGAACAGCATGCCGCGTACCGCGTCTCGCGCCCGCCCAGGCGGCGGGTACCGCGACACCACCCCCCGCTACAGCGACGCCGATATCGAACCGCTCCTCAAGGCGCTCATCGCCGTGCGGGACGGCAGGGCGAGGTCGGAGCTGAACGTGCCGGGCGAGGGCGCCGTGGCCGAGGCCGCGGCGGTTCTGGAGGAGATCCGGCAGAACGGCCAGGAGCTGGCGTCGGGGCTGAGCCGCGTCCGCCGCGAGATCGGCCGTGAGGGCCAGCTTCGCGGGCGGCTGACGCCGGGGACGCTGCGGGGCACCTGGGCGACCGCCGTGGAGGACGCCAACGCGATCATCGACAAGCTGACCGACCTCGCCACGGGGATGAGCCAGGTGGTGGAGGCGGTGGCCGCGGGCGACCTGAGCCAGCGGGTCGAGCTGCGGGTGCGCGGCCGGCCGATGCGCGGGGAGCTGCTGCGCATGGCCAAGTCGGTGAACGGCATGGTGGAGCTGCTCGACCAGTTCACGTGGGAGGTCACCCAGTTCGCCCGCGAGGTCGGCACCGAGGGACGGCTCGGCGGGCAGGCCCCGGCGCGCGGGATGACGGGCCGGTGGCGGGACGTGACGGCCTCGGTGAACATCATGGCCGCGCGGCTGACGTCCCAGGTCCGCGACATCGCGGAGGTCACCACGGCGGTCGCGCGGGGCGACCTGACCCGCAAGGTCACGGTGGAGGCGACCGGTGAGCTCCAGGAGCTGAAGCTGACCGTGAACACGATGGTCGATCAGCTGTCGGCGTTCGCCGACGAGGTGACCCGCGTCGCCCGCGAGGTCGGCACCGAGGGTCAGCTCGGCGGCCAGGCCAACGTGCCCGGCGTCAGCGGGGTGTGGAAGAACCTCACCGACAACGTCAACGCGATGGCGAACAACCTGACCTACCAGGTCCGCAACATCGCCCAGGTCACCACCGCCGTCGCCGACGGCGACCTCGGCAAGAAGATCACCGTGGACGCGCAGGGCGAGATCCTGCAGCTCAAGGACACCGTGAACACGATGGTGGACACGCTGTCGGCCTTCGCCGCCGAGGTCACCCGCGTCGCCCGCGAGGTCGGCACCGAGGGACGCCTCGGCGGCCAGGCCCGCGTGCCCGGAGTGAGCGGCGTCTGGAAGGACCTGACCAGCAACGTCAACGGGATGGCGTCCAACCTGACCTACCAGGTCCGCAACATCGCGCAGGTCACCACCGCCGTCGCCGAGGGCGACCTCGGCAAGAAGATCACCGTGGACGCGCAGGGCGAGATCCTGGAGCTGAAGGACACGGTGAACGCGATGGTGGACACGCTGTCGTCGTTCGCGTCCGAGGTCACCCGCGTGGCCCGCGAGGTCGGCACCGAGGGACGCCTCGGCGGCCAGGCGCGGATGCCGGACGTCAGCGGCGTCTGGAAGGACCTGACCGACAACGTCAACTCGATGGCGAACAACCTGACGACTCAGGTCCGCGGGATCGCGCAGGTCACCACGGCGGTCGCGAAGGGCGACCTGACCCGCAAGATCGAGGTGGACGCGCAGGGCGAGATCCTCCAGCTCAAGGACACCCTGAACACGATGGTCGACACGCTGTCGGCGTTCGCCGACGAGGTCAGCCGCGTCGCCCGCGAGGTCGGCACCGAGGGACGCCTCGGCGGCCAAGCCCACGTGCCCGGCGCGGGCGGCATGTGGAAGGACCTCACCGACAACGTCAACGGGATGGCGTCCAACCTGACCTACCAGGTCCGCAACATCGCGCAGGTAGCGACGGCGGTGGCGCACGGCGACCTGACGCGGCGCATCGACGTGGACGCGCAGGGCGAGATCCTGGAGCTGAAGACCACGCTGAACACGATGGTGGACACGCTGTCGTCGTTCGCGTCCGAGGTCACCCGCGTCGCCCGCGAGGTCGGCAGCGAGGGGCGCCTGGGCGGCCAGGCCGAGGTCGAGGGCGTGTCGGGCACCTGGAAGCGGCTGACCGAGAGCGTGAACGAGCTGGCCGGCAACCTGACCACCCAGGTCCGCGCGATCGGCGAGGTCGCCAGCGCGGTCGCCACCGGCGACCTGACCCGGACGATCACCGTGGAGGCGCGCGGCGAGGTCGCCGAGCTGAGCGACAACGTCAACCTGATGGTCGCGACGCTGCGCGAGACGACCCGCGCCAACGAGGAGCAGGACTGGCTCAAGACGAACCTGGCGCGGATCGGGGGCCTCATGCAGGGCCACCGGGACCTCATGCAGGTCGCCGAGCTGATCATGCGGGAGCTGACGCCGACGGCGACCGCCCAGTACGGCGCGTTCTACCTCGCGGAGACCATCGGCGAGGAGACCGAGCTGGTCATGATCGCCGGGTACGGGATGCGGCGGGGCCGGATCGGGGCCGTCCGGTTCGCGATGGGCGAGGGGCTGGTCGGGCAGGCGGCGCAGGAGCGCCGGCCGCTGCTGATCGCCGACGCCCCCGCCGACTACGTCAAGATCGGGTCGGGCGTGGGCGAGGCGTCCCCGGTCAACATCATCGTGCTGCCGATCGTGTTCGAGGACGCGGTGCTCGGCGCCATCGAGCTGGCCTCGTTCGGCCGGTTCACCGACGTCCACCTGGCGTTCTTCAGCCAGCTCATCGAGACGATCGGGGTCACGCTGAACGCGATCAGCGCCAACACCCGCACCGAGGCGCTGCTCGGCGAGTCCCAGCGCCTCGCGCAGGAGCTCCAGGAGCGCTCGGACGAGCTGCAGCGGCAGCAGGGGGAACTGCGGCACTCCAACACCGAGCTGGAGGAGAAGGCGGCGCTGCTGGCCCAGCAGAACCGCGCGATCGAGATCCAGAACTTCCAGATCGAGCAGGCCAGGCGGACGCTGGAGGAGCGCGCCGAGCAGCTGGCGATCTCCTCGCGGTACAAGTCGGAGTTCCTGGCGAACATGTCGCACGAGCTGCGCACGCCGCTGAACAGCCTGCTCGTGCTGGCCAAGCTGCTGTCGGAGAACCAGGGCGGCAACCTCACCGACAAGCAGGTGGAGTTCGCCCAGACGATCCACGAGTCCGGCACCGACCTGCTGGAGCTGATCAACGACATCCTGGATCTGGCGAAGGTCGAGGCCGGGAAGATGGAGGCGCACCCGCAGCGGCTGTCGGTGACGGCGCTGGTCGACTACGTCGACGCGACGTTCCGCCCGCTGTCGGTCGACAAGGGCCTGCAGTTCGGCGTGGAGGTCGCGCCCGACGTCCCGTCCGCCCTGAACACCGACGAGCAGCGGCTGCAGCAGGTGCTGCGCAACCTGCTGTCGAACGCGGTGAAGTTCACCGCCGAGGGCGAGGTGCGGCTGCTGATCGAGCGGGCCGGCGACATCGACTTCACCCTGCCCGCGCTGTGGAACACACCCGACGTGATCGCGTTCCGGGTGATCGACACCGGCATCGGGGTGAGCACGGACAAGCTGCAGGAGATCTTCGAGCCGTTCCAGCAGGCGGACGGGACGACGAGCCGCCGCTACGGCGGCACCGGCCTCGGCCTGTCGATCAGCCGGAACATCGCGCGGCTGCTGGGCGGGGAGATCCACGCGGAGAGCCAGCCGGGCCGCGGCAGCGTGTTCACGCTGTACCTGCCCGCCGAGTACAGCGCGCGCGACGACCGGCGCCGTTCGCCGCTGACGGACGATGTGGTCGGCGCGCCGGAGGGCATGCCGGGCATGATGGCCGGCGGCGAGCCCGGCAACGGCGGCCTGGTCGGCGGCGGGGCAGGTGCCGTGACCGCGCCCGCCGGGGACAACGGGCTGGCGGCCGAGCAGCGGGCGCCCGGCGGGGAACGTCCCGGCGAGCCGGAGGCCGTGATCGCGGGCCTTCTGGAGGAGCCGCCCGCGGACTTTCTCGACACGGTCCTGTCCGGCCGCAAGGTCCTGATCGTCGACGACGACGTCCGGAACGTGTTCGCCCTCACCAGCGTGCTGGAGGGCTACGGGATGGAGGTCCTCTACGCCGAGGACGGGCAGGCCGGAATCGACGTCCTGCACCGCAACCCGGACGTGGCGGTCGTGCTGATGGACGTCATGATGCCGGGCCTGGACGGCTACGCGACCACCGCCGCGATCAGGGAGATGCCGCAGTTCGCCGACCTGCCCATTATCGTGATCACTGCGAAGGTGATGAAGGGCGACCGGGAGAAGAGCCTGGAGTCCGGCGCTTCGGACTACGTGCCCAAGCCCGTGGACGTGGATCATCTTCTTGACGTCATGAGGAACTGGCTGCAACCCTCCATCGTCCGCTGAGGAGAGGAGAGGGCCGACAGTAGGGTCGCCGTAGGCGCTGCAGCGGCCGGCGATGGCGGGGACCGGAATCGGAGAGACGCGCGTGGACGACAAGGCGAAGATCCTGCTCGTGGACGATCGCGAGGAGAACCTGATCGCGCTGGAGGCCATCCTCAGCTCGCTGGATCAGGATCTCGTCCGGGCGCGGTCCGGGGAGGACGCGCTCAAGGCGCTTCTCACCGACGAGTACGCGGTCATCCTGCTGGACGTCGTCATGCCGGGGATGGACGGGTTCGAGACGGCCCGCGACATCAAGCGCCGCAAGAAGACCCGGGACCTGCCGATCATCTTCCTCACGGCGGTGAACAGCGACCCCGACTACGCCTTCCGCGGCTACGCGGCGGGCGCGGTCGACTTCATCTCCAAGCCGTTCGACCCGTGGGTGCTGCGCGCGAAGGTGTCGGTGTTCGTGGAGCTGCACAACAAGAACAAGCAGCTCCGCGACCAGACGACGCTGCTGCGCGAGCAGGCCGCCCTGCTGCGGGAGCAGTCGACGCTCCTGCGGGCGCGCCCCGCCGAGGAGGCACCGCGGCAGGCGTTGCCGCAGCGGGCCGGTGAGCGGCTGGCGGCCGTGGAGGAGCAGGCCGAGGTCGTCGGCAAACGCGTCCCGGACGCGCTGCGCGGCGAGTTCAAGGAACTCGACCGCCGCCTCACCGAACTCCGCCAGGCCCTCGACGGTGACACCCCGGATTCATCCTGACCGTCCGCGACGCCGGCCACGGCACCAGCGTGTTCCCGGCATCTTCGGCCCGTTCACGGGGGTCTGGCGCCCCAGGCGCCTGACCCGGGCTAGCCGCGATTCAGTACGGCCCGGGCGGCGGCGATGCGGGCGAGGGTGCGGTCCCGGCCGAGGATCTCCAGGGACTCGAACAGCGGGAGCCCGACGGTGCGGCCGGTGACGGCGACGCGGACGGGCGCCTGGGTCTTGCCGAGCTTGAGGCCGTGTTCGGCGCCGATCCGCTCCAGCCGGTCCTTGAGCTCGGCGGCGTTCCACGGCCCGTCCTGGTAGGCGGTCTCGGCGGCGGCGAGGATCGCGGCGGCGGGCTCCTTCATCGCCTTGTTCCAGGACTGCTCGTCGGACGGCGGCTCGTCCAGGAACGCGAAGTCGATCATCGGGACGATCTCGGACAGCAGCGCCACCCGGGTCTGCGCCAGCGGCGCCAGCTCCGCGAACACCGCGACGTCCACGTCGAACGGCGCCTCCTGCAGGAACGGCAGGCATTCGGCGATGAACTTCTCGACGGGCAGCGCGCGGATGTACTCGCCGTTGATGGCGCGGAGCTTCTTGACGTCGAAGAACGCGGGCGAGGTGTTGACGTCCTCGATGCGGAACTCGTCGACGATCACGTCCCAGGGGACGATCTCGCGGTCGCCGGACGGGGCCCAGCCGAGCAGCATCAGGTAGTTGCGCACGGCGTCGGGGAGGTAGCCCTCGGCCCGGTAGTCCTCCAGCGCGACCTTGTCGCGGCGCTTGGACAGCTTCTGCCGCTTCTCGTTGACGATGACGGGGACGTGCGCCCACACGGGCGGTTCGCCGCCGAGCGCCTCCCACAGCAGCTGCTGCTTGGGCGCGTTGGACAGGTGCTCTTCGCCTCGCACCACGTGGGTGATGCCCTGGCTCATGTCGTCGACCGCGTTGGCGAGCAGGAACGTGACCGACCCGTCGGCGCGGGCGATGACGAAGTCCTCCAGGACGGCGTTCTCGAAGACGGGCTTGCCGCGCAGCAGGTCGATGACCGTGGTCTGGCCCTCGTCGGGGGTGCGGTAGCGCAGGGCGCGGCCGGGGCCGGCCTCCAGGCCGCGGTCGCGGCAGAACCCGTCGTAGCCCTTGTGCTGGTCGCCGGTGCGGGCGATCACGGCCTCACGCGTGCAGTCGCAGTAGTAGGCGCGGCCCTTGCCCTTGAGCGTCTGGACGGCCTCGGCGTGCTTGTCGGTGTTGGCCGACTGGAAGTAGGGGCCTTCGTACTGCTCGCCGTCCATCCCGAGCCAGGCGAGGGCGCGGATGATGCCCTCGGTCCATTCGGGGCTGTTGCGGGAGGCGTCGGTGTCCTCGATCCGCAGGACGAGCGTCCCGCCCGACTGCGCGGCCATCACCCAGTTGAACAGCGCCGAGCGGGCGCCGCCGACATGGAACATGCCGGTCGGGGACGGGGCGAAGCGGACGCGGATCGAAGAGGTCGAAGACATGCTTCAAGGGTAGAGCGCGCGGGGCCCCGCTCGCGCCGGGACCCGCGCGCCCCGCCCCCGCCTTTCGCCGCTCTACGCCCCCGGTCCGGGCCGCCAGTGCGGGTCGCGGCCGGACAGCCCGATGAGCCGGTCGAGCAGCGGCGCGTCCTCCGGGACGGGCACCTCGGCGCCGAACGCCCCGTACTCGCGGCCGATCTCCGCCGTCGGGACGAGCTGCTCCCACGCCGCCTGCACCACTCCCGGCGGGAAGCCGGGCTCGCGTCCGGTGGCGGCGGCGAGGTCCCAGCCGTGGGTGACGGACTCGCCGAAGAGGATCCCGGCGATGAACTCGGCCGGCATGCCCTCCTTGTTGCCGGTGAGGCTGGTGCTGCCCTCCCACGCCGCCGGGTCCTGCCAGGCCTCGGCGGTCTTTCTGGCCTGCTCCTCGTACCGTTCGGCCCAGCGCGGCTCGGCGGTGAAGTCGTGGTCCTCCCCCGGTCCGGTGATCGGCAGCTTGTGCGCGGCGGCCTCGCCCCGCGCGCTCCACAGGATCAGGTGGTTGATCAGGGCGCGCACGTCCCAGTCCGCGCACGGGGTCGGCGCGTCCAGCTTCGTCTCGGGGATCTCCAGGACGATCCGCGCCGCGGCCTCCGCGGCGGGAAGCATCTGGCTCCGGACATCCATGGTCTCTCCTTCGCTCATTCGTTCGAACACGGGTCCACGTTAGGACCGGCTGCGGGACCCGGTCTTGAAGAAACGCGACACCGTTAGCCTGGGCCGATGGAACGACCCCTACCCGGTGGGACGCGGGGCATCCTGCACGCGCGGACGGGGCTGGAGCACTTCCAGGTCGAGCGGACCGCGCCGCCGCCTCCGCTCGCCCCGTTCGTCGATTTCTTCTGGGTGCTGCACTGGGACCTGCGCGGACGGCCCCCGCACCGCCAGCGGCTGCTCACGCTGCCGTCCGTCCACATGACCTTCACCAGCTATCTGACCGGCGGTGCGACGCGGGCGCGGATCGTGGGCGTGGTGCGCGACGAGTTCGTCGAGGAGATCGCGGACGAGGGCCGCGTGGTGGGGGTCGGTTTCCGGCCGGGCGGTTTCCGGCCGTTCCTGCGCGGCGACGTGCCGGTCTCCGCGCTCACCGGCCGGTTCGCCGGGGTGGACGAGGTGTTCGGCGAGGACGGCCTCGCGCTCGCCGGGCAGATCTTCGCGGCCCCCGGCGCCGTGGCGGGCCTCGCGCTGCTGAAGGACTTCCTGATCGGGCGGCGTCCCGTGCCCGACCCGTCCGCCGAGCGGGCCGCCGGGATCGTCGCGCGGATCGAGGCGCGGCCGGGCCTGCTGCGGGTGGACGAGCTGGCCCGGGACGTGGGGATGAGCCCGCGCAGCCTGCAGCGCCTGTTCCACGAGTACGTGGGCGTCGGCCCGAAGTGGGTCATCCGGCGGTTCCGGATGCAGGAGGCGCACGAGCGGGCCGCGTCCGGCTCGGACGTCGACTGGGCGGAGGTGGCGGCGGAGCTGGGCTACGCCGACCAGGCGCACTTCACCCGCGACTTCACCGCGGCCGTCGGGATCCCGCCCGCGAGGTACGCGCGGGAGGCGGGTCCGGACCACGAGCGGGGGCCTGGCACCATCGACGCATGACCGCCCCCCTCGATCCGTTCGGCGACCTCGCCTCGTTCCGGAGTGTCGCCGCCGGCCGGCTCGGCTCGTTCGAGTACACGACCGTCCCGGACAAGCCAGGCCTGCGCCGCGCCGGGGTCGTCCTGTGCGCGGTGGAGCACGACGGCGTCCCGTCGGTGATCCTGATCAAGCGCGCGTACCGGGGACGGAACGCTGGACAGTGGGGGCTGCCCGGCGGACGGCTGGAGGACGGCGAGTCGCCCGAGGAGGCGGCCCTGCGGGAACTGCACGAGGAGATCGGGCTGACCGCCGGGTCCGCCGACGTCCTCGGCAGGCTCGACGACTTCCCCGCCACCTCCGGTTTCTCGATCACGCCGATCGTGGTGGTGCTGGACGACCCCGGGCCGCTGACGCCGAGCCCGGACGAGGTCCACTCCGTCCACCACACGAGCCTGCGCAAGCTCGCCGACGACGACACGCCGAAGTGGATTTCGCAGCCCGGCGGCGGACATCTGCTGCAGATGCGGCTGGGGCCCGGCTGGCGTGTCCATGCCCCGACCGGTGCGATGCTGTGGCAGTTCCGCGAGGTGGTTCTGCTCGGGCGGGATGCCAGGGTCGCCGGCTTCGTCCAGCCCGACTGGACACGCCACTGAGCTTCGGCGCCGGGAGCTTCGGCGCTAGAACGTCCCGCCGTCGATGACGATGCGCTGCCCGGTGACGTAGGACGCCCCGCCGGAGACGAGGAACCGCACCACGTCGGCGACCTCCTCGGGAGAGCAGACGTGCCCGTAGGGGGACGAGGCGTCCGCCTGCCGGATGTCCTTGATGCCCGCGGTGGCGCGCACCAGCCGACGTCCCATGTCGGTGTCGACCACGCCGGGCGCGACGACGTTGACGTGCATGCCGTTGCCGCGCTCCTCCTTGGCGATGGTCTGCGCGAGCGCCTCCATCGCGGCCTTGCCCATCGCGTACGGGCCGCTGAACGGCGGCATGATGTCGGTGATCACGCTGGAGACGAACACCATGTCGCTGCGTTCGGCGCGGCGCATCAGCGGCAGCAGCGCCTGGCTGAGGTGGTGCGGGCCGAACGCGTGGACGCGCAGCACCCGCTCCAGCTCGGCGGGGTCGGTGTCGGCGACGCTGTGGCCGCGGCTGGCGATCCCGGCGCTGTGGACGAGGATGTCGAGGCCGCCGAGTTCCGACTCGACCCGGGCGGCCAGGGCGCGGCACTCCTCAAGGTCGTCGACCGAGGCGCGGAACGCGTGGCCGCGCACGCCCGCGGCCTCGATTTCGGCGACGGTCTTGCGTGCGGCGTCCTCGTCGCGCCGGTAGGCGACGGCCACCCCGGCCCCGTCGGCGGCCAGGGCCAGGGCGATCGCCCGGCCGATGCCCCGGCCGCCTCCGGTGACCAGGGCGGTACGACCGGCCAGAGAACTCATGGGGGGCTCCTTCGTCAGGGGACTCACGACGGTCCCATCCTGCATGTTCGGGATTTCGCGCCGTAAGCGGCCCTGACGAAGGATGCCCCCCGGCCCTATTCGGCCGGTTTCGCCTCGATGACGTGGTAGGCGGACGGCGGCAGCGGCCCGGTCACCGAGGCCACCGTGAGTCCCGCGCCTTCGAGCAGCTCCCGGAACTCCGCCTCGGTCCGTTCGCGTCCGCCCGTCGAGACGAGCATGTTGAGGTCGTTGCGGACGACGCCCGCCGTCTCCGGCGTGACCATCTCCGGCATCACCTGCTCCAGCAGGAGCACCCGGGCGTCGGGACTCATCACCGCGCGGCAGTTCTTCAGGATCGCGGCGGCCTTCTCGTCGTCCCAGTCGTGGATCACGCTCTTGAGGACGTAGGCGTCCGGGCCCTCGGGAACGGACTCGAAGAAGTCGCCCGGGACGATCTCCGCCCGGTCGGCGACGTCCTCCAGCGTGCCGGACGCGGCCTCGATCCCGGCGGGCAGGTCGAAGACCACTCCGCGCAGGCCGGGGTTGGCGCGCAGGATCGCGGCGAGCAGCGTCCCGTCACCTCCGCCGAGGTCCGCGACCGTCCCGTAGCGGCCGAAGTCGTGGGCCTCGATGATCCCCGGCGCGACGGAACGGGTGTGCTCGGCCATCGCCTCGTTGAACGTCGCCGACAGCTCGTCGTCCGACTTGAAGAACTCGAACGGCGTCTTGCCGGTCGCGCGTTTCCACGCGTACTCCCCCGTGCGCAGCGTCTCGGTCATGTCGCCCCACGTCCGCCAGACGGCCGGGCCGCAGAACAGCTTGATCAGCGCGTGGACGGAGTCGGGCGCGTCGGTGCGGAGCCGCTGCCCCTCGGCGGTCAGCGCGAACAGGTCGCGCTCCTTCTGGTCCACGACGTCCAGGCCGGTGAGGCCGCGCAGCAGCCGGTACAGCGACGGCGCGTGCGTTCCGGTCTCCTCCGCCAGTTCCTCGCTCGACCTCGGCCCGTCCGCCAGGGCGTCGGCCAGCCGTATCTCCGCGGCCACGTGAAGCATCTGCGCCGGCATGTACCCGAAGGCCAGGTCCAGCAGCGGTGATCTCGACATCGTCGGTTCCCTTCGTCGTCACCCGGGACGCTACGGAGTCGCGCGGGGACCGTCTTGGACGAATGAAACCTGCCCGGCGGGCACCGTGACCTGATCGTGATCTCCGCTAACAAAACAGACATTTCGCCTTAATCCAACTATTCAAGACTGGCGGCTCGTGCTCCCGAGCTGCGACACCCGCGAAGTGATCCTCGAACCCTGCTGATCCCTCCCCCGGCCCCGGCGGGGCCTCGGGCACACGCCAGCCCCGGGGCCCCGCCGGCCCTCACCCGCAGGACGGGCCGCCTGCCGGCGGGCAGCGGGCAGCGGTCAGCGGGCCAGGGCGCGCAGCCAGGTCGCGGCGGCGGCGAGGTGCTCGTCCGCCAGGCCGCCCATCGGGTCGATCTCCACGAGCAGATGCTCGGCGACGTCCGGCTCACCGGCGATGCACTCGGTGGCGTCGGGCTCGTCCTCGAACCAGACGAACGGGCGGCCCTCAGTCCACGCGGCGACATGGCGGGCCTTCCAGGCGCCGAGCGTCCGCCCCTCCTCGGCGCCGGGGAACTGCGGGATCGGGACGAACGGCAGCTCCGGCAACCCGATCCTCGGGGCGATCCACACGTTGGCGTTGTCGCACCAGTAGCTCGCCCAGGCCAGTTCCGCGCCGGCGGACTCGGCCAGGTCCAGCAGGGACGGGCCGTGCTCGGGGTTGAGCCACAGCCTGAACGTCATGCCGTTCGGCGAGCAGCGATGCCGCTTGTAGCCCCGGTGGGGCCTCTCGAATGGATTGAGAACCCCGTCCACGTCCAGAAGAACCACCGGCGACCCCATACCCGGACGGTACGACATCCCGGACCGTCCGTCGAAGGTCATTTCCGGCCGCGCGTCATAGGTTTCCGCCCTGCGGGCATCGTGCGGTCATGTGCCGGCTGTTCGGGATGACCACGGGAGGACCGCGCGTCCACAGCACGTTCTGGCTGCTGGACGCCCCGTACAGCCTGAAGTCCCAGAGCCGCCGCATGCCCGACGGAACGGGGCTCGGCTGGTTCTCGCTCGGCGAGGAGCCCGTCCGCGACCGCGCGCCCATCGCCGCGTTCCGGGACGCCGACTTCAACGCCGAGGCGCGCCACGTCGTGTCGCACACGTTCGTCTCCCACGTCCGGTTCGCGTCGGCGGGCGCGCCGGACGTGCACAACTCCCACCCCTTCGTCATGGACGACCGGCTGTTCGCCCACAACGGCGTGGTGAAGCGCCGCGACGCCCTCCGCTCGTGGCTCACCGACGTGGAACGGGCTCTGACACAGGGGCAGACCGACTCGGAGCTGGTGTTCGCCTACATCACGGCGGAGATCCGGCGGCGCGGCGACACCCTGGCCGGGCTGATCTCCGCCGTCCGGCGCATCGCCGCCGAGCTGCCCGTCTTCGCGCTGAACGTCCTGCTGGCCGAGTCCCGGCGGCTGTGGGCGCTGCGCTACCCGGACACCCACGAGCTGTGGGTCCTCAAGCCGACGCTGGAGAAGACCGGCCCCGCCCGCCACCTGAGCTCCGGCCGCGAGCCCGGAAAGGTGAGCGTGGGGGCGCACAGGGAGCCGTGCCCGGCGTTCGTCATCGCCAGCGAGCGCATGGACGACGACCCTGGGTGGCGGCTCCTCGCGCCCGGCGAACTGCTCATGATGGACGGGCTGGAGGCGACCTCGCTGTTCCCCTTCGACGACCCGGCGCACCCGCTGACGGTCGCCGACCTATCGGCGGCGGAGGCCACGTCCCAGACCTGATCAACTCCGGCGTTCGGGACGTAGAGTGGACGGCCGAGTCTTGAAGGAGCCCGGATGACGCACCAACTCACGCTGATGGCCGTGCACGCCCACCCCGACGACGAGGTGCTGGGGACCGGCGGCCTGCTCGCCCGCTGCGCCGCCGAAGGCATCCGCACGGTGCTGGTGACCTGTACCAACGGGGAACAGGGCGACGACGCCGGCGGCGTGAAGCCCGGCGAACCGGGTCACAACGCCCCGGAGGTCGCCGAACGGCGACTCGCCGAACTGCGCGAGTCGGCCGGCCTGCTCGGCATCGGCCACGTGGAACTGCTCGGCTACCGCGACTCCGGCATGGCCGGCTGGTCGACCAACGACGATCCCGAGGCGTTCGCGAACGTCCCGCTGGACGAGTCCGCCGGGCGGCTCGCCGCGCTGATGGAGCACTACCGTCCTCAGGTCGTCGTCACCTACGACGAGAACGGCGGCTACGGGCACCCCGACCACATCCAGGCCCACCGCATCGCGCTCGCCGCCGCCGAGAAGAGCGGCGTGCCGGACAAGCTGTACTACACCGCCATCCCCCGCTCGGGCATCAAGCAGATGTTCGAGACCGTCCGGGAGGCGGGCGTGGAGATCGACTTCGACCCGCCGGAGGACTTCGGAACCCCCGACGAGCTGATCACCAGCACGCTCGACGTGTCCGCGCATGTGGAGGTCAAGCGGAAGGCCCTCCAGGCGCACGCGAGCCAGGGCGAGAACATCTTCCTCCTGCGGCTGCCGGAGGAGGCGCAGCAGGCGGCGTTCTCGTTCGAGTCGTTCGTCCGCCACCACTCCCGCGTCGCGGCCCCCGACAAGGAAGAGGACCTGTTCGACGGTCTCAGGTGACCCGGGCCTGGGCCCTGTAGTGGTCGAGGACGTCCTGGCGCAGCAGGTACCCGAACCCGGACCGCTCAAGGCGCAGCGCCAGGGCCGGTTCGTCGATGCCCATCGAAGCGGCCGCGGCGTCCAGCCGCCACTCGTGCGCGGCCAGCCGCTTGAGCAGGTATCCCCGCTTCACCTGGGCGTCCGAGAGCCGGAACGTCTTCATGTACGCGACACCGCCGTCCGCGTCGGTGATGGTCTCGCCGATGTGGTTCTCCTTGCGCAGCCCGAACGAGGGCAGGAACCGCGACAGCTCGAAGCCGTTCAGGTACTGCACAACCTGGCGGGACCCGTCCTCGTCGAAGAGCTGCCCGGCCATGACGCCGTCGTGGAAGGCCGCCCATTCGGCCTGCCGCTTCTCCGCCGCCGTCCGCAGGTCCTCGAGCGAACGGATCTCCGTGTCGTCGATTCCCGCCGACAGGTCGCCCGCGGGCATCCTCAGCAGGCCGTACATGTAGATCAGTTCACCGAACAGGTCTTCGACCAGAGTCGGATGCAGTGCCCGGTAGTCGTCGGGATGCGGGGTGACGAACGCACTCGCCAGCGCGTCCGCCACGTAGACCATCACGCCGCACTGTCCCGGGTGGATCTCGAAGATCCGCAGGGCGTCCTCAAGCCCCCGCACCTGATGCCCGAGGTAGGTCTCCTCGCACCGGGGCGACAACCCGTGCGCGACCGCCCTGCGCGACCACTCCTCCCACGCGATCTCCGGGCCGCCGAAATGCAGCGCGAGATAGCCCTCGACGGCCAGGTGCAGCGGCAGGAAGCGGAGCCGGTCCTTGCCCGCCTTCCTCGCCATCCGGCGCGTCGTCCGCACCGGCATCCGCGGCGGCGCGGCCTTGGTGTCGCGCTCCAGCAGCCGCGTCCCGTACGAGGCCGCGGGCAACTGGTCGTCCTCACTCCAGCTCGCCACGAACGCATGCGGGACGAACGACGTGTAGACCGTCCCGTCACCGACCTCCACGACCGACACCGGTTCCTCGTAGACCCTCCGGTGCAGCCGCAGATGCGGGACGGGCTCGTCCCGGACGAGCGGAACGAGCCGCACCGAACCCCACACCTGCGCGGGCCTGGTCTCCAGGCCGTCCAGTGCGAACGTCATGAGCGATCCCCCAGGAAGCGGGCCGTCCGGTCCTCCAGATGGGCCCGCAGTTGCGCCGCCCCGACCCGTCCCTCGGCGAACCTGGCCAGCTCGACGAGCGTCGGGAGGTCCTCGGCGTCCCGGATGCCGGCGGTCGGCACGGTCGGCGCGAGCCGGCGGACGTCGAAGTCGTCGGCGTCGTACACCGGGTTCAGGTGGACGATCATCACCCGCTGCCCGGGCGCCCGCCGGTGCCCGGGGTCGAGGCGGGTCCGCCAGATCCGCAGGACGTCACGGGCGAGGCCGGGCGGCGCGTTGTCGCAGCCGTCCGAGACGATGATGAGCCGCTCGGGCTCCGTCTCCAGCGCGTCGATGATCCGCCGCCCCAGCGGCGTCGGCCCGAACGGGTACAGCAGCAGCTCGTCGGTGCGTCCCGACGTCCACAGCGGCGTGTACTCCTTCGCCAGCGCCTCCAGCAGGTAGGTCGAGGCGAGCGCCACCGCCAGCGGACGCCGCCGCTTCTGCCCCGACCCCACCGCCGAGTAGCTGTCGTCGAGAACCGCGGTGACCTTGCCCCACGATCCGCGCGCCGCCCCGGCCACGCGCCGAGCGGCGGTGCGCAGCGCCCCGGTCAGCTCGGCCCGCCGCTCCGCCCTCGCGTCCAGCGGCAGGGACAGCACGTACGAGGCGAGCCGGGTGAGAGGCATCTTCCCCAGGTCCGTGCGGACGGCCTCGCCCCCGCTCGTCTGGAGCCGGAGCCGCTCCAGCCGGGTCATGCGGGGCTCGATGCGCTCCAGGAAAACCTCACGCGGAATCCCGTGCTTGGCCGCGAACCCCTCCGCGACCGTGTACGGAAGCTCGTATATCGCGGCCTGCTCATAGTGCGCACGCCGCCACTGCTCGAAAATGGGCGTCTGGAACGCCTTGACGCTGAACGGCGCGAACAGGAAGTCGCGCTGTTCCCCGCGAAGCCGCAGATGCGCGTGCCGGGCCGCGATCTTCACGGCTCCCCGGTATTTGACGGAGTCGAACGCCGGATCGCGGCGCCCCGCCATCCAGTCCCGGATGACGGCGCGCGTCCGCCGGTTGTTCACGCCGCGCCGCCTCAGTTCACCGAACACCCGGTACACGCGGTGCTGCGGCATCGTCTCCAGCCGCCGCGCGATGAGGCGCCCCTCGTACCGGCGCCGCTCGATCCCGGCGTCGCCCGCCCGCACCAGCAGATTCCGGACGATGATCGCCGCATTGTGGTCGTTGACGTCCAGTGCGAGAGAGGCCGCGTAAACCTCCCGGTAGTTCTCCAGCATGTACTCGTGCAGGAACTCAAGGCTGAGCCGCTGGTCGCCGGGGTAGTGCTGGAATTCCCGCTGCCCGGTCGACGTGATGGCCGCGTTGACGAACATCAGCGCGTCCTCGCACGCGATGAGTTCCGCGAACGTCTCGGTCATCGCCATTTCCACGCAGGTCGGGGGCTGAGGTGCCGGCCGGGGAAGGAGGGCGCGAGCGGCGAATCATCACTTGAAAGGTGGGTTCCGGAAGTCACACCGAAGTCCCGCGGCCGGCTCCGGCACCGTACACCGCACCGGAGCCGCCACGCACCGCTCGCCTGGCCATGGGATTCTTTGTCCGTGTGGGAGAGAGTGACGGCCGGTCAGTCCGGGGCGGTGGTCACCCGGCGGGACGGGGTGTACCGCAAGGAATCCGATGACCCGGCGATCGACCTGGTGGGCGAGGGTGAGCGCCTGCTCTGGCTGAGCGGACAGGGCATCCCGGCCGCCGAGGTGCTCGAATGCCGCCCGGGCCTGCTGGTCACCAGGCAGGTGCCGGGCAGGCCCTGGGCCGGCCCGTGGCCGGTCGCGTCACGGCCGCGCATCGTCGACGCGTTGGCCGGCCTGACACGCGCGCTGCACGACCTGCCGGTCGCCGACTGCCCCTTCGACCAGAGCCTCGCGGTGACGATTCCCGAGGCGCTGTCGGCCGAGGTCGACCTCGACGATCTGGACGCCGAGCGCCGTGGCCGGACGCGCGACGACCTGGTCGCGGAACTGCTGGCCACCCGGCCGCGGGATGAGGACCTGGCCGTCTGCCACGGCGACCTGTCCGAGCCGAACGTTCTCTTCGACCCTGACACGTGCGAGGTGTCCGGCGTGATCGACACGGCCCGGCTCGGCGTGGCCGACCGCTGGGTCGATCTGGCGATCGCCGTCCGGTCGTTGAACGGCGAACCCGGTTCGCAGTTCGGTCCGTGGGCGGCCGGCCGCTACCTCGATCGATACGGCATCGAGCCCGATCCGGACAAGACGGCCTTCTACCTCCTCCTCGACGAATTCGTCTGAGGCGGGCCCTCCCCCGGATCGATGACCCATGGTCGGCCGTATATTCGTGGCCATGGCGGGCTGGCGGGTGGAGGGGGCGTTCCTGCCTGAGGGGCGGCCCGGCGCGGGCGGCGTCGACGATCAGGGGCGGTGGGTCGAGACGCCGCTGGACGGGAGCGAGCCGCTTCCCGGAAGCTTCGTCCTGCCGGGGCTCGTGGACGCGCACTGCCATCTGAGCGTCGGCGGCGGCGAAGGCGGGCGGCCCCGGCCATTGGGTTATGCGGAGGCGCGGGCGAACCTCACCGAGGCGCGCCGCGCGGGCATCGCGGTCGTCCGGGACCTCGGCAGCCCCGGCAGCCTGGCGCTGCGGCTGCTGGAGGACACCGAGGGCGTGCGGCTGATGGCCTGCGGCCGATTTCTCGCTCCGAAGGGGCAGTACTTCCCAGACCTGTACTCACCCGTGCCGGCCGACGGGCTGATCGAGGCCGCCCTGGCGGAGATCGAGGCGGGGGCCCGATGGGTGAAGCTGATCGGGGACTTTCCCTTGGTGGAGAGCGGCGCCATGCGTCCGGGCGACGCCGTCCCCGCGTATTCGGTGGACGACGTCCGGAGGCTGGTGGAGGCCGTTCGCCAGGCCGGAGCCAGGGTCGCCGCCCATACGACCACGGGGTTCGCGGGTGAGCTGGTCGCCGCCGGGGTCGACTCGATCGAGCACGGTGACGGCATGAGCGAGGCGGACGTGGCGGCTCTGGCCGGCCGGGGCGGCGCCTGGACGCCGACGCTGTGCGCGGCCATCGCCCCGCGGCCCGGCGAGGACGCCGATCGCCGTAGGCGGCGCATGCGGCGGCGTGAGCACTTCGAGCACCTGATACGGGCCGCGGTCGAGAACGGCGCGCGGATCCTGGTCGGCACCGATGTGGTCGGTAGCGTCGCCGAGGAGGTCGCGCTGCTGGTGGAGCTCGGGCTGCCACCGGACACGGCGCTGGCCGCGGCGAGTACCGCGGCCTGCGAATTCCTCGGCGTTCCGGGGCTTCGGGCGGGGTACCCGGCGAGTCTTGTCACCTTCGACGGCGATCCCCGCGATGATCCGGCGGTCCTGGCGCGGCCGGCCGCCGTGGTCGCCGCCGGGCGGCGGGTCGGTCAGGGGCGGTAGGTGCCGAAGTACCACTCGTTGCCGTCCAGGTCGCGGGCCGCGTAGTCGCGGGAGCCGTAGTCCTGGTCGGTGAGTTCGCGGAAGATCTCGGCGCCGGCGGCCTTGGCGCGGTCGTGGTGGGCGTCGGGATCGTCCACGGCGACGTAGAGGGCCGACTTGCCGGGTTCGCCGTTGCCGAACATGAGGATGCCGGTGTCGTACCTCATCTCGGCGTGGACGATCTTCCCGGCGTCGTCCCTGTGGACCTCGGTGGGCGTGAAGCCGAACGCCTTCTCCAGCCATTCCATGGACGTGGCCGTGTCGGCGCAGTTGATCAGCGGGTAGAAGGTCCGGCGGATCTCGCTTGTCATGTCGTCCTCCCTGGTCGTGGTCGGCATGCCCAGTTTGGGGAGCGATCGATCCGCCGTCTTGGACGAATGTGACCTCAGCGGCGGGCGGCGTCGCGTTCGGCGGCGAGGCGGCGGGTCTCGGGTGAGACGGGGGCGCCGAGGATCGCGGTGACGACGTCGATCAGGTAGCTGGTGAACAGGCGGTCGTCGGTGTGGGGGCCGGAGCGGGCGCGGCGGGCCAGTTCGATGGAGGCGTACAGGATGGCGGTGAAGCGGCGGTGCAGGCGGGCGGCGTCCTCTTCGAGGAGGGGTTCGACGAGGGTGCGCCAGCGGCAGAGGCTGTCTTCGGGGTCGTCCAGGACGGCCAAGGGGACCAGGGGGTTCGGGCGGTTCACGACGTCCGCCCAGATCTGGAGGTAGGCGCGGCCCGACGCGTCGGAAAGGCGGGCCGCCATGGGGCGGACGAGCGCGGCGGCCAGGGGGCGGACGCCCTGCTCGCCGTCTTCGCAGACGTCGAGCAGGGCGTGCCGGCGGGCCTCCACTTCGGCGGCGTGCCGGGCGAGGATCGCGCGGACGATACCGGCGCGGTCGCCGAAGTGGTACTGGACGGCCGTGGCGTTGCGGGCGCCGGCCTCCTGGATGATCTCCCGGAGGCTGACGGCGTCAACGCCGCGCGAGGCGTAGAGGGTCTCGGCGGCGTCCAGCAGGCGTTCGCGGGTGTCATTCATTGCCGATTGCGTGCTCCAGTGCGTCGGCGAAGCGTTCGCGGGCCGCCTCCCGGCGGGTGGGCAGGTGGCCGGACGGCCACAGGCCCTCGACGGGTTCGACGTCGCGCAGCAGCTGCCGGGCGAGGGTGATCTTGTGGACTTCGGTGGGGCCGTCGGCGATGGCCATCGCCTGGGCCCCCATCATCATGGCGGCGAACGGCATCTCGTTCGACACGCCGAGGGCGCCGTGCAGGTGCATCGCGCGCTGGACGACGTCGTGGTAGACCTTCGGCATCGCGGCCTTGACGGCGGCGATGTCCTTGCGGACCGCCTTGTAGTCCCCGTGCTTGTCGATCAGCCAGGCGGTGCGCAGGACGAGCAGCCTGAACTGCTCGATCTCGATCCAGCTGTCGGCGATCTTCTCGCGGGTCATCTGCATCTTGGCGAGGGCGCCGAAGCGCGTCTGCCGGGAGACGGCGCGTTCGAGCATCATGTCGAACGCCTTGCGGACCTGCGCGATGGTTCGCATGGCGTGGTGGATGCGGCCGCCGCCGAGGCGGGTCTGGGCGATGACGAACGCGCCGCCCTCGTCGCCGAGGAGGTTCTCGGCGGGGACGCGGACGTTGTCGTAGCGCAGGTAGCCGTGGGAGCCCTCGCGTTCGCCGCCGACGCCCACGTTGCGGACAGTGATCAAACCGGGCGCGTCGGCCGGCACGATGAACATCGACATGCCTTCATATGCGGACACGTCGGGATTCGTCACGGCCATCACGATCAGGAATGTGGCGTGCCGGGCGTTGGAGGAGAACCACTTCTCGCCGCTGATGACCCAGCCGTCGCCGTCGCGGACGGCCCGCGTGGTGAACAGGGTCGGGTCGGCGCCGCCGTGCGGCTCGGTCATCGAATAGGACGACGAGATCTCCCCGTCCAGGAGGGGACGCAGGTAGCGCTCCCTCTGCTCGGGCGTGCCGAAGTGGGCGATGATCTCCGCGTTGCCGGAATCGGGCGCCTGGCAGCCGAAGACCGAGGGGGCCCAGCGGGAGCGGCCGAGGATCTCGTTCAGCAGCGCCAGCTTCACCTGCCCGTAGCCCTGGCCGCCGAGGTCGGGGCCGAGGTGGCAGGCCCACAGGCCCTTCTCGCGAACCCGGTCCTGGAGCGGGCGCACCAGTTCCTTGTAGCGGGGGTCGGTCTTGTCGTACGGGTCGCCGAGCACCAGGTCGAGCGGTTCGACCTCGTCCCGGACGAAGGCGTCGGCCCAGTCGAGCAGTTCCTGGTAGGCGGGGTCGGTCTCGAAGTCCCATGCCATGGCGAGCCTCCTGACGTCGTTTCCTGAATAATCCCTCCACCTGAACGAGTAATGCAAGCGCATGACTGTTACTCTCCGGTTCTCGTGTCGGCAGGTGATCCGTGTCCGGAAAGGGACCCCGCACAGTGCAGCCTGAGCAGATCGACCGCGCGCTCGTCGACTTCGACGTGCTGGCGGGCTGGATGGACGGGCAGGGCCTTCCGGGCGGCCCGTTCGAGGACGTCGAACCGCTGGCCGGGGGCACGCAGAACACCCTGATCCGGTTCCGCCGGGGCGGCCGGGACTATGTGCTCCGGCGCGGCCCCAGCCATCTGCGCGCCAGGACGAACGACGTCCTGCGCCGGGAGGCCCGCGTCCTGGCGGCCCTGGACGGCACCGACGTTCCCGCGCCGCGTCTCATCGCCGCCTGCCCGGACGAGTCCGTCATGGGCGGCGCGGTCTTCTACCTGATGACCCCGGTCGAGGGCTTCAACGCCTCGGTGACGTTGCCTGACCTGCACGCCGGGGACGCGTCCGTCCGGCACGAGATGGGCCTGAACGCGGCGCGCGCTCTGTCGGCCCTGGGCGCGGTCGACCACGAGGCCGCCGGCCTGGCCGACTTCGGCAAACCCGAAGGGTTCCTGGAGCGGCAGGTGAGCCGCTGGCTGTCGGAACTCGACTCCTACAGCTCGCTGGACGGCTACCCGGGCCCGGACATCCCGGGCCTGGACGAGGTGGCCCGCTGGCTGCGCGCGCACCAGCCGGCGACATGGCGGCCGGGGATCCTGCACGGCGACTACCACCTGGCCAACCTGATGTACTCCTTCGACGGTCCCGAGGTCGCCGCGATCGTCGACTGGGAGATGTGCACGATCGGCGACCCGCTGCTGGACCTCGGCTGGCTGCTGGCCACCTGGCCCGACCGCGACGATCAGAGCGCGGCGCTCGCCGGTCCGCTCGGTGATGCGGGCGGCCTTCCGGCGGCGGCCGAACTGGTCGCCACCTACGCCGAGCGCGCGGACGCCGTCGCCGGACGCGACCTGTCGTCCATCACCTGGTACGCGGTGCTCGCGTGCTTCAAGCTCGGCATCGTCCTGGAGGGCACCAACGCCCGCGCGTTCGCCGGGAAGGCGCCCCGGCAGACGGGCGACCTGCTGCACTCGATCACCCTCGGCCTGTTCGGCCGCGCGCAGCAGTTCATCGACGGCTGACGGCGTCCCCGTCTCGCACCGATGATCGAGAACCTGTCAGGATCGGCCGCACGAGGAGGTGCGATGGAGATCCGCAGGGGCGGCGCCGACGACGCGCCGGTGATGCTGGCGATGCTGGACGGCGCCGTGGCGTGGCTCGCGGCGCGGGGCCGGTCGGGGCAGTGGGGCAGCGAACCCTGGTCGGACGATCCGCGGCGGGTGGAGCGGATCGCCGGCATCGCCCGCGACGACGAGATCTGGGTGGCCGAGGTGGACGGGCGCCCGGCCGGGGTCATGGCGGTCTCGCCGGGGCCGCCGTCCTACGTCGGCGCGATCGACGAACCCGAGCTCTACATCACGCTGCTGGTGACGGACCGCGCGTTCGCCGGGCACGGCGTCGGCGGCGCGCTGATCGGCAAGGCGAAGGACGAGGCGCGGGCGAAGGGCGCCGGCGTCCTGCGCGTCGACTGCTACGGCGGCGGCGGCGGACGGCTCGTCGAGTACTACCGGCGGAACGGCTTCGAGCCGGTCGCCGAGTTCACGGTCGGCGACTGGCCGGGCCGCCTCCTGTCCCAGCGCGTCGGCCCGTAGGCGTCCCGTGGCACGCCGTGAGCGCCCGGCGGGTTGCAAATCGGGGAAACGCGACGCAGCCTGGAAGTGACCGGTGAGAGCGGGGCAGTCGGTGACGCCCTTACGCCGCACGGACGGCGAATCGAGCCACTCGCCCCGTTCCACCGGTCGGCACCTCGCCGCGAACCCCCGTGTCGGATTCCCGCCAGCACGCCGGCCGGTCCGGCCTGCATGCTCATGGCATGGACAGGAAATTCCGTTTCGGTGTCGTAGGCGAGTCGATCCGTTCCGGCGCCGACCTGGCCGGCACCGCGCGGCGCGCCGAGGAGCTCGGCTACGACGTGCTGGTCCTGCGGGACCACTTCGTCACCGAACCGTTCGGCGACCAGCTCGCGCCGATGGTGGCGCTGGCGTCCGCCGCCTCCGTCACGAGCACGCTGCGGCTGGGCACGATGGTCCTGGCCAACGACTACCGGCACCCGGTGATGCTCGCCAAGGAGGCCGCCACCCTCGATCACCTGTCGGGAGGACGGTTCGAGCTGGGCGTCGGCGCGGGCTGGCTCCGGGAGGAGTACGAGGCCGCCGGGATGCCGTTCGACCGGGCCGGCGCGAGGGTGGGACGGCTGGAGGAGTCCCTGACGATACTGCGGAGCCTCCTCGCCGGTCAGAAGACCGCGTTCACGGGCGACCATTACCGGATCGACGGCCTGACCGCCTTCCCGGTGCCCGGGCACCGGCCGCCGCTCGTCGTCGGCGCCGGGAGCAGGCGCATGCTCGGCATCGCCGGGCGGCACGCCGACACCGCCGGCATCCTTCCCCGCGCCCTCCCCGAGGGGGCGATCTCCGAGGAGGTCACCGAGCGGCTCCCCGACACCATCGCCCGCAAGGTCGGCTGGGTCCGGGACGCCGCCGGGGAGCGCGACGTCGAGCTGAGCATGATGGTGACGCCCACGTTCGGCGCCGATCCACGCCGCGCCGCCGCACGGGTCGCCGTCCTGCGCGGCTGGGGGACGTCGGCGGCCGATCTCGTCCTCGACATGCCGTCCCAGTTCGTGGGCCCGCCCGAGCACATCGCCGAGCAGATGCTCACCCGCCGCGACCGCTTCGGCTTCACCTACTACCAGGTCTCGGACGAGGTGATGGAGGAGTTCGCCCCCGTCGTCGCACTGCTCACCGGCTGAGCGGATCGGCGAACCCGGCGTTCATGGCCAGGCCCGGCTCCGGTTCGGTGAGCCGGCCGCCCGCGAGGGCGCCGACGTCCACGCCGCGCGTCGGGACGTCCACCGCGAGGACGGCCACGAGCTGAAAACGGGGATTCCCCGGTGATCTCGCGATACCGGGGAATCCCCGTTCTCCATGCACCGGCAGCCCTGTGCCGGGGTCTGTGAGAGGCCCCACATACCTTTCGTGAGCGGGCTCACATTGAAGCGGCGAGCCCTTTCACGGACGGTTTGTGAGCGGCCTCACGTCAGGAGCCGAAAGGCTGCGGCTTGCCCTTCCCGGGGCCCTTGCCCCAGTCGAGCACTTCCCACTTGAGGCCCTTCAGGTGTCCTTGGCCGGTACCGGCGACGTACTTGCTCTCGGGCTTGCCGCCGTCCAGCAGGTAACGGAAGGTGTAGGTGTCGAGGTCGAGCATGATGCCCCGGTGCGAGGGCTCACCGGGCCCGCGGTCGCCGACGAAGCCGGTCACGCTCCGCCCGTTGTAGGAGACCTTGACCTTGGTCAGCATCGGCCAGCTCGGGCTGGCGAACATGCCCTTCTGCATCGGCTTCCCGCTCGCGGGCGCGCCGGTGTCGCCCCGCACGCCGGAACCGTCGTCCCAGAAGTAGGACGCGGTGGTCGTGCCGCTGAGCAGGACGTCGGGGTCCTTCTTCTCACGCTTGGTGTCGGAGGACTTGGACTTCGCCGCCTCGCGCTTCTCGGCGGCACCCGCGGAGGTCTTCTTTTCGGCCTCGCGCTTCTCGGCGAGGCCCGCGGAGGTCTCCTTGCCGGCCTTCTGCTGCTGCGGGGCCACGGCGTGCTGCTGCGCGGCCACGGCCTCCTGCGTCAGGAACTGCTGCTCGCCGGGAGCGGTGTCATCACTGGCGGCGACGACACCGGCCACGAGCATGCCCGCGAGGGCGGTACCGGTGACGCCGGTCAGGACGGCATTGATCGCTCGCTGCTGCATGAATTTCCTTCGTTCGGGGTACAGGGCTGCCGTTCCGCGCCGGGCGGCGTACACCGGAAATCCGGGCAGGGGGGAACGGCTCCGAGAGTCGGGACTCGAGAGATGCCGCCGCGCGAAGGACCCCGCGGACAACGGCCCGCGGGCATGGCGGACCGCGCTCGCGCCCAACGGCGCACGACCGTTCTCGGACGTGCGTGTGACGCGAGCTTGATTAAGCGGGGATGAACGCCGACCGGGGGCTCATAGGCCCAGCACGGTGAACGGCCGGTGCATGGTACGGCCGTGGTTTCGGCGCGGGGATCCCGCCTGGCGGGCGGGAGGCGACGGCTTTGTGATCAGCCGGGTCAACGGTTCATGACCCTGACCTGGCGTTGACTATATACGGCATAACCGTGGTTTCGCCAAACAGGCGATTTCTTTACCTTTGACCAGGTAGATCTTCTTCTCCGGAACTATGCCGGAGCGCCTTTCCTGCCGGGCCTCCCGGCCGATGACCATGCACCGGTCACGGGCAAAAAGATCTTTATGCTCGGATGGCTCATACCTGGTTGTACGCTTCAGCGCATGGGGGCCCGGATATGTTCCCGGGCGACGGAGCTGCCCGCGGCGCCATGGGAGGGGCGGTCAGATCAGCGGGGTCGTCCAAGCGGCACAAGCGCGGGCGCGGACCAGGTGCGGAGCGAGCACAGGCGCGGACGGGCGCGGAGCGTGGGTCGGTTCTGAGAGGCCGGACGACGGCTTGAGGACCGTGGTTCGGATCGGCGTCCGGATGCCGATGGGGCGCACGGCCGATGAGGTCCGCACCGTCCGGACCTGGAATCCCGCACGGCGGGCGGTGCGGAGGGGCGGAGTCAGTACGTGGGGTAGACCGACGGCACGAGGGGCGTCGGACCGGTCCCGCCGGTGAAGACCGGGCCTCCCGGCTGCTGCTGGACGAACGGCGGCTCACCGTAGGCGGTTTCACCGTAGGCGGGGTCACCGAATGTCGCGGCCACCACGGGCCCCTGGGCCGCCGGAACGGCCTGAGCCGACGGCGGGCCCGGCACGTGGGAGCCGTCGATCCGGCGCTGCTCCCCGGACGGGGGGCCGGCCCGCTCCATGCGACGCTCGGCCAGCAGGGCCATCAGCGCGCGGGCGGTGTCGGCGTCCATCCGCAGCAGGACGCTGGGCATCCCGGCCTGGTCGACGAACGGGGAGACCGAAGGGGCGGCCGGCAGCTGCGGAAGCGCCGCCCGCATCTCCTCACGGAGATCATGGGCAAGCCGCAGCGCCTGTCGGTCACTGTCGCTCAAGTGTGCGTTCATCGCGATCTCCGGGGAGTTCACGTGCGGGGGTCCGGGCTCATCCTGCTAGGGATGGCGTGCAGGTGCAAGAGCTGATGCACGTGCATTTTAGGAAAGTTCACCCCGTAACCCTTGCGCCCGTCGATCGTTCCCGATCACTCCGGCCCGTGCTCCCGGGGCGTCCGAAGCGGTTTGACCTGCGGGAACTCGCGTCGCCTGCCATTTCCCGCGGCCATGCACGGGCGTGGGCCCGCGTCCTGACGGTGATCGCGGGCATTCTTGTCGGATGACAGACACCCTCAGCGTCCGGGCCCTGAACCGCGCCACGCTGGCACGGCAGCTCCTGCTCGCGCGCGAGCCGATCCCCGTAACCGAGGCGGTGGGGCGGCTGTTCGGCATGCAGGCGCAGGAGCCCAAACCACCGTTCCTGGGGCTCTGGACCCGGCTGGACGGCTTCCAAGCGTCCGACCTGAACACGGCCCTGCACGACCGGTCACTCGTCCGCGCCACGATGATGCGCGCCACCCTGCATCTGATGACCGGAGCCGACTACACGGCGTTCCGTACGGCGATGCAGCCGATGCTGGACGGCGCCCTCCGCGTACTGGGCGACCGCGCCAAGGGAATGGACCTGAGCAAGGTCGTCCCGGCGGCGCGTGCGCTTCTCGAAGCGGAGCCCCGGACGTTCAACGAGGTCCGTGCGCTGTTGCAGGAGCAGTTTCCGGACGTCAACGACAGGGCGCTCGGATATGCCGTCCGGCTCTGCGTGCCGCTGGTCATGGTTCCGTCCGAGGACAGGTGGGGCTTCCCGCGTACATCGCGGTTCACGCCGGCCGATGAATGGCTGGGCGCCGCACTGGCGGACGAGCCCGCGACGGACGAGCTGATGCTTCGCTACCTGGCGGCCTACGGTCCCGCGTCCGCCGCCGACGCGCAGACCTGGTCGGGTCTCCCTGCGGCCGGTGAGGCATTCGACCGCCTGCGTCCCGGCCTCCGCGTCTTCACCGACGACAGGGGAAAGGAACTGTTCGACCTGCCCGACGCTCCACGACCCGGCGGGGGCGTTCCGGCACCGGCGCGGTTCCTGCCCGAGTTCGACAGCCTCGTCCTGGCGCACGCCGACCGCAGGCGCGTCATCGCCGACGCACACCGGCCGTTGCTCACCACCAAGAACCTCCGGGTCCGCGCCGTCTTCCTCTGGGACGGCTTCGCGCACGGAATCTGGGAGACGGAGTACAAGCGCAGGGTCGCGACACTGCGCTTGCGTCCCTTCGAGCCACTCCCCCAGGCGGCCATCGACGAACTGACCACCGAGGGCGTTTCGCTGCTGCGCTTCATCGAACCGGACGCGAAGGAAACCGTCGTCACCGTCGCCGACGACTAATGTGCCCTAGGGAGTCGTCGTATCAGGCGATGGTCCTGCCCAGACCTTCCCAGTAGGGCGCGCGCAGATCCTTCTTGAGGATCTTGCCGCTGGGGTTGCGGGGCAGGGCGTCCACGAAGTCGGCCGAACGGGGACGCTTGAAGCCGGCGAGACGGCCGCGCGCGTAGGCGATCACCTCGTCCTCCGTCAGCGCGGCGCCCGGGACGAGCACCACGACGGCCTTGACGGCCTCGCCCCAGCGCTCGTCCGGGACGCCGATGACCGCGACGTCGGCGATCGCCGGATGGGCGGCGAGGACCTCCTCGACCTCGATCGGGTACACGTTCTCCGCACCCGTGACGATCATGTCCTTGATGCGGTCGGTGAGGAACAGGTAGCCGTCGGCGTCGAGGTGACCGGCGTCGCCCGTGCGGAGCCAGCCGTCCCCGGCGAGGAGCCGCCCGGTCTCCTCGGGACGGTTCCAGTAGCCCGGCGTGTTCTGCGTGGACCTGGTCAGCACCTCGCCGACCTCGCCCGCTGGCCGACCGGCGTCCCCGCCCGGTTCGACGATCTTCACCTCGACCCAGTCGTACGGGCGCCCGGCCGAGCGCATCAGGTGGGCGCGCGGCCCCTCCGGATCATGGTCCTCGGGTTCGAGCTGGACGATCGCGCCGGTCGTCTCCGTCATCCCGTACAGCTGGAAGAGCGGGGCCCTGAAGGTGTCGAGGGCGCGGCGCAGCACCTCCGAAGTGATCGGGGACGCGCCGTAGGTGATCGCCCGCAGCGCCGAATAGTCGCGTCCGGCCGCGCCGGGGACCTGGCACATGAACTGCAGCACCGCCGGGACGATGAACGCGTTGGTGATCCGCTCGCGTTCGAACGTGTCGACCAGCGCGGCCGGGTCGATGTCGCGGACGAGGACCTGCCGGCACCCCGCGAACAGCCCGGCCAGGGCCCAGCCGGAGCCGCCGATGTGGAACAGCGGCATCGGGACGAGGCTCACCGACGAGCCGTCCAGCCGCCACCGGCGGGCCATCCGCTCCCCCACCTCGAAGTTCGCGTTGGTCAGTTGCACGCCCTTCGGGACCCCGGTCGTGCCGGACGTGTAGAGCTGCATCACGACATCGTCCGGCTCTCCCGTGAAGCCGGGGTCGTCGGCGGCGTGCGCCGCGAGCCACGCCTCGTGGTCCTCCCCGGTCAGGACGGCGCGTCCGGGGAGCTCGGACGCGAGGGAGGCCAACTCGGCGTCCACCACCGTCACCGGCGCCTGCGCGTCCGCGATGACCGCGGCGATCTCGGCGGGGGTCAGCCGCCAGTTGACCGGGGCCGTCACCGCGCCGATCTTCGCGGCGCCGAACAGCAGGTCGAAGAACTCGGGCGCGTTCTTGCCCACGTAGGCGACCCGGGAGCCGTGCCCGAGGCCCGCAGCCAGAAGGGCCTGGGCGACCCGGCTGGAGCGCTCGTCGAGCTCGGCGTAGCTCACGGTCCGCCCGTCGCCGGTGACGGCCGGCGCCGTCCCCCGCTCACGGGCGTGGTCACGGACGATGGACACGACCCGGTAGTCCACTCCGACCCCTTCCGAATCCCGTTCGGTTATGTGCGGCCGACCCTATCGATCCCGGCACGGCCGACGAAAGCGTCCATCCGCCGCCACATGCGGACATGACGCTGTGAGCGTGCATAACTTCGAATAGTGATCAATCCGATACCTGCACTGATTGAAAGATCCATCAAACGGGTTCAAGCTGTCTCCGACGTCTGGAATGCCCCGCCCCGTTCCGTCCGACCGCCGACAGGACACGACCAATGTTCGAGATCTGGGAGACGAGTGAGCCGGCGCGGCTCATCAGCGACGCGGGGAGCCTGAAAGTGGCGTTGGAGAAGGTCGACACGATGTGCCGGCTGCGGCACGACCAGGCCGTGGCCCACGTCGGCGACGCCGGGGAGGGCTACCACTTCGAGATCCGGGACCACCACGGCAAGGCCCTCGCACGGCTCAGCTACGTTCCCGACACCTCCCGCGCCTATCAGAGCGTCGTCATCGAGGAAATGCGCGGCGAGGAGCTCCGCGAATAGGACCACCGCCCGCTCACCGCCCCCGGCCGCACGGCCGGGGGCGTACGCTCGTATGGGCCGAGTGATCCCGCGTGGGTACGGCGAGTCTGTCGTCGCCGGATGGCAGGATGCGTCGTACTCGTGTGACCTCGGACGACGGGAGTGGCGGTGCGGAAGGCGCGGCGGCGTTCACGACCCCGGGACGCGGCTCCCCTCACGGAGGCCGCCGGTGAACTGACCGCCCAGGCCGTGCGGTCGCTCTACCGAGGGGACACCGCCGCGTTCCAGCGGCTCGTGGCGGACCTGACCGGACGGCCCGGCGTGCCCGGCTGGCCGCTCGCCGTCCACCGATGCCTCGCCGCGCGGCTGGAGCAGGGGATCACAACGGCCTGGGAGCGCGGGTGGCAACCGGCCGACGTGGTCCGGTTCGCGTCCCGCCGCCGCACCGCCAGACACGCACGGCTCGCGACGGACGTGATCGCGGGCGAGATGCGGGCCTACACCAGCACCACCGTCGACGACCAGTGGTACGAGCAACTCGCCGCCCTTGAGGCCGAAGTGTGGTGGGAGGACGACGACGAGCATCCGGACGCCTGGTGCGGACGCGAAGAGGTCGGACACGCGACCTACGTCGCATGCGCCATCGAACTCGTCCACCTCCTGGAGACCCTTCCAAGGCTGCCGAACCTGAGCCCACCCCCTGGCACACCCACCACGGGCACTTCCGGCACAAGGACGTCCGGCACAGGCGGGGCCAACACCGGCGCGTCCGGCACAGGCACATCCGGCACAAGCAGGGCCGAAGCCGATTCCGGCACAGGCGGAGCCGACACTGGCGGGTCCAGCAAGGGCCGGGCCGGCCAGGGCGGGGCCAGCCCCGGCGGGGACAGCACGGGCGCGCCCGGTGCGAGCGGATCAGACGGCCCGGGCCTGGGCCCCAGGGCGGCATCGCGCGGACGGATCCGGGACGTCGACCAGCGGACGCTCGGCCGGGTCAGGGCGCTTCTGGCCAAGGCGGAGTCGACCGAGTTCCCCGAAGAGGCGGAGGCGCTGAGCGCGCGCGCCCAGGAACTGATGGCGCGGCACAGCATCGACCATGCGTTGCTGGCCGCAGAGACCGGTGACATGGGCGGCCCCGCCGGACGCCGCATCGCGGTGGACAACCCCTACGACTCGCCCAAGGCGGTCCTGCTGACGGTGGTGGCCGACGCCAACCGCTGCAGGGCGGTATGGCATCGGGAGCTGGGGTTCTCCACGGTCGTCGGTTATCCGGCCGATCTGGCCGCGGTGGAAATGCTGTTCACGTCGCTGCTCGTCCAGGCGACGTCCGCCATGGTGCACGCGGGTCCCAGGCGCGATGCGCGGGGACGGTCAAGGACGCGCTCGTTCCGTCACGCCTTCCTCAACGCCTACGCCGCCCGTATCGGGGAGCGGCTGCGGGAGGCGGCGGACAGGGCGACCGCGAGCGCCGGCGGAAACGTTCTGGTTCCCGTCCTGGCCGTGCGCGACCGGGCCGTCGAACAGGCCGTCGGCACGATGTTCCCGAACCTCGCCAGGGGTCGGGCGGGTTCGGTCTCCAACTATGAGGGCTGGGTGGCCGGGCGGGCCGCCGCGGACCTCGCCAGCCTGAACGGGCGCCTCGAG
The DNA here is from genome assembly GCF_052245875.1 of Actinomadura sp. 3N407. Taxonomy (NCBI): domain Bacteria; kingdom Bacillati; phylum Actinomycetota; class Actinomycetes; order Streptosporangiales; family Thermomonosporaceae; genus Actinomadura; species Actinomadura sp. 3N407. Next base: position 39,565 of record NZ_JBQQBP010000022.1, read on the forward strand.
GTCACCGGGGCGCATCACCGTTCTTAGCGCGCGGGGTCCCCCCGGGGGGCGAGGGGGACGTCCGTTCATGTGCGCTTTTCCTTCTGGTCGCGGGAGCGGGTCAGGCCTTCTTGCGCCGGGTATTGCCGCCCCGGCCACGGAGCGGCACGCCCGCCTCCTTCAGGACGTTGTAGATGAACCCGTACGACCGGCCGGTCTCGGCCGCCAGGTCTCGGATACTCTCGCCGGCCGCGTACCGCGGGGCGAGTTCGGCGGCGAGTTGTGTGCGTTCGGCACCGGTCACACGGGTGCCCCTCGACAATGTTCGGGCCACGGGGACCTCCTGTTTCCAAGGCTGCGCCACGGGGCCCGTCCCCGCAGCTCACAGCAGTGTTGATCTCCCCAACGTACACATTCCCCCTGATTACGCCGTCGATGCCGCGCGAATCACCGCGAATTCGGCCGAAGCTGGTCTTTTCCGTGGTGAACGGCGTGTCGGAGTCGGAGAGCGGGCCTCAGACGCAGGAGTCGGGCCGTCCCCCGCGGATCGTCGGTCGCAGCCGATCCCGGACCGGAACCCGGCCCCATCAAGACCCTCACGTCCCATACCGGCGGGCAGGGTGGCACCGGACGGCTTGGCGGAGGCGAAGGGAAGGCGGCACGCGGCGCCGCTGGTAGGCGGCGCCGCTTCGGCTACTTACAGCCCGGCGCCGACGGCGGCGGACGGAGCAGCAGAAGAAGCAACCGACGCTGCAACGGACGGGGCGGCGGACGAACCAACGGACGCGGCTGCGGACGGTGCCTGGGTGGAGGAGACGGTGGCAGCGGAGGCGGCAGTCGAAAGGTCAGCGGAAGTGTCGGTGCGCGCGCGGGCGCCGGAGGCGACAGGCGGACCGGCGGTACCGGGGGTGGTCGACTGGGAGGCGGCTTCACGGATGGAGAGGTCGGAGCGGCGCAGCGGATGGCGCAGGGGACCGAACGGGAAGCAGGACGCCTCGGTCAGCCCGTCGACGGCGAGCAGCTCACCGGGCCGGAGGGGCCGCCAGCCCGGCTGGTCGTCCATCGGCTCGCTGGCGATGACGACGGCGGGCACCGGCCCGTCCGTCCCAGCCGCACGTCCGGGCCCGCTCACGCCGCCCTCGCCGGGCGACAGCACCCACAGCTCGTTGCTCTCCGGGTAGCGCAGCGCCCACATCCGCCCGGCCTCGGCTACGAGCAGGTTGAGAGAGAAGACCGGGAGCTCGGCTGCGATGCGCCGTACCGCCTCGACGATCCCGGCCGTCGTGTCGCCGCGGCGGCGGATCTCCGCGGTCACGTAGGCGAAGACGAGCTCGGAGTCGGTTTCGCCGGCGACGTGGGCGCGGTCCACGTCCGTCAGCCAGGTGCGGAGGACGTCCAGCCCCTTCACGACCCCGTTGTGCGCGAAGAGCCGGTCGCCCATCACGAACGGGTGGCAGTTATGCACGGTCAGACCGCCCACCGAGGCGTCCCGGACATGCGCCACGAACGTGTGGGACGGGACGTTCCGGGCGTGCAAGTCGAAGTCGGCGTTCTCGAAGGCGGCGAGCGGGGCCCTGTCGCGGACGGGTTCACCGCCGAGCGAGAACCATCCGAGTCCGGCCCCATGCTGCATCCGGTGGCTCTGCGCACGCAGGCTCCGGGACGCGTCCAGCAGCCAGTGGGCCGCCCTGATACGGGGTCCTCCGGTGCTCATACCGAAAAGTCGGCACATGCCGTCGCCTCTCACATCAATCTGACCGCGGGTGACGGCAACCTTACCTAACGTCGCCGTCTTCGTTGGGCGATTCTCGCCAATCCGGCCCGTGTCCACGACAGGCAAACCCGAGGGTCCCGCAGAGGCAAGACGGCCCGGGGCAGGCACGGTTCACTGCTGGTAACGACCGGCGCACGTTGGAGGATGCCATGCCCGAGGACGCGACGACGGAGTTCTGGAAGAACCTGAAGCCGATCCAGAACTCGCAGAAGCCGGACGCCCTGCCCGAGGTGTACCTGTCCAAGGTCGCCACGGACGACGACCGCTACTACGTGCCGTTCACCGAGACCGTCGGTTCCCGCCCGCTGTGGATCAACGTCAAGGACAACTCCTGGGCGGACGTCCTGCGCGCCACCAGCGCGGGACTGGTCAACCGGCACTACCACCCTCACGAGGTGTTCGCCTACACCATCTCCGGCAAGTGGGGCTACCTCGAACGTCCCTGGACGGCCACGGCCGGGGACTTCGTCTACGAGGCGCCCGGCGAGGGTCACACGCTCGTCGCCTACGAGAGCGGCGAGCCGATGAAGACGATGTTCATCGTGAAGGGCCCGCTCATCTGGCTGGACGAGAACGGTGACGCCGACGGGTATTTCGACGTCCACGACTACATCGCGATGTGCCGCGAGCACTACGACAGGGTCGGCCTAGGGTCCGACTACGTCGACTCCCTCTTCCGCTGAGGACCGGCGGATAGACTCGGCCTCCTCCACCACCCTGCAAGGGAGCGTTCCCGTGAACGCGAGGAGGTCGAGATGGCCGTTTCCGTCATGGAGTCGCGCGTGTCGACCGAGGAGGTCCCTCCCGATGACCGGATCGCCTACTGGGAGGAGTACAACGCGCGCGCACTGGTCGGGCTGACCTGCTCCTCGTACGCGGAGGGCGGGCTCTTGGCGCAACAGACGAACCTGCGGGTCGGCGGGCTGCGCCTAGCCGATATCCAGGGGAACGAACACGTCATAGAACGGACACCGCGAACCTGCCGCGACCTCCCCAAGGAATCGGTTTTCGCCAGCCTCGTCCTCCAAGGCGAGGCTGTCTTCTACCACTCCGGCGGCTGCCTGACCATCAACGCAGGCAACCTCATCCTCTACGACACGGCCCGTCCGTATCTCTTCGGCTTCTCCACCCCCATGCGGAAGCTGCTCCTGGACATCCCCCGGGAGATGTTCGCCGAGCGTTTCCGTTCACCGTTCCTGCCTGCACCCATCGCGCTCAGCACAGACCACGATTCACCGGCATCCCGGGCCCTTCGGTCCCTGCTTCTCGGACTCGCCAAGGAGAGGGGACCGGACGGCGCCGACGATCTGGCCCTGGAACTCCTCGGCAAGCTCGCGACCGAGCGGGTCGGGGACCGTCCTGCATCGCCCACCCGCCTGCTCCACCTCGTTGTTGCGAAGGACTACATCGAACGGCACCTGCATGACCACGGTCTGAGCAGCGGACGCATCGCCGCCGCGCTGGGCATCTCTGTCCGGCATCTCAGCCGCGTCTTCGAACCCGAAGGACTCACCCCTGCCCGTTACGTCATGCAACGGCGGTTGACGAAGGCGAAGGAGGATCTGGCCGACCCCACGGCGTCCCATACCACCGTCGCCGAGATCGCACACCGCCACGGGTTCGCCGACCAGGCTCACTTCACCCGCGTTTTCCGCGAACGCTTCGGCTGCACACCGGGGGCCGCCAGACCGGCGTGATCGAGGGTTATCCCCAGAATCGGGTTCTACTGCTTCCGGCCGGGACGGCGGCGCATGCTTGCCAGGTCCCGTCCCGGCACGGAAGGAGCGGCCTCGATGGCCACGATCACGTTCCCGGTTCCGTCCAGCACGACCTCCCGGTTCGCCGTCGCGGCCACGAGCATCCCGGGCGACCTCGCCGGCCTGGTCCGCCGAAGTCCGGCCGGCCCCTACCACGCCCACATCGCCGGACGGCTCGGCTCTCCGCAGCTGCAGGTCACCCGGGAGGACCTCACCTGCCTGCGCTGGGACCCCGGGCACATCAAGGCGGCCGGCCCAGAGGACGGCCCGGCCGCGCGTGCCTTCAACAACGCGACGGAATTCGCCGTCATCACCGCCTTCGCGGCGATCACCGACCAGCCCCGCGCCGTCCAGGTCGCCCGCGCGGCCGCCCACGCCATCGCGGACGCCACCGGCGGCGTCATCGCCGACCTGATCACGGGCCACATCCTGACGCGCTGCGCCGAGAGGACGCACTTCGTGCTGGCCGACCAGTGGCTCGGCGACGTCCTGCCCCCATTCCGCTCCAACGGCCGCTGCACGGCCGCGGAACCCGACCTCGACCCGGAGGGCGTGAACGGCTGTGCCTGCGTACGTCTCCGCACCAGCGGCCTCCGCCGCTTCGGCCTCCCCGAACTCCAGATCAGCGACGTCGCCTGCCCGCATGACCTCGCGGCCCTCAACGTGCTGCGCACCACCGCCCGCCGCCTCCTGACCGACCACTGGTCCTGGCTGGCCTCCGGCCCCGCCGCCCACACCCGCACGATCACGGCCGCCCCGCACCTCGGCCAGAGCGACTTCACCGACTTCTGGGGCTCTGCACGCCGCCCCACACCCCCGGCACCCTTCCAGATTCGCCTGAGCCCACTGACCCCGCGCCTCCTCAGCGTCAGCCCGCCCGCGACCTTCGAAGGCACGATCAACGACTGGCTCTACAGCGACACCCTCCCCGTAGGCATGTACGACGTCCTAAAGGCCCCCGCCGACGCCCAACTCCCACCCGCCGCCTGACCACACCACCACGCCACCGCGTGAACACCTTCAACAACCCCACCAGCGCCTCACCCCATCCGAGCTGACGCCCATCACACGCCCTCGAAATGCCGGCCCGGACACCCCACAACCCCACCACCACCGACGCCCATCACACGCGCGGCCGTGCCTCGGCCTCGCGGCCCCGCTCGGCCTCGGCGGCGCGGCGCTCGGCGGCCTCGGCCCGGTCGCGGCGGCTTCCACCACACCCGCCGGTGCCGGGAAGGCGGGCGAGGCGATGCTGTCCGAGGTGCTCCCAAGGGGCTGCTGATCGAGGCGAAGAAGGATCTCAACGACTCCCTGGCACCTACCAGGAGGCCTGCACCTGGCTGCGAAACTTGTTCGTGGAGCGCGTCTACCGCGAGCCCGCCCTCGGCAGCCCGGCTGGCCGGGCGTCGTCAGGCCGCCCGCTGTTCGGTGATTGTGCCGTCCCCGAGTCCCAGGCGGCGGCCCTCGAACGGCGTGCGCATGACGCCTGTCGTGCGTCCCGATCACGAGGCTCTCCGTGAAACAGATCTTCGGGCTTGAAGAGGCCGAGTAACCGGCACATAGCGAACGAAATCGGCTGGTTCGTATGCCTTTTGGTCATGGACGGTTGGGGCTTCGGCCTCTGCTGAATGCCCGGGCGCCTTGGTCGTTGCCGGGCGCCCAACGGTGCCGGCGTCTAGTCCTTGATCGCGTCGTCGCGGATGAGCTCTCGCCGACCTCGATAACACCGAGTGAGACTTATGGCACCACGCCGCCACCCGCACATGCTGCCTCTGGTCCGGTGAATCGCGCCATGGCGGCTGCGGACTGCACGCGAAACCACCCGTGCATCTTCAAGCCACCTCCCCGCAATCCACGTGCTGCCAGGGAAACCTGTATAGGCGCTCCGACGGTTCAGCCGAACCGCGGGCGGCGAACCGACGAATCAGAATAATCCGGGATATGCCGCCCATATAACCCGGAGTGGCACGGAAGAAACAGCCATGATCGGAAGATCGACTGTGAGCAATATTCAACGCTCCGTAGCCAAAGTGACTACGATCGGCATTCTCACGGTGACCGACGCGATCCCCCGGGGCGAAGATGAACCGTTTTGCACATCCCAGACTTGCCGTCGTGATCTGCGGCTTGCTCCGCTGTACCGGCGGGGTGCTGGGTTGTACCGCGATGGCCGGCGCCATCTCCATCGGCGTGGCCGTACCTGCCGACGCGGTCACCCGCGTCGACCCGGAGCCGCGCAGATCCATTCCGCCGATCTGCCACCGCGCCAAGAGGACCGGCGACTTGTACGCCGCCTACAAGTGCCGGGAGGCGTGGCTGGCGATGTACGAGGGGTCTCGCAAGAGATCAGGGCGTGGTGAGGAGTTCTACCGCCGGGGAGACCGATACGACCGGATGCCCGGGCCCAGGCGCCGGTCCCCTTCGCGCAGGCAGCTTGAGGAGTTGCTCCGCCAGCGGCCTACCACGCCGGACTCTCCCCGTCCCGCGCCTCCACCACCGGCACGTCCAAAGATCACAACATCGCCTACCTCGTCCCCAGAACCGACTCCGGCACCCTCCAGCTCGTCCGCCGACCCGTCCACGGAGCCGACTCCCACGCGCGCCCCGACAACTCTCACTCGTGAGGCGGAGGACCTCGACTCACGCCCACCTTCACTGCAGCCCGTCCTGCTCCTCGGCCTGCTCCTCCCCACCGTGGCGGCGATCTGCTACCCGTTCCGGCACCGTCTCTACGCCGTCGCCGGGCTCCCCTCGTTCTCCACGACCGGGCCCACGGAACCGCCACTGGCCGCCCCTCGCAGTCACAAGCCCGCACTCGACCCGTTCGCGGCTCCGGCCATCGGCCTGACCGGCCCGGGCGCGGTCGCCACGGCGCGGACACTGGCCCTGGCGGCCCTCGACGAGCAGGGCGGGAGCTCCCTGGTGGTGATACCGCGCCCCGATACCACCTGCCTGTTCGGCCTGGCCGAGGACGAACTCCTCGACGACGACACCGCCGGCCTCTTCATACCGGGCAATCTCGATGCCGCCCTGGCGTACCTCGAGACCGAACTCGCCATCCGCGAGAGCACGGGCGTGACGCAGGCGCGGCGTCTCCTCCTCGTGGCCGATCCGGGCGGTGAGACCGACAGGATCGAGGCCCTCCTCGACCGCCACCCCGGCGGCGCGTCCGTGATCCTCCTCGGGAGCTGGACGGGCGACCAAGCCACCGTGGACGACGAAGGCCTGGTCGACACCCCCGCCGCGATGGCCGTCCCCTTCCCCGAGCGTCTCCCCGCGATGTCCCGCACCGAGGCCCGCGACCGCCTCTTCTCGGCCCTCGCCCGCCAGAACGAAGACCAGAAACCCCCGGCCAGGCGCCGCTCCACGTCCCGCCGCCCCTAAGGAGTGCTCGAGCGTCTCTCCCGGACACAGAAGCTGAGGAACTCGGTCTAGGACGGCGCCTGCTGTTCCTGTCTGGCGATTTCGGCCCTGACGGCGATGAGGCCCCGGATCGCCCGGCTGAGGGGGGCGAGGTCCGGCGGGACGTCGGCGTCGCGATCCAGGTAGGCGGAGCAGCGGAGAAGCCAGCCGCGCATGACGTCCTCGATCCTGGCCTCTGAGCGTCGCGTCTTGGTCAGGGCCATGTGGCGCTTCTCCTCTGCGACCTGCCGCACCAGGAGTTCGTCCGCTGCCAGGGCCTGGACGTCTGCGAGCGCGTACCGGCCGAGCCGGTCCATGGCGAGTTCGCGTTCACCGGCGATCCGGTCGAACGTCCTGCGGGGCCAGTTGAGGATCGTCGCGGCGCCACCGGGGTCGACGGTGTCGATGAGCGGGCCCTTCCGGGTGGAGACGACCGACCGGACGGAGCCCGGGTCGAGCCGGTCCAGGTCGCGCAGGAGGTAGACCGGATGTCCGCGGAAGCTGCTGATGACGTTGAGGTCTCCCTGGGCGACAAGGACCTCGACGTCCCGCCGCTCGACGTCGAGCCCCACCCGCGCGGCGAGCCTCGCGGCCGCCCGGGTGGATCCGACCGGCGGCTCGTCGCCGAATCTGGCGATGACCTGCTCGCCGTGCCCCTTGACCTCCTCGGCGAGCCTCGCGGACCACCGTTCTCCGTCGAGGTCGGGTTCGGGCAGGATTCCGTGCTCCAGGCCGACGCGCATCTGCCACCGGGCAAGCCCGAGAAGGCCGGCGAACTGGTGGGCCCCGTAATGGCCGCGAGTGATCTGCACAGGCATGGCCGTGCCTTTCTTTCCGCGATGGGACGTTGACGCGACAAGCCTCGCGGACGGGCCACGCCGCTTACACCAGAATGCGGTTCTGTGGAAAACCCAGGGGAATCTCTCCGATTCATCGGTCACTTCGGACAGTCGGCCTTCTCGGACGTGAGGCGGGGCATGCCAGGCTGAAGGGATGAACGCGATACAGCGGCTGGGGATCGGGCTTGCCGCGCTGGGGCGGCCCGCATACATCAACGTGGGCAGAGCGGACGAGCTGCCACCTGACCGGAGCGTCGAGGAGATGCGTCAGGCCACCTGGAACGTCCTGGACGCGGCCTACGCGGCGGGCATCCGGTGGATGGACGCGGCGCGGTCGTACGGCCGGTCGGAAGAGTTCCTCGGTGGCTGGCTCACCGCACGCGCCCCTGAAGGTGTGACGGTATCGAGTAAGTGGGGATACACCTACGTCGGTGATTGGAAGACCGATGCGCCTGTGCACGAGGTCAAGGAGCATGGTCTCGACCGCTACCGGACCCAGTATGCGGAGACGCTCGCCTTTCTCAACGGGCATCTCTCGGTCTATCAGGTGCATTCGCTCACCGAAGAAAGCCCACTGTTCCAGGACGTCCGGCTACAGGTAGCCCTTGCGGAAGCGGCCGCCGACGGCGTCCGCGTGGGCTTCTCCACGTCAGGCCCGCGGCAGGCCGACACGATCCGCCGGGCGATGGAACTGGAGGTATCCGGACAACGGCTCTTCAGGACCGTCCAATCGACGTGGAACATCCTGGAGACCTCCGCCGGGGAAGCCCTGCGGGAGGCGCGTGAGGCGGGGCTGCATGTGCTGCTCAAGGAAGTACTGGCCAACGGGAGGCTCGCCGTGCGGCCGCCCATGGCTGCGCTCACCCTCGCGTCCGGGAAGGGCGTCCGGCCGGACGCGCTGGCCCTTGCGGCGGCGCTGAGCCGGCCGTGGGCGGACACCGTCCTCATGGGCGCGGTCAGCCCGGCGCAGTTGGAGGCCAACCTGGCTGTGACGGAGGTCGACCTCAGTGACGACGAAATGGAGGTGCTGTCCGGCTTGAGTGTTCCTCCGGACCGCTATTGGGCCGAACGGAGTGCTCTCCCCTGGACGTGATGCGTTCCCGGTCGGACGGGAGGGCCGGATCGTGGCACGATTGAGCGCGCCCCACCATGATCGGATCCCCTTGCCCATGCAGTCAGACCTCCCACAGATGATCGGCCCGTACCGCGTGGTCGCCCGGCTCGGTTCCGGCGGGATGGGCGAGGTGTTCCTCGGGGCGTCGCAGAGCAGGCGGCTGGTCGCCGTGAAGGTCATCCGGCCGGAGCTGCTGGACGATCCCAGGTGGAGGGCGAGATTTCGCCGCGAGGTCACCTCTGCGCAGTCGGTCAGCGGCTTCTACACCGCACCCGTCGTGGACGCCGATCCGGACGCGGACCAGCCGTGGCTTGCGACGCAGTACATCCGCGGCGTGAGTCTCTCCAAGGTCGTGCAGGAGAAGGGACCGCTCCGTGAGCGGACCACATGCCGGCTGGGCGCCGGGCTTGCCGAGGCGCTGATCGCGATACATCGGGCGGGGATCGTCCACAGGGACCTGAAGCCGTCGAACGTCCTGCTCGCCTCGGACGGGCCGAGAGTGATTGATTTCGGCATCGCGCGGCCTCTTGACGCACTGCCGCTGTCGCGTACGGAGATCCTGGGGACGCCCGCGTACATGTCGCCAGAGCAGGCGCTCGGGGATCCGGTCCATCCGGAGAGCGACGTGTTCTCCCTCGGCTCGACCCTGGTGTTCGCGGCGACCGGTGCGGCGCCGTTCGGGACCGACCGCAAGGTGCGCGGCCGCATCGTCTACGGCGAACCAGACCTCACCCTGTTGCCCGCCCCCATGCGCGGCCTGGTGACACGCTGCCTCGTCAAGGACCCCGGGGAGCGTCCTACGCCGGAGCATGTCCTCGTTGCCCTGTCAACGTTGCTGGACGCGCACTATGGCGAGGAGTGGCCGCCGGTCGACGTCGAGCAGCTGATCGGCGTCCAGGAACGGACGCTGGTCGAGATCACGGCCGAGCTGCCGACCCTCCGGGAGCCGCCCCCATAGGAACCACCACCCGTTGAACCGCCGCCGCTATATGGCTGCGACCCCATGGGGTTCAGGGCAGATCCTCAGCTAGCGCGTCCCAGAAGGCGGTCTCGTACGCATGCAGAAAGCGGGCAGCACGCAAGACTTCCTCGGGATCGTCACCGGAGTCGAGGCCGGAAGCGATGACCGTCAGGGCCTGTTCCTCAAAACCGGGCGGCGATTCGGCGAAGAAGGTGAAGAACCCCACGGACTTCTCGCTGAAGCCGTAGTGCGTGCGGAGGGCCTGCGCGGTTCTTGAGCAGTACTCGCCCCACTCCTCCAGATTGGCCAGCATGGCCAGCGCGACCTCACCGGCGGTTCCGAAGGCCGCTCTCTGCGCGAGGTAGGCCGGATAGGCCTGGGCGAAGGGTTTCGGCTCGTACGCCTTGAGATACTTCTCACTCTCGCCGAGTGCGGCGGCGAAGTCGCCGAGAAGTTTCAGCGCCTCTCCCTCGCCCTGCGCGAGCCCGAGAAAGAGGTCACCGGCGGGCGATTCCGGGAAGCGCGCGGCCAGCAGGGCGAAACTCCGCCGATCGCTGCTGACGATCCTGTACTCCTCCCCCGCAAGCCGGACCAGGCGTTCCCTGGGCAGCTCGCCTGATTCGAGCACATCGACGAAACGGTTCGGGGGCGCCGCGTCCACGATCTCCCGGCGAGCGCGCGCGGCGAGTTCGGCGGCGGGCCCGGTGGCGGGCCGGGCCGTGCTGTGATCGGTCATGAACCCACCGGAACACCCGCGCCGGTCCACGTCAACGCGGAGGGCACGGATCGGCGCCCGTGATCACGTGGATACGATGATGAACGGGACGATCGGAACGTCTACGCAGGTGTGGACGCAGTTGGGAGTGAGCGAGCATGTCGGATTTCGAGCTCAGCCACGCGGGCGGCCGGATGCCTCTCGAGGTGACCGAGTCGACGGAGGGTCCCTCGGGCCTCGGCGTGGGCAGCCTCCTGAAGGAGACGGGCCATGTCACGCTCGATCCGGGCTTCACCAACACCGCGTCCACCACGTCGGCGATCACCTACATCGACGGTGAGGCGGGCATCCTGCGCTACCGCGGTTACCCGATCGAGGAGCTGGCGGAGAAATCGTCCTTCCTCGAGGTCGCCTACCTGCTGATCTATGGCGAGCTGCCGGCACCCGACCGCCTGGCCGACTTCACCGACAACGTCCGCAACCACACACTGCTGGACGAGAAGTTCCGTGCGTTCTTCTCCGCCTTCCCGCGCAAGGCGCACCCGATGGCGGTGCTGTCGTCCGCCGTCAGCGCACTGTCGACGTTCTACCAGGACAGTCTCGACCCCTTCGATCCCGAGCAGGTCGACCAGTCCAGCATCCGGCTCATAGCCAAGCTGCCCACCATCGCGGCGTACGCGTACAAGACCTCCAACGGCCAGCCGCTGCTCTACCCCGACAACTCTCTCGGGTACGTGGAGAACTTCCTGCGCATGACGTTCGGCCTGCCGACGCAGCCGTACGACATCGACCCTGAGATCATGCGCGTGCTGGACATGCTGTTCATCCTGCACGCGGACCACGAGCAGAACTGTTCCACCTCAACGGTGCGCCTCGTGGGGTCCAGCCAGGCGAACCTGTTCTCGTCGGTGTCGGCGGGTGTCGACGCCCTGTTCGGCCCCCTGCACGGCGGCGCCAACCAGGCCGTCCTGGAGATGCTGGAAGGGATCCACAAGGACGGCGACGACGTCGACTCGTTCGTACGCCGCGTCAAGGACAAGGAGCCCGGCGTCAAGCTGATGGGCTTCGGGCACCGGGTCTACCGCAACTACGACCCGCGCGCCGCGGTCGTGAAGAAGGCGACGGGCAAGGTCCTCGACGCGCTCGGCAAGTCCGACCCGCTGCTCGACCTCGCCATGCGCCTCGAAGAGGTCGCGCTGAGCGACGACTACTTCGTCGAGCGGAAGCTCTACCCGAACGTGGACTTCTACACCGGCGTCATCTACAAGGCGATGGGCTTCCCGACCAACATGTTCACCGTCCTGTTCGCGCTCGGCCGCCTGCCGGGCTGGATCGCCCAGTGGCGCGAGATGCTGGACGACTCGTCCACCAAAATCGGCCGTCCACGCCAGGTCTATGTGGGTCCGGGCGAGCGCCACTATGCGGAGCCGTCCGCCCGCTGACGGGTGCCGCTACACGCATTCCTTCCCGGGACGCGCCGTTCGATCGGCACCCACGCACAGCGGGCGGGTCTCCGCGCCCGCCCGCTATTGATCGCGTTCCGCCGGCCACCGGGTTAGCCTGACGGCGGCGATTCCCGATGGAAGGCGGCTCCCACCATGCCCTCCCTTGTCGAGAAGAATCTGTCAAGCCTGGAGTTCTGGGCCAAGCCGCAAGGCGAGCGAGACGATTTGTTCGCCGCACTCCGGGCCGCGGAGGAGCGGGTCTTCTGCCCCCTGCCAGGTGAACCCGGGTTCTACGCCCTGACCCGGTACGAACAGGTCGCCGAGGCGAGCCGCAATCCCGAGGTGTTCAGCTCCCAGCCCACCGCCGTCAGTCCCGTCGACCCGCCGCCCCAGATCACCGACTACACCGGCTCCATGATCAGCATCGACGATCCGCGGCACGCCAGGCTCCGGCGGATCGTCTCCCGTTCCTTCACTCCGCGCCTGATCGAACGGGTCGCGGGCGACGTGGCCGTCCTGGCGCGCCGCATCGTGGACGACATGGCCGAGCGGGGACCGTGCGACTTCGTCCAGCACGCCGCCATGCCGATGCCCCTGCAGATCATCTGTTCCATGATGGGCATCCCGGACTCGGCGCACGACGAGGTGATCGACGCCACGAACCTCATCCTGGCCGTCGGCGATCCGGACCACGTCAGCCCGGACGGCAGGGACCGGGCGACGATCCTCGCCGAGAAGTTCTCCTACCTGCACGAGCTCATGGCCGATCTCAGCCGCGTGCGCCGTGAGAAGCCCGCCGACGACCTGGTCACCGCGCTGACGCACGCGAACGTGGACGGCGAAGCCCTCGATCACCGTGAACTGGGCCGTTTCTTCTCGCTGCTCGTCGTGGCCGGCAACGAGACCACGCGCAACGCGCTGTCGCATGCCCTCGTCCTTCTCACCGAACACCCCGACCAGCGGGATCTGCTCCTGGCGGACTTGGAGGAACGGCTACCGGGCGCCGTCGAGGAGACCGTCCGTTACGCCACGCCTGTGACGTGGATGCGCCGAACCCTGACTCGCGACTACGAACTGCGGGGCCACGTCTACCGGACCGGCGATCGGGTGATCCTCTACTACAACTCGGCGAACCGGGACGAGAAAGTGTTCAACGATCCGCATACGTTCGACATCACGCGCTCCCCCAATCCGCACGTCGGTTTCGGTGCCCCCGGACCGCATTTCTGCCTCGGCGCCCACCTCGCCCGGCGGGAGGTGACGGCACTGCTCCGCGAGCTGTACACGCGTCTTCCGGATCTTCATGCCACGACGCCACCGGTCCGGCAGCGCACCAGTTTCATCAACGGGATCACCTCCCTCCCCTGCGCCTTCTGATCACCTTAAAGGCGACATTTACCGTTTTCTCGGCCCCCTTTATCCACAGAATTCAGTTCTGGTTCTTTCGCCCGTCCGCCTCCTGGAAGCTGAACGGCACAGACCCGTCCGTGGGCCCGAGGAGGCTGCAATGCCCGTCACCATCACGGTTCCCGAAGAGACGACCGCCGGCTTCGTCGTCGCCGCCGACAGAGACCCCGGCGACCTGACGTCGGCGGTCCTGCAACGGCTCCCCGGCCCGTTCGCGGCTGCGGTGTCAATGCGCATCGGCACGCCCCGCCTCGTCATGGCCTGCCATCGGGCCGCCGACTCACCCTGGGACCTGAGCGAGGTGACCGGCGCCGACCACGAGGACGCGGAGAGGGCCCGTCAGGCCACGCGGCACATCGGCGTCACATCCGTCCTGCCGGTCGGCGACCTCCCCTCGGGGCCGCACCTCGCGCGCGCCACGGCCAAGGCGATCGCCGAATCGCTGTGCGGCGTGCCCGTGGACCTCGCCTCGAACCAGGCCCTGCCCGTCGTCCCCTTCGGACGCTTCGACGAGTTCGTCCTCGCCGACCACTGGATCGGCGCCGCACTGCCCTCCTGCCCGGACTCCCGGTGCCCGGCCGACGAGGACGCCATCGACGGCTGCGGCTGCGTCCACCTCACCACCCGCGGCCTGTACCGGTTCGGGCTGCCAGAACTGGAGATCACCGACGTCGCCTGCCCGCACGACCTGGCCGCGCTCAACATCCTCCGCACGACGGCGCAGCGGCTGCTCCCTCTGGGCAGGCACCCGGGTGAGCACACCATGCCCACCGAGCTGATGCTGACGAGCCCCGACTTCTCCGCGTTCTGGGGACACCGCGACCCGATGTGGGACGACGGCCCCATCCCGGTACGCCTGACAGAGGTGGCCCACGATCGCCTGGGCATCCGGCCGCCGGCGAACTTCCCCGGCACCCTGAACGAATGGCTGTGGGACGAACTCCCGCCCATCCTGCACGAACTGCTCAGCTGCGAACCCGACCACGCGCCACCCACCTGACCGAACCCGAGCAGCCACCCACGCACGCTCGCCGCCCAGCACCCAACACCGCGCCAAGGTCGGTCGCCGGGGCCGGGGGTCGGTGCCTGGAGCTGGGGGGTGGACGGTTGTGCGGGTCCATGCTTTGGGCCTCTGGGACGGTGGCGCATGGGCGAGCGGCGAGTCGGGGGAGGTTCGCGGTGTTCGCAGTAGCGTCGGGTCGCATGGAGAGCGATCGAGTGCCGGGGGCGCTGGCGAAGGCGCTGGAGGATGTCGCGGCCGAACGCGATGCCCAAGACCGGATGTGGGGTGTCCAGGAATTCCCCGATGGAAGCGGGCCGGAGTTCACCGAGCGCGCCGAGGAGGCCAAGCGAGAATGCGCCGCCGCCTGGTCACGCGGGGCACTGACCTGGCGGCACATTCTGGCGGAGGAGTTCTTCGAGGCCCTCGCCGAATCCGATCCCGGCGGCCTGCGGACGGAACTGGTACAGACGGCGGCGGTCGCGGTGAAGTGGATCCAGTCTCTGGACCGGCGGCACGGTGCGATGGAGCGTCCTGCCAAAGAGGCGGGCGGACGGGCCGAGAAGCTGGTCCGGGACCGCATTCCCGAGATCGTTCGAGCCGCCGGGCGGCTGCCGGAGATCCGCGTCGCCGCTCCGGAGGAGCACGGCGCGTTGCTGCGCGCCAAACTCTACGAGGAGGCCGGCGAGTATGTCGCGAGTGGTGATCCCGCTGAGCTGGCCGATCTCCTGGAGGTGGTTCACGCCCTGGCGGCACTGCACGGAATCACGCCCGGCGAACTGGAGGAGCGGCGTTCGGCCAAGGCGGCCGAGCGGGGAGGATTCTCGGGCCGCCTCGTACTGCGCGTCCGCGGGTGACCCTGGTCAGCGCCGGACCCGGCGGAGGGTCCATGGGCCGTTGACCGGGCCGATGACCTCGGCGATCGCCGGACCGTCCCGGCGTGGCGACCTGGAGGCGGTAGAACCTCGCCTGACCGGGGGCCTGCCACTCTTCGAGCACGCGGCGCACCCGGTAGCAGCCGCGCGGGCCGGTGATCTGGGACGGTCGGCCCGTGGGCGTGGTCTCCGCGGAGACGGGTTCATCGATCAGCACGGGAGGAAACACTAGCCCGAACACATGTTCGAGGGAGGACGGACGCGCGTCAGGGGGTGATCGAGGGGCGGGGAAAGCAGCTCAGGAACCGCGCGGCGAGGCCGCTGTCGCCTTCCAGCCGGAGTTCACCGGAGTCCCTGGGCCCTGCCAGCGGACGGCCACCGAACGCGAGGGTCCTGAACGTCCCGACATCGGTGGTCAGCGTGGCATCGACATGAAGCGGCGCTTCAGCGCGAGCGGCGTCGAACCGTCCGGCGTCGATCTCGGCCACAAAGCGATCGTCCTCGAAACGGAGGGCCAGGCGGACGCTCAGGCCCGAGGCGGCGTCCGGGTCGAACGTCGTCTTGAGCGCGAACATCATCGCGTCGGCGCTCAGCTCGCCGGTGGACGACGGATCGATCGGGGTGCGGCCACCCCACTTCGCGAGGGCGAACAGAACCGGTTCGAGCTCCCGGCCGCGGGGGGTCAGTTCGTACACCCGGGCGCTCACCGGCGCTCCGAGCACGCGGTGCCGGACGATTCCGGATTCTTCGAGATCACGCAGACGCTGCGACAGGACGTTCTGGCTCATCCCGGCGAGCCCGCGGTGCAGGGCGGTGAACCGCTTCGGCCCGAGGAGCAGTTCGCGGACGACCAGCATCGCCCACCGTTCTCCGACGACGTCGAGTGCCCGCGCGATGCCGCACGGGTCGCCGTACTTCCTGCGACCAGCCATAGCAAAATAGTACGGGATACTCCTAAATTAGGATCGGAATCCGGGGGAACGACCGCGCGACCGGTGGCGCCCACGACCACAGGACGGTGACCATGGCGACCTACGCACTCATCCCAGGGGCGGGCGGCCAGGCCTGGTATTGGCATCGACTCGTCCCGGAACTGCGAGCGCGGGGCCATGACGTCGTGGCAGTAGATCTTCCGGCCGGTGACGACTCGGCCGGCCTCCACGCGTACACCGACACCGTGGTGGAGGCGATCGGCGATCGGACGGGCGTCGTCCTGGTGGCACAGTCCATGGGCGGCCTCACCGCCCCGCTCGTCTGCGAACGGATATCGGTGGACCTGCTCGTCATGCTCAACGCCATGGTCCCCGTCCCGGGCGAATCAGGCGGCGCCTGGTGGGACAACACCGGTCAGTCGCAGGCCATGGCGGACTACGCGGCCCGCGAGGGTCGAACCATTCCGGCCGAGTTCGACCCCAAGGAGAGCTTCTTCCACGACGTCCCGCCGGACGTGACGGCTGAGGCGTTCTCCCGGGAAGAACCGCCGCAGTCGGCGACGCCGTTCGCCGAGCCGTGGCCGCTACGCGAGTGGCCCAGCACCCCCACGGTCGTTCTGCAGGGACGAGACGATCGTTTCTTCCCACTCGAGTTCCAGCGCCGGGTCGTGCGCGAGCGGCTGGGCATCCCGGTCGACGACATGCCGGGCGGGCACCTCGTGGCGCTCAGCCAGCCCAAGGAACTCGCCGAACGCCTGGAGGCCTACCGGACCCGCCCGGCATCCCCCTAGCTCGCGCAGGCCCCGAGGCGGTGGGCGAGGGTGGGAGGCAGCGGGGTGAAGCGTTCGTTGAAGGTAGTTCCCCTGGCCTGGAACCACCGACCTCTTCGAGGGAGTCTGGGCCGTCTCCTGGCCCGGTCTCGCCGCGGCCCCGACGCGGCAAGACCGGGCGGGGCGGCGGGCAGTCGCCGGGGACTCCGGCGCGGGGCACCGGCGGACCACCGGCGCTGCCGCGCGGGGGCGGCCTGTAGCCCCGGCTCACGGGCCCAGGTGCTGCGCGCCATCAAACAGAGGAGGACGGACGGTCTGGGCCCAGGTCATCCGGTTCCGGAGGATCCGGGACGAACCCGCCGTGTCCCGCTGGACCGGACACGCGAGTACTTCGACGGAATGGACGCCGCGGTGGACACCGCGCCGGTGCCCGAGGTGCCGTTCCCCCGGCTCCTGGCGGCGCTGGGACCGAAGATGCAGGGCCTGGCACGGGACAGGGCGGGCGGGGCCCTGCCCGCCATGATGCCCGTCGAGCACACCAGGAGGGCCAGGGAACGCCTCGGACCGGACGAACTGCTCGTCGTCGGACAGAGCGCGATCCTTGCGACGGATCCCGAGAAGGCGCGCGGCATCGCCAGGCAGACACAGTTGCTCGAAATGCCCGGGTCGCCGTACCTCCGTTCCCTCAGGAGCCTCGGTTACGACGACGCGGCCTTGGCCGCAGGCGGTTCGGACGAGGTCATCGACGCCTGCTTCAACTGGGGAGACGAAACCGCCGTCCGCACAAGGATCCAGGAGCACCTGGACGCGGGCGCGGATCACGTGTGCGTCATGGGGTTCGCCCCGGATCTGGCATCATCCGCCGACCAGCTCGAGCATCTGGCCCCGATCCTGCTGTGATCGCCGCCCCGCCCGGCCACGCGGCATCCGGCACAACGAACGACCTGCAACCCACCCTCGCCGCCCTCGCCGCCCCCGGCGACGCGGGCGGCTCACCTTCATTGAGTTGTGGACGCCGTCGGCCCGGCGAATCGCCTCGGCCCGTACGGCTGGGCACACCGCTCTGGCCCGGCGACGCCGGTGTGTGCTCGCGTTGTGCGGGCGTCGCCTCGCTCGGTGAGGGGATCGTGGTCGTCGTCGATCAGCGGGGGCGGACGAGGCCCGTTTCGTAGGCGGCGATGACGAGTTGGGCGCGGTCGCGGGCGCGGAGTTTGGCGAGCAGGTGCCCGATGTGGGTCTTGACCGTGGCGGGGCTCAGGTGCAGGTGCTCGGCGAGTTCGGTGTTGGACAGGCCGCGGGCGATGAGGGTGAGGACCTCGCGTTCGCGTTCGGTGACGCCGTCCAGCCCGGCGGGCGGGGGCTGGGCGGGGCCGGGCCGCCGGACGAACTCGGCGATCAGCCGCCGGGTCACCGACGGCGCGAGCAGGGACTCGCCGGAGGCGACGACCCGGATCGCCGACAGCAGGTCGGCGGGCGGGGTGTCCTTGAGCAGGAAGCCGCTGGCCCCGGCCCGGAGCGCCGAGTAGACGTAGGTGTCCAGGTCGAAGGTCGTGAGGATGAGGACGCGGACGTCGGGAAGGTCGTCGCAGATCCGCCGGGTCGCCTCGATCCCGTCCATCTCGGGCATCCGGACGTCCATGAGGACGAGGTCGGGGCGTTCGCGTTCGGCCAGCTCGACGGCCTCGGCGCCGGTGCCGGCCTCGCCGACCGTGCGCAGGCCGGGCGCCGTGTCGATGAGGACGCGGAAGCTGCCGCGCAGCAGGGCCTGGTCGTCGGCGACGAGGACGCGCAGTTCCAAGGGTTTCCTAGGGTTCGCACGGGAAGGCGGCAGACACGGCGAAGCCGCCTTCGGGACGGGGTCCGGCGGTGAAGTCGCCGCCGTACATCATGACGCGTTCGCGCATGCCGATGAGCCCGTGCCCGTCCCCGCCGGGGAGGAGGCGGACGCCGGGGCCGTCGTCGGTGACGTCGATGCGCACGCGGAGCCCGTCGGACTGGACGCGGACGCGGCAGCGGGCCGGGGCGGCGTGCTTGACGACGTTGGTGACCGCCTCCTGGACGATGCGGTAGGCGGAGAGTGCGACGCCTTCGGGGAGGTTCCCGGCGTCGACTTCAAGGTCGACGTCGACGCCGGCCATCGCGGCCCGCTCGGCGAGGCCCGTCAGGTCGGCGAGGCCCGGGGACGGGGTGAGGTCGGTGTCGGTGCCGCCGGTCCGCAGCACGCCGAGGAGGTGGCGCATTTCGGCGAGTGAGCCGCGGCTCGTCGTCTCGATGACGCGGAGGGCGTCGAGGGCTTCCTGGGGGCGGGCCTCGGCGACGTGGACGGCGACGCCGGCCTTGACGGCGATCAGGCTCATGCTGTGCGCGACGACGTCGTGGAGTTCGCGGGCGATGCGGAGCCGTTCGTCGGAGACGGCCCGGTCGGCGAGCTGCCGGGCGGTGCGGGCGGTCTCCGCGCGACGTTCGCGGACGACGCGGCCGAGGGACCAGGACGCGCCGAGGACGGCGAGCCCGAGCAGCAGCCGGCCGGCGGACTCGGCAGGCCGGTCGGCGGGGCCGGCCATCGCGCCGCCGAGGATGACGGTGGCGCTGACCACGCCGATCAGCGGTGTCGGCAGCCACCGCCGGCGGACGCGGTCGAGCGCGACGACGTAGAGGGCGAACGCCGGGCCGACGAAGGAGTCCCAGGGCAGCCCGAGGAGCAGCATCGCCGTCGAGGCGGACAGGACGACGGCGAAGACGGGGATGGGCCAGAGCCGCCGCACCGCGAGCGGCAGGCCGGTCGCGGCGGCGAGCGGCGGCACGAGGGCCGCGGAGGCTTCGGTCTTCCCTGAGAGCAGCAGCAGCGCGATCGTGCAGAAGGCCGCCGCCGCGGCGTCCAGGCCGATCAGCCGCCGCCGGCTGAGCCGCCTGGAGAACGGGGAGCGAAGCCCGGAATCGTCCACGTCATGAAGGTAGCGGGACGGTCGGGGCGGGCGCCTCGTGCCGCCGGGCGTCATACCGGGGTCGGAGGCGCGGCGGCGGTCTCGGAGCACGGTCGCACGCGCGGTTCCCGCCCGCGTTCCGATGTGCGGAGGGCCGTCGGGTACGAGCGTTGTCGGCATGATCGAAGTACGTGAGCTGACCAAGCGCTACGGCGCGACGGCCGCGGTGGACGGCCTGTCCTTCGTGGTGCGGCCGGGCACGGTGACCGGGTTCCTCGGACCGAACGGCGCCGGGAAGTCGACGACCATGCGCGTGCTGCTCGGGCTGGACGCGGCGACGTCCGGTGAGGCGCTGGTGAACGGGGGCCGGTACGCGGCGCTGCGGCGGCCGATGCGGGAGGTGGGGGCGCTGCTGGACGCGGGCGCCGTGCACGGCGGGCGGCGCGCGTTCGACCATCTCGGCTGGCTGGCGCGCAGCAACGGGATCGCGGCGGGGCGGGTGACGGAGGTGCTGGAGCAGGTGGGCTTGGCCAGGGTCGCGCGCAAGCGGGTCGGGGGGTTCTCGCTGGGCATGAGGCAGCGGCTCGGGATCGCGGCGGCGCTGCTGGGCGATCCGGGGGTGCTGATGTTCGACGAGCCGGTGAACGGGCTGGACCCGGACGGCGTCCGCTGGATCCGGGAGCTGATGCGGACGCTGGCCGCGGAGGGACGGACCGTGCTGATCTCGAGCCATCTGATGAGCGAGATGGAGCTGACCGCCGACCGGCTGATCATCATCGGCCGGGGGCGGCTGATCGCCGACACGTCGGTGCGGGAGCTGGCGGACCGGTTCCGGCGGGGTGTTCTGGTGCGTACGCCGCGGCCGGCCGATCTGACCGCGGTTCTCGCGGCGGCCGGGGGCGGAGTCGAGTCCGTGCCCGGCGGCGCCCTGACGGTCACCGGGCTGGACGTCGCGGCCATCGGCGACATGGCCGCCGCGCGGGGCATCCCGCTGTACGAGGTGACTCCTCGCAGTGCCTCGCTGGAGGAGGCGTACATGGAGCTGACCGCCGGCAGCACAGAGTTCGGGGCGGTGGCGTCGTGATCGACGCGCTCGCGGCGGAGTGGTACAAGCTCCGGTCCGTCCGGTCGACCGCGGCCGTCTTCGGCACGGTCGCGTTGTTCACGCTGCTGTGCCTCCTGTGGTCGTGGTTCGTGGCCCGGTACTGGGACGGTCTGCCGGCGGAGCGGAAGGCGACCGCCAGGACGGCCCCGGCGGAGCAGCCCCTCGCCGTGTCGCTGCCGGTGTGCGCGGTGGTGCTGGGCGCTCTCACGCTGACGTCCGAGTACGGGTCGGGGATGGTCCGGACGACCCTCGCCGCGATGCCGCGCCGCCTGACGCCGTTCGCGGCGAAGGCGGGGGTGGCCGGTGCGATCATGTTCGCCGCCGCCCTGGTGAGCCTGGCTGCGGGTTCCGTGGCCGGCGACGCGATCGTGGGCGACCGGGCTGTCCCGACGTTCCAGGGCCCGGCGGGGGACGTCGCGGTCCATCTGCTGTGGCTGGCGCTGACGACGGCGGCGATCACGCTGATCACGTTCGGGCTGGGCGCCGTGCTGCGCTCGACCGCGGCGACGATCGCATCGGGGATGGTGGTGCTGATGGTGCTGCCCGCTCTCGCGCGGCTTCTGCCGTTCCCGTGGGACGAGCGGATCTGGTCGGCGATGCCCGGCAACCTGGCCGGCCAGATCGCGGGGGCGCCGGGTTCGTCCGGCGTCCACGGCGTCCTTTCTCCGACCGGCGCGGTGGCGCTTCTGGTGACCTACGCGGCGGTCGCGCTGGGAGCCGGTGCGTACTCGTTCACCCGCAGGGATGCGTGATGGGAGGCGGGGCGGCGCACGGGACCGGGCGCGGACCGGGACGCGGGTTGGGCGACGCGCTCGCGGCCGAGTGGTGGAAGCTGCGGTCGGTCCGGTCCACCTATGGGGTGCTGGCGGCGACGGCCCTGTTCCTCGTGTTCGTTCTGCTGCTGGCGTTCCAGATGGCGCACGTCTGGGACGGCCTGTCGGCCGAGCGCCGAGCGGAGTTCCCGCTGCGTCCGCTTCAGGAGATCGGCGGGTGGGTCGCGGGACTGTGCCTCGCCGTTCTGGGCGTGCTGTCCGTCACGTCCGAGTACCGCACCGGCATGATCCGCACCACGTTCGCGGTGCTCCCCCGGCGCCGGACGGTCCTCGCGGCGAAGGCGGCCGTGGTCGGGGCGGTCGCGCTCATCGCGGGCGAGGCCATGACGATCGGCTCGTTCCTCGGGACGCGGCTCATCATCGGAGACCGGCCGTTCCCGGACCAGCGGGCGTCCATCGGCCACGACCTGCCGGGTTTCGTCATCTCGGGGACGTCGGTGGCGATGTTCGCGCTGCTCGGCCTGTCGCTCGGCGTGCTGCTGCGGTCGACGGCCGGGGCGCTCGTGCCGGTCGTCCTGCTCTGGTACGTGGTGCCGATGCTGGTCTTCCACCTGCCGGAGCCGTGGAACGAGCGGATCGGGTCGGTGATGCCCGGCGCCCTGCCCAGGCAGGCCGCCGGGCTCGGTGCGGACAACTCCATCTACGGCGACCTGCTGTCACCGGGTGTGGCGGCGGCAGCGATGGTGGCGTACGCGCTCGTCCCGCTCGGCTTCGCCGCTATCGCGCTCACCCGCCGCGACGCCTGACGGCCCGGAGACACGATCGGCGGCGTCCCCTCCAGGGGCGCCGCCGGCCGATCGTGCGCGGCGGGTTCAGCCCGCCTGCAGGGAGGACGTCCGGACGGCCAGACGCTCGCGGAGCATGTCGATGGCCTCGTCGATGCGCGGCGCGGCGGCCTGGGCGCGGACGCGGCGGCCGTTGATCTCGACGACGGCCTGGGCCAGCGCCGGGCGCGGAAGCGACGGGTCGGCCACGACGCTCAGCGTGACCTGGACGGACGTGACGCCCTGGGCGTCCCTCAGCGCGGTCTGGACGGCGCGCTCCGCCGCCGCGCGCTCGTGCGCCGTGACATCGCCCGAGGTCAGGAATCGGATCTCAGGTCGTTCACGGGTCGCGTTCATGGTTTCCCCCAGTTGTGCGGTGTGGTGCTCGCCTCTGCGGAGCGGCGATCGTGATCGCCCCTCTGCACACCTAACGTCGCACCCGTCCCAGACCACACCCGCGTGGGACGAGAGCTTCATCACGCGATTCGCGTCTCCGGGGCCTCAGAACGGGCCACTCTGGCATGATCTGCGCGGCGGGCGCCCCGGAATTCACCGGAATGGGAGACGTCCGTCATTCGAACGTCACACGACGTTGCGGGGAATGACCGGTGTGGGATTGGCCGTCCGCAACGTCCGAGTGCGCCGGGCAATTCATGCTCCAACGGTGACTCGGATGCCACGGAAATGACCACCGGGCCAACTCGGTTGTCACCACTGCGATACGCAGCGCAGCCATTCGGCCACCGACAGCACAGGTCGCCGCCCATGCACACCGGCCGGGCACGCGATCCACGCGGTACCCGGCGATTCGCACCGAACGCGATTTTCATACTTCCCAAAAACCCGCCCCCATCCTCTAACATAGGGCGGTGCCGTTCCGCGGTGCCGTTCCGCCCACGAGCAGACCCGTCGACTGGCTGGTGACCCCTTGGTCCAGGATTCAGCTGCCCCAACACCTCCGCCCGAAGGTGATCCGGCCGGACGGCTGATCGATTATCCCCGGCGCGGCGGCCCCACCGTCCTGCGCATTCTGCTCGGCGCCCAACTGCGCCGGCTCCGCGAGGAGCGCGGCATCTCCACCGAGCAGGCGGGCTACGAGATCCGCGGCTCGCACTCCAAGATCAGCCGGATGGAGCTCGGCCGGGTCGGCTTCAAGGAACGCGACGTCGCCGACCTGCTCACCCTCTACGGCGTCGACGACCCCGGCGAGCGCGCCCCGCTGCTCGAGCTGGCCAAGGAGGCCAACACCCCCGGATGGTGGCACCGGTACGGCGACGTGCTGCCGAGCTGGTTCGAGGTCTATCTCGGCCTGGAGGAGGCCGCCTCGCTGCTGCGCACCTACGAGCTGCAGTTCGTCCCCGGGCTGCTGCAGACCGAGGACTACGCGCGCGCCGTCGTCCGCCTCGGCTTCTCCGACGCGGCCGAGGACGAGGTCGAGCGGCGCGTGCAGCTCCGCACGATCCGGCAGGAGCGGTTCACCTCCCCCGGCGCGCCGACGCTGTGGGCCGTGGTGGACGAGGCGGTCGTCCGCCGCCCGCTCGGCGGCCGCGACGTGATGCGCCGCCAGATCGAGCACCTGATCGAGGTGTCCGAGCTGCCCAACGTCACGCTGCAGATCGTGCCGTTCGGCGCGGGCGGGCACGCCGCCGCGGGCGGTCCCTTCACGATCCTGCGGTTCGCGGAGCCCGGCCTCTCCGACGTCGTCTACCTGGAGCAGCTCACCAGCGCGCTGTACCTCGACAAGCCGACGGACGTCGACACCTACATGCGGGCCATGAACAACCTCTGCATCACCGCCGCGCGCCCCGACGACACGGCTCGGCAGCTCACCCGCGTCCTCAACGACCTCTGATCCCGAGGGACGCGCGGCGACGCGGCCGGCCCAGCGGTCAGGGGCCCGGGTCGTCGAGCACGCGCTGGTCGCGGCTGCGGCTCCCGCCGCGGAACTCGGCGACGACCTCGCCGTCCGGGACGCGGCGAACCGTCACGTCGTAGATTCCGCTGCGGCCGTAGCGGGTGCGCTCCACCGCGGTCGCCTCCAGGACGTCGCCGGTGCGGGCGGGCGCGACGAACACGACGTCGGCGGACGCCGCGACCGTCACGGCGTCATGGGTATTGCACGCGTAGGCGAACGCGGAGTCGGCGAGAAGGAACACGTAGCCGCCGTGCGCGATGCCGTGCCCGTTCACCATCGTGTCGCCGACCGTCATGCGCAGCCGGGCCCGTCCGGGCGAGATCTCGGTGATCTGCATGGCGAGGTCCTGCGCCACCTTGTCCCGCGCGTACATCGTCTCGGCGCATCGCCGCGCCACCTCAGCCGCGTCGTCCACCGGCCCAGGGTAGCCGCGGACTGCAACCAGGGCGTTCGCCCAGGACGACGGTGCGGTGTTCGGATATTCGACACGTTCACCGCGCTGGCGCGGACGGCGATGCCCGAGGAGAAGCCCGCGCTGTGGCAGAGGATGGCGCCGTCTGGCGCGCGTACGACGAGTACCAGCAGAAGACGACCCGCGACATTCCCGTGGTCGTCCTCGAACCCGCTGAGCCGCGCGGTTCCCTTTCGCGGTGCGGGCGGGACGTGTAGCGTCGCCGTAGAACATCCATTCGACCATCGTCCGTCCACGCAGCCGAGGTGCCGAGGTGCCGACGTCACAGAGTGCTGACACCGAGCCGCCGCCACGGCTGCTGAGACGCTGGGAGATCGACGCGCCGGACGCCCCGGACCCGCTGGCCGCCGGCCCCGGCCGCCGGTGCTGGCGCGTCGGCACGGCCGACGGTGCGTTCTTCCTGAAGGAGTATGCCGAACCCGACCGGCGCCGCGTCCTGTTCCAGCACGCCGTGACCACCGCGCTCGACGAGGCCGGCCTTCCGGTGCTCGCGCCGATGCCCGCGCGCGGCGGCCGGACACTGGTCACCGCCTCCGGGCGCGGCTACGTCCTCTACCCGTGGGTGGGCGGGCGCGGGCGCGGCGGGCTGGAGTTGACGTTCGGCCAGTGCGAGAGGCTCGGCGAGCTGCTGGGACGGCTGCACGCGGCGCTCGACCTGCTCACGCCGCCGGTGCAGCAGAGCCTGCTGGTGCCGACGCCGCGCGCCGCGTCCGCGGCGGCCGCCGTCGACGCGATGCTGCGCGACCTGCCGGACGGCGGCGGAACCGACTTCGACGCGCTGACCGGACGCCGCCTGCGGGAGCGGCGCGAGCTGCTCACCGAGTTCGCCGACCACCAGCCGCCCGAGATCGAGGTGAGCACCGTCGGCCATCTGCACGGCGCGTTCCACGCCGGGCACCTCCGGTACGGCGGGTCGGGCAACGTCACCGCCGTCCTCGGCTGGGACGGGCTGGCGACCGGCCCCGTCGCCGGGGAGGTCGTGCGGGCGGCGGCGCGGCTGTTCGCCTGCGACGACGAGCGGGGGCTCGACCTCGACCGCGTCCAGGCGTTCGTGCGCGGCCACCGCTCGGCGTTCCCGCTGGACGCCGGGCAGATCCAGTCGGCGGTGCACCGCGAATGGTGGGAGCGGCTCTGCGACGTCGCGCCGCTGCGGCACCGGTACCTGGGCGAGGACGGCGCCGGCGAGCGGGGCCTCGCCGCCCTGGTGACCTGGTGGTCGGCCCAGCTGGACCGCACCTTGGACGCGTTCGCGGCGCCCTACACCGCCGTGTACGCGGACGCCCCCGGCGACAGCCCCGCCTACGGCTAGCCGGCACCGCACGGTCCGCCTGTTCGCGGGTAGGAAGGGCATTGTCGGACAGGCATCGTCCGGACAGGCGGTCCGCGAAGGAGTGGGAACATGACGGCAGTCGCGTTGCTCGGCACCGGGATCATGGGCGCGGCGATGGCCCGCACGCTGCTCGGGGACGGGCACCGGGTCACGGTGTGGAACCGCACCCGATCGCGCGCCGAGCCCCTCGCGGGCGACGGCGCGACCGTGGCGGACTCCCCCGCCCAGGCCGCCGGCGGTGCCGAGGTGGTCATCACGATGCTGGACGACGGCGACACGGCGCTGTCGGTCATGACGGACGCGTCGCCGGCGCTGCGGCCGGGGCAGATCTGGGCGCAGATGGGCACGGTCGGCGTCGCGTCCGTGCGGCTGCTCGCCGGCTTCGCCGCCGACCAGGGGCTCCTGTTCGTCGACGCGCCCGTCCAGGGGACGAGGCAGCCCGCCGAACAGGGAAAGCTGGTGGTCCTCGCGGCGGGGCCGCAGGACGCGCGGACCGTTCTCGAACCGGTGTTCGGCAGCGTCGGCGCCAGGACGCTCTGGCTGGACGAGGACGGTGCGGGCGGCGCCGGCACCCGCCTCAAGCTCGCCGCCGTGAGCTACGCGATCTCGCTGACCTCCGTCGTCGCCGAGTCGGTCGCGCTGACCAAGGGCCTCGGGCTCGACCCGGCCCTGCTCGGCGAGGTCCTCACCGGCGGCCCGCTCGACAGCGTCTACCTGCAGGCCAAGATGAAGGCCATGCTCGCGGACGACTTCGAGCCGAGCTTCGCCGTCCGCAACGCGGAGAAGAACACCCGGCTGATCCACGAGGCCGCCGAGGCCGCCGAGATCCGGGTGGACGTGAACGACGCGGCCGGCGCGCGGTTCCGCCGCGCCATCGACCGGGGACACGGCGACGAGGACATGGCCGCCACGTACCGCGCGAGCTTCCCCGGCTGACCCGGCGCGGGGTATGGCGCCGATCGTTATCGCGGAGGTTCCGGAGGCCCCGTCCCCGCGTCCGCTCCGGCGCTGCTCCATCGTGTGGCGGAGCCCCGCCGGCCTCGTGCGGGACGGCCCAAAACTGGAAAACACTGGAACTGTCTGGAAGCTCCTGTACTGTCTGCCGCATGTCCCGGTCCCCCGGCGTCCCGACCCCCGACGAGCTGGAGCGGCGCATCACCGAGCTGCGCGCCGCCGTGCGCCGGGCCATGGCGACCGGTGACCGGCACGAGGCCCGCGGCCTGCGCGCCGAGCTGCGCAAGGCCGAGACGGCATGGGACGACGCCGTCCTCGGCGACGCCCCCGCCGGTGGCCGCGGCGGCGAGGAACCCGGTGCCGGGCAGCGCGGGCTGCTGCCCGTCCGGGAGCAGGTCCACCAGGCGCTGACCCTGCTCGGCGCGCCGTCCGCGCCCAAGCTGATCGGGTCGGTGTACGCGGCGTTCTTCCCCGGCGAGATCCCGGGGAGCAGGCTGACGAGCCTGCGCCGCGACGAGGAACGCTCGTTCCGCACCGCGCCGTACGCGCGGCCGTACTACCTGTGCGCCGCGCTGACCGCCGATCTTCTCGCGCCGGCCCGCGGGCTGCTCACCGTGAGCACCTGGCCGCTGGAGCAGCGGATCGTCGGGCCGCTCAGCCCGCGCACCGATTTCCTCACGTGCGCCGCACGCCTCGCCGAGCAGGCCGGGCGGGGGAGGCCGTCCCCCGACGTGCAGCGGCTGCTGTGGCGTTTCGCGTCCAACATTCCCGGTGCGGTCACCGGTACGGTCGGTACCGTCGATCCGGCCGCCCTCGCCGAGGCCGCCCGGGCCGAGCTGGACGTGCACCGGGAGCCGGACCGGCGGCGGCGCGCGTCCGCCGCCGGGCGCGCCCGGGCCCAGCTCGACGACGCGGAAATGCTGTTCGGCAGCCGGCTGCGGGCCCTGCGGCACTCCGGACGGCGCCCTGCCAGCAATGGAGAGACGGACGGATGACCGAGACCGCGCCGGACCTGGACCGGCTGCGCGGCGGCGCTCCCCCGCGCAATCACGACGCCCGCACGATCGCCGCGCTGACGTCCAATCCCGGCTGCGCCCGCCGCGGGGTGATGGACGCGGCGGGGGTCGACAAGGACACGGTGGCGCGGGAGCTGGGCTTCCCCGCGCCGTTCGGGCAGTCGCAGTTCGCGATCACGCGCGGGAACGTGTTCGAGGCGCAGGTGAAGGCGGACGGATGCGCGGAGCTGCTGACGCTGCTGCGCGAGCGGCTCGGCCTCGCCGTCCCCGAGGTGGCCTACGACGACCTGGAGGTGGTCGCGGGCAACGAGGGCCGGGAGCTGCGGCATTCGCGGACCCGGCGGCTGGTCGCCCGCGTACTGGAGACCGGTGAGGGCACGCTGTTCGACCATCCGCTGCTGCGGCTCGACATCGCCGGGCGGCTCGCCTACCTGGAGCCGGACGTCATCGCGTTCCAGCTCGCGGGGCGGCTGCACGTCATCGAGATCAAGTCGTTCGCCGTGGTGGACGGGCAGGCCGAGCCGGAGCAGGTCGCGGCGGCGGCGCGGCAGTCGGCGGTGTACGTGCTCGCGCTGCGCCGGCTGGTGGCCGAGCTGGGGCACGATCCCGGGCGGGTGTCGCACGACGTGTTCCTCGTCTGCCCGGAGAACTTCTCCAACCGCCCGACGGCGACACCGCTGGACGTCCGGCCGCAGCTCGCCGTCCTGGAGCGGCAGCTCGCGCGCCTCACCCGCATCGACGACATCCTGGCGGAGCTGCCCGGCGATCTGACGTTCGGGCCCGGGGACGGGCTCGAAGAGTCGGTCCGGGCGGTCGAGGCCCGGTACGCGCCGGAGTGCATGTCGGGCTGCGAGATGGCGCTGTTCTGCCGCGACGAGGCGCGCGCCTGCGGCTCGACGGGCGCGCTCGGCCGTTCCGTCCGCGACGACCTCGGCGGCGTCGACACGATCGGTACCGCGCTCGCCCTGGCGGACGGCTCGCTCCCGCCGTCCGACGACCTCGCGGAGACGGCCGACCAGCTGCGCACCGCGGCCCGCCTCCGCGCCGAAGCCCTGGACGGGGTCGCGTGATCGGTACATGAGCGCACTGTCCTCGCTCGCCCGCCTGGAGGCGGCGGCCGCCGGGGTCGCGCGGCCGCTCGCGACGGTGCGGCACTGCCACGTGCCGGACGCGCCGCTGGTGCTCGTCCCGCTGAAGCTCGCCGGGGAGGCGGCGGCGCCGCTGGCGGTGATGGCCGGGAGCGCGCGGGACGATCCGGCGCTGCTGATGGTGCCGCAGCCGCGCAACCGGGACCTGCGGTTCGCGTTCACCGCCGATTTCGCCAAGCTCGTCCTGAACCACATCGAGACGAGCCGCGGCGCCGTGGAGGAGCTGCCGCCCGGCAAGGAGGGCGAGGAGCGGATCCGGTACGGGAACGCACCGCAGCTGCTCGTGCCGAACCGGGGCGGTGTCGCGTTCCTGCGGATGGTGGGACGGTCGACGCGGTTCCGCAGCACGGAGGGCCCGTACGCGGTGGACCCGGCGGTGCCGGTCCTCGGCCGGTGGCTGACGTGGTTCGCCGACCGGTACGACCATCCCGGGTCGTCGCTGCTGGGCGCCATGACGGAGATGCTGCGACTGCACTGGGCGACGGGTCAGAGTTCCCTGGAGGACGGCAACCTCGCGGCGCTGATGGGCTGGATCGACCCGCCGGACGGTCTGGACGGCCCGGCCGCGGCCGCGCGTGCCGAGGATCCGGTGATGTGCCCGCCGGCGGGGCCGACGACGGACCCGACGTTCGACAACGAGGTCCTCGCTCCGGCGATCGCCGGGTACGACCGGGCGGGCGCGGGCTCGCGCGCCGAGGAGCGGCTGCGCACGGTCCTCGCCGGCCAGCTCACCCCGACGTGGGACCTCATGTGGGATGCCGTGGCGCTGCTGCGCGCCCTGCCGGAGGGGGCGAGCGTGCCGAAGCGCTGGGAACGCGACCGGGACGCCTTCACGTACTACCACCAGACGTTCGGTGAGGCGTACCCGCAGGCGCGCCGCGACCCGCCCGTCCGTGCGGCGCGGCGGCTGCACGACCTCGAACGCGCCCAGGACGCCTACGACGCGCAGCGGGCGTTCGACGACCCCCTCGTCATGGCCGAGCACCGGCTGACGGGCCAGGCGTTCGGCGGCGTGGTCACCGAATGCGACCCGACCCGGCTGGACGAGACGGGCAAGCGGCCGAAGCTCCGCCCCCACCTGCGGGTCGGCACGCGGGATCCGGTGCGGCTCGACGCCGGGACGACCGTGTGCGACGCCGCGCGGCCGGCGCTCAAGGGGAGGATCGTGGAGCTGGGCGACGGGGCCGTGCTGCTGGAGCTGACCGGCGGGATGGGCCGCAAGCTCACCCCCGAACCGGGCGTCGTCCCCCGGGTCGGCGACCGGGTGTGCTTCACGTCGCTGACCGACGGTTCGTTCGGCGCGGCCAAGTTCCCCGAACGTGAGGACACGCCGTGGACGCACGGCGGGCCGCCCGAGGAATACGTGCCGACCCACGAGGACGCCGAAGAGGAATGGTCGTGACCGAACATGCGGGGCGCCGCCTGGTGCCGGTGACGGCGGACGAAGCGGCCCCCTCCGAGGCGGCGGCGCGGGTCGTGGACGGCGTCCTCGCGGATCTCGGCGGCGGGCACCGCGGCGTGGTGGTCGACTCCCCGCCCGGCGCCGGGAAGTCCACGCTGGTCGTCCGCGCCGCCGCGCACCTGGCCGCGGCCGGTGAGCGCCTGATGATCGTGGCGCAGACGAACGAGCAGGTCGACGACCTCATCGACCGCATCGCCGGCAGGCACCCGGAGGTGACGCTCGGCCGCCTGTCGGCGTCGGGATACGTCCCGTCCGAGCGGGTCGCGGCGCATCCGGCGGTGCGGGTCGCGCAGAAGGCCGACGACCTCGCCGAACACACCATCGTGATCGCCACCGCCGCGAAATGGGCGACGCTGCCCGACGGGTCGTGGCCGTGGGCGATCGTGGACGAGGCGTACCAGATGCGCTCGGACATGCTGCTGCGCATCGCCGGGCGGTTCGAGCGGGCGCTGTTCGTGGGCGACCCGGGGCAGCTCGACCCGTTCTCCACCGTCGAGGTGGAGCGCTGGGCGGGCCTGTCGTGGGACCCGATGCGCAGCGCCGTGTCCGTCCTGCTGGCGCACAACCCGGACCTGCCCGTCCACCGGCTCCCGGTGTCGTGGCGGCTGCCCGCGTCGGCCGCGCCGGTGGTGTCGGAGGCGTTCTACCCGTTCACCGGGTTCCGCGCCGGCACCGGGCCGGGCGACCGGCGGCTGGAGTTCGGGGCGCGCGGCATGGGCACCACCTACGACCAGGCGCTCGAAGAGGCCGCCGCCACGGGCTGGGGTCTCTACGAGCTGCCGGCGCGGCACACACTGCGCACCGACGCCGAGGCGGTCCGCGCGACGGCGGCCCTGGCCGTACGGCTGCTGCAGCGCGGCCCCGTCGCGCACTCCGAACTCGGGTCGAGTCCCGTCGACGCGGCGCGCGTCGCGATCGGCGCGGCCCACCGCGACCAGGTCACCGCGATCCGCGCCGCGCTCGGCCCGCACGGCGACGGGATCACGGTCGACACCGCCAACCGGCTCCAGGGCCGCGAGTACGACGCGACGGTCGTGCTGCACCCGCTGTCGGGACGCCGCGACGCCACCGCCTTCCACCTGGAGTCGGGACGCCTCTGCGTCCTGACGTCCCGGCACCGGCACGCGTGCGTCGTGGTCGCGCGGGCGGGCATCCCCGAACTGCTCGACGCGCACCCGTCCGCCGAACCCGTGCGTCTCGGCGTGCCGGTGAAGTTCCCGGACGGCTGGGAGGCCAACCAGTCCGTCCTGGCCCACCTGGCCCGCCATCGGGTCCCCGCCGGTTGACCGGGCCATGCGCCCGCCGCGCGGCACCGTCATCGGGACGCGGCAGGGAACCCGTCATGCGGACGTGTGCGAAGCGCCGGAAGGGAAGCGTCAAAGAAGATCTTCAACGTATCCGGGATCACGGCGCCCGGGTACGAGGGAGGGCCCCGGACGGATACTGTGAGATCCGGTGCCTCAGCGATCAGGGGAGGGACATGGAGGACATCGGCTTCATGTGCGCCCGCTGCGGCGGCGAGGTGCACGACGTCACCCACAACCGCGAAGGCTCGCTCGACGGAGTGGGCTACCGCCACAACCGGCGGGTGGAGCCGTGGGACCACGAGCTGGAGCTCGCCGTCGGCGAACCCGCCCCGCAGGACCAGGGCTGCGACTTCTGCGGCGGCTCCGGGCCCAGCTGGCTCTACTACCCCACGCTGGACCCCGAGGACACCGACATGTTCGAGGTCGAGCTGGACACCACGCAGCTGTCGGACGACGACACCGCCGTCGCCGTCCTCAACATGCTCTACCCGTGGTACGCCTGCGACACGTGCTCCGTCCTCGTCGCCGACCGCAACATCGACGTCCTCATCGACCGCGCCCTCGACCGGACCCCCGTCCCCGAAGACGGCCCCGTCGACGAGGAGACCGTCCGCGCACGCCTCAAGGGCTCCCTCTCGGTGTTCTTCACCACCCGCCCGGGCCGCCCCCAACCCTCACGCGCCGTGTGATTCTGCTTTCTCTCCTCCTTCGGGCCTGACGGCCCTCCACGTCGAGAAACGCGTGCGATCGCCGCATCGGTCCGGCTCGCCTTGCGGCTCGCTGCGCGATCAGGTTCCGGCAGGCTCGAACCCGTTTCGGACGCGGTCGCGATAGCCGGGGTCGCTGCGTGGCCGGTGTGCCGGTTGAGGTTCAATCGCCCGGGATGGTGTCCGGCCCCCTGGGGTGAAAGGACGGCTGCTCGGGTGGGTGGTCGCTCCGGGTGGTGGGGGTTAGGGCTGGAGTGTCGGGGTGGGTCATTAGACTCGGTGCCGTTTTATTGGGGAGCGCGTTACCACGGGGGAACACGGTGATCATTGACGGGCGGTTTCATGGGCCGGACGGGTCCGGGAACGGTGGGTACGTGGCGGGGCGCCTCGCGGGGCGGGTGCCGATCGACACGGTGACGGTGACGCTGCGGCTGCCGCCGCCGCTGGACACCGAGATGGCCGTCACGGTCGAGGACGACCGCGGGCACAGTGTGCGGCTCTGGGACGGGGACCGGCTGATCGCGGAGGCGCTCGCGGGAGCGATCGTGGTGCCGCCCATCGCGCCCGTCCCGTTCGAGCGGGCGTCGGAGGCCGCGGAGAAGTACCGGGCGGCGGAGAGCCACCCGTTCCCCGGCTGCTTCGTGTGCGGGCCGGAGCGGGAGCCGGGCGACGGGCTGCGGCTCGAACCGGGGCCGGTCGCCGACGACACCGTCGCGGCGCCGTGGGTGCCGGACCGGGTGCCCGAACGGGAACTGGTGTGGGCGGCGCTGGACTGCCCCGGCGGATGGTCGTTCGACGTGGCGGAGCGTCCCGCCGTGCTCGGCACGATGACCGCGCAGGTGATGGACGTGCCCGAGGCCGGGGAGCGGTGCGTCGTGATGGGGCTCGCGCGCAGCCGCGAGGGCCGCAAGATGCACGCGGCCACGGCGCTGTACGGCGCGGACGGACGGCTGCTGGGCCGCGCCGAGCAGATCTGGATCGAGATCGACCCGGAGCGGTTCGGGCGCTGACCCTCGGAGGCCGATGATCCGTTCGCGGCCGCCCCGGTCCGGTTCCGCATGGTTCACGGAAATGTGTCGCCGGGCATTGTCGGGGCGGCCGGTTCCGCTGTTCAATCTGAGCTTCCGCGAAAACGGAGGCGGGTCTGATGAGCGGAAACGTTCTGTTGCTTCTCGGTGTCGCAGCGCTGGCGATCTACATGGGCGTGCACTGGGAGCGCGCCCGCCGCGCCGTCTCGGACCTGCGGCTCAGCCGGCGACGGATCGTCGGCCTGCGGCAGGCGGCGGCGCGGGAGCGCGGCCATGTCGCGATGATCTGGGCGGTGGCGGCCCTGGCGCTGTTCCTGGCGGTCAGGTACGGCTGAGCCCGGGCCGCGCGTCCGTCAGGGGCCGGTGAAGAGGGGATCCTCCCGGTCCGCGCCGTTGACCGGGCGGACGTGGTTCGGGGGGTTGGCGCCGGGCATCGGGGGATTCCCGGTGTTCGGGCCGGGCGTCCCGTTCGGGACGGGTGCGCCGAGCGGCATCGGCGAGCCGTTGTTCGCCTGCGGCATGCTCGGGACGGGGCCGCCGATCGGGGGCGGGCCGGGCGGCATGCCGGCGGGCTGCGGTCCCGTGCCGTGCGGGACGCCCGCCGGGGGCATCGGGTTTCCGCCGCCGGGCATCCGGCCGCCGGGCGGGACGCCGGACGACAGCGTGCTGTGCGTGAACTGGTCGATCTGGCGGCGGGCGCGGTCGGCCTCGGCGCGGGCCGCGTCGCGTTCCTCGGCGAGGGCGGTGAGCGCGGCCTGCTGCTCGGCCACCGACTGCGACAGCTGCCGCAGCTGAACCCCCTGGTCGTTGACCTTGGCGGCGAGCTCGTCCCGTTCGGCCGTCGCGGCCTGGGCGTGGGCCTGCGCGGCGTCGCGTTCCTTGGCGGCCTCGTCGGCGCGCGCGTTGGCGCGGACGACCTCCGCCTCGGCCTCGGACTGGGCGCGCAGCGCGGTGGTCCGTTCGGCCTCGGCCTTGCTGGCGGCCTGCATGGCGCGCTGCCGCTGCGCCTCGGTGTCGCGCATGGCGTTGCGGAGGTCCTCGGCGCCCTGCTTGGCGACGGCGGCCTCGACGCGCTGCGACTCGGCGGAGCCCTCGGCCTCGGCGAACTTGGCGTGCATGGCGACGAGTTCGGCGCGGGCGTTCTCCAGCGCGGCGAGCAGTTCGGTCTCGCGGGCCGCGACGCGGTCGCGTTCGCTTTCGGCGGCCAGCTTCGCGCTCATCGACTGCTGCGCGATCTGGTGCGCCTCCTCCCACGCCTGCTGCGCGGCGTCGCGCTTGGCGGTGGCGAGCTTGGCCTCCTCGCGGGCGCCGGCCGCGTCCCGCTCGGCGGTGTCGGCGCGCTGCCGGGAGGACGACGCCTCCTGCCACGCCTCCTCGGCGCGGCGCTGGGACGCGTCGCGCTCGCTCTGCGCGATGGCGAGCTCGCGGGCGGCCTCGGCGCGCACCTCGGCGACGCGCCGTTCGACGCCGGCGACGCTCAGCTCGGACGTCAGGGAGTCGGCGAGCAGGTCGGCCGCCTTCTCCAGCCGTTCGACCATCTCCCAGGCCGAGGCGACCTGCCCGGTGAGGCCCGGCGCGTCCCGGCCGCGTTCCCTGCGGTCGCGCGCCTCGCGGGCGCAGGCGCCGTCGTTGTCCTGGCAGTAGCGGACGGTGCGGACGGCTCCCATGGGCTGGGGCACGGGACGTCCGCAGTTGGCGCAGGGCCACACGGTGACCGGTTCGCCCATCCGGGCGACCGCCGTTCCGGCGGATCCGCCGGACCCCCTGTCCCCGTCCCCCGCGCCTTCGGAGACCGCGCCGGCCCGGGGAGCCGCGGCCGCCCCCTGGGGGCCGCTATTGTCGCGCTCTTCGCTGTTAGGCATGGAATGAACCATACGCATTGATGCGCGTGACTGCAGTGACTTGGGTGGTACATGTGGGGGTGCCCACGTCGTACTGAACTTAGCAAAATCGGTCGGTCGCCTCGATGAGGCGGTCGCGGGTGCCGGGCTCGGCGCCGCCGTGGCCGGCGTCCTCCACGATGTGGAACTCCGCCTCGGGCCAGGCGCGGTGCAGATCCCAGGCTTGGTCCGGCGGGGTCTTCATGTCGTAGCGGCCGTTCACGATCACGGCGGGGATGTGCCGGATGCGGTCGGCGCCCGCGAGCAGGCCGCCGTCCGGGAGGAAGCCGCCGCGGGAGATGTAGTGGTGCGTGATGCGGGCGAACGCCACGACGAGGGTCTCGTCCAGGTCCGGCGGCGGGACGGGCAGGAGCGTGTTCGCGGCGAGTTCCCAGCCGATCCACGCCCGGGCCGCCGGGACGTGGACGGCCGGGTCCGGGTCGCCGATGCGGCGGCCGTAGGCGGCGAGAAGGTCGTCCTGCTCGCCGGGCGGGATCGCGTCGCGGAACGCCGCCCACTCGGCGGGGAAGAGA
The DNA here is from genome assembly GCF_052245875.1 of Actinomadura sp. 3N407. Taxonomy (NCBI): domain Bacteria; kingdom Bacillati; phylum Actinomycetota; class Actinomycetes; order Streptosporangiales; family Thermomonosporaceae; genus Actinomadura; species Actinomadura sp. 3N407. Next base: position 75,913 of record NZ_JBQQBP010000022.1, read on the forward strand.
TGCGCCGCGCCGGTCGAGGTGAACGCCCACGCCTCATCGGGCGGGCGGACGAGGTAGACGCCGCGCAGCACCATCTCCGACACGCGGCCGGGGTGCGCCTGCGCGTAGGCGAGGGCCAGGGTGCTGCCCCAGCTTCCGCCGAACACGAGCCACCGGTCGATGGACAGGTGCTCGCGCAGCCGTTCCATGTCGGCCACCAGGTGCGGTGTGGTGTTGTGCTCCAGCGACACCGCCGGGTCGCCTGCGTGCGGGACGCTCTGCCCGCAGTTGCGCTGGTCGAACAGCACGATCCGGTAGGCGGACGGGTCGAAGAACCGCCGGTTGTCGGGCAGCAGCCCGCCGCCGGGGCCGCCGTGCAGGAAGACGGCGGGTTTGCCGTGCGGATTCCCGCAGGTCTCCCAGTAGATCCGGTTTCCGTCGCCGACGTCGAGCAGCCCGGAGTCGTACGGCTCGACCGGTGGGTAGAACTCCCGCAATCCCATGAGACCAGTCATACCCGATCAACGATCATGGTTCGTTCGCGCCTATCATCCCCGGGTGACGGAGCTTAGGTGCACTTTGTGCGGGAGCACGAGTTTTCAGCAGGGTTTCATCGAGGACTCCGGCCAGTCCGCCCGCGGTTTCTCCCGCTGGGTCTCCGGCCCGCTGGAGCGCGGCGTCTTCGGCGGCGCGAAGCTGTTCGGACGGCCGCGGCTGCAGGTGCACGCCTTCCGGTGCACCAAGTGCACCCACCTGGAACTGTTCGCCTACGACGCGGACTGAGCGGGTGACCGGAGCGGAACGCCCCCGGGTCAGAGCTGGGCCATCGCCTTGCGGATGCGCTTGTCCGATACGGGGAAGCGGGTCCCGAGCTGCTGGGCGAAGAGGCTGACCCGCAGTTCCTCCAGCATCCAGCGGACCTGCCGCGCGGGCTCGTCCTCGCGGCGCGACGGATGCAGGCGGCGCAGCGTCTGGTCGTACTCCTGCGCGAGGACGTCGACCTGGTGCGCCAGCATCCGGTCGCGGCCGGGGTTCTCGGGGAGCTTGTCGAGCCTGATCTGCAGGGCGCGCAGGTAGCGGGGCAGGTCCTGCAGCCGCGCCCATCCGGTCGCGGTGACGAACCCGGGGTGGACGAGCGCCGCGAGGTTGCCGCGGATGTCGGTCAGCGCCGGGACGAGCGTGAGGCTCGTGGTGCCGCGCAGCCGCCGGTCGGCCTCGTGCGCCTCGGCCAGGACGCGTTCGACCAGCTCGACGATCTGCGCGGTCGCGTCGTGCAGGTCGGCGCGGACGCGGTCGTACAGGGCGCGGAAGCCGTCCTCGTCCCAGGCGGGCCCGCCGGCCTCGGCGATGAGCCGGTCGGCGGCGGCGGTGACGCAGTCGTCGAAGAGCGCGGTGACGGAGCCGTGCGGGTTGTGGCTGAGCGCGAGCTTGCCCTTGTTGGTGAGGCGGCCCCGGATGAGCTTCACCGGCGAGGGCGCGCTCAGCAGGATCAGGCGCCGCGTGCCGAGCCACATGGCCCGGCGCTGCTCCGCCTCCGTCTCGTACATGCGGACGGCGACGCTCTCGCCCTCGTCGGTGAGCGCCGGGTAAGCCTTGACGTCGTAGCCCGCCTGCTTTTGCTCGTAGGTGCGGGGCAGTTCCCCGATCGTCCACTCGGTGAGACCGGACCGTTCGATGGTGGACGCCGCCTTGGACAGCGTCCCGCGCACCTTGCCCGCCAGGCGGCGTTTCAGCTCGTCCAGGTCGGTGCCCTCGCCGAGCGTGCGGCCCTTGTCGTCCACGACGCGGAACGTGATGTGCAGGTGGGCGGGGAGCCGGGACGGGTCCCACGCCTCCCGCGCGAGAGGCACGCTCGTCATCGCGGTCAGCTCGCGTTCCAGGGCGTCCAGGAGCGGCTCGGTGCGCGGCGCGACGCGGTCGAGGACCTTGCGGGCGTAGTCGGGCGCCGGGACGAAGTTGACGCGCAGCTGCTTGGGCAGCGACCGGATCAGCTCGGTGAGCAGTTCGGCGCGCAGACCGGGGACCAGCCATTCGAACCCGTCCGGCCGCACCTGGTTGAGGACCTGGACGGGCACGTGCACGGTCACGCCGTCGGCGTCGGCGCCCGGCTCGAACTGGTAGGTGAGGCGCAGCCGCAGCGGGCCCTGCTTCCACACGTCCGGGTAGTCGGCCTCGCTGACGCCGCCCGCGGTCTCGTTGATGAGCATCGACTTCTCGAAGCCGAGCAGGTCGGGGTCGGAGCGCCCGGCCCTCTTCCACCAGGAGTCGAAGTGCCGCCCGGAGACGACGTCGTCGGGGATCCGCTCGTCGTAGAAGTCGAAGAGGGTCTCGTCGTCGACGAGGATGTCGCGGCGCCGGGCGCGGTGCTCCAGCTCCTCCACCTCGTCCAGCAGGGCGCGGTTGTCGTGGAAGAACCGGTGGTGGGTCTCCCAGTCGCCTTCGACGAGCGCGTGCCGGATGAACAGCTCGCGGGACAGTTCGGGGTCGATGCGGCCGTAGTTGACGCGGCGGTCGGCGACGATCGGCACCCCGTACAGCGTGACCTTCTCCCGCGCCATGACCGCCGCCTGCCTCTTCGACCAGTGCGGCTCGCTGTAGTTGCGTTTCACCAGGTGCTGCGCGAGCGGCTCGATCCACTCGGGCTCGATCCTGGCGTTGACGCGTCCCCACAGCCGGGACGTCTCGACCAGCTCGGCCGACATCACCCAGCGCGGCGGCTTCTTGAACAGCGACGACCCGGGGAACACGGCGAACTTCGCGCCGCGCGCACCGATGTACTCCTGGCCCCGGCGCTGCTTGTCCTTCTTCTCGGTGTCGGCGAGCCCGATGTGCGAGAGGAGACCCGCCAGCAGCGAGGTGTGAATGCGGTCGGGTTCGGCGTCGGTGGTGTTGAGCGTGACGCCGAGGGACTTGGCGACCTGTTTGAGCTGGCCGTGCAGGTCCTGCCATTCGCGGATGCGCAGGAAGTGGAGGAACTCGCTCTTGCACATGCGCCGGAACGCACTGCCCGACAGTTCCTGCTGCCGCTCGCGCAGGTAGTTCCACAGGTTCAGGTACGCCAGGAAGTCGGACGTGGGGTCGGCGAAACGGCGGTGCTTGTCGTCGGCGGCCTGCTGGTGCTCGGCGGGACGTTCCCGCGGGTCCTGGATCGACAGCGCCGACGCGATGATCAGTACCTCGCGGACGCATCCGTTCTTGTCGGCCTCCAGGACCATGCGGGCCAGGCGCGGGTCGACGGGCAGCTGGGCGAGACTGCGGCCGAGCGGGGTGAGCCGCTTCCGAGGGTCCTTCTCCGACGGGTTCATGGCGCCCAGCTCGTGGAGCAGGTCGACGCCCGCCTTGACGTTGCGGCGGTCCGGCGGCTCCACGAACGGGAACGCGGCGATGTCACCGAGGCCGAGGGCCGTCATCTGCAGGATGACCGACGCGAGGTTCGTGCGCAGGATCTCGGGGTCGGTGAACTCCGGTCGGGACTCGAAGTCCTCCTCGGAGTAGAGCCGGATGCACACGCCGTCGGACACGCGGCCGCAGCGTCCCTTGCGCTGGTTCGCCGACGCCTGCGAGACCGGCTCGATCGGGAGCCGCTGCACCTTCAGGCGGTGGCTGTAGCGGGAGATCCGGGCCGTGCCGGGGTCGACGACGTACTTGATCCCCGGGACGGTCAGGGACGTCTCGGCGACGTTCGTCGCCAGGACCACGCGCCGCCCGCGATGCGGCTGGAACACCCGGTGCTGCTCGGCCGAGGACAGCCGCGCGTACAGCGGCAGGACCTCGGTGGCGCCTCGCTGGCGCGTGAAGTGCTTGGTCAGCGCGTCGGCGGTGTCGCGGATCTCCCGTTCGCCGCTGAGGAAGACCAGCACGTCGCCGGGGTCCTCGCGGCCCAGTTCGTCCACGGCGTCCACGATCGCCTGGATCTGGTCGCGGTCGGGGTCCGCGGACGGATCGTCCGGGTCGGCGACGGGCCGGTACCGGACCTCCACCGGATAGGTGCGGCCCGACACCTCCACGATGGGTGCGTCTCCGAGATGTCCATCGGGGGACGATCCCCCGGACCCGCTGAAGTGCTCGGAGAACCGCTCGGGGTCGATCGTCGCCGATGTGATGATCACCTTGAGATCCGGGCGGCGCGGCAGGATCTCCTTGACGTAGCCGAGCAGGAAGTCGATGTTCAGGCTGCGCTCGTGCGCCTCGTCGATGATCAGCGTGTCGTACTGGCGGAGCAGCCGGTCGGTCTGGATCTCGGCGAGCAGGATGCCGTCCGTCATCAGCTTGACGAGCGTGTCGTCGCTGGAACGGTCGGTGAAGCGCACCTTGTACCCGACGGCGTCGCCGAGATCGGTGCCGAGCTCCTCGGCGATGCGGTCGGCGACCGTGCGCGCGGCGAGCCGGCGCGGCTGGGTGTGCCCGATCGAGCCGAGCACGCCCCGGCCCAGCTCAAGGCAGATCTTGGGGATCTGGGTGGTCTTGCCGGAGCCCGTCTCCCCCGCGACGATCACGACCTGGTGGTCGCGGATCGCGGCGAGGATGTCGTCCTTCTTCTGCGCGACCGGCAGCTGCGCCGGGTAGGTGATCGCGGGCACGGCGAGGCGCCGCCGCTCCACCCGCCGCCCGGCGGCCTCGACGTCGGCGGTGATCTCCTCGGCGACCTTGGCGCGCCGTCCCGCGTCGCGCATCTTCTGGGCGCCGTCGATCCGGCGGCGCAGCCGGTGCTGGTCGCGCAGCATCAGCTCCGGCAGGCGCGCACGCAGGTCGGCGAGCGGCGATCTCACAGGCGTCCTCATAGGCATCGACAAGGATAGGGTTCCAGGCCCTCGGCTCCGCTCACCCCACAAACCTTCGCACCGTAGCCGGAGCGCCCCACGCGAGGCGATCCATTTTCGGTGGTACGCGATTAGAACGCCCCGTTACCGCACGGCATTCCGGCGACCGCGGCGGGCGGCTACCGCCCGGGCCGGCCGGGCGCCGCGGCGGGCGGGGTGCGCGGGACGAGGCGGAGCGCGAGGCCGGGGCACACCGCGACCGCGCGTCTCGCGTCCGCCTCCAGCCGCGCAGGAACCGGCCCGGCGGGAACGACCGGGTAGCCGTACTCGTCCATCCGGACCACGCCGCGCAGCACGTCGGCGCACCGCCCGTGCCCGTCGCAGCGGCTCCAGTCGATCTCCAGGCTCAGCCGCGCCCCGGTGTCGGCGGGCAGGACGCCCCGGACGGGACGGCCGCATCCGCCGTCCGCCAGATGCCGGGCGATGTCGGCGGCGAAGACGTCCAGGGCGGACAGCGCGAAGCGGGCGGAGCCGTCGGGGTGCGCGCAGGCGCCGCGCCCGCTCACCATCCGGGCGGCGCGCAGGACGGTGTCGCGGGCGGCGCCGGCGTCGCGTCCGGCGGCGAGGTCGGCGAACGCGCCGGCGATGTCGGGCAGCCCGAGCCGGCACGGCCCGCACTGCCCGGTGGACTCGGCCGCCAGGTAGCGGGCCGCCCGCGCGCATTCGCCGAGCGGGCAGGTGCCGCGGCCGAGCGGCAGGACGGCCCCGGCGCCGAGCACGCCGCCGGACGCCGCGAGGCCCGCCCGCGACACCCCGGTCCGGGCCGCGGCCTCGCCGCTCAGCCAGGCACCGCGGTAGCCGCCGACGAGCACGCCGTCGCCCGCGCGGGCGCCGCACAGGTCGAGCAGGTGGCCGAGCGGCGCCCCGGCGGGCGTCTCGACGACGGCGGGGAACCGGGCCGCGCCGGTCACGGTCAGCAGCACCGTGCCGGGTTCGTCCGGGGTCCCGGCAGAGGCGTAGGCGTGGGGGCCCAGCCCGGCGAGGACGGCGAGCTGCGCGTAGGTCTCGGCGTTGGACAGCAGGGTGGGCAGCCCGTGCACGCCCCGGCCGGAGGCGCGGCCCTCGTGGACGGGCGGGATCGGGCGGCCGCCGTTGATGCCGCTGATCAGCGCGCCGCCCTCCCCCGTGACGAACCGCGCGGGCAGCCGGACCGTCCGTGCCCGCACGCCGATCCCGCGTTCGGCGATCGCCCGCCGCACCGAGCGGGCCGCCTCCTCGTCGGTCACCGCGACGACGACCTCCAGCGCGCCGAGCGCGGTCGCGGTGAGCGCGGCGCCGTCCAGGATCAGGTGGGGGGCGCGGCGGAGCAGCACCTTGTCCTTGGCGCTGCCGGGCTCACCCTCGGCGCCGTTGACGACCACGACGGTGCGTTCGCCGCGGCGGGAGGCGGCGCGGGCGGCCGCCTCGACCTTGCGGGCGAAGGGGGCGGCGGCGCCGCCCCGGCCGTGCAGCCGACCCTCCTCGCAGAGCGCGATGAGCTGCGCGGACGTGTGGGGACGCGGTTCGGGGTGCAGGGCGCGGTGGGCGTCCCAGCCGAGCCGGGCCGTGCCCTCCAGCCCCTTGGTGAGCCGCGGCGGGCCGATCTGCCGTACCGCGATCGGCGGGCGCGCGTCCGCGTCCGCGGCGTCCTCCCCGTCACGCCCCATGTGCGCCCCCTCGCTCGCGTGCCCCGCCGCCGACCTGTACGACACGTGAGGAGGCCCGCCGGTTCGGCGGCGCCGGCAATCTTCTCCGCGCGGGTTCCCCGGCGGCAGGCGGTGGGAACCCGCCGCGCGCTGGTGACGAACGTGTGCGCGGGCAAAGCGATCACGATCGTTCAGCGGCCGGCGGGCGTGCCGGGCGGCGCGGGCTTCACGCGCGCCGCCCGTTCGAGCGGATGTGGCGGGACGTCCAGGCCGGGCGGATCACGCCGTTCGGCGAGCAGGCCGCGGCCGACCTGATCGGTGCCTCCGCGTTCGGTGTCGCGCCGGCGCCCGAGTCGGGGTCCGGTCAGCCGGCGCCGTAGACGGGCTCGGGGGCCGGGGCCTTCGCGAGCAGGCCCGTGACGACCTCGCCGACCTCGGCCGGGTCCCACTTCGCGCCCTTGTCGGCGGCGGGACCGTGCCGGAAGGCGTCCATCACGCAGATCTTGCCGCCCTCGGCCTCGAAGACCCGTCCGGTCACGTCCCGCGACGCGGCGGACCCGAGCCACACGACGAGCGGGGAGACGTTCTCCGGGGCCATGGCGTCGAACTCGCCCTCCGCGGGGGCGGCCATCGTCTGCGCGAAGACCTCCTCGGTCATGCGGGTGCGGGCGGCGGGCGCGATCGCGTTGACCGTCACCCCGTAGCGGCCGAGTTCGGCGGACGCGACGAGCGTCAGGCCGACGATGCCGGCCTTGGCGGCGGAGTAGTTGCCCTGGCCGACACTGCCGAGCAGGCCCGCGCCGGACGAGGTGTTGACGACCCGCGCGTCGACCGTGCGGCCCGCCTTGCTCTCGGCGCGCCAGTACCGCCCGGCGTGCTTGAGCGGCAGGAAGTGGCCCTTGAGGTGGACGCGCATGACGGCGTCCCACTCGTCCTCATCGAGGTTGACCAGCATGCGGTCGCGCAGGAACCCGGCGTTGTTGACCAGGGTGTCGAGCCGCCCGAACGTGCCGGTCGCGGTGGCGATCAGCGCGGCGGCGCCGGCGTCGGTGGCGATGTCGTCGGTGCTGGCCACGGCCCGGCCGCCGAGCGCCTCGATCTCCCGGACGACGTCGTGCGCGGGCCCCTCGGAGGCGTCGCCGGTGCCGTCCCGCGCGACGCCCAGGTCGTTGACGACGACGAGGGCGCCCTGCCGGGCGAACTCCAGGGCGTGCGCGCGGCCGAGCCCGCGCCCGGCGCCGGTGACGGCGACCACCCGGTCCTTGCAGATCATCGCGACTCCTTCTGTGCTCACGCTTGTTCGGGGCTCACGGCTTGTTGGCGCTGGCGGCGTCCAGGAAGGCGGGGCGCTCTCCCCCGCCGTGCAGCAGCATCGACGACCCGGTGACGTAGGACGCGAGGTCGGAGGCGAGGAACACGCAGGCGGCGCCGACGTCGTACGGATCGGCGAGGCGGCCGAGCGGGACGGTCCGCTCCACCGCCGCGATGCCCGCCTCGTCCCCGTAGTGCAGGTGCGACGACTCGGTGCGGACCATGCCGACCGTCACGGAGTTGACGCGGATGTGCGGCGCCCATTCGACGGCCAGGGACGTGGTGAGGCTCTGCAGGCCGGCCTTCGCCGCGCCGTAGGCGGCGGTGCCGGGCGACGGGCGTTGCCCGCTCACGCTGCCGATGTTGACGACCGAGCCTCCGCCGCCCTCCAGCATCCGCGGCCGCAGTGCCCGCGCCATGATCAGCGCCGAGGTCAGGTTCAACTCGATGATCTTGATGTGGGTGCGCAGCTCACCGTCGGCGAGCGGCAGGAACGGTGCGCCGCCCGCGTTGTTGACCAGCACGTCGGCGCGGTCCAGCCCGTCCGCGAAGGCCTGCGCGGCGGCCGGGTCGCGGGCGTCCAGCGAGACGAACCTCACCGTCCGGCCGCCCGCCTCCGGAAGCGACTCCGGCTCGCGCCGGGCCACCGCGACGACGTCGGCGCCCGCCTCCAGGAGGGCGCGGCTGATCCCGGCGCCGACCCCCCGCACGCCGCCGGTGACCACGGCGGTCTTGCCGCCCAGATCGAGCGTCAGTGCCATCGCGTCTCCTGCGGCATAGCGCCTCCCGTGTCCGCCTCTGCTACGTTCTGTTCTAACAAATGTTTGGTGGAAAGGTAGCGCATGGGAGTCTCCACCACGACCCTGGACGGGGTCGCCGAGATCGTCGTGGACGCTCCGCCGGTCAACGCCCTGACCGTCGCGGGCTGGTACGAGCTGGCCGACGCGGTCCTCGCGGCGGGCCGCGACCCGCGGGTCGGCGCCGTCGTGCTCCGAGCCGAGGGCCGGGGGTTCAACGCGGGCGTCGACATCAAGGAGATGCAGAACACCGACGGCCACGCCGCCCTGGTCGGGGCCAACCGCGGCTGCTACGCGGCGTTCGCCGCCGTCTACGACTGCGAGGTCCCGGTCGTCGCCGCCGTCCACGGCTTCTGCCTCGGCGGCGGGATCGGCCTCGTGGGCAACGCCGACATCGTCGTCGCCTCGCAGGACGCCTACTTCGGCCTCCCCGAGGTCGACCGCGGCGCGCTCGGCGCCGCCACCCACCTGGCACGGCTCGTCCCGCAGCACCTGATGCGGGCCATGGTCTACACGTGCCGCAACGTCACGGCGGACGAACTGCACCGCCACGGCTCGGTGCTGGAGGTCGTCCCGGCGGGCGAGCTGCGCGCCAAGGCCATGGAGGTCGCCGCGAACATCGCCGCCAAGGACCGGTACGTCATCCGCCGCGCCAAGGAGTCGCTGAACGGCATCGACCCGATCGACGTGAAGCGCAGCTACCGCTACGAGCAGGGCTTCACGTTCGAGCTCAACCTCGTCGGCGCCGGCGACGAGCACCGCGACGCCTTCGTCGCCAAGGGGGCGAAGTGAGCAAGATCCTCTCCATCGAGGAGGTCGCCGGGTCGCTGGAGAGCGGCATGACGGTCGGGATCGGCGGCTGGGGCTCGCGCCGCAAGCCGATGGCGCTCGTCCGGGCGATCCTCCGCTCCCCCGTCACCGACCTCACCGTCGTGACGTACGGGGGGCCGGACGTGGGGCTGCTGTGCGCCGCGGGCAAGATCCGGCGGCTCGTCACCGCTTTCGTGACGATGGACACGGTGCCGCTGGAGCCGCATTTCCGGCAGGCGCGGCAGTCCGGGTCGATCGAGCTGACCGAGTACGACGAGGGCATGTTCATGTTCGGGCTGTACGCGGCGGCGCACCGGCTGCCGTTCCTGCCCACCCCAGTGGGCCTCGGCTCGGACGTCCTGAAGGTCAACCCGGAGCTTAAGACGATCCGGTCGCCCTACGAGGACGGTCGCGAACTCGTCGCCGTCCCGGCCCTGACGATGGACGTGGCGCTCGTGCACATGAACCGCGCCGACGCCCGCGGCAACGCCCAGTACCTCGGCCCGGACCCGTACATGGACGACCTGTTCGCCAAGGCGGCGGACCGCACGTACGTGTCGTGCGAGCGGCTCGTCGACACCGCCGACTTCGCCAAGGAGGGGCCGATGCAGTCCCTCCTGATCAGCCGGTCGCACGTGACGGGCGTGGTGGAGACGCCGAACGGGGCGCACTTCACCGACTGCGCGCCCGACTCCGGGCGGGACGAGGCGTTCCAGAGGCTCTACGCCCAGTCGGCGGCCGACCCGGACAAGTGGGCGGCGTTCCGGGACCGTTTCCTGTCCGGCGACGAGGCCGCCTACCAGGACGCCGTCCGGGTCTGGCAGGAGGAATCCCGATGAGCACCACGAGCACCACCACGGGCACCACCACGGGCACCGTCACGCGGGCCGAGGTCTGCGCGGCCGCGTGCGCCGACCTGTTCCGGGGCGACGGCGAGATCGTCGCGGCGGCCGTCGCCGGGTTCGTGCCGATGCTGGGGTCCCGGCTGGCGCGGGCCACGTTCGAGCCCGACCTGCTGACCACCGACGGCGGTCCGGCGCTGAGCGCCGAGCCCGTCCCGCTCGGCGCCCCGGCGGCGACGGCCGAGGGCTGGCTGCCGTTCCGCGACCACCTGTGGCTCGTCCTCAACGGGCGGCGGCACGTGGTGATGGGGCCGAGCCAGATCGACGCGCACGGCAACACCAACATCTCGTGCATCGGCGACTGGGAGCGTCCGGCGCGGCAACTCCTCGGCGTGCGCGGCGGGCCGGGCAACACGCTGCTGAACACGACGAGCTACTGGGTGCCGAAGCATTCGGCGCGGGTGTTCACCGAGAAGGTCGACATGGTGAGCGGCGTCGGCTGGGACCGGGGCGCGCACGAGATCCGCGCCGTGGTGAGCAACCTCGCGGTGCTCGACTTCGACACCCCGGACAGGCGGATGCGGCTGCGGTCGGTGCATCCCGGCGTGGAGGTCGACGACGTCGTCGCCGCCACGGGCTTCGAACTGGTCGTCCCGGACGAGGTGCCGCTGACGCGGCTGCCCGGCGACGGGGAGCTGCGGGTCATGCGCGAGGTGCTCGACCCCAAGGGGCTGCGTGAGAGGGAAGTCCCCGCATGAGCGAGGCGGACCAGGGGGAACGGGGGGTCGTCCCCTCGCAGGAAACAGGCAGGGGCGAGCAGGTGCTCGCCACCCCGCTGACCCGGCTGACCGGCGTGCGGCACCCGGTCGTCCAGACGGGCATGGGGTGGGTGGCCGGTCCGCGGCTCGTCACGGCCGTAGCGAACGCCGGCGGCCTGGGGATCCTCGCGTCGGCGACGATGACGCTCGACCAGCTCGCGGACGCGGTCCACGAGGTCAAGGACCGCACGGACGCGCCGTTCGGCGTCAACCTGCGCGCCGACGCCGGCGACGCGGGCGACCGCATCGACCTCCTGATCAAGGAGGGCGTGCGGGTCGCCTCGTTCGCGCTCGCGCCGAAGAAGGAGCTCATCGCCAAGCTGAAGGACGCCGGGCTCGTGGTGATCCCGTCGGTCGGCGCGCGGCGGCACGCGGAGAAGGTCGCGGGCTGGGGCGCCGACGCCGTCCTGGTGCAGGGCGGCGAGGGCGGCGGGCACACCGGTCCCGTCGCCACGACGCTGCTGCTGCCGCAGGTCGTGGACGCGGTGGACATCCCGGTGATCGCCGCCGGCGGCTTCTTCGACGGACGCGGCCTCGCCGCCGCGCTGGCGTACGGGGCGGCGGGCGTCGCGATGGGCACCCGGTTCCTGCTGACGTCCGACAGCTCGGTCCCGGACGCGGTCAAGCGGGTGTACCTGGAGACCGGCGAGACGGTGGTGACCCGGCAGGTGGACGGGATGCCGCACCGGGTGCTGCGCAGCGAGCTGGTCGACACCCTGGAGGGTTCCGGCCGGGTCGGCGGGCTGATCCGGGCCATGCGCAACGGCGCCCGGTTCAAGAAGCTGTCCGGGATGTCGTGGCGCGAGATGATCGCCGACGGGAAGGCGATGAAGCACGGCAAGGACCTGTCGTGGTCGCAGGTCCTCATGGCCGCCAACACCCCGATGCTGCTGAAGGCGGCCATGGTGGACGGCCGCCCCGACCTCGGCGTGATGGCGTCCGGGCAGGTCGTCGGCGTCATCGGCGACCTGCCCGGCTGCGAGGAGCTGATCGAGGGGATCGTGAAGCAGGCGGCGGAGGCGATCGCCGCCCAGCGTTCGTACCTGACGCAGCCGCGGCGGTGACCCGGCCGGGTCAGGGAACGCGGCCGACCGCGCCGGGGTAGGCGGCCCTGCGGACGGCGCACAGGATCAGGGCGGCCGGCGGTCAGTAGCGTCCGCCGACGGGCGCCGGGACGTCGTCCAGTTCTGCAAGGTCGGTCACGGTGAGGTCCAGGCCGGCGGCGCCCGCGTTGTCGCGCAGGTAGCGCCGCTTCTTGGTGCCGGGGATCGGGATGACGTGCTCGCCCTGCGCCAGCGTCCAGGCGATGGCGACCTGCGCCGGAGTGGCGCCGTGCCGCTCGGCGACCGCCTTGACGACGTCGACGATGCGCAGGTTGGCCTTCAGCGCGTCCCGCTGGAAGCGCGGGTTGCCGCCCCTGAAGTCGGTGTCCTCGAAGTCGGCGGAGGTGACCGTCCCGGTGAGGAAGCCCCGACCGAGCGGCGAGAACGGCACGAACGCGGCGCCGTTGGCGGCGCACCAGCCGACCACGTCCCCCGGCCCTTCCCTGCCGGACGCGTCGCCGGGCAGGGTTCCGGCGAGCCCGCCCGGCGCGCCCATCGCGTCCCGGGTCCACAGCGACAGCTCCGACTGGACGGCCGCCACCGGGTGGATCGCGTGCGCCTCCGCGGCCTGCGCGACACTGACCTCCGACAGGCCCAGGCTCCGGACCTTGCCCTCGGCGACCAGCTCGGCCATCGCGCCCCACGTGTCGGCCAGCGGCACCTCCGGGTCGACGCGGTGCAGGTAGTACAGGTCGATCACGTCCGTGCCGAGGCGGCGCAGGCTGTCCTCCGCGGACGCCCTGGCGTGCTCGGGCGTGCCCCGCCGGACGATCTTCCTGGTCGTCATGCTCTCGACGACCAGGCCCGTCTTGGTGGCGACGACCGCCTCGTCCCGGCGTCCCGCGAGCGCCCGGCCGACGAGCGTCTCGTTGTGGCCGTCGCCGTAGGGCTGCGCGGTGTCCAGGAACGTGACCCCGAGGTCGAGGGCCTCGCGGATCAGCGCGGCCGACGCCGCGTCGTCCCGTTCCGACTCGGTGTAGGCCCAGCTCATCCCCATGCAGCCGAGCCCGACCGCACCGACCGGCGTCCCCGCGAACTCACGCGTCCTCATGGTCTGCGCCCTTTCCTTCGAGGTGTGTCTCAGGCCTGTGCCGTGGCCAGGCGGGAGGGTCCGGCGACGGCCGCGACGAGGCCGCCGTCCACGATGAGGTCCTGGCCGTTGACGTAGCCGGCGTCCGCCGAGGCGAGGAACGCGACGGCGCCCGCCACCTCCTCGGGCGTGCCGATCCGGCCGGACGCCACCTGAGCGCGGATCGCGTCCGCCTCGTCCTCGGGAACGGCGCCGCGGTACATCGGCGTGTCGATGTAGCCGGGGCTGACCGAGTTGACGCGGATTCCCCTCGGTCCGAGTTCGGCGGCGAGGGTGCGCGTCAGGCTCTGCACGGCCGCCTTCGTCGCCGAGTACAGCGCACCGACCGGCAGGCCGCGGTGCATCGTCCACGACGCGTTGACGACGATCGCGGCGTCCGCGGTCAGCAGCGGCAGCGCCTTCTGGACGGTGAAGAACACGCCCTTGAAGTTGACGTCCACGGCATGGTCGAAGTCGGTCTCGGTCATCTCGGCGGCCGGGCCGAACACGGCGATCCCGGCATTCGCGAAGACCACGTCCAGGCTGCCGTACCGCTCCCGGACGGTCTCCATCAGCGCGTCCAGGTCCGGCAGGCTCGCCGCGTCGGCGCGGGCGGCGAGCACCCGGTCGCCGCCGTCCAGCTCCTTGGCGGCCGCGTCGAGGCGCGCCCGGTCGCGTCCGGTGATCACGACCGACGCGCCCTCGTCCAGCAGCCGCCGGGCTGTGGCCAGGCCCATCCCGCTCGACCCGCCGGTGATCAACGCGACCTTGTTCGCAAAACGTGGGTTCCGTGTCATGCCGACGATCGTCCCGCTCCTCCCGGCCGGGCGGCAGAGTCCGCTTATCGTGGGTCTGTCACCACCACCCTCGCGGCTCAGCTGGCGGCCGCCAGACCGCGCCGGGCCGTGAGGCGTTCGAGGCGCTCCCGTGTGCCCGTCTCCGGCCGCGGATTGTACAGGACGAGCTCCTGGCCGGGACGGTCGGTGAACGGCAGCACCGTCGCCTCGAAGATCATCTCTCCGGCGTCCGGGTGCCGGATCGCCTTGACGGCCTGCGTCCGCGCGCTGACCTCGTGGCGGCCCCACAGCTCCGCGAACTCCGGGCTGACGGCCAGCAGGTCCTCGGCGATCCGGGCGAACTCGGGGTCGTCGGGGTAGCGGGCGGCGTCGGCGCGGAATCGTCCCACGACGTCGGGCGCCACCGCCTCCCAGTGCATGTGCAGAGCCCGGTAGCGGACGCTGGTGAAGAACGTGACCAGGCAGTTGTGGTCGGTGTCGCCGTACCCGAACACGTCGCGGGCGGCGTCGTTGACCGCGATGAGGTTCCAGTGCCGATCGCGGATGTAGGCCGGCCGCGGCGACCAGGCGTCCAGCAGCCGATGGAGCTCCGGGGTGACCGGAAGTGCCGGGCCGGCGTCCGCCTGGGGCGGGTTGAGGCCCGCGAGCAGGTACAGGTGCTCGCGCTCGACGCCGTCCAGCCGCAGCGCGCGGCCGATCGCGTCGAGCACGTCGCCGGACACCGTGATGTCGCGGCCCTGCTCCAGCCACGTGTACCAGGACACCCCGACCCCGGCGAGGACGGCGACCTCCTCGCGGCGCAGGCCCGGCGTCCGGCGCCGCCCGCCGGCGGGCATGCCGACGTCGGCGGGGGTCAGCCGGGCACGGCGGGTCCGCAGGAAGTCGCGCAGCTCTGAGTGGCGGCGGCCGGGGGCGGGAGTCGGGCTTGCCATGCCGCCACGATATCCGCCGCCCCCGGTCATCGTGATCGTCCGGCGGTGGTCAGTCCTCCAGGAGGCGGCGGCCGATGATCATTTTCTGGATGTCGGCGGTGCCCTCCCCGATCAGCAGCATCGGGGCCTCGCGGTAGAGGCGCTCGATCTCGTACTCGGTGGAGTAGGCGTAGCCGCCGTGGATGCGGAACGCGTCCTCCACGACCTCCTTGCAGTACTCGCCCGCGAGGTACTTGGCCATGCCCGCCTCCAGGTCGTTGCGCTCGCCGGAGTCCTTGCGCCGCGCCGCCATCACCACCATCTGGTGCGCGGCCTCGATCTTGGTGGCCATCTCGGCGAGGCGGAACAGGACGGCTTGGTGCCCGGCGATGGGCCTGCCGAACGTCTCGCGCTGCCGCGCGTAGTCGATCGCCAGCTCATAGGCGCGTTTCGCGACGCCGCAGGCCCGCGCGGCGACGTTCACGCGGCCGACCTCGACGCCGTCCATCATCTGGTAGAAGCCGCGGCCGGGCGTCCCGCCGAGGATCTGCGCGGACGGGACGCGGTGGGAGTCGAAGAGCAGCTCGGTGGTGTCGATGCCCTTGTAGCCCATCTTCCCGATCTTGCCGGGGACGGTGAGGCCGGGCGCGACCTCGCCGAAGCCGGGGGTCTTGTCGACGAGGAACGTGGTCATGCCGCGGTGGCCGGCGTCCGGGTCGGTCTTGACCAGGGTGGCGACGAGGTTGGCCGAGGCGCCGTTCGTCAGCCACATCTTCTGGCCGTCGATGACGTGGTGGTCGCCGTCCGGGACTGCGCGGGTCGTGATGGCCGAGACGTCCGAGCCGCAGCCGGGCTCCGACATCGAGAACGCGCCCCTGATCTCCCCGGTCGCCATCTTCGGCAGGTAGTGCGCCCGCTGCTCGGGGGTGCCGTGCTGGGTGATCATCCAGGCGACGATGAAGTGGGTGTTGATGATGCCGGACACGCTCATCCAGCCCCGCGCCAGCTCCTCGACCGCCAGCGCGTAGGTCAGCAGCGACTCCCCGAGCCCGCCGTGCTCCTCGCCGATCATCAGGCCGAAGAGCCCGAGGTCCTTCATGCCGTCCACGATCGCCTGCGGGTACTCGTCGGCGCGCTCCAGTTCGGCGGCGACCGGAATGATCTCCTTCTCCGCGAACGCGCGCACCGTCGCGATGATCTCCCGTTGCTCGTCCGTCAGCCCGTGGGTCTGCTGCAGCCTGCTCACGTTCCGTTCCTCCAAGATGTCAGCGGCCTTCGAAGCGTGGTGGGCGGCGCTCGGCGAACGCGGCGCGGCCCTCGGCGAAGTCGGCGGTGCCGAACAGGGCGGCCTGCTCCTCGCGTTCGGACTCCAGCAGCCGCTTCAGGCTGTGGTCGTTGCGCGCCAGCAGCCGCTTGGCGGCGGCGACCGAGAGGGGCGCGAGCGCGGCGGCGTCGGCGGCGAGCCCCAGGGCGGCGGCCAGGGCCTCGCCGGGCGGCGCGAGGGAGTCGGCGAGCCCGATCTCGCAGGCGCGGGGGGCCGGCACGGTGCGGCCGAACACGAGCATCTCCTTGGCGCGTCCCATCCCGACGCGCTGCGGGAGCGTCCACAGCAGCCCGCCGTCCGCGACGAGGCCGACCTTGCCGAACGCGGCGACGAACCGGGCGTCCTCGGCGGCGACCACGTGGTCGCAGACGGCGGCGAGGGAGACGCCGAGCCCGGCGGCGGCGCCCTCGACGGCCGCGATCACGGGTGTCCCGCAGGTCGCGATGAGGCGGACGGCCTTGTGCACGGGCGCGAGCCTGGCGCGGACGGCGTCCGGGCCGGCGCCCTCCATCGACCGGACGTCGCCTCCCGCCGAGAACGTCCCGCCCGCGCCCGTCAGGACGATCGCCCGGACGTGCGGGTCGCCGGTGCCGCGCTGGAGTTCCTCCAGGAGCCGTTCGCGCATGGGGACGTCGATCGCGTTGCGGGCCTCGGGCCGGTTCAGCGTCAGCACGCGGATCGCCTCGTGGTCGGTCACCGTGACGACGGTGCGTGACGCTTCAGAGTCCCCGTCCATCGAACCTCCTGGGAATTTTTTATACGATATGGGAGGCCGTTGCGGGAAGTGAAGAGGGGTGCGCGGCCGTCATCCGGGCCGGCCGTCCCAGAAGCCCTGCCCCTCCAGGTGCACGACCAGCAGCGTGCCCGCGTGCCGGATGTGGGCGCGCATCGCCTGCCGCGCGGCGTCCGCGTCCCCGGCCCGGAGCGCGGCCAGGACGAGGTGGTGGTCGTCGACCGACGCCTGGCTCCAGCCCTGGATGCTGGAGTAGAAGCGGCGCGGCGCGTAACGCACCACGAGCCGCAGCAGCCACGCCGTCTTGGGCGAGTCGGCGCACAGGTTGATCACGCGGTGGAACTGGTGGTTGGCGCGCTCGATGGCCTCGGAGTCCTTGGCCCTGGAGGCCTGCTCCAGCAGTCCCTGCGTCCGGTCGAGCGACTCCAGCTCCGCCTCGGTGACCTTCTCGGCGGCGCGGGCGGCCAGCTCGCCGGCGAAGTACGCCTGCGCCTCGAACAGGTCCTGGACGTCCTGCCGGGTCAGCGGGGCGGGCATGAACCCGCGACGCGGCTCCAGGGTGACGAACCCCTCGCCGCGCAGCGACAGCAGGGCCTCCCGGACGGGGGTGACGCTGATCCCGAGGTCCTCGGCGATCCGCTCCAGGCGGAGGAACTCCCCGTGCCCGACCTGGCCGGACATGATGAGCTCGCGCACGTAGGCGGCCACCTCGTCGCTCAGCTGGCGGCGCCTGCCGAGGCCCTGGTCACCGGAAGGTGCCACTGTCATCGTCTCCCCGTGCGCCCGTGTGGGTGTCCCCGTGTGGTGTGCCCGTGTGGTGTGATGGCGGCCGCGTCACATTATGGACGGTCACGGCTCCGCCACCGTTGACACCCCATGTTTTCAAATCAAATATATGAAATAGCCTTCGGGTGGACCAGTGCGGGAGGAGATCGGCAGCCGTGTTCACGCTCAGCGACGAGGAGCGCGCCATCGTCGAGGTCGTCGCGGACTTCGTCGACAAGGAGGTCCGCCCGGTCGCCCGGGACCTGGAGCACGCGGGCACCTACCCCGCCCACCTCATCGACCGCATGAAGGACCTCGGCGTGTACGGGCTCGCCGTCCCCGAGCCCTACGGCGACGTGAGCGTGTCCAAGGCGTGCTACGCGCTGGTCACCGAGGAGCTGGCGCGCGGCTGGATGACCCTCGCCGGGGCGTTCGGCGGCCACACGGTCGTCTCCCATCTGCTCGCCGTATTCGGCACCGAAGAGCAGAAGGCCCGCTACCTGCCCCGGATGGCGGCCGGGGAGCTGCGCGCCACGATGGCGCTCACCGAGCCGTCCGGCGGCTCCGACCTGCAGGCGATGACCACGTCCGCGCGGCGGGACGGCGACCGGTACGTCGTCGACGGCGCCAAGATGTGGATCACCAACGCGCGCATGTCGGGGCTGATCGCGCTGATGTGCAAGACCGACACCGGCGCCTCGCCGCGCCACCGGGGCATCAGCATCCTGCTGGCCGAGAAGGGTCCCGGCCTGACCGTCTCCCGCGACCTGCCCAAGCTCGGCTACAAGGGCGTGGAGAGCTGCGAGCTGTCGTTCGACGGCTACGAGGCGCCCCTCGACGCGGTGCTCGGCGGCGAGGAGGGACGCGGCTTCGCACAGATGATGCGGGGCCTGGAAGTGGGTCGCATCCAGGTCGCGGCACGCGCGCTCGGCGTGGGACGCGCCGCCTTGGAGGACTCCCTGCGCTATGCCCAGGAACGGGAGGCGTTCGGCAAGCCGATCTGGCAGCACCAGTCCATCGGCAACTACCTCGCCGACATGGCCACCCAGCTGCGGGCGGCGCGGCTGCTCACCCTCGACGCCGCGGCGCGCCTCGACGCGGGTGAGCGCTGCGACATGGAGGCCGGGATGGCCAAGTTGTACGCGTCCGAGGCGGCCATGCAGATCGCGCTGAACGCGGTCCGCATCCACGGCGCGGCCGGCTACTCCACCGAGTTCGACATCGAGCGCTACTTCCGCGACGCGCCGCTCATGATCGTCGGCGAGGGGACGAACGAGATCCAGCGCAACGTGATCGTCAAACAGCTCATCGAACGGAACCGGATCTGAGGCACGCCGAGCCCGCTCACGGCTGCGCGGCGGGGTCATCGCCGGCGCGGATCCAGTCGAAGGTGCGTTCCACGGCGCGTTTCCAGTTGTCGTACTCGGCGGCGCGCCGCTGCGGCTCCATCGCCGGGACCCACCGGGCCGCGCGGTGCCAGTTGCGGCGCAGCCCTTCGAGCCCGGCCCAGTAGCCGACGGCGAGCCCGGCGGCGTAGGCGGCGCCGAGCGACACCGTCTCGACCACCATCGGCCGCGCCACCGGCACGTTCAGCACGTCGGCGACCATCTGCATGACGAGGTTGTCGGACGTCATGCCGCCGTCGGCCTTCAGCTCTCTCAGCGACAGCCCGGAGTCGGCGTTCATCGCGTCCACGACCTCGCGGGTCTGCCAGCCGGTCGCCTCCAGCACGGCCCGCGCCAGGTGCCCCTTCGTGATGTAGGACGTCAGGCCGACGATGATGCCGCGGGCCTCGCTGCGCCAGTGCGGGGCGAACAGCCCGGAGAACGCCGGGACGATGTAGCAGCCGCCGTTGTCGTCGACCGACCGGGCGAGGGTCTCGATCTCCGGCGCGGTGGTGATCAGCCCGAGCCCGTCCCGGAACCACTGCACCAGCGCGCCGGTGATCGCGATCGAGCCTTCCAGTGCGTACACGGCGGGCTCGTCGCCGATCTTGTAGCCGACGGTGGTGAGCAGCCCGTTCTCCGACCTGACCGGCGTGGTGCCGGTGTTCATCAGCAGGAACGCGCCCGTCCCGTACGTGCACTTGGTCTCGCCCGGGGCGAAGCACGTCTGCCCGAACAGGGCGGCCTGCTGGTCGCCGAGGGCCGCGCCGACGCGGACGCCGGGGAACACGCGGCGGGCCGTCCCGTAGGTCTCGGTGGACGACCTGATCTCCGGCAGCATCGCCTTCGGGACGCCGAAGAAGTCGAGCAGGCCGTCGTCCCAGGACAGCGTGTGCAGGTCCATCAGCAGGGTGCGGCTGGCGTTGGTCACGTCGGTGACGTGGACGCCGCCGTCCACGCCGCCGCTGAGGTTCCAGATCAGCCAGCTCTCCATGGTGCCGAACAGGACCTCGCCGCGTTCGGCGCGTTCCCGCAGGCCGGGCGTGTGGTCGAGCAGCCAGCGGATGCGCGGCGCCGAGAAGTAGGTGGCCAGCGGCAGCCCGCTGCGTTCGGTGACGGCCGCGGCGCCGGGGGCGCGGGCCAGCTCGTCCACCAGGGCGCCGGTCCGCATGTCCTGCCAGACGATGGCGCGGCCGATCGGGACGCCGGTCAGCCGGTCCCACAGGACGGTCGTCTCGCGCTGGTTGGCGATCCCGAGGGCCGCGATCTGGTCCGTGGACGCCCCGGCCTGCGCGAGCGCCTCCGGCGCGACGCGCTCAAGGTTGCGCCAGATCTCCATGGGGTCGTGCTCGACCCAGCCGGGCCTCGGGAAATGCTGCCGGTGCTCGCGCTGCGCGACCGACACCAGCCGGCCGCCGTGGTCGAACAGGATGCACCGGGTCGAGGTGGTGCCCTGGTCGATCGACATCACATAGCGTTCGGTCACGATCGGCCCCCTCTCCCTGGACGCGCGCCCCCGCGGGCGGGTGCCGCCGGCCCGGCGTCACCAGCGTGAGCCGCCGAGGTCCCGGGACACCGCGCGGGCCGCGTCGCGCACGAACGCCACGAGCCTCGGCTCGGGGACGCGGCGCGCGTCGCAGATCCGCTCCACCGCGCCGGAGATCCCGATCGCCCCGACGACGAGTCCCCCGTACCCGCGGATCGGCGCGGCGATTCCGGCCTCCCCGATGGACAGCTCTTCGGTCTCGGCCGCCCAGCCGTTCTCCCGTACCCGGGTGGCGGCCCGGGCGAGTTCTCTCGGATCGGTGATGGTCCGCCGGCAGTAGGACTCCAGGACGGTGTCGCGGATGGACGCCGCGGCGTTGGCGTCGTGGGCGAGCAGCGCCTTGCCGAGCGCGGTGGCGTGCAGCGGCAGCAGCGAGCCGACGTCCATGGCCTGGAGCGTGTCGTCCGGCCGGAACACGTGGTGGACGACCAGGACCTGGCCGTCCAGCAGCGTCCCGATGCGGACGGCCTCGCCGCTGCGCGACGCCAGGGCGTCGGCCCAGTTGATGGCGCGGGACCGCAGCTCGTTGACGTCCAGGTAGCTGGTGCCGAGGTGCAGCAGCGCGGCGCCGAGCTGGTACTTGCCGGTGCCGCCGTCCTGCTCGACGAAGCCGACGCGTTCGAGGGTGCGCAGGAGGCCGTGCGCGGTGCCCCGGGCGAGCCCCAGGGACGTGGCGACCTCGCCGACGCCGAGCCGGCCCGAACTCGCGGCGAGCAGGCGCAGGATCGCGGCGGCCCGCTCGATCGATTGCACAGGTCCGGGCATGAATCCGATGCTAGTTCTCGCGGCAGGGTGCCGACAATGTCGGCAGCCGCCGCGATCACCGTCATCTTCGCCCCGAACTGCCCGGATTCTGTGATCTGGTGCACAGGGGGGAGGGTAACCGCCGCCGGGCCATGGCGAAAGTGTTCGACATTGTCGGCACCGTCCCGTTGTACGGCCTTCCAGACCGACTTACCGTCCTGCCCAGCCTCGAAGGGGCTCGCGTCCACCCCAGCATCACCAGGAGCGCTCATGGCGGAACGACCAAGAATCCCCACGCTCGCCGGCGAACTCGCAGCCGAATTCGCCGGCACGATGATCCTCATCCTTTTCGGCGTCGGCGTCGTCGCGCAGGTCGCCGGCGCCGAACTCGGCGACCACGACAGCATCGCCTGGGCCTGGGGCCTCGGCGTCACGCTCGGCGTCTACGTCGCGGCCCGCATCAGCGGCGCGCACATCAACCCGGCCGTGACCGTCGCCCTCGCCGTCTTCAGGGAGTTCCCCTGGCGCAAGGCCGCGCCCTACATCGCCGCGCAGACCGCGGGGGCGTTCGTCGCGGCGCTGATCGTCCGCTGGAACTACAGCGAGATCCTGGCCAAGGTCGACCCCGGCCACACCATCAAGACGCAGGGCGTCTTCTCCACCCTGCCGGGCAACGGGACCCTCCCGGTCGGGACCTGGGGCGCGTTCCGCGACCAGATCATCGGCACCGCCATCCTGCTCTTCCTGATCAAGGTGCTCACCGACGTGCGCAACTCGCCGCCGCTGGCCAACCTCGCCCCGTTCATGATCGGTCTCATCGTGGTGGCGATCGGGATGGCGTTCGGCAGCGCCGCCGGGTACGCGATCAACCCGGCCCGCGACTTCGGCCCCCGCCTCGCCTCGTTCCTCACCGGCTACGGCGGCGCGTGGCGGGACCAGTACGGCGAGCTGTACTTCTGGGTGCCGATCATCGCACCCCTCATCGGCGCGGTGATCGGCGTCGCCCTCTACAAGGTGCTCATCGGACGCTTCCTGCCCACGGAGGACGAGGCCCCGCAGGCCCCCGCGAAGCCCGAGCCCGAGTACGAGGCGGCGTGAACCGCCCCGTTCCCCTCCGCCCGTCCATCCCAGGAGAACCCACGCATGGCTGACTTCGTCGGAGCGCTCGACCAGGGCACCACGAGCACCCGCTTCATGATCTTCGATCACGGCGGCAACGAGATCGCCCGCCACCAGCTCGAACACGACCAGATCCTGCCGCAGGCGGGCTGGGTCGAGCACAACCCCACCGAGATCTGGGAACGGACCCGCGCCGTCGTCCAGTCCACCCTCAACAAGGCCGATCTCGGCCATGCCGACCTGGCCGCGCTGGGCATCACCAACCAGCGCGAGACGACGGTGGTGTGGAACCGGCGGACCGGCCGCCCGTACTACAACGCGATCGTCTGGCAGGACACCCGCACCGACCGCATCGCCGCCGCCCTGGAGCGGGAGGGCAAAGGGGACGTCATCCGGCGCAAGGCCGGACTCCCCCCGGCCACGTACTTCTCCGGCGGCAAGATCCAGTGGATCCTGGAGAACGTCGACGGCGTCCGCGAAGCGGCCGAGAACGGCGACGCGATCTTCGGCACGACCGACAGCTGGGTGCTGTGGAACCTCACGGGCGGGACCGACGGCGGTGTGCACGTCACCGACCCGACCAACGCCAGCCGCACCATGCTGATGGACCTGGAGACCCTCGACTGGGACGACGAACTCCTGTCGTTCTTCGGCATCCCGCGGCAGATGCTTCCGCAGATCAAGCCGTCCTCCACGCCCGGCGGCTACGGCCTGACGCGTCCGGACGGACCGTTCGGCGGCGAGGTCCCGCTGACCGCCGCGCTCGGCGACCAGCAGGCCGCGACGGTCGGGCAGGTGTGCTTCGCGCCCGGCGAGGCCAAGAACACCTACGGCACCGGCAACTTCCTCCTCCTCAACACCGGCAACGAACTCGTCCGCTCCTCGCAGGGCCTCCTGACGACGGTGTGCTACCAGTTCGGCCAGGAGAAGCCGGTCTACGCGCTGGAGGGGTCGATCGCGGTGACGGGGTCGGCGGTGCAATGGCTGCGCGACCAGCTCGGCATCATCTCCGGCGCCGCCCAGAGCGAAGCCCTGGCCCGGCAGGTCGACGACAACGGCGGCGTCTACTTCGTCCCCGCCTTCTCCGGCCTGTTCGCCCCCTACTGGCGCTCGGACGCCCGCGGCGCCATCGTCGGGCTGTCGCGCTTCAACACCAACGCCCACCTGGCCCGCGCCACCCTGGAATCGATCTGCTACCAATCCCGCGACGTCGTCGAGGCCATGCGCGAGGACTCCGGCGTCTCCCTGGACGTCCTCAAGGTCGACGGCGGCGTCACCGCCAACGAACTGTGCATGCAGATGCAGGCCGACATCCTCGGCGTCCCGGTCTCCCGCCCCGTCGTCGCCGAGACCACCGCCCTGGGCGCCGCCTACGCCGCCGGCCTGGCCACCGGCTTCTGGAACACCACCGACGAACTCCGCCAGAACTGGAACCAAGACCGCCGCTGGGAACCCACCTGGAACGACCGGCAACGCCAGACCGGCTACGCCGGCTGGAAGAAGGCCGTCAGCCGCACCCTCGACTGGGTCGAACTGGACTGACGGCCGGTCAACGTCAACCGAGTCGCGGGGAGTTGTCGTCCTGCAGGCCCCCTGGACGACAACTCGCCGCAACCCGGCGGCGGGACACTCGATCGATCTCTTTTCGGGAGCATGCAGTGACATCCGTAGCCCTCGGACCGCGGTACCGCGAGGACACCCTGCGCGACCTCGCCGAGACCGAGTTCGACGTCCTGGTCGTCGGCGGCGGCATCGTCGGCGCCGGCGCGGCCCTCGACGCGATCTCGCGGGGCCTGTCCGTCGCCCTCGTGGAGGCGCGGGACTGGGCGGCCGGAACCTCCAGCCGTTCCAGCAAGCTGATCCACGGCGGGCTTCGCTATCTCGAACAGCGCGACTTCGGGCTCGTCCGGGAGGCGCTGCGGGAGCGAAGCCTGCTCCTGCACCGGCTCGCTCCGCATCTGGTGCGTCCCGTCCAGTTCCTCTACCCGCTGCGCAACCGGGTCTGGGAGCGGGCGTACGTGAGTGCGGGCGTCACCCTGTACGACTCGATGGGCGGTTCCCGTGCGCTTCCCCGTCACCGGCAGCTGACGCGGCGCGGCGCCCTGCGGGAGGCGCCGGCCCTGCGGTCGGACGCGCTGGTCGGCGCGATCCAGTACTACGACGCGCAGGTGGACGATGCCCGCTACACGATGATGGTCGCCCGGACCGCCGCGCAGTACGGCGCGAAGGTCGCCACCCGCGCGGAGATGACCGGCTTCCTTCGCGAAGGCGAGCGGGTGACCGGCGCCCACGTCCTGGACCTGGAGGGCGGACGGGAGATCGCCGTGCGGGCCCGGCGCGTGGTGTGCGCGACCGGGGTGTGGACGGACGGCGCGCAGGCGATGACCGGGTCGCGGGCCGCGTTCGGCGTGCAGGCGTCCAAGGGCGTCCACCTGGTGGTGCCGCGCGACCGGATCCCGATGGACACCGGCCTGATCACGCGGACGTCCAAGAGCGTGCTGTTCATCATCCCGTGGGGCCGGCACTGGCTCGTCGGCACCACTGACACCCCGCACGAGGACGGCCCGGACGAGCCGGTCGCCGCCCACACCGACATCGGCTACCTGCTCGACCAGGCCAACGCCGTGCTGCGGACCCCGCTGACGCATGACGACATCGAAGGCGTGTACGCGGGGCTGCGGCCCCTGCTGTCGGGCGAGATGGACGACACGACCCGCCTGTCGCGCGAGCACGCCGTCGCCGAGCCGGTCCCCGGCATGGTGGTGGTCACCGGCGGCAAGTTCACCACCTACCGGGTGATGGCGCGGGACGCGGTGGACGTGGTCGCCGAGGGCCTGGACGACGCCGTCCCCGCGTCGGTCACGGGCCGGCTGCCGATCCTCGGCGCGGTCGGGTTCGAGGTGCTGTGGAACGAGCGGCGCCGCCTCGCCGCAGACTCCGGCCTGCACGTCGCGCGGGTCGAGCACCTGCTGCACCGGTACGGGTCGTGCGCCCGCGAGGTCCTCGACCTGATCGCGGACGACCCGGTGCTCGGCGCGCCCGTCCCCGGCGCCGAGGACTACCTGTCCGCCGAGGCGGTCTACGCGGTAACGCACGAGGGCGCCCTGCACCTGGAGGACGTCCTGGCCCGGCGCCTGCGCATCTCGATCGAGGAGCGGGACGGCGGCATCGCCGCGGCCTCCCATGTCGCCGAGCTTCTCGCGCCCCGGCTGGGCTGGGGCCGCGAGGACGTCGCCGACGAGATCAAGCGGTACGTGCTGCGGATCGCGGCGGAGCGCCGCGGCGGACCCGCCGTCCCGGAGACGCCGGTCACCGCCGCCTAGGCGAACGCGGCGGTCATCGCGGTGGCACCGCCCGGCGCCTCGATGGACAGCTTCCCGTCCGGGGACCCGGCCGCCACGAACGGCTGCCGCGCGTAGACGGGCCTCCGGGCGCGGAACGACAGCTCCGTCACCTTCAGGCCCGCCCGGCGCGGCAGCTCCAGGCACAGGATCGCGAGCAGCGGCCCGTGCACGACGAGCCCGCCGTGTCCCTCCACCTCGGTGGCGTAGGTCTCGTCGTAGTGGATGCGGTGGGCGTTGTAGGTGAGCGCGCTGAACCGGAACAGCAGCACGGGGTCGGCGGCCATGGGCAACGTCCACGGCGCCTTCACCTGCGGTGCCTCGAACGACACCTCGGCCGGACGGGAGGCCGCGCCGCCGCTGCGGTAGACGAGATCCTGTTCTTCCACCGCGATCTCCACACCACCGCGAAGGAACGTGTGACGCACGGTCACGAACAGCATCTCGCCGCTGCGCCCGTTCTTCACGGCCGTGGAGGCCAGCTCGTCCCGGCGGGTGACGGCGTCCCCGACACGCAGCGGCTCGTGGACCCGGAACCGTCCGCCGGCGAACATCCGGCTCCGGTCGGGGATCGGCGGCAGGAACCGTCCCTCACGCGGGTGTCCGTCCGCGCCCAGCTCGCGTCGCGCGGGACGTTCGAGGAAGTGGAGCCACTGCCACAGCGGCGGCAGCTCCTCCCCGGGCGGCTCGACGTCCAGCACACCGGCCAGCGCCGCCGACGGCGCCGCGCCGATGACCTCGACCGTCTCCCGTGGTTCCGGTGCCCATCCCGCGATGTCGATCATCGCCCCATCCTCCCGGTCAGGCCGGGATGACGGGGCAGTGGGTGCCCTTGTAGATCGTGGGGACGCAGCGGTTGCAGTGGATGCACAGGGACGGGGTGGACGGGTCGGCGGCGATGCGGTTCACCAGATCGGGCTCGCGGAGCAGGGCGCGGGCCATGGCCACGAACTGGAAGCCCTCAGCCATCGCCGTGTCCATGGTCTCGCGGTCGGTGATGCCGCCCAGCAGGATCAGCGGCAGGTCGAGTTCGGCGCGGAATCTGCGGGCGTGTTCGAGCAGGTAGGCGTCCTGGTAGGGGTAGACGCGCAGGAACCTCTTGCCGAACATGCGGATGCCGGCGCGCATCGGCAGCTTGTAGTTGGCGGCGAACTCCGGGATGGGCATCTCGCCGCGGAACAGGTACATGGGGTTGAGCAGTGAGCTGCCGGCGGTCAGCTGCAGCGCGTCGACCGTGCCCTCCTCCTGGAGGCGGCGCGCGACGTACAGGCTGTCGTCGATCTCCAGGCCGCCGCGGACGCCGTCGCGCATGTTGAGCTTGGCGGTGACGGCGATGCGGTCGCCGACCCCGTCGCGGACGGCGCGGGCGATGCCGAGCGCGACCTTGGCGCGGTTCTCGATCGGCCCGCCGTAGGCGTCCTTGCGCCGGTTGAGGCGGGGGCTGAGGAACGAGCTGGCCAGATAGTTGTGCCCGAAGTGGATCTCGACGGCGTCGAAGCCCGACTCGATCGCCAGGCGGGCGGCCTCGGCGTGCGCGCGGGTGATCCGCTCGATGTCCCCGGCGGTGGCGACCTTGGTGAAGCGCATGCCGAGCGGGTTGAAGAACCGCCCGGCCGAGACGGCGGGCAGCTTGTTGGAACCGGCGTCGGCGACGGGCCCGGCGTGGCCGATCTGCGCGGACGCGGCGGCGCCCTCGGCGTGGACGGCGTCGGTGAGCCGCCGCAGGCCGGGGACGGCGTCGGGCCGCATCCAGATCTGCCCCCGCTCGGTGCGTCCCTCCGGGGCGACCCCGCAGTACGCGACCGTCGTCATGCCCACTCCCCCGGCGGCGGGACGGCGGTGGTACTCGATCAGGTCGTCGGTCACCACCGCGTCGGGCGTCATCCCCTCGAAGGTGGCGGCCTTGATGACGCGGTTGCGGAGGGTCAGCGGCCCGAGCCGGGCCGGTTCGAACACGTCCACGGTCAGAGACGCTCGATGATCGTGACGTTGGCCTGGCCGCCGCCCTCGCACATGGTCTGGAGGCCGTAGCGCCCGCCGGTGCGGTCCAGCTCGTGCAGGAGGGTGGTCATCAGGCGGGCGCCGGTGGCGCCGAGCGGGTGGCCGAGGGCGATGGCGCCGCCGTTGGGGTTGGTCGTCGCCGGGTCGGCGCCGGTCTCCTTCAGCCAGGCGAGCACGACGGACGCGAACGCCTCGTTGATCTCGACGGCGTCGATGTCGCCGATCGTCATCCCGGTCTTCTTCAGCGCGTACGCGGTGGCGGGGATCGGCGCGGACAGCATCCGGATCGGGTCCTCTCCGCGCGCGGAGATGTGGTGGATGCGGGCGCGCGGGGTGAGGCCGTGGTCCTTGACGGCCTGCTCGGACGCGATGAGGAGCGCGGCGGCGCCGTCGGAGATCTGGGACGAGACCGCCGCGGTGAGGCGCCCGCCGTCCACGAGGGTCTTCAGGCCCGCCATCTTCTCCCGGGTAGTGTCGCGGCGCGGCCCCTCGTCGGTGGTGACGCCCTCGTAGGGGGCGATCTCGCGCTCGAACCGTCCCCCGTCGATCGCGCGGATGGCCCGCCGGTGCGACTCGTAGGCGAACGCCTCCATCTCCTCGCGGGACAGGTCCCAGTCGCGGGCGATCATCTCGGCGCCGTTGAACTGCGTCACCTCGGCGTCGCCGTAGCGGCGCGTCCAGCCCTTGGAGCCGGCGAAGGGCCCCTCGGTGAAGCCGAGCGGCGCGGCGGCCGTCATCGCGGACCCGATCGGGATCTGCGACATGTTCTGCACGCCGCCGGCCACGACCAGGTCGGACGTCCCCGACAGGACGGCCTGCGCGGCGAAGTGGACGGCCTGCTGGGAGGAGCCGCACTGCCGGTCGACGGTGACGCCGGGGACCTCCTCGGGCAGCCCGGCGGCGAGCCAGCAGGTGCGGGCGATGTCGCCGGCCTGCGGCCCGAGGGTGTCGACGCAGCCGAACACGACGTCCTCGACGGCGGCCGGGTCGGCCTTCGTGCGGTCCATCAGCGCCGTCAGCACGTGCGCGCCGAGGTCGGCGGGGTGCGCGCCGGACAGGCCGCCGCCGCGCCGCCCGACCGGAGCGCGGACCGCGTCGACGATGTATGCCTCGGCCATGGGGTTCTCCTTTGTACGGACCTAGCTCGCCTGGATCCCTTCGAGGAACATGGCGAGGTACTGCTTGGCGATGTCGTCGGCGGACAGCCGCCCGCCGGGCTGGTACCAGTTGGCGGCGACCCAGACGGTGTCGCGGATGAACCGGTAGACGAGGCTCGGGTCGAGGTCGGCGCGGAACACGCCTTCCTCCACGCCCCTCTCCAGCAGGGACAGCCACATCTCCTCGAACCTGCGCCGCGATTCGTGCAGGTAGTGGAACCGCTCGCTCGTCGCGAGGTGCTTGGACTCGTTCTGGTAGAGGACGACGGCGGGCCGGTGCCGGTCGATCGAGCGGAACGACTCGACGACGATGCCCTCCAGGGTGTCGCGCGCGCTGAGCCCGGCCTCCAGGACGCGGTCGTAGGAGGCCCACATCTCGTCCAGGAAGGTCGAGAGGATCTCGTCGGCCATCGCCTCCTTGGAGTCGAAGTGGTAGTAGAGGCTCCCGCCGAGGATGCCGGCGGCGTCGGCCACCTTCCGGACGGTGGTGGCGGAGTACCCCTGGGAGGCGAACACCTCGGCGGCCGTGGCGAGCAGTTCGGCCCGCCGTCCCGCGCGGGCGGCGGCCGTGCCCTCGGCGTCGCGCCGTCGTGGACTCATCGTTCTCCCTATGCGTGCTGAGAGGAGACGGAGACGACCTCGCCCGTCATGTACGAGGAATAGTCGCTGGCCAGGAAGACGATGACGTTGGCCACCTCCCACGGTTCCGCGTAGCGGCCGAACGCCTCGCGGCGCGTCAGCTCGTCCAGCAGTTCCCCGGAGGTCACCTTCACCAGGTGCGGGTGCATCGCGAGGGACGGCGAGACGGCGTTGACGCGGACGCCGAAGTCGGCGGCCTCCAGCGCGGAGCAGCGGGTCAGGGCCATGACGCCGGCCTTGGCCGCGGCGTAGTGGGACTGGCCCTTCTGCGCCCGCCAGCCGATCACCGACGCGTTGTTGACGATGACGCCCGAGCCCCGGCCGCGCATGATCCGCAGGGCGGCGCGGGTGCAGCGCATCGTGCCGGTGAGGGTGATGCCGAGGACGCGGCTCCACTGGTCGTCGGTCATGTCGACCAGGTCGGCCGTCCCGCCGAGGCCCGCGTTGTTGACGGCGACGTCGATGCGCCCGAAGCGTTCCACGGCCAGGTCGTAGAGGGCCTGGACCTGCTCCTCGGACGTCACGTCGCAGGGCAGCGAGGCGACCCGGTCGGCGCCGAACTCCTTCTCCAGCTCCAGCGCGGACGCGGTGAGGCGCCGCTCGTGGGCGTCGGAGATCAGGACGCGTGCGCCCTCCTCCAGGCAGCGGCGGGCGGTGGCGCCGCCGATCCCGGCGCCGGCCGCCGCGGTGATCACGACGGCGCGGTCATCGAGCAGCCCGTGCCCGGGTACGTAGGGCGGGGTCATCCGCGTGCCTCCCTGCCTGCGGCCGGTTCCCGGGGGAGCCCGAGCACCCGCTCGGCGATGATGTTGCGCTGGATCTCGTTCGACCCGGCGTAGATCGTGTCGGAGCGGGAGAACAGGAACAGCCGCTGCCAGTCGTTCAGGTCGTAAGGCTGTGTTTCCTCCGTCCCCTTTTCGGGGGCCCGCCCCCGCCCTCCGTCGGCGACCATTCCGGCGGCGCCGAGGACGTCCATGGCCAGCTCGCCCAGTTCGCGGTGCCAGGTGCCCCAGACGAGCTTGGAGATGGACGACTCGGGCCCGGGCGCCCCGGCGGCGACGCCCGCCATGGTCCGCACGGCGTTCAGCCGCATGATCTCCAGGCCCATGTACGACCTGGTCAGACGGTCGCGCAGCAGCGGGTCTCCGATGGCGCCGGTGCGGCGGGCCAGGTCGGCGACGCCCTCGAACTCGCGCCGGAACCCGACCTGCTGGCCGAGCGTCGCGACGCCCCGCTCGAACCCGAGCGTGGCCATCGCGATCTTCCAGCCCTCGCCGGGCGCGCCGACGATGTTCCCGGCGTCCGTGCGGGCGTCGTCGAAGAAGACCTCGTTGAACTCCGAGGTGCCGGTGAGCTGGACGATCGGACGGATGTCCACGCCGTCCCGCTTCATGGGGACGAGCAGGTACGACAGGCCGCGGTGGCGGGACGATCCGGGCTCGGTCCGGCAGATGAGGAAGCACCAGTCCGATTCGAGGGCCAGCGACGTCCAGACCTTCTGGCCGTTGATCAGCCAGTGGTCGCCGTCCCGTTCGGCGCGGGTCTGCACGTTGGCGAGGTCGGAGCCGGCGCCGGGTTCGGAGTAACCCTGGCACCACAGTTCCTCGACGGCCACGATCGGCGGGAGGAAGCGGGCGCGCTGCTCGTCGGTGCCGAACGCGATGATCGTGGGGCCGAGGAGGTTCTCGCCGATGTGGTTGACCCGGGCGGGCCCGTCGGCCAGCGCGTACTCCTCGTGGAAGATGACCTGCTGTTCGAGGGTGGCGCCGCGTCCGCCGTACTCCTCGGGCCAGCCGACGCACGTCCAGCCGGCGGCGGCCATGTGCCGCTCCCAGGCCAGCCGCTCCTCGAACGCCTCGTGCTCGCGCCCGGGCCCGCCGAGCCCGCGGGCGTGGGCGAACTCGCCGGACAGGTTGGCCTCGAGCCAGTCGCGGACCTCGGCGCGGAACGCCCGGTCCGCCGGGGACTCGTTCTGGTTCACGCCGTGTACTCTACCAAACAGTTGTTAGAAAGAATCACCCCCGGGGTGCGGGCTCCGCCGCCCGCTCCGCCTCGGGCCCCTCCGCAGGCCCGGGGACGCGCGCCGCGGTCCGCCCGGCCTCGCCTTCCGCGGCCTCCGCCACGGGCCTCTTCGCCACGGACCTCTCCGGCGTGCCCTCCTCCGGTTCCCCGGCGGCGGACGGCAGGGTGCGGTGGAGGAGGTCGAACAGCCTGTCCCAGCGGGCGAGCACCGCGTCCGGATGGAACCGCAGCACCGACGCGCGGGCCTCGGCGCCCACGGCACGGCGCAGATCCGGGTCCCCCATCAGGCGTTCCAGCTCCCGGGCGAACGCGGCGATGTCGCCCGGCTCGACGAGCACGCCGCCCCGACCGTCCCCGATCAGGGCCCGGACGCCCGGCGCGCAGTCGAACGCGACCGTGGGCAGCCCGTACGCCATCGCCTCCAGCACCGACATCGGGAAGCCCTCGGCCCGCGACGGCAGCGCGAAGATCGACGCCTCGACGAGCGCCTCCTCGACATCGGCGACCACGCCCCGGAACTCCACCGAGCCGGACAGCCCGGCGGCGTCCACCCGCTCGCGCAGCGCCGCCTCGTCCGGCCCGCCGCCGTAGACGTGCAGCCGCCAGCCGGGACGGCGCGCGGCGACCCGCTCCCACGCCTCCAGCATCATGTCCACGCCCTTCTCGTACGACAGGCGGCCGACACAGGCGACGACGGGAAGATCGAGCGTGGGGTGGACGCTGGGGGCGACGTGCAGCGCGTTCGGGATGTAGTCCACGTTGGTCATCCCGTCCCTGGCCCAGGCGTCGGCGTCCTCCGCGGTGAGCACCAGCATCCGGTCCACGTCCGCGTAGTGCTCCCTGACCCGCCGGTACCGCGAGGACGCGCAGGTGGCCGCGAACGACTCGTGGCTCATGCCCACGACGCGCAGCCCGGAGGTGTCGGCCAGCCTCACCCACTCCATCGCCCACACCTGCCCCACGATGACGACCGATCCGGGCCCGGCCGCGGCGAAGAGCTCCGACAAGCGGGCGGCGCCGCGCCGCTGCGCCATCGTCCGCCACAGGTCCCGCCCGCGTGCGCGCACGTCCATGCGCTGACGGAGCCTCTTCGGGCGCCACGCCATCGCGGGCGGACGCCAGTCCTCGTGCAGCACCTCGACCGCGTAGGAGCCGTCGCGGCCGTGGTGGTACGACTCCGGCCCGCGGGTGATCCCGACGAGGGTGACGCGGTCGCCGCGTCCCGCCATCAGCCTCGCCATGTGGTGCGCCCAGCGCTGCAGGCCGCCCATGCCGTCGGTGTTGTTGCACACGATGAAGACGTCACGCGGTGCGGCCATGCCTGTTCCCCCTGTGGCGTTGCGGTTGTGCGGGCGGGAAGTAGCGGTCCACCACCGTCCGGGCGGCGGTGCCGCGGTCGTGCTCGCCGAAACGCTCGGCGAACGCGCGGCGCCGGGCGGCGTGGACGGGCTCCGCCTCGTCCAGGCCGGCGAGCGCGGCGACGAGTTCGTCCTCGGTGCGGGTGATCGGCCCGGGCGCGTGCGGCTCCAGGTCGAAGTAGCCGGTCCTGCGGTCCCTGCCGTCCGGGAGGTGCAGGACGATCGGCCGGTCGAGCAGCGCGAAGTCGAACATGATCGAGGAGTGGTCGGTGATCAGCGCGTCCGCGAGCAGCAGCAGCGGGGTGACGTCGGGCGCGGCGCCGGCGTCCCGCACGACCGCGCGGGCGCCGGGCGGGAGGTCGGCCCGGCACAGGTAGTGCGGCCGGACGAGCAGCACGAACTCCTCCCCCAGTTCCCGCGCGAACACCTCCGGGTCGATGGGCGGCTCCAGCACCCCGACCGGGCGCCCGTCCGGGAGGGTGGCGAAGGTCGGCGCGTACAGGACGGCGCGGCGACCGTCGTCCAGCCCGAGCGAGTCGCGGAGGGCCGCAACCTCGGCGGCCAGTTCCGGGTCGCCGTCCACGCCGTTGACCAGGGGATCGTTGCGGGGATAGCCGGCCCGGAGCAGCTCGGAACGGACCCCGAGGCCGCCGCACAAGGTCTCCACGTCGTGCTCGGACCGGACGAGGAAGCAGTCGAATCGCTCCACCATCCGCCGCAGCCGGGCCCGCTCCGAGGCCGGGCCGCTCTTGAGCCGCGGCTGGTCGAGGCCCATCAGCTTGAAAGCCGACCCGTGCCAGGTCTGGATGTAGGTGGTCTCGCGCCGCTTGCGGAGACCATCCGGATAGCCCTGGTTGTCCACCCAGAACCCGGCGCGCGCGAGCGCCAGGAAATAGGCCCATGAGCCGCGCCGGACCAGCCTGGCGTCGTCCGGGAACCCCTTGGGGGACGAGGCGTACGACCACACCGCCTTCACCGGCCGGCCCGACCGGCGCAGCTCCCGGTGGATGTACTTCGGGTTGTCCGAGTACTGCTTCCCCATGTGGCTTTCGAAGACCACCAGGCCCGTCCGGACGGGCAGCCGGCTCAGCACCCGGTTGAACACGACGATCTTGGTGTGGTGCGAGGTCAGCTTCCGGCGGACGCGCCGGCCCAGGCGCCGTGCCCGCCGGGCCGCCCGTCCGGGCGGGGTCCCGGTGGCGCGGCGCACGACCGCGCCGGCGAGCCGCGCCCCCGGGCTCCCCGCCTCCAGGACGAACGCCAGCTGCCCGCGCCCGGTGACGCGCGAGCTGAGCCGGTCGGCGGCGAGCCGCGTCAGCCGGGGCCGGACGGGCAGCATGACACCGTCCAGCGGAGGCGAACCCCGGCCCGCGCCGGGCCGGGTGACCACGTCCTCGCCGTCCACCCGCAGGCGGAACCGCACGTCCCACACCGGGTCGACGAACCCGATCGGCCGGATCCGGGCCGCCGGGTCGAACTCGGCCCGCCAGCTGAGCCGGTCGCCCTCGTGCCGGACGGCCGCCCGGACCCTCGCCCTGCGGGCCGGGCGGCGCCGGTCGCTGAACTCCAGCGTGCCGGACAGGTCGGCGTCCTCGGGGATCCGGTTCAGCGGGTTGAGCACGTCCCCGGCCATGTGGACGCGGCCGGCGCGCATCTCCAGCCGCGTCACCGTGTTGCCCGGGCACAGCTCGTTCAGCGGCCGCTGATGGAAGCCGAGGCCGGTGACGTCCAGGATGCGGCGGCCGAGAGTCCTGCGCGGGCGGCCGCCGCCCCAGTAGACCCGTCCGTTCCGCTCCACGAGCCGCGCGCGCAGCTCGGGCCGGCTGCCGGGGGCGTACTCGGCGGCGGCGAGCGCCCCCGCGTGGTCTCCCTCACGGGCCAGGTAGGCGGCGATCGCGGGCAGCGGATTGGCCTCCTCGAACGCCCGGGGATCCAGCTCGGCCACGTAGCCGGCCGCCAGGTCGAGGAACCGCGCCTGGTAGTCCCGGTCGCGGCCGCGCAGCTCCCGCATGTAGAGCAGCAGGTCGTGGTTGATGAACTTGACGTCCTTGGCCCGCCGCAGGTCGTGGGCCCCGCGCAGTGCGAACAGCTCGTCGATGCGCCGGTGGATCTCCAGCCGGTCGGCGAAGTTGGCCAGCTCGGCGCGCCTGTTGGAGATGGACGGCGCCGTCGCCGGCTCCCGCACCAGCCAGTTGTAGACCCGGTGCGGGATCAGCGCGGTCCGGCCGGCCGCCAGGTACGCCTCGGCGGTGAACAGCAGGTCCTCGTAGTAGAGCTCCTCGACGAACCGCAGCCCCTGGTCCTCCAGGAAACCCCGCCGGTAGGCCTTGTTGGTCGACAGGGTGTCGTAGAGGAGGTCGGGATTCTCGCTCAGCGACCCGTACACGGCCCTGCGCTCGTAGAGCCAGGGATACCAGGGGCGGACGCGTGCCTGCGCGTCCTCCGGCCGGTCCAGGAAGACCCGGTCGCACCGGCCGGACACGATGTCGGCGCCGGTGTCCTCGGCCGCGCCGAGGAGGTTGAGGCAGGCGTGCCGGTCCAGGAGGTCGTCGCTGTCGAGGAACATCACGTACCGGCCGGTGGAGGCCTCGATGCCGGCGTTGCGCGGGCGGCCGCAGCCACCGGAGTTCGACGGGAGGTGGACGGCCCTGACCCGCCCCGGGTGCGCGGCGGCGAGCCGGTCGGCGATCTCCGCGGTGCCGTCGGTGCTCGCGTCGTCGACGATGACCGTCTCGACGGCCCCCAGCGACTGCCCCAGCGACGACGCGGCGGCCCGTGGCAGCCTCCGCGCGTCGTTGTAGGCGATCACCACTACACTCACATCAGGGCGCATGGGCTTCCCCTCCACGGCTTGGAGTTCCGGGGGACGCCCCAGGCCTCCGGCAGTGGCGTCCGATCCGGCCTTCTGCTCTCAGTTGCTCCCTTCCATGCGCCGGTCGGACGCGCGTGCAGGGTTCCTTTCCAGGAACGCCGCGCTAAGGTCCAAGGGCGATCAAAGCCTGTCAACGGTTGGTATTACCCGCCTTCGGCGGAGACATGGGGGCAGATCGCCCGGGAACGCCAGAAGGCGCCCGGCGGGTATGCCGGGCGCCTTCCGATCAGGGACCGCGCTGGTGCGCCGATCGTGGACCGCGGGCTGGATCAGGCCGCGTAGTCGGGGTAGCCGTACCCCACGACCAAGGACTTGTCGCGGACCTTCTTCTGCACCGCGTTGTTGGTGTTGCCCTCGATGGTGCTGATGGTGCCGTCACCGTTGTCCTTGACGACGATGCCGACGTGGTCGATGGCACTGATGCTGGAACCCCTGTCCCAGTCGAAGAACACGACCGAGCCGGGCTTGGCCTTCTTGCCCCAGCGGTCGGTGTCCTCGAACCAGGAGGCGTGCTGGACGGTGTAGGCGTCCCAGCCCATGTTCTTGACGCCGGTCTGGGCGCCGAGCCATGAGACGAACATGTTGCACCACTGCGCGCCGTTGTAGGCGTCGACGGAGAACCCGCCGTCACGCTGGGCCGTGGCCTTGGCGTGGGGGGTCGACACGTACCACTCGTGGAACTTGGTCTGGCCGTCCTGGCCTTCGCGGATGCCGACCTGCTCCTCGGCCAGTTCGAGCACCTCGGAGGCCTCCACCGCACGCGGCGGCACCTTGTAGCCCGCCTCCACGTAGTCGGAGGCCGAGACGGCCTCGGACTCGCTCGAGACGGTGCCCTTCTCGGCGGAGGCGGCCGCCGCCGCCTGGGCCGGGGTCTCGGCGACCGCGTCACCGGTGAGCGGGTTGAAGACCGCGAGCCCGACGGCTCCGGCGAGCACCGCGCTGACGGCGACGCTGACGGCCTTGTCCTCGGCCGTGAAGCTGTTCAGCGTGGCCGTGATGTTGTTCAGGGAAAGTCGATTGAAACGACCGGTCATGCAGGGAATCTCCTTGTCTCCCATGACGCCTACCGGGTTAGCTGACGGATTCGGGCATGGAAGTAGCCCTACGGCGCGACTCTCGGACGCGCCGATTCACCCCTGGAACCTGGGTCCCCGGCTCCGTTCCGGTCGAGTGGACCGGGACGGACTCGGCCTCGCACCGCGGACGCGGTGCTGGATTTTCGGATTGATCTCAGCGACTGATCTCGGTGAGGGGGCGCGCGTCTGTGGCGCGCATCGCGTGCGGATACCGCTCCGCGATCCTCGGCCGTACATGGAACGGCCGGTGGCAACGCATGGGGCGCGCTGCGGGATTCGGATAGAAGGTACCAACCTTCTCAAGGAAAGCAAATCACCGACAAAACTCCGTCTTGCCTGCTCAAAGGCCCTCCAAGACACCACCAACAGCGTCAGGGCCCGATGTCTTCCCGATCACCCGGCGACCGGCTCGCATCCCCCTTCCGCAGGGGGCTGCCGCCCACCAGGCAGAAGGTAAAGAACCCGCGGACGGCGACGGCCGGCACATGGCGTTCCGCCACATGCCGGCCGTCCGCGCCCCGCTCAGGTGAGGCCTAAGTCACACGGCGAGGTCTTCGCAGGTCAAACATGGTTCTCGTCACTCCACGCGCAGCGCGAAGAGGGTGGTGTCGTCCGCCGCCCGGTCATGCTCCATCCGCGCCAGCACCTCCTCCAGCACCAGCCCCGGCCGCGTCGAGCAGTCCCGCAGGATGGCGGTGAGCCGGGAGATCCGCTCGTCGAGGTCCGCGTCCCTGCGCTCCACGAGGCCGTCGGTGTACAGGAAGAGCATGTCGCCGCGGAGGAGCCGGGTGGTGATCGTCGTGTACTCCCAGCCCACCATCGCGCCGAGCATCGGGTCGCGGACGACCTCCAGCGGCGCCGCCCGCCCGTCCCGGATCAGGATCGGCGGCGGATGACCCGCGCACGTCCACTCCACGACGCGGCGCGCCGGATCGAAATGAGCCACGACGGCGGTACCCGTCGCCGGCGGGTCCATGGTCGCGACCAGCTCGTTCAGCCAGCCCACCAGCCGTCCCGCCGGCTCCCCCGTGCAGGCGAGGCCCAGCAGCCCGTTGCGGCTGCGCGCCATCGCCGCGGCCGCGGGCAGGCCGTGCCCGGCCGCGTCTCCGATGGCCACCAGCGCCCGCCCGTCGGCCAGCACGCGGGTCGCGAACCAGTCCCCGCCGATGCGGGCGGTGCTCTCCGCCGCCAGGCTGCGGATCGAGGTGACCAGGCCCGGCAGCCGCTCCACCTCGTCCTCGTCCGGCAGGATCGCTCTGCGCAGCGTCACCGCCACCCGCCGCTCCTGCGCCATCCGCTCCTGCTGCTTCAGCATCTGCCGCCGGGTCTCGGCCAGCGCCCGCTCCACCCCGCGCCGCCGCGTGATGTCCTGCGAGACGATGTTGATCGAGACCGGCAGCCCCGACTCGGCCAGCACCGGCTCGGCGAAGATCCACAGATGCCTCGGCGCCCCGTCCTGGGCGATCACGCGGTGCTCGGCCTCCACCGGCTCGCGCCGCGAGAACATCGTCTGCACGGCCTCCTCGACCAGCGGGAGATCGTCCTCCGCCACGACCTTGGGAAGATCGTGCGGCATCGGCGGCACCTCGTCGGGGACGAGCCCGTAGTTGGCGAGCATCTGCGGCGTCCAGTCCGCCTCCCCGGTCGCCAGGTCCCACTCGCCGAACCCGATCAGGGCGAGCCGCTCGACCCGCTCCAGCCGCCGCGCCGTCCGGTCCTCGGCGTAGTGGTACCGCCAGGTCACGCAGATGCCGGTCGGCACCGGAACACACCGCACGCTCATCCGGGACGAGCGGGACAGGCCGCGCTGGGCAGTGGAGTAAAAGAAAGAGGAACGTTCCAAGCGACTGCCGGACTCCAGCACCTCCACGTAGTCGTCGAAGAGCCCGCTCAGCACCGCACCCGGATCCGTCCGCAGCAGCCGCAGCCCCGTCAGCTCCTCCCTGCCGCGCCCGAACATGTCATGCGCCACACCGTTGAGATCCGCGAAGAGGAAGTCCGCCACGTTGCCGTCCGCCCCCCGGACCGGGACCAGATGGGCCGACGAGTCGAGCGCCGCGTCCAGCACCGCCCGCGCCATCGGATCGTCCGGCATCCCTTCGAGGAGCTCCGCGTCTCCCGCGGTGTCCTCGGCCGTCACCCGGCGCAGGACGTCCTCGGCCTCCGACAGCACGGCCTGGCGCTCCGCCGTCCCGCCCTCGGCGCGGGGCGCGCGGCGTCCGGCCGCCACGGCCCCCACCGGCCCGGCACCGCCGTCCTTCACCAGCAGGGACGCCGCCTCGGACAGGTCCATGTCCAGGTCCCGCGCGAGCCAGATCAGATGCTGCAGGGCCTCCCCCGTCGGAACACCGAGCCGCCGGGCCAGCACGACCCGGGCCTCGGACAGCACCGCGCGGTCGTGCGCGGCGCCCCGCAGATCGTCCACGTCCGCGACGTGGACCCCGGGCTGCCCGAAGGTGCCCTCCGCTTCCGCCAACCCTGACCCCCGTTCGGCGTCACATGCCCTGGGAGAAAAAAGCTACATACGTCAGCGAAGGACTATTCGCCCAGAACCGGGTAAACAGTCCAGATCTTTGCCCGGGTTTTCCGTTGCCCCCCGTCCCCCACCGCTTCGGGTGACCCTCCACGGGGACAACCGTTCCCCGCCCTGTGACCCACGTCACCCCGCCCGGTAGACCTGCCCCGTCAACGCCGTGATCCGCGCCGCCGCCGTCCCGAACGACGTCCCCGCCGGATGCAGCGTCAGCACCACCACGATCTTCTGCTCCCCACCAGCCCCGTCGTATGCAGCACCGGCCGCCCGAGCCCGAGGTCCGGCCGCCACACCGCCGGCTGCGCCCCACGGCACCGCCCCGCCGGAGCGTCCCCGAACCCCGACCACCCCTGCTTCACGGCCCACGGCCTCTCCAGCGCCTCCGGGATCCCGAACGTCTGATCGAACCCGTCCGTCCCGCACGGCGTCGACTTCCGCAACTGCTCCAGCACGAACTCCCGGTGCGCCTCCGGCGCCTCCTCCAGCAGATACCGGTACGTCCGCACCACGTCCCGCGCACTGAGCGCCGTATACCCCCAGAACCCGGGCTTGTCCGCGGGCGGCGGCGCCGTCTCCCGCAACCCCACCCTCGGCACCATCCGCTCGATGATCTCTTTCCGCCCGCCCCGCCGCCACAACTCGGTCGCCGCCCCGTCGTCGCTCGACCTCAACATGCCCGTCATCAACGCCCGGTCATCGGCAGAAACCCGGTGCTCCCGCATGTGGTCCAGCGCCATCAGGATCTTCACCAGCGAAGCCGACCGGAACGTCTGCCGCGGCCGCCGCTCCACCACCACGCGCCCGGCCGCCCGATCGAACACCACGAACGACGCCCGAACCCCCTCCGGCACCCGCACAACGGCCCGGGAACCCTTCGACGCCGACCGCCCGGCCTCAGGACTCCCGCTCACCGACCGAGCCCCTCCCCCGGCCCCGCACCCGCACACCAGCCCCAGGCAGACAAGCCCCGCCACCCTCGCCCGCAAAGACACCATCAGGCCTGCCCAACAGAGATCCGCAGGCCCATATCTCAGTACGCACGACCCCGCAGACTGCGCTACAGTAATCAAGCCCGCTTCAGCGGGCACCGGGACGTGGCGCAGTTTGGCAGCGCACTTGACTGGGGGTCAAGGGGTCGTGGGTTCAAATCCCGCCGTCCCGACGCAGGTCACAGGCCATATCCGATCACTCGGATATGGCCTCAAGTCGTTTGTACAGCCACGATGTACAGCTACAACCTGTCCGGGCTGTGAGCGGTCGAGGTCATGAGGACAACGAGATCACTTCGGGATCGTTGCTGTATGTGATGTAGTTGGGATGCTTCACTTGGCCGGTTCGCAAGGTGAACGCCAGCAGCGAGATCCAGTCTTTCTTGTGGCCCAACTTCACTTCCACCCGCACCTCATGGTCTTCGACCTCAAGCGAGTTGTCCCTGCCGAACTCAACGAAGACTTGCTGCGCTGAACGCCCCAACACGGGGAAGGGGGCCGCGAACCTGTGCTCATCTCCTTTCCCCGGCCGAAGCTGGGATCGCGTAGTGATCCAGGTCAGTGGCGGTTCCTCCCCAACACGAAGCCTGATGCTCTGGACCACGATGGGTACCGGTCCTGTGTTGTAGAGGACGAGCGGGACTCGGATCCTCAGCGGACCGACGAGGCTCGCCGCGAACGAGTGCGGTTCGTACGACTCAAGGTGACCACGCCGCGCATGAAGCCACCAGAACGAGCCCACAGTGAACGCCAGAGCGCACATGGCCACAATGACAGCCCAAGTCATGACCAGCAGGATCTCACGACCTGTGCCTGTCGAATGGGTCGACTGAAGAGCATGCACGGCACTGGACGGGCCAGTTACGGCCACCCGGTGCCGCGCATGCTGGACTTGAGCCCATCAGTGCCCAGTCAACCGCTCCCCTAGACGCATGAGAGCCTCTCTGGTGACTTCGGTCGGCACCTCCGTGTAGACCTCCATCGTGATGCTGATCTGGCTGTGGCGGAGAATCTGCATCGCCGTCCGAGGGTGAACCTCCAGCGCGGCCAGGAGTCGCCCGCAGGTGTGCCGCGTGTCGTGTACCCGGATGGGGCGGACGCTGGCGCGGTCGCACCGGTAGGCGAAGCTGCGATTGACGTTCCGCGGCTCAATGGGGCGTCCCGGGCGCGTGGTGAAGACAAGTCCCTTGCCGGTCCACCGCTCGTCACGTGCGGCGCTTTCGGCCTTCTGGCGTTCCTGGCGGAGCAGTAGGGCTGTGATGCAGATGGCGGGTAGCGGCATGACGCCGGTCGAATCCTCGGTCTTGGTCCGCTCCTTGTGTACGAGCTGGCCGCGCACGCGCTGAAGCTGCATGCTGACGGTCAACTCCCCTGCGTCCATGTCGATGTCTTCCCACCGCAAGCCGAGCACTTCGCCCTTGCGGAGGCCCATGACCAGGATCAGCACCCACGCGGCATACAGCGGGTCATTCTCAGTTCGGGCTGATTCGAGGAATGCGCGGGCTTCTTCCACGCTCCAGGACGCTTTGCCGCGCACCCGCTTGCGCATCGTCGGCAGCTTGACCATGCGAGCGACGTTGCGCGAGAGAATTTCTTCGGTTTGGGCATGTGTGAGCGCGGCGCGCAGCGTGTTTCTCGCGGCCTGGATCGTGCGACGGCTCGGATAGGCCTTGCAGCACCGTCCGATCGCACAACATCTGCGCCGCTTGCGCGGGTCCGAGTGCCGTTCCGGCCTGGCAGCATCCTTGCCCAGTGCACAGCACCTGCACGTCTTGGGCAGCCTATTCACCCACGCTTGGACGTCCCGGACGGTCAGCCGATCAAGGCGCTTTCGCCCTAGTGCGGGGATGACGTACAGCCGCGCGAGGGTCTCGTACTGCGCGTAGGTCTGAGCTTCGCGGTTCGGCTCGATTACCTCGCTGAGCCAGTACGTCAGGTACTTCTCGACGGTCGGCACCGTCGTGGCGATCGGCCGTTGCTTCGCCTCGTTGAGCAGCTTTACGTACTTGTCGTGGACGACGTCGCGCGCTTTTCCATAGACCCACCGCTTCTTGCGCTCCCCCGCTGGCGTGGTCACCCACACGTAGGCGGCGTAGCCGTTGCGGTACGGGAAGATCGAGCCTTCCCCGTTCGCGCGGCGGGTCACTGGCGATCCCCCCTGGGGGGACTCACTAGCAAGGCGGTCGCGGCGGTGGTGTGCTGGTCGGGTGTCAGGGCGTTCATTTAGGCGGCCTTTCCGGGGTGGAGTTGGCGGGGGTTGCGGGTTCCGGCGGTGAGTCCGGAGGTGATGGTGGCGTGGGCTTCGTCGGGGCTCATGTCGTGGTGGAGGGGGCCGAAGTGGACGCTGGCGGCGTGCCATAGGGCGTCGTATGCGTGGTCGTGGGCGAGTGCGCCCGCGCCGACTAGCTGGCCGAGGTGGTAGGCGGCTTTGTTGAGTGCGTGGTTGCGGCCGCCGGTGACGGCGACCTTGACCCGCTGGGCCTCCTCCTGGAGTGCCGCATGGGCGTAGGCGGTCGTGTCACTGACACGCCCGGCCGGGTTGGGGCTGCACTCCAGGGGGGGTGCAGGCGTGGGTTGCGGGGCGGCGTTGAGGCGGTCGGTCAGCCAGGCCGGGAGCGGTGCCGGGGGGACGTCGTGGACGGTGCGGTAGGGGCCGGTCCCGTCGGGGAGGGCGACGTGGCTGCCAGACGCGAGGACGTAGCCGCCGTGGGCGCGGGTGTCGATGCACCAGCCCAGCCCGTTGCGCTGGCGGCCGGTGGTGTTGCCCAGCCGCAGGCCGGGCGGGGCGGTGAAGTACAGGTGCCAGCCGCCGCGCCGGGTGATGGTGGCGAAGGTCTCGAACGGGAACGGCTGGGCGGCCTGCTCGCAGAGCGCGGCAAAGACGTCGGCGCCGTCGTTGATGCCGGGCCGGTCCCACTCGGCCGGGGCGGTCTCGCCGGGCTTGGGCTTGTCGAGGTCGAGGACGACCAGGCCGGAGGGGCCGGTGGCGATGCCGATGTTGTAGGGCCCGGCCGTCCAGCAGCGGCGGATGCGGTCCGGGTCGAGGGTGGCGCGCTGCTCGGGCTTGAGGTGGCCGCCGGCGCAGGGTCCGGTCCGGGGGCAGAGTGCTTCCCTGTGGAAGGCGGGCCGCTTCCCGCCGGGGGTGACGGGGAAGACGTGCCAGCCGCGGGCGGCGCAGTCCAGCGCGGCGGCGGTGAGCTGGTCGGGTGTCGGGGCGTTCACGGGTGTCCTTTCCGGCCGGGGGCGACGCGTCGGCTCTGCAGGCGCGACGCGTCGCCTCCCGCCGTGGTGAGGGTGGGTCGGGGCCGGTGTTGCTGAGGCATCCCCTTTGGGGTGCACCCCAGGGGGAGGGAGAGGGGATGCTGCTGCGCTCTGCGCGCGGGGGGCGAAACCATCTCGGCAGCCCGGCATCTCGGCAAATACGCTCCTGAGCTGCGGTGATGCGTGCCGAGATAGCGGTGCGGGCTCTCGGTCTATCTCGGCAAACCGGGGCTATCTCGGCAACCGGTGCCGAGATGCCGAGATAGACCTTCGGAGGTGGGTTCTATCTCGGCAAGTGTTTGTGCAGGTAGGGGGCAGATCTGCCGAGATGCCGAGATGCCGAGATGTTTCAGCGGGTTCCGGGACCGGTCACGCATCCGGCCCTCCGTCGTGGTGGTGCTCGACCCAGAACACGTTCCGGTTGCCGCGCTCGTGCTTGCCGGATCGGATGACGTAGTCGCCGCGCCACCGCCCGACCTGGCCGGCGAGCAGCCGCCCCAACGACAGCGCGTTGGGCAGGCGGCCGGTGTGGGTGGTGATGAACTGGCCGTCCCACCGGTCCTGTTCCTTGAAGCCGATGCGGTCGGGCTCGCCGGAGTTGCGCAGCTCGGCGGCGGTCATGCGCCGGTCGCCGTGCAGACCGTGCCAGCAGGCCATGAACGCGTGCCAGCGGGTTTCGTCCTCGTCGATGCCGCGCACCTCGGCGGCGTTGGCCAGGAAGCCGTCTATGCCGTGGTGGGCCAGGAACCCGCCCAGGGCTTGCGCCCACGGGGTGAACTGCCGCATCGAGACCTTGCCCGCGCGCGGCGCCCCGTCGCCGGTCCAGTCGAGCACCAGGACCAGGAGATGCCACAGCACCGTGAGCTGATTCGAGGGCACGGTGATCCACTGGTCCAGGTGCGGGATCCCGAACCGGGACTGGTCGCGTTGCTCGGGCCGGGGCATGTCAGGGTCCAGGTGCACCCGCACCGTCCGCGACGCCATGTCCCCGCCGACCTGGAGGTTGTTGCCAGTGGCCATCCACAGCCGGTCGTTGACGGTGGCGATGTTGCGCGACGCGCCCAGCTGGCGGTCTGACCACACCCCGACCGTGACCAGCAGGGCCAGCGTGGCGGAGTCGATAACGGTGCCTTCGGCGAGGTTGTCCCACACCACCACGCCGACCTGTTCGGCCAGCACGGCGGTGATGGACTTGCGAAGTTCCTCCTCGGTGTAGGCCCACGGGA
This sequence comes from Actinomadura sp. 3N407, assembly GCF_052245875.1. Classification (NCBI taxonomy): domain Bacteria; kingdom Bacillati; phylum Actinomycetota; class Actinomycetes; order Streptosporangiales; family Thermomonosporaceae; genus Actinomadura; species Actinomadura sp. 3N407. The sequence goes on from NZ_JBQQBP010000022.1 coordinate 120,886, forward strand.
CGACGCGCTGCCCGTAGAGCATCCCGGGTCCGCCGGTCAGGATGGACTTGCCCGAGGCGGGCATGGTCGCGTCGATCAGCGCGAACGGGGTCAGAGAGCGGGTGAAGTGCCGCAGGATCGGGGTGACCAGCAGCGCGAGGTAGTTCGCCCGGTCAGCGGCACTGGACCAGGGGAAGTCGGACAGGAACCGGTTGAGGATGAAGTCGCGGGCGGCGGCCACCTGTTCGGCGGTGGGCTCGTCCGGGACGGTCGGCAGCGCGACCTTGGATGCCAGATACAGGCCGGTGGCAGGGTCGTACCCGGGGGCTTGGAGAAGGGTGCCGTCCCGGCGCAGGACCGGGGCTCCGATGACGCCGCGCAGCGGCGCCAGGCCGGGCCAGGTCTTGCCTGCCAGCACCGAGGCCAGGATGTCGCGGGGCGGGGTGACCTCCTCCTCGTAGAACTCCATCTCTCGGTCGGCCTTGCCGGTCTTGCGGGTCCGGAGCCGGTAGACGTAGGCGTGTTCGGCCAGCAGCCCGGCCAGGGTGGCCGGGGTGATCGGGCTGGCGGTGACCGGCAGCGGCGAGTCTTCGTCGGCGGCCGGGGACGTCTGCCCGCCGGAGATGGTCTCCATGTGCACCAGGGACCCGGCCGAGACGTAGGTGTCGGGCAGCGTCCCGCGCGCGAGTTCGGCCTTCAGGACGCGGATGGTTTCCGGGCCGGAGCCGACGCTCAGGCTCGGGCGGTCGGGCGTCGGCGCATCCTCTGAGGGCATGCGGGCACCTTTCATGTGCGTTTGGTGCAGGTGAGGAAAGCGGCGTGGCTCTGGGCTGGGAGTGCGGGGGTCTGGCGGACTCTTTCGGGCGCGTCAGACCCCCGCACAGGGGGCCGCAGGGAGGGTTACCGGTGGCGTGCGTTGCCGTTCTGCTTAACTTTCGGAGTGATATTCCGGATCGTTATCGCCCTCGTCTTACTGATGCTCAGCGCGTAGGCGATCTCAGAAAGCGTCATGGGTTTTCCGGTGCCTTCTTCGATGGCGGCGACAATGCTCGACATGCGCTCGTCGCTGAGACTGTGGCCGCGTTCCAGAATCTTTCCGGCGGTTCCCCGGATCGTTCCCGGATCGTTCCCGTTTCGGGTATCGCCCCAGCTCAGCTCAGGTACGAATCGTTCCCGGATCGCCCTCGGATCGTTCTCACCCTGCCCGCCGAGTAGTTCGGTCAGGGGGTCGGTACCGAAAATGGCATCGGTCGCGGTGCTGGCCATCATCGCCTTGGCGGCATCGACCAGCAGACGGCGGGAGGCGTCCTCGTCCAAGCCGTCTTCGCTTTCGCAGGCGCGTTCGATCGCCTCGACGGGCAGGGTTCCGTCCCGGCACGCCCGCATGATCGCCGCCCGCACCTTCTTGGCTTTCGCGCCCTTATATCCGGCGTCCTCTTGGGCGGCTTCCACCACTCGGGAAACCGCCTTGATCTTCTCCGATCGCAGCACCAGGGCGGAAGAGACCGGGGAGCGGTGCCGCAGCCGGTACATGTTCGCCTCACGCCATGCGCCGGGATTGGTCGCGCACAGCAGCATCGGGACGCGTTCCACGCCAATAGCGGCGTCGATTCGAGCCCGCAGCAGCCAGGCCACGCTTTCGGCGAAGACGGCAAGGGTGACCGCCATCAGCGCGTGCGCGGCCACGAACCAGGTGAACCAGCCGCCGCCGACCGCGTGCCCGTACCAGGCGCCGATTCCGGCGCTGACCACCACCAGCACGATCCCGTAGACCCGGGTGACCAGCTGGCCGCGCGACTCCTTGACGGCCAGCACCAGTGACAGCGCCACCAGAACGGTGCCGGCGACGTCGAAGCCCAGCGGGAGCAGCTCCGCCAGATGCCTAGGCTCCCCTGCCTCCAGCAGCGCCGTGCGGGCGTTGGTGTAGGACACCCACATCAGCACCACGTACAGAGCACCCACCACCACTAGAACGGCCTTGCAGGCCAGCTCACCGCGCTTGCCCAGGGCGATCCGCCCGACCCCGGGCAGCCCGGGCGCCGCCGCACTCTGGCGGGCGGCCGGGCGGTCATCGTCGGAGCCGGTCGGCCGGTCGGTGGTCTCGTCCAGGTGATCCATTACCGGTCCCTTCCAGAGGAGTAGCGTCCGGCCGCGGTGGAACACGACGGCTCACCCGGGTACTCGCGGACGCGGAGGGGTGCGGGCCAGTGGCGCCAGTCGCCGCCCTTGGGGTCGGCTCCCGCCTGGCGTGCCCACACCGAGCCGAGCTGCTTGACGAACGGGGCGGCCTGGCTCTGGCGGGCCTGCCCGATGAGGTCGCGGACCCACCGGGGGTCCATGGGCCGGGCGCCGGGGCCCGACTCGCCGCCGATCACGATCCAGGAGATCCCGGTCAGGTCGAGCGCGCCGAGCGGCCCCAGCAATGGCTCGGCCGACACCCAGCGGACGGCGGCGGGGACCTGGCGCAGGGCCTCGACGCGGCGGGCCTGGCCAGCGTTCTCGACGGACACGCCCAGGTGCACATTCGGCGGCCACGGCAACCGGTGCGCGATACGCGGCAGCCGCGAGGCTCGTTTGGTGAGGATCTGGAAGGTGTGCCGCGGGTTGTCTGCCATCACCTCGAACACGCGGGTCAGAAACCCCACCGGCACCCGGGCGTGGAACAGGTCCGACATGGAGTTGACGAACACCCGGCGGGGCTTGCGCCACCGGTAGGGCTGGTCCAGCGCCTCGGGGTGAAGGGTGAGACCGAACCCAGGCCCGGAGGTGCGCGGGTCACCATCGGCCTGATAGCGGGGCTGCCCCATGGCCTTGAGGCGCTTTGCCATGGTGAGCGCGTAGCAGTTGTCACACCCGGCCGAGACGCGGTCGCATCCGGTCGTGGGGTTCCAGCTGGCCTCGGTCCACTCGATCCTGCTCGCCGCGCTCACCGGCCGCCGCCCGGCCAGTGACCAGCACGGCAGGCCAGGTCATGGCTGAGCTGGCGGCGCCGGTTCGAACCCCACATCTGGCGGACCAGCGCGGCGTGTCCGGCCCGCGTCAGGTGCCCGTCGAGGAAGGCGAGGTTGACCCGGATGGAGCACTCGTCCAGCTCCCGCACACCTCGCACGCTGAGCCGGTCAACGCCCTGCCGGGCCCACTTGGCCAGCCACTCGGCCGGAACGTCGTCCTGGCGCTGGTCGGGCATGTCCGAAGCAGCCAGCGCCACCGCCAGCTGCCCGTAGGACAAGCCGCTCAGGCCCGCCTCGGCCATCGCCGCCTGCATCTCCCCCGCCCGGGCCCGCCCGGGTGCTGTGCCCTGGAGGGTGTTGCCGCGGCCAGCCATCACAGCTCCCACGACTGGTCGTGGCATCCGGTGGACCGCCACAGGTGCACGCGCAGGAACGAGTCGTCCATGCGCGGCGCGCTGCCCCCGCCAGAGCCGACCGACCACGAGGGCGCGTCCTGGCCCGGCTCGGTGTCGGCTGGCCCGCCCGCCGGCGAGTCCACCGCGGACTCGCGTTCCAGTAGCGCGACGTACTCCAGAATCGCGGTCGCCGGGATGAGACGGGTGCGTCCCTGGTGCACCGAGCGCAACCGCCCGGCGTTGAGCTGCTCGTAGACCACGGTCTTGCTGAGCGACAGCAACACCCGGGTCTCGGCGATGGTGTACAGCAGCTTGGTCAACCCCGGCCTGAAGACCTGAGGGATAGCCTGACCTTGCATCGTGAGGACTCCAATCATCCGGTGCACGGCCCTGACGGGGCGGCCACCCCGTCAGGGCTCCCTCGTTGCCCCCTAGGGCAACCTCCCTAGGGTGGTTATCTGGACCATGCTCCTCCCTAGGGAGGATTGTCAAGAGGGTCGCCGAAGTTCGTCGGTGCCCGTGACGGGACGTGACCAGCCACCCTGCGGAGATCTCTCTAGGGGGGCCTGTAGTGTCGGAGGTCCGGGAGGTGCACTGATGACCGAGCGTCTATCTCTGAGTCGGCAGATCGCGGCCGACCTGCGGCAGGCAATCCTGTCCGGCGAACTCCCTCCCAGGGCCATCCTGCCCTCAGAGCGAGAATTGATCGAGCAATATTCGACTTCGAAAAGCACGGCCAGTAAGGCGATTTCCCTTCTACGTTCAGAAGGTCTAGTCCGAACCGAATTTGGACGTGGAACATTCGTTCGAGATCGCCCCCCGCTGCGGCGAATCTCCGCCGCACGACGTCACGCGGTCCATCGATCCTCAGGCAAGCCGATTTTCGACGTCCAGGCGATCGACCACGGGCAGGTACCGTCCCGCCGAATGCTAGAAGTCGGCCGGGCGCGAGTCTCCCCAGAGGCCGCTGCATGGCTGCAAATTCCTCAGGACCAGGAAGTCGTGATCCGCAAAAGACTTCAGATGCTAGATGACATTCCGGCCGTGATCTCGACGAGCTATTATCCGCTCTGGGTTGCCGAGAACACGCGCCTAGAGTCACCTGACCCACTGCCGGAAGGTCCTGACGAATTCATCGAGAGCCTCGGACACCGTTTTTTCCGTGGCATTGAAGTCTTCCAAGCGCGTATGCCAACCCCCGGTGAGGCCGAACTCCTCGACCTCAGCCCAGGTGTCCCCATAGTGCGAATGTGGGATGTGGACTACGACAGGGACGGCCGTACGCTGCAGGTGGCAGAAGACCTCTACGTAGGCGATCGACACGAATTCGCGTATGAATGGTCCGAGGGGGACATTGCACGATGACGAAACAGTGGCCTTCGAATTGGAGTGACCTCACGCGTGGCGTAGGGTGCGAGATGTGCGAGTCCGATAGGCTTGACAGCGACATCTATGGTATGCGTATTTTTGCTAGCGAAAATACGGATGCGGTTCTACAGAGAGCTAACATCCAGCGAGGGTATACGCTCGTTATATGGCGCGGACGTCATGTGACAGAGCCGTACGAATTGAGCGAACAGGAGGCTTCTTCCTACTGGCTCGACGTCTTGAAGGTCGCTCATGCTCTAGCGCAGCATTACCGGCCTCTCAAGATGAATTACGAGACACTCGGAAACAGTCTCCCTCATTTGCACACTCACCTTGTGCCAAGGTATGCCGCGAACGATCCGACACCCGGTAGGCCCTTCCCGCTGCTCCCACAAGATGGGTCGGAGCCGACAATCCCGGAAGAACGTCTCACCACAGAGGCCAAAGACCTGCGAGGCCTGTTGGGGTTCTCGTAGCACGTACGCGAGGGTGTGGGACGCCGCCTCCGTCTACCTCCGCTCCCAAGCCAGGGCCTTGCGCGACGGCTGGAGTACAGCCGAGAAGTACAGCAACTGGGGCGGTTCTGGCCGGACGTCAGCGAACGTCTACGGGCCGCGCATCCTGCATCGGTCGAACGTACCTTCGACCTGCCAGTTTCTGGGGGTCAAGGGGTCGTGGGTTCAAATCCCGCCGTCCCGACACGAAATAGCAGGTCACGGGACCGGTTCCGGAGAGCCCGGGACCGGCCTCTTGATCGTCTGTTAGTCGTTCGTTAGCGACCTGCACCCTCTCACGCGACCCCAGACGGGTTCACACGGGAGCACACGTCATCAGACCTCGTTTCCGGAACCCGCGGCGGACCCTGGCGGGGGTGAGTTTATTGGCTGGCAAGGGTTTCTCCCACGGGCGGCGCAGGTCGGCGGCCAAGGGCCGGGCCAGCCGGAGTTGGACGTGGGCGGCGATGACGATCCAGGTCCAGCGGTCGGCGGCCTCGGGGTCGCACAGCTTGGGGGCGGTCCATCCGAGGGTTTTGCTTTGAACAGGCGGAACGTGTGCTCGATATCGAATCGGCGCAGGAACGCCTGCCAGCAGCGGTCGACGTCTGCCTCGGAGGCGTCGGTTCGGGACCACCACAGCCACACCGGTTTCGGGTCACCGCCGCCGGGCAGGTGGTCGACCCGGAGCCGGATCACGGTGCCTTCGATGATCGGCAGCGGTCCCTCGTGGTCGGCCCATGCCGGTCGCCGTGTCAGCCGTGGATGCGGCCGATCCCAGGCCCGTGCGGTCGCGGTGCCGTAGAGGCGGGTGTCGGTGACCGTCGCCGCCTGCTCAGTGGCCCAGGTGGCGGGGTCGCCGAAGATGAACTCGCCGCCGTTCTTGGGCGGCCGACCACCCTGGGGGTCGTAAACGCGGGCCGGGGTTGATCGCCGCAGCACACGGTCCGACCGCATCCGGTCGAGGACCTGCACCGGCAGATCACCCAGCAGGTATGCGATACGGGGAGCGTCGCATCCGGCGTCGAGCACCACGAGGATCTCCATTCCGCCACTGGCCCGCGGTGCTCGGGCGCCGGCGGCAACCCGACCAGCGACCTACCAGGCCGTCGGTGCACAGCACCGCCTCGGCCAGCTCGAACAACGCATCCGCCCGCGTGGTGAGGCAGTGGTAGAACTCCTGGCGAAAAGCCGCCAGCTCCCCGAGCGCGCCTTCGCGCCCGTCGTCATGCACACTAACCCCGGCAGCCCTTGGGTCGAACTTCCTTCTGTCGCAAGAGGAAGCATCGACCAAGGGCTGCGCTCATGATCAACTGGGGCCTGCCTTCGCTAGCGGCCATTCCCTCCGCGTGGAGCAGGAATCCCGTTATGCGGTTGATCGCCAATTGACCGGGCGTTCTGTGGCGGCGAGAAGATCAGCGAGCACGGACCGAGCGTTCTGGAGTGTGGAGATCTTGTTGTCGATGCCACGAAGCTGTTCACGCGGTGTCGGCGCCGCATTCCCGCGCGCGATGCCGGCGGGGCGTCGGCGATACTGTGCGCGTGGAGTACGTGTCCAGAGTGCCGCGACCGCCGCTGGACGGGCTGATCGACGACCTCTACTACCTGGAGGGTGCGTCGCCGTACGCCCGGCTGACGCTGCCGCCGATGCCGGCGGCGTTGCTCATCGTCAACCTCGGGGCACCGTTCCGCATCCGCGCCGGCACCGACATCGAGACGGCCGAGTACGCCGACGGCTGCGTGGTCACCATGCCCACCCGCGCGTTGGAGTTCTGCTACCCACTCCGGACCCGGTCCGTCGGCGTGCACATCAAGCCGTGGGGGCTGGCGCCGTTCCTGCCGATGCCCGCGGCCGAGCTGTGTGACCGGCCGGTGACGGTAGAGCAGGTTTGGGGCCGGCCCGCCATTGCTGAGCTGCGAGACCGGATGGCCACGGCGGACGGACCGCACGAGATGCTGACGCTGCTCGAGGAGGAGCTGATGCGACGGCTGTGCGAGACCGCCGGCCTGGGGCTGGTCCGTCATACGAGCAACGTCATCGCAGCGACCAGCGGGGCGGTGGCGATCGGCGACCTGAGCGTGGCAGCCGGTGTCAGCAGCACTCATCTGGCACAGCGGTTCAAGGAGCTCATCGGCGTCACGCCGAAGCGGCTCGCCCGCACCTACCGCTTCGCCGCCACCGTGTTCGCGATCAACCCCGCCGAACCGATCGACTGGGGCGACCTCGCCGGTGGCGCAGGCTACTTCGACCAGGCCCACTTCGGCCACGAGTTCCGGGCGTTCACCGGGCTCACGCCGACCCGGTACGTCGAAGTCCGGCGGCGGTTCCTGCGCGAACATCCCGGCCACGTAATGGACGGCTGGCCGCTGCCGGCCGATTGATTTCTTACAAGAGCGACAGCTCACGACACGCTAATTTGGGGCACCCCAAAGCAGAGGAGAGCCCCGTGGGCAAGGTGGTCATGTACAGCTCGGTGTCGGTGGACGGCTTCGTCGCGGACGAGAATGACCAGCCCGGACCGCTGTTCGACTGGTTGTCCAGCGGTGACGTCCCGTTGGACGAGAGCGGCGAGGTGAAGGTGTCGCAGACGTCCTACGACTACACCCGGCCGTACTGGGACCAGATCGGAGTCACGATCGTCGGCCGCCACGTCTTCGACATGACGGACGGCTGGGACGGGAAGCCTCCGGGCGGGATCGACCACGTGGTCGTCGTGACGCACCGGCCGGAGCCCGAGGGCTGGGACCCCGAGGCGCCGTTTCACTTCGTCGACGGCGTCGAGGCAGCCGTGGCCAAGGCGCAGCGGCTTGCGGGTGACCGCATGGTCGAGGTCGCCGCTGGCGACGTCGGTGGCCAGGTGCTTGCCGCAGGTCTGGTCGACGAGGTGCGCATGGACGTCGTACCCGTGGTGTTCGGGTCCGGCAAGCGCTACTTCGGGTCGGTCGCCGCACAGCACCTGTTGGAGGAACCTGACGTGGTGATTCAGGGCAACCGGGTGCTTCACCTACGCTATCGGGTGCGCCGTTGACCGATCTGAGGGGGCACGCGAAGAAGTCCACTGCGGACGGTGACACCAGATCGGACCTCCGGCTGCGTTTGCTGCAGGCCGGAGGCCATTTCTCGGTCGGTGTGAAGTCGTGGCCAGACCGGGGCTCGAAACGAGGTTGAACGCCAAGCTAAAGACTTTTGTCCGGCTGGTGCTCTTCGTGGTCGTCAGCGCTGGGGCAGGTAGATGGTGCGTTGATCGTTGCGGGCTTGACGGGCGGCGGGGATGCGGGCGGCGGTGTGGCCGGGGAAGCGGTCTGCGGCGTCGTCCCAGGTGTAGAACGCGATCTCATCCAGCTCGGAGGTCTGAGGTGCCCCGGATCTTCCGGACAGGGCCCCAACTAGAGTTGGGGAGAGAACCGGAAAGGAAGGCCGTTGGCACGACAGAGGCGGCATTTCACCCAGGAGCACAAGGACGAGATCGTCCGCATGGT
>NZ_JBQQBP010000023.1:0-98557 GCF_052245875.1 Actinomadura sp. 3N407
CAGCCCCGGTCGGTGGGGAACTCGCCGATGGCGTCGGTACCGTCGGCCACCAGCCGCCACAGGTCCTGGGGGGACCGGACACCGCCGGGGTACCGGCACGCCATGCCCACGATCGCCACCGGCTCGTCGCCGCGCACGTCCACCGCGGCGACCCGCTCCGCGCCCCCCGTACCAGTGATCTTTTCGCCGAGATACCGGGCGAGCGCCGTCGCCGTCGGGTACTCGAACACGACCGTGGGCGGCAGCCGGAGCCCGGCCGCCGTGCCGATCCTGTTGCGCAACTCGACGGCGGTGAGGGAGTCCAGGCCCTGCTCCCGGAGCGCCCGATCCGGTTCGAGTGCGCCGGGCCCGTCGAGGCCGAGCACCCCGGCCGCCTCCGCGCGGACGAGATCGAGGAGCGCTCCGTCCCGTTCGGCCGGGGACAGCCCGGCCAGCCGCCGGGGCAGCGCGGCGGATCTCCGGCCGGCGGTCGGCGCGGCCGCCCGGCCCGTACGGGGCAGCAACTGCCGGAACACGGCGGGGACCTCGTCGTGTTCTGCCCGCAGCGCGCCCAGGTCGAGCCTGGCGGGCATCACGACGGGCCGGTCGGCGGCCAGCGCGGCGTCGAGCAGCGCGAGCGCCTCGCCGGTGTCCATCGCGGCGATGCCGCCGCGCCGCAGCCGTGCCCGGTCGGACGCGGTGAGGTGCACGGTCATGCCGCCGGCCTCGGCCCACAGGCCCCAGGCGAGCGAGACGGCCGGGAGCCCCGCCGCACGACGGTGCTCGGCGAGGGCATCCAGGAAGGCGTTGGCCGCCGCGTAGTTGGCCTGCCCGGGGCCGCCGACCGTGGCGATCGCGGAGGAGAACAGCACGAAGGCGGTGAGGGGCAGGTCGCGGGTGAGGTCGTGCAGGTTCCAGGCCGCGTCCGCCTTCGGGCGCAGCACCGCGTCGACCCGCTCCGGGGTGAGGGCGGTGACGGTCCCGTCGTCGAGGACGCCCGCGAGGTGGACGACCGCGCGGAGCGGACGGTCGGCCGGGACGGCGGCGAGCACCTCGGCCAGTGCGGCCCGGTCGGCCGCGTCGGCGGCGGCGAACGCGACCTCCGCGCCGAGGGCGCGCAGGTCGGCCGCGAGTTCCGCGGCGCCGTCGGCGGCGTCGCCGCGGCGGCTGACCAGCAGCAGGCGCCGCGCCCCGCGGGAGCTCACCAGATGCCGGGCCACCAGACCGCCGAGCCGGCCGGTGCCGCCGGTGATCAGCACGGTGCCGTCGAGCGCCGGGACGTCCGCGTCCGGCGGCTCCGCTCGCGAGACCGGCCCGAGTCGCGGCACGCGGGCCTCTCCGGCGCGGACGGCCGCTTGGGGTTCGCCGCTCGTAGCGGTGGCCGCGACGGCCCGCGCGGAAGCCTCGTCGTCGTCCAGGTCGAGCAGGACGAACCGTCCAGGGTGCTCGGTCTGCGCCGTACGGACGAGGCCCCACGCCGTCGCGCCCTCCGGAGAGGGAGCCTCCGGCGCGCCATCGACGGCCACCGCGCCTCGGGTGACGACGACCAGCCGTGCGGCGTCCAGGAGTTCGTCGGAGAGCCATGCCTGAACCAGCGCGAGCGTCCGCTCGGCGATCGAGTGCGCCGCCGCGTCCGGGGCGACGCCATCCTCCAAGGGAGCGACGCCGTTCAGCGGACCGGTGAGGACCAGGTCGGGCACCGGAGCACCGTTGCCGACCGCGTCCCGAAGAGCGGCAAGGTCCGGGTACGCGTCGGCGGTCAGCCCGCCGGCGCGTGCAATGGCGGGCGCGGCGTCGTTGCCGAGCACGGCCCAGCGGGTGGTCTCCGGGACGCCGAGCGGCAGCGGCTGCCACTCGACGCCGTACAGGTGCCGAACGGTCCGGGCGGGGGCGAGCCGCTCGACGCCGGTCGCCCGCAGGGCCAGAGAGCCCGCCGCGACGACGGAGGTGTCGGTGTCGTCGGTGACGACGACCTCGACGGTGCCGGCCCCGGTGGGGGTGAGGCGCACTCGCACCAGTTCCGCGCCGCTGGAGGCCGCCGAGAAGCCGGTCCAGGAGAAGGGCAGGAGCATCCCGCCCTCGTCTTCGCGGAGAAGTCCGATCGCCGCCAGCGGGTGGAGTGCGGCGTCGAGCAGCGCGGGGTGAACGCCGGTTCGGTTCGCCTCGCCCCGCAGCGCCGCCGGGAGGGCGACCTCGGCGAACAGGGCGTTGTCGAGCCGCCACGCGGCCTGGACGTTCCGGAACGCCGGTCCGTACTCGTAGCCGTGCTCCCGGAGGCCGTCGTACAACTCGGTGACGTCGAGTTCCGTCCCGCCCTGCGGAGGCCACACCTCGGACGCGGGCACGGTTTCGACGCCGGACGACTCGGCCGAGACGAGACCGGTGGCGTGCCGCGTCCACTCGCCGTCACCGACCCGGGAGAACAGCTTCGCCCGCCTGCGCCGCGACTCGTCGACGGCCCCCACGACGACCTGGATGTGGACGTCGTCGTCCTCCGGCACCGGCAGCGGCGCCTCCAGGGTCAACTCGTCGACCGTGCCGCAGCCCAGCTCGACCCCGGCGCACGCGACCATGTCCAAGAGCGCGGTGCCGGGCGCCACCAGGGCGCCCCGGACGGCGTGGTCGGCGAGCCACGGCCGCGCCGAGCGTGACAGCCTGCCGGTGAACACGTGCCCGTCGCCCTCGGCGAGTTCCGTGGCCGTGTGCAGGAAGGGATGCCCGACCGCGTTCCCGCCGCCGGCGCTCGGCTCGATCCAGTACCGCTGCCGCCGGAACGGGTAGGTGGGCAGGTTCACGTGCCGCGCCGGGCGCCCGTCGAAGACGGCGTGCCAGTCCACGTCGATCCCGTGGGCGTGCGCGTGGCCGAGGGAGGTGGCGAAGCGGGCCCAGCCGCCGTCGTCCCGCCGCAGCGACTCGACGACGACGGCGTCCGCGGCGCCGGCCGCCTCCAGGGTCTGCTCGATCGTCGTGGCCAGCACCGGGTGCGGGCTGACCTCGATGAAGGTGCCGAACCCCTCGGCCAGCAGCGCACGGACGGCCGGTTCGAACTCCACCGGACGCCGCAGGTTCTGGTACCAGTACTCGCCGTCGGTGCGGAACGGCTCGTGCCGGAGTCCCTGGACGGTGGAGCGGAAGGCGAGACGCGGCGTGCGCGGCGTGACCGATGCGAGCCTCTCCGTCAGCTCGTCCTCGAGCGCCGCCATGTGCGGGGAATGGGAGGCGTAGTCCACGGGGACGCGCCGGGCCCACACGCCGTTGGCGTCGCAGTGTGCCAGCAGTTCCTCCAGCACGTCCACATCCCCGCCGACCACCGTCGAGGAGGGACCGTTCACCGCCGAGACCGACAGCCGTCCCTCCCAGCGGCCGATCAGGGCCTTCACCTCGTCGTGGGAGGCGGACACCGTCACCATCCCGCCGGTGTTCGCCAGGGACAGCAGCGCCGTGCTGCGCAGCGCGACCACCCGGGCGGCGTCCGAGAGTGTCAGCGCGCCGCACAGGTAGGCGGCGGCGATCTCCCCCTGCGAGTGGCCCATCACCGCGTCCGGCTCCACGCCCACCGAACGCCACAGTGCGCCCAGCCCCGCCACCACGGCGAACGTCGTGCACTGCACCACGTCGGACCGGTGTGACCCGGCGGTCTCGGCGTCCCCGCGCAGGACGTCCCGCACGGACCAGTCCAGGTGAGGCTGTAGCGCGTCCGCGCAGGCGAGGACCTCCTCCCGGAACACCCGCGAGGTCTCCATCAGCTGAGCCGCCATCCCGACCCACTGCGAGCCCTGCCCTGGGAAGACGAACACGACCTTGCCGCGATCACGCGCCGTGCCAACGGTGACGTTGGGCGCGGACGCTCCGCTCGTCAGGGCGTCCAGACCGGTGCGCAGCGTGGCGCGGTCGGTGCCGGAGACGACCGCGCGGCGGGCGAACGAAGCACGGGTGGTCGCCAACGCCCTGCCGATGTCGGCGACGGAGGCGTCCGGGTCGGCGTCGATGAACCGGAGCAGCCGTGCCGCCTGGTCCCCCAGCCCGTGCTCGGACGGGGCCGACAGCAGCCACGGGACGGTCACCTCGCCGTCCCCGGCCGCGCCGGTGTCGGCCGCGTCTTCCTCGGGAGCCTGTTCCAGCACCACGTGCGCGTTGGTGCCGCTGATGCCGAAAGACGACACCGCCGCCCGCCGCACCGGCGTTTCCGGCCAGGGCCGCGCCTCGGTCAGTAGCCGGACCGCCCCCGCCGACCAGTCGACCTGACGGGTCGGCGCGTCCACGTGCAGGGTGCGGGGCAGCGACCGGTGATGGAGCGCCATCACCATCTTGATCAGCCCGCCGACCCCGGCCGCGGCTTGCGCGTGGCCGATATTCGACTTCAGTGAGCCCAGCCACAGCGGCGCGTCCACCGGACGGTCCCGCCCGTAGGTCTCGATGATGGCCTGCGCCTCGATCGGATCGCCGAGCCTGGTGCCGGTGCCGTGCGCCTCGACCGCGTCCACGTCGGACGGCGCCAGACCGCCGCCGGCGAGCGCCTGCTGTATCACCCGCACCTGGGACGGCCCGTTCGGCGCGGTCAGCCCGTTGCTCGCCCCATCGGAGTTGATCGCGGACCCGCGGATCAGGGCCAGCACCCGGTGGCCGTTGCGTTGCGCGTCCGAGAGCCGTTCGAGCACCACCATCCCGGTGCCCTCCGACCAGCCGGTGCCGTCCGCCGCGTCGGCGAACGCCTTGCACCTGCCGTCGGGGGACAGCCCCTGCTGGCGGCTGAACTCGACGAAGATGCCGGGCGAGGCCATCACGTTCACCCCGCCCGCGATGGCGAGCGGGCATGTCCCGTCGCGCAGCGCCTGGAGGGCGAGATGCAGCGCCACCAGCGATGACGAGCAGGCGGTGTCCACGGTCAGCGTCGGGCCCTGCAGCCCTAGCGTGTAGGCGATGCGACCGGAGGCGACACTGGCCGTCGTGCCGGTGAGCAGGAAGCCGCCGAGCCCGTCGGTTCCCTCGGTGAGGCGCGGCCCGTACTCCTGCGACATCGCCCCGACGAACACGCCCGTCCGGCCGCCGCGCAGCGACAGCGGGTCGATGCCCGCCCGTTCCAGGGCCTCCCAGGAGACCTCCAGCAGCAGCCGCTGCTGCGGGTCCATCGCCAGTGCCTCACGCGGGCTGATGCCGAAGAACGCCGGGTCGAACATGTCGGCGTCCATCAGGAACCCGCCCCGCCGGACCGAGGAGGTGCCCGAGGAGTCCGCGTCCGTGTCGAAGAGGGCGTTCAGGTCCCATCCGCGGTCGCCGGGGAAGTCCGAGATGGCGTCGGTCCCGGTCTCCACCAGCCGCCACAGGTGCTCGGGGGAGCGCACGCCGCCGGGGAAGCGGCAGGCCATTCCCACGATGGCGACGGGGTCGTCCGGACCGGCGGTGACCGTCATCGCCGGTGCGTCCCGCGGTGGCGCGTCGGTGGCTCCGGTGAGCCGGTCGTGCAGGTACTCGGCGAGGACCGCCGGCGTCGGATGGTCGAACAGCAGGGACGCCGGCAGATCGAGCCCGGTCGCGGCCACCAGCTTGTTCCGCAGTTCCACTGCGAGAAGCGAGTCGAAGCCGAGCCGCTTGAACGACCGCCCCATGTCGATGCCCGCGTCATCGGCGTGTTCGAGGACGGCGGCCGCTCTCTTCCGCACCAGGTCCACCAGCGCCCGCTTCAGTTCCGCCTTCGGCAGAGCGGCCAGGCGGTCGGCCGCCGACTGCGGTACGGGGGCGCTCGGCCTCTCCGGCGCCGTCGTCTCGGGTTCAGGGGTCTCGCGCTGCTCGGCCTCCGACGGAAGCCAGTAGCGACTCCGCTGGAAGCGGTAGGTCGGCAGCGGCACCCGTTGAGGCCGCCGTCCCTCGAAGAGCGATTCCCAGTCGACAGGCCCGCCCTGGACGTGCAGGCGGGCCATGGAGGTGACGAACGCCGGCCAGGACGGCTTGTCCCGCCGGAGTGTGCCGACCGTGACCGCGTCGCCGTCGGTGGCGTCGATGGTGTGGTGGACGGACGTGGCGAGAACCGGATGGGGGCTCGTTTCGATGAAATATGTGTGACCGGCATCAAGAAGCCCGGTGAGAGCGGTGTGGAACTGTACGGGGTTGCGGAGGTTGTCGTACCAGTATTCGGCGTCGAACGCGGGGGTCGTGCCAGGGCGAGCGGTCGAGTGGAAGGGAATGTGGGGCTCGGTGGGGGTGATGTCGGCGAAGGCTTCGAGAAGCTGTTGGCGGAGAGGATCGATGTGGGGCGAATGGGAGGCGTAGCCGATCGGAACCGGACGCGCGTTGACGCCGCGCTCTCGGTAGTGGTGGAGGAGGCGCCTGAGGGGGTCCAGATCGCCGGAGACGACCGTGCCGTGGGGAGAGTTGACCCCGGCGACGCTCAGCCCGGAATAGCGGGTCAGATCATCGGTGACCCGGTCGGGGGGGAGGGGGACGGCGGCCATGCCGCCGGTGCCGGCGATGGTCCGGGCGACGAGCCCGCGGTGCGTGATGATCTTCGCGGCGTCGTCGAGGGTGAGGGCTCCGGCGATGTGGGCGGCGGCGATCTCGCCCTGGGAGTGGCCGACGACCGCGTCGGGAGTGACGCCGTGGTGCTGCCACAGCCGCGCCAGCGCGGTGGTGACGGCGAAGATGGCGGGCTGGACGACGTCGACGCGGTCGATGTCCGGGGCACCGGGCCCGCCGCGCAGGACGTCCAGAAGCGACCAGCCGGTGTGCGGTCGCAGGGCCTCGTCGCAGGCGTGCAGGTGCTCGGCGAACACCGCCGAGTTCTCCCGTAGGTCCAGCCCCATGCCGGGCCACTGGGTGCCGTGCCCGGGGAACACGAAGACCGTCTTGCCGGGTTCGGTGATCCGGCCCGTGATCAGGCCGGCCGTGTCCTCCCCTTCGGCGGCCGCCGCCAGACCGCGCAGCAGCCCGTCGCGGTCGGCGCCGAGGACGACGGCGCGGTGTTCGAAGGTGGACCGGGTGGTGAGCGACGACCAGCCGACATCGACCGGCTCGAGATCCGTCCGCTCCTCGACGCCGGCCCGCAGCGCCGCGGCCTGTGCGCGGAGCGCCTTCTCGTCCCTCGCGGAGAACGCCCACGGTATTACCGGCATGGCGGGAGGGGCCGTGTCCTGTGCCGGGGCCGTGTCCGGCGCGACGGCCAGTGGTTCGGCCACCACCACGTGGCAGTTCGTCCCGCCCATGCCGAACGAGTTGACGCCCGCCACCAGCGGCGCGTCCGGCCGGGGCCACGGGCCGAGGGCGGTGCGCACCTCGATGTTGAGCGCGGCGGGGTCGATCCTCGGGTTCGGCGCCGCGTAGTTCAGGCTCGCCGGGATCTGGCGGTGCTTCACGCTGAGCGCGGTCTTGATGAGACCGACGATCCCGGCGGCGCCTTCGAGGTGGCCGACGTTGGTCTTGGCGGAGCCGACGTGCACGGGCCCGTCCGAGCGGGCAACGCCGAGAGCCGCACCGACCGACGCGGCCTCGATGGGATCGCCCACCCTGGTGCCGGTCCCGTGCAGTTCCACGTACTGGACATCGCCGGGCTCCAGGCCCGCCTTCTGGTGGGCCAGCCGGATCACGTCCCGCTGAGCGTCCACGCTCGGGACGGTGAGGCCGTCGGTGGCGCCGTCGTTGTTCACGCCGGTTCCGCGGATCACGCAGTAGACCGGGTCGCCGTCGGCCAGCGCGCGCGACAGCGGCTTCAGCAGGACGAACCCGCCGCCCTCACCGCGCACGTAACCGTTGGCGCGGGCGTCGAAGGTGTGGCATCGGCCGTCCGGCGACAGACCGCCGAACCGCTCGGTCTCCAGGGCCGTCCCGGTCGCCACGTTCAGGTTGACACCGCCCGCCAGCGCCGTGGCCGACTCGCCCGACGCGATGCTCTCACAGGCCAGGTGCACGGCCACCAGCGCCGACGACTGCGCGGTGTCCACGGTGAGGCTCGGGCCGCGCAGCCCGAGCGCGTACGAGATCCGGTTGGCGATGATGCCCCGGCGGGTCCCGGTCAGCGTGTGCTGGGTGCCGGCCTCGGGGCCGCGCCGGTGCAGCAGGGCCGCGTAGTCGTCGCCGATGGCCCCGACGAAGACGCCGGTGCGGCCGCCCGCGAGCGTCGCAGGGACGATCATCGCGTCCTCTAGGGCCTCCCAGGCCAGTTCCAGCATCAGCCGCTGCTGCGGGTCCATGCTCGCGGCCTCGCGGGGTGAGATGCCGAAGAACGCCGGGTCGAACCCGTCCACGTCGTCGAGGAACCCGCCGTGCCGGAGCCCGGCCGTCCGCGCCGCGCCGGTCCAGCGGTCGGCCGGGGTCTCGGTGATGGCCGACCGGCCGTCGCGAAGCAGCCGCCAGAACGCCGCCGGATCCGGCGCCTGGGGCAGACGGCAGGACAGTCCGACAATGGCGATCGGGTCATTCGACACCGGGCGTGCGCCCCCCAACTCAGCGAAATCCGTCATGGCGTCCTGGCAGCCTTCCTCGCACACCTGGCGGTTCAGTCCTCCATGTAAATGGTGGCCTCGGCGATCGTCGTGTGGTCGTCGGGCCGTTCGACGAATTTGAACGTCCGCGTTCCGGTCTTTCCGGCGTAACGGCCGCTGACGCCGATCGCGGGAAGCCGGTTGACGGCGAATTCGCCGCTGTTCGGATCCTCCTGGCGGACCGTCCCGGTCCAGCTGATGACGCCGTCCGCGAGCTTCTCGGTGGCCGTCATCAGCTGCATCAGGCCGCCGTCCTCGGGGTTTCCGAACACCACGGCCATGCCTTCCGAAGTGGACACCAGATTGCCGTCCGGGTCGTAGAGCTCCTCGGTGAAAGTGACGTGGTGCCCGACACCGGGGCGGGTCTCCCGGTGCACCGTCGTGTGGCAGACTTCGCGAAGATTTTCCAGGTGCATGAAAGTCCCTTCTAAGGTTGCGACGCTTTGGCGGAAGGAATGCCCGCCAAAGCATCATGCGCAGCAGGGCCTTAATTCAAGCTAGGGTGTCACTGATTGTCATTGCCTCATCAGGTCACGTGCACCTCGGGTACATAGCGGATCCAGCGACCGCCGGACTGCTGAAATTCTTGCTCCTTGGCTATGATTTCCTCGGCGTGGTTCCAGGCGAACAGCAGTGCGTAGTCCGGGTACGGGTCGGAGAATGCCGCCGCGGGCCTGACCGGGATGTGCCGGCCCGGGGTCAGCCGGTTCTGCTTGCTCGGCGTCGTGTCGCACACGAACGACACCAGGTCGGGGCCGATCCCGCAGAAGTTCGTCACGGTGGCGCTCTTCGCGGTCGCGCCGTACCCGACCACGCGGCGTCCCTCCGCGCGCAGCCGCTCCAGCAGCGCCACCAGATCGTCGCGGATCTTGTGAACGTCCGCCGTGAACGCCCGTAGCGACGCGAGGTCGGTGACCTTCCGGTCGCGTTCGTCGGCGAGCAGCCGCCCGACGGCCGCCGTCGGCGTGCGCGCACCACCCCGCGCGAGCGTGTAGCGCACCTCGCCGCCGTGCACGGGCAACCGCTCCACGTCCACCAGCTCGAACCCGAACCGCTCGGCCATCGCCCGCACGGAACCGGCCGAGAACAGGTAGAAGTGCTCGTCGTAGATCTGGTCGAACGAGTTCTTGGCGACGATGTCGCCGAGGTAGGGGTCCTCGAAGACGAACACGCCGTCCGGGGTGAGCAGCGCGTCGGCACCCTTCAGAACCGACTCCAGGTACGGGATGTGGCACATGGTGTTCGCCGCGTAGATGACGTCCGCGGGCCCCTCGGCGGCACGTACCTCCATGGCGGTCGCCGCTTCGAAGAAGTCGGTGCGTATCCGCATCCCCTTCGAGCGCGCCACCTCGGCCACGCCCGTCGAGGGCTCGAACCCCAGATGCCGGACGCCCGCCGCCTGGATCGTGCCCAGCATGATCCCGTCATTGCAGCCGACCTCCACGACGAACGGGTCCGGTCCGGTCAGCTCGGTGGCGAGGAACCGCTGCGCGGCCTTGGCGAAGTGCTCCCGCATGACCGAGGAGCCCGACGAGTGGTACGGGTAGTCCTCGTGGAACATCAGGTGCCGCGGAACCTCCTCGGTCAGCTGCACCATGGTGCACGTGCGGCACCGGCCGACACCGAGCCGGTAGAAGAACTCCTCGCCCTCGTCGTCCGGCGCCGGGAATCGGTCGGACAGCGGTTGCCGACCCAGGTCGAGGAACTCTTCGACGTCGCCGTCGCAGATGCGGCAGGAGACCGGTGCGGTCGCGTCGGTCGCTCCAGGCATGATCGAACTCCTTCGGTGGGTACGGACTCCCGGCGGCCGGCCGAGGTTCGGACTCGGGACGGGTTCCGGAACGTCACAGCTCGGCCAAGACCTCGCGCAGCGCGTCGATCACCTTGTCCTGGCGGTCCCGCGGCAGCGACGGGTACATGGGAAGCGAGAAGATCTCGCCGGCGAGCCGCTCGGTGACCGGCAGCGATCCCTCGGCGTACCCGAGCCCGGCGAACCCGCTCATGGTGTGGACCGGCCACGGGTAGCTGATGTTCAGCGAGATGTCGTACCGCTTGAGCCGCTCGATGATCTCGTCCCGGCGGGGATGCCGGACGACGTACACGTAGTAGACGTGCTCGTTGCCCTCCGTCACCGACGGCAGGGTCAGCCCGCCGGGGCCGGTGAGGTCGGCCAAGCCCTCCTCGTATCGGCGCGCCACCTCGCGGCGACCCGCGATGTAGGCGTCCAGGCGACGCAGCTTGCGGCGCAGGATCTCGGCCTGGAGTTCGTCGAGACGGGAGTTGTGCCCCGGCGTCCGGACGACGTAGTAGACCTTGTCCATGCCGTAGTAGCGCAGTTGCCGCAGATTGCGGCCGGTCTCCGCGTTGTCGGTGATGACCGCCCCGGCGTCGCCGTAAGCCCCGAGCACCTTCGTCGGATAGAACGAGAACGCCGCCGCGTCACCCATCGTCCCCGCCGTCCTGCCGTCCCGGCGGGCGCCATGCGCCTGCGCGCAGTCCTCCAGGATCACCAGCCCGCGCTCGGCGGCCAGACGCTGGAGCGGCGCCATGTCGACGCACTGCCCGTAAAGGTGCACCGGCAGCACCGCCTTGGTGCGCGGTGTGATCGCGTCCGCGACCAGGTCGGTGTCCATCAGGTGGTCGTCCTCGCGCACGTCCACGAAGACCGGCCTCGCGCCTGTGCCGTCGATCGCGACCACGGTGGGGGCCGCGGTGTTCGACACCGTGACCACCTCGTCGCCGGGCCCGATCCCCAGTGCCTGCAACCCCAGCTTGACGGCGTTGGTGCCGTTGTCGACGCCGACGCAGTACGCCACTCCGTGGTAGGCCGCGTACTCGGCCTCGAAGCCCTGCACGCTCTTACCGAGAATCAGCTGCCCGGACTCGAAGACCGTTTCCACGGCCGCCAGAAGGTCCGCCTTTTCCTGCTCGTACTCCGGCAGGTAATCCCATACACGAGTCGTCATTTCCCTCACCGTGACATTGGCGTAGAACGCGATGAGTCCGCTGAATTTGTGCCGCTCTTGTGGCGGGCCGCCCAAGTGCTCATGTAGTTGTTGTCCCGCTCGATCCCGAGTGCCTGCGCGCTCAGGAACTCCACACCGTCCACGTAGGCGTACGGCTGCATGAACCCGCCCGCCCGGACGTCGCGATAGAGCCGGGACAACGGATGGGCCCCGGTGAAGGACGCGCCGCCGAGCAGGGTGAGGCAGTCATTGACGATCGACGGGGCCAGCTGGTTGACCGTCAGCTTGGCGCGCTGGAAATGCCGCATCATCTGTCTGCCGCGTTCGCCGGGTTCCCCGGACAGGTCGGCGTTGAGGGCGTCGACCACGGTCAGCGCCGTCCCGACGGTCGCGCGCAGCACGTACAGGCGGGCGTCCAGCTCCGCCACCAGGGTCCGCGCCGCCGGCTGCGGGGCGCCGGACCGGCGCGAGAGCGCTTCCACCGCCAGGTCGTACGCGGCCTGCGCGACGCCGACGTAGCTCCCCAGCATGGAGACCGAGCTGACCGTCTGACCGGCGAGCACCGCGTCGTTCCGGGCGCCGACTAAGTCGCGCACCAGCACGTCCTCGGCCGGGATGGGGCATTTGTCGAAGACGATGTCCACGGTCCCGGAGGCCCGCATCCCGAGACCATCCCAGTTGTCCAGCACGGTGAACCCGGGAGTGTCGCGGCAGACGACCGGGGACACCAGTCTCGGCGGCTCGCCCGTCCCCTCCGTGGACGCGTTGATGACGAAGTGCGTGCCGATGGGCGCCATGGTCACCAACGTCTTGCGGCCGGACAGCAGCCATCCGCCCGAACCGTCGGGCGTCAGCGTCGTCACCGCCGAATGGTGGTCCTTGATGCCCGAGCAAACGACCGCGTCGCCCGCGACCATCATCCGCATGAGCCGCTCGGCCAGGGCACGGGCGTGCGGATCACCGTGCCGCCACTCGTAGCCGAGGGTCAGGCCCCGGCTCAGCTGCATGTGCAACGCGAGTCCGGTCGAGGCGTCGGCGTGCGCCACGTGGAGGAGCGCCACCGCCACGTCGTACAGGCGGTCCACCCCCAGTCCGCCCAGCTCGGCCGGAACCGTCGCGCCCATCAGGCCGTCTTCGCGGAGTGCGGCGAAGGTCTCGGTGGGGAACCTGCCGTCCCGGTCGTTCTCCGCCGCGGTGGACCGCATCCGCGGCAGATGCCCGGCCAGCCGCTCCATCAGGAGGCGGCCCTCGGGAGTGACCGGTGCATCGAGTCCCGTCGTCGTGTCCCGGCGTACCGTCCTCGGGGACATGACCTGCTCCGTCATGACGTGCTCCGTACTCTTTCCGTCGGCGGTCATCGGTGTGCTCTCGGTCGTCCGCTGCCGGCCGCCCGATCGTCTGGACGCGCACCCGGGGGTCAGGCCGTCACCCCGGCGGGGGAGTCGGCGTGCGGCCGGGGCGCCGCTCTGCGCAGCGGCTCCCACCAGGAGCGGTTCTCGACGTACCAGCGAACCGTCTCGGCGAGGCCGTCCTCCAGGTCGATGCGCGGCGTGTAGCCCAGCTCCGATTTGATCTTCGTCCAGTCGACCGAGTACCGCTGGTCGTGTCCCGGACGGTCGGGAACGTTCCGGACCGCGGACCAGTCCGCGCCCGTCTCGTTCAGCAGCCGCGCCGTGAGGTCACGGTTGGTGAGCTCGGTCCCGCCGCCGATGTTGTAGACGTCGCCGGGCCGTCCGCCCTCCACGACGAGCTGGATGGCGCGGCAGTGGTCGTCCACGTGCAGCCAGTCCCGGACGTTGCCGCCGTCGCCGTACAGGGGAAGGGTCTCGCCCTCCAGCAGGTTCGTGATGAACAGTGGAATGATCTTCTCGGGGAACTGGTAGGGGCCGTAGTTGTTGGAGCACCGCGTCACGCACACCGGTAGTCCGTACGTCCGGTAGAAGGAACGGGCCACCAGGTCCGCGCTCGCCTTGGACGCCGAGTACGGCGAGTTCGGCTCGAGCGGGTGGTCCTCGGTCCACGAACCGGTCTTGATCGAGCCGTAGACCTCGTCGGTGGACACCTGGACGACCCGCCGCACGCCCGCGTCCAGACAGGCGTTCAGCAGGGTGTGGGTTCCCTGCACGTTGGTGTGCATGAAGTCGGCCGGGCCGATGATCGACCGATCCACATGGGATTCCGCCGCGAAGTGCACGACGACGTCTGCGCCCGGCAGCACCTCGTTCAGCAGGTCCGCGTCGCAAACGTCGCCGACGACCAGCTCGAACCGGTGGTCGTCGAGGACGGGGGCCAGGTTCTCCTCGTTGCCCGCGTAGGTCAGCTTGTCGAACACGACCACGGAGGCGTCATCGAATTCCGGGTACGCGCCGGTCAGCATCTGCCGCACGTAGTGCGACCCTATGAATCCCGCGCCTCCCGTGACCACCACGCGATTATTCGGCGACATGTTCCAGCCTGCCCCGGTTCCTCTCGCTGGAGATCTCCATTACGTACCGGCCGTATTCCGAGTTCTTGTGTTTCCGGCCAAGGGCATGACAGGCGTCGGCGTCGATGTAGCCCAGGCGAAGCGATATTTCTTCCAGGCAGGCGATCCGGCCTCCCCGGCTCTGCCGCTCCCGGACGAAATGCGCCGCGCTCAGCAGCCCGTCGTAGGTGCCCGCGTCCAGCCACGTGCTGCCCGGCCCGAGCGAGTGGAGCCGAGCCCGGCCCTGCTCCAGATAGACGCGGTTCACATCGGTGATCTCCAGTTCCCCGCGTGCCGACGGCGTGATCTGGTGGGCGATCTCGACGACGTCGTGGGAGTACACGTACAGGCCCGTCACGATTTCCGAGCTGCGCGGCCGGGACGGTTTCTCCTCGATGCCGACCACGCGTCCGTCGGCCCCCTTCTCCACCACGCCGTACGGCCGCGGATCGGACACCGTGTGGCCGAACAGCGTGCAGCCGTCGACGTCCGTCAGGCTGCGCCACAGGACGTCCGGCAGTTCCGGGGCGTGGAAGATGTTGTCGCCCAGGATGAGGGACACCGGGTCCGAGCCGATGAAGTCGGCGCCGAGCCGGAATGCGTCGGCGATGCCGGCGGCCTGCGGCTGCTCGGCGTAGGAGATGTGCAGGCCCAATTCCACGCCATCGCCGAGCACCCTCCGGAACATCGGAAGGTCCGTTGGCGTCGAAATGACGAGGAAGTCCCGCACGCCGCCCAGCATGAGCGTGGACAACGGGTAGTAGATCATGGGCTTGTCGTAAACCGGAAGTAATTGCTTGGAGAGGGTGGCGGTCAGCGGATGGAGACGCGTTCCCGTACCCCCGGCCAGAATGATTCCCTTCACGGGCGGCACCTCTGGTCTAATTGTGCGAGTCGCAGAATGCAATCGCCGAGCAGTCTATTGTTGTGACACAAAAGGCTTCTTAAGGAGATCTAAGAACGGGCGGGACGGGGCTTGCACCCGGGTCGCGTATCGCGCTCCGGCGCTGGTCGCCCGCGATGTCATTCCGCGACGAACCGTCCGAACCCGCTGCGATAGAAGACCAGCGGCCCGGCGCGGGCCTTGTCGTCGGGCCAGGAGAGAAGGTTGACGCGGCTGACCACGATGACGTGGTCGCCCGCCGTGTACTCGGCCTCCACCGCGCATTCCAGCCACGCCAGCACGCCGTCGACGACCGGCAGTCCGGACGGGGACGGTGACCAGGACACACCGTGGAACTTGGCGGCGCCCGAAACGGCGAGGCGGCGCGCCAGATCACGCTGGTCGGCGGCCAGGAAACAGACGCACAGCCGCCGGCCCGCGTTCAGCCGTGGCCAGCTCACGCTGTCGCGCCCGACGCAGAACGCGACCAGGGGCGGGTCGAGTGAGACCGAGGTGAAGGAGTTGACCAGCAGCCCTGCCGGGCCGTCGACGTCGATTCCGGTGACCGCGGCGACACCGGTCGCGAAATGCCCCAGCACCCGGCGGAACTCGGTCGGATCGGGGTCTGCTCGGTGCGCACCGAGCAGACCGTCGCGCGGCTCGATTTGGCTCTTCGCCATGCGAATCCTTCCGCGAGTGCTCCGCCGAACGGCACGGTCCGGTCGCCGTCCGTTCATGGTCACCCGAACGGCTAAAGCCGGCCTTGCGCCCGCCGGCGATCGTGTGCCGGCCGGAGCCGCCGAGCCCCTTTCTGGTTTAGTGCCGTTTTAGGGAGCCGGGATATCAATTGGAGAAAAATGACGTCATCGGCCCGGGTGAGGCCGTCCACCACCCCGCTTCGGAGGTAGCATGATCGACAACATGGTTTTCGACCAGCGCCTTTCCAATTTCCAGCAGTGGCAGGAAACCCCGTGGGGACGGCTGCGCTATTCGATCGTCGGAGCCAACGTGCTCCGCCATATCGGCGAGCAGCCGCTGCGCGTCCTGGACGTGGCGGGCGGCAACGGCCGGGACGCCGTTCGGCTCGCCGCGCGCGGCCACCATGTCACCGTCGTGGACATCGCGCCGGTGTCCCTTGACGGCGCCCGGGAACTCGCCGCCCGGAGCGGAGTCGCCGACCGCGTCGAAGTCCGGGAAGGTGATGCGGCCGGCGTAGCGGCCATGTTCGAAGGACAAACCTTCGACCTGATCCTGTGCCACAACCTGCTTCAATATGTGCCGGACCGCGCTGCCGTGGTCAGATCGGTCGTGCGATGCCTCAAGCCGGGCGGCCTGCTGTCCGTGGTCGGGCCCAACGCTCACGCCGTATCGCTCGAGGCCGCCGTTCGCGAACTGGACCTTGACGCGGCCCTGCACGCCGTGGACTCCAGGGTCAAGCCCAACCAGGTGTACGGCCAGGACGTACCCGTCCTGACCGCGGACGAGATCGGCGACCACCTCCGCGACGTCGGCCTGGTCATCATCGGCCATCACGGTGTCATGAACGTCTGTAATCTCATCGCGGACAACGACATCAAGTTCGACCCCCAGTTCTTCGCCAGGCTGGAGAAGCTGGAACTCGCCCTGGCCGACCAGATGCCCTACCCGTGCACCGCGAGAATGTTTCACCTGATCGGTCGGCTGCCCGGCTAGTCGGCTTCCTGATCGACCGATGCGCGCGGCCTTTCAACGGGCCGCGCGCATTTTCGTTGCGCGCATTTTCGTTCAGGCCGGGGACCCGCCACGGGACTCGACCACCTTGATCACTTCCTGCGCGACCATGTCGACCTCCTCGTCGAGCAGGGCCTGGTGTGCCGGCAGCAGCAGGGACCTGTCCGACACGGCGTCCGTCTTCGGCAGGAGGGCGTCCGTGGCCCCGTACCGCCGAACACGGTGCAGCGGGTAGTAGCGGTAAGACGTGTAAATGCCCTTGTCCAGCAGACTCTCGCTCACTTCATTCCGGGTGTCGGTACCGTCGAACTGCACCCAGTAGAAGTAATGGGTCGAGACGTGGCCCTGCGGCAGCGGGGGTGGGACCCGGACGTCCGGAGTGTCGGCGAACGCGCGGTCGTACCGGGCGGCGATCGCCCGCCGCCGATCGACGAACTCGACGAGCCGGCCCAGCTGTACCAGACCCATCGCCGCGGTCATGTCGTTGCCGATGAGGCGGCGCCCGACGTCCTCGATCTGGAAGCTCCACCACAGATGCGGCGACTTGGCGGCTGTGGTGAAGGAGCTGCGGTCCTCAAGTCCGTGGTAGGCGAGCCGACGCGCCCGGCGGGCCACCTCGGGGTCGCGCGTGTAGAGCATGCCTCCGTCGCCGGTGGTGATGACCTTGCGGGCGTCGAAGCTCCACACGCCGAAGTCGCCCAACGTGCCGCAGGCTCGGTCGTGCACGGTGGACGCGACCGACACCGCGGCGTCCTCGATGAGCGCGATGCCGCGCTCCGCGCACAGGGCCGCGATCTTCTCCACTTCACCGGGGTAACCCCCGTAGTGCAGGATCATCACTGCCTTGGTGCGCGGAGTGATCGCGGCGGCGACGTCCTCGAGCCTGGGGTTGAGGCCGAACTCGTCGATGTCGCAGAACACCGGACGGGCACCGGCGTCCACCACCGAGTTGGCGTTGGCGACGAACCCGTTCGACGGCAGCACGACTTCGTCACCCGGCCCGATGCCGAGGAGCTCCACGGCGAGAAAGAGCCCCGACGTCGCCGAATTGAGAAACAGTACGTGTTCGGCCGGTACTCCGAGGTGCCGGGCGAACTGTTCCTCGAATTTCTGGGTGCGGGGTCCGTACCCGAGCCACTTGCTGTCGAACACCTCGCCGATCGCTGCGAGTTCCTCCGCGCCGACACTGGGCTGGGTGACATTAATCATGACGCGACTCCCGACACAGACCGCTCCATTTATTCCGAGTATCGGCAGCCCGACTGAAAAGCTTCTAAATCGTTCTTCCTCCGGCTTGTGGGCGGGTCCGGCCGTGGGGGCCGAGGAAGGTCATGTCCGTGTGGCGAGCGCCTCGAGCGTGGTGACGGTCTCGGCGGGGGAGGGCCGGGCGGCGTTTCGCTCGCTCATCGATCGGGCCGCGTCCCGGAAGGACGTTCCGGTGAGCAGCTCGGAGACCACGTCCGCGACGGTGTCCGCGGTGAGTTCTTCGGGTTTCATCGACGTTCCGGCTCCGCTCGCCCTCAGCAGTTCGGCGCCCATCGGCTGGGCGCTGATGGAGGGTACGACGAGCTGTGGCACGCCGTAGGCGACGGCGGCCAGGACCGTGCCGGGGCCGCCCTGGTCGATGAGCACGTCGCAGGTCGGGAGCAGGGTGGAGAGCGGCAACCAGTCCACCACGCGGACGTGCTCGCCGCGTGTGCCGAGCAGTTCGGGATCGACGTTGCCGAGAAGCGCGACGACCTCGACGTCCATATCGTCCAACGCGTCCATGATGAGCAGTGGAGCCTTCAGGGCCTCGCCACCCGCGAACTGGCCGGTGGTGGTGCCCCAGGTGATGCACACCCGCGGCCATCGCGCGGGTTCGTTCAGCCAGGACGGTGCGACGGCGGACCGGCTGTACGGAACGAACCGCGCCGCCTGCCGGTTCGGCATCCGGATCGCGAGCAGCTCGTCCGGGCAGGGGTCCACAACATGGGCCGCGTAGTCGGGGCCGAGCGGCACGTCCCGCTCGTCGAAGAACGCGACCAGGTCCTTGGGCCAGTTAGCGCGCACCTGCTGCTCGGACGTTATGTCGGCCCACAGCTGGGGCGGCATCGGCCCCCAGGTGTGCAGGACCAGAGGCGCCCCCGTCGCCCTGGCGATCACCGGCGCTACGAAGGCCGCCGGGTCCGCGACGACGAGGTCCGGCGACCAGCGGCGCGCGAACGGGACCAGGTCGTCCGCGATGGCCTCGGCGTTCCGGATGTGCGGGACGACGATCCGCTCGATGCTCGGTGGGGCGCCGCCGGACTGCGCCACGGTGCCGCTGACGGCCTGCTTCAGTTCACTGATGAAGTCGAAGCCGCGGCCGACCTCGACCGCGGGCAGGCCCGCCGCGGTCACTTCGTCGAGGAGCGGTGGCTGAACGGCCATCCGGACCTCGTGCCCAGCCGCGCGGAATGCCCACGCCAGTGGGACCAGCGGGTACAGGTGCGACGCGAAGGTGGCCGAGGTGAACAGAACCCGCATGAAAGGATCCCTTGCGATAGTGCGGCAGCGCCGATCGATGCTGTGAAACAGGCGTCTAGGAGAAGTAGATGTTTCGCGCGTTCGCTCGGACGGCGTCCACCAGGGACGCCTGACTCAGCGAGTCCCTGGACCAGTCTTCGGGGTGCTCTCCGTCGAGAACCGCCTGGGCGAAGGCGCGGATGCTCTTGGCGAACTGGTCGTCCGCGGGCAGGACGATCTGCTCGGCATGATCCTGCCGCTCGATCTGGACCACCGGCAGATAGGTCGCCGGAGGCGTGAAGACACGGTTCAGCCATAGGCGGCCGGTGCTGCCCCTGAACTCGTAACCGTTGGTGTAGGAGTGCTCCATGCCGAACGTGAGCTGTGCGGTCACTCCTCGCTCGGTGGTCAGGAGCGCATTGCCCCCGACCACGACGCCCAGCGACCGTTCATGACGCAGAACCGCCCCCGCGACGTCCAGGTTCATCCCGAGGAAGAGACTGGCCGCGCGGATCGGGTAGACGCCGATGTCCAGCAGCGCGCCGCCGCCCACGTCGGCCTGGTATCGGATGTCGCCCTGCGGCTTGGGAGGGATCGTGAAGCCGGCGGCGAACGACCGGACCTCTCCGATGGCGCCTTCCTCGAGCATGGCCGCGACCTGCCGGTGCTGGGGGTGGTGGAGGAACATGAAGTTCTCCATCAGCAGCAGCCGTCGTTCCCCGGCCAGTTTGAAGAGATGTTCAGCTTGGTCCCGGTCGGTGGTGAGTGGTTTCTCCGCGAGCACGTGCTTGCCGGCCCGCAGCGCCCGGTCGATCCACTCCGCGTGCAGCACGGCCGGAAGAGGCACATACACCGCGTCGATGTCGTCACGTTCCAGCAGCGCGGTGTAGCCCTCAACGGGCTCGCCCCCGAACCGCTCGGTGAATCGCTTTGCCCTGTCCCATTGCCGGCTGGCGATGGCCGTCACTTCGGTGAGCGGTTCGGCCTCCAGCGCGGGCAACGCGCGCCGCCATGCGATATCGGCACACCCGATCACTCCAACACGAACCGGGGTGACGTTCCCCGAATGCTCCATGAGAACTCCTATGCAGATCTCGGTGATGACTCGATGAAGGTGCGCGGTTGGGTGATCGCCTCAGAGAAGGTGCGGTTCCGCGGACGCCAGCGCCTGTTCGTGAGTCGGCAGCAGGCCGCGTTCGACCGCCTCGGCGAGGGTGGGGGCCGCCGCGTCCTTGTCCGACGTGATCGGTGCACCATCCAGCTCCCAGGGGATTCCTATCGCCGGATCGAGCGCCTGGACATCGATCATGGTGCCCGGCACGTATTCGGCGCCACAGAGGTAATTCATGCACGTATCGTCGGTCAGCGCGAGGAACGCGTGCCCGATGCCCTCGGCGAGATAGACGCCGACTCCGGCCTCCGCCTCCTGGAGCGTCACGTCGAATTTGCCGAATGTCGGGGACCCGACGCGCAGGTCGACCGCCACGTCCATTGCCGCGCCACGTACGCAGGTGACCAATTTCGTCTGGCCGGGCGGGAGCGTGGTGCCGTGAATGCCGCGGAGCGTGTTCTTCTTGGAGACCGAGTAGTTCACCTGCCGAATCTCGAAGCGGTGGCCGGCCTGCTGGAGGAGTTCGCTGAAGCGCCATGCCTCATAGAACTCGCCGCGCCGATCCGAGAGGTGCTTCGTTTTGATCCGGTACGCGCCGGGTATGGACGTCTCCGAGATTTCAATACCGTCCATGGTGGCTTCCTTCGATTGCTGGAGTCTTCATCGGAGTCACCCGAGCGCCGAACGACGTGTTGAAGGGATCGCCCTTCGGCGGAGGGCGGCGGGGAGGGCTGGTCGTGCGGTGATGGTGTCGGCTGTCAGTTGGCGGGTACGCGTTTTCCGCCGTTGGGTGCGTGCATGATCTGGAACTTGTCGAGCCTGTCGTTAAGGACGAACTCCTGCGTTTCCTGAAGGAATCGGCACGGTTCCAGGCCCAGTTCGTCGCGGATCCGTTTCCGTGCGGTCTGGTATACCTCCAGGGCGTCGGCCCGACGTCCTGACCGGCTGAGCGCTTCCATGAGCAAAGCGTAGAAATCTTCCCGCAGAGGGTATTCGGTGATAAGGGAATAGAGAATGCGAATGGCTTCCCTCGCTTGGTCCGATACCAGCAGTGAACGAGCGAGGAGCTCGACGCACTCGACGCGGAGTTCGTCCGCCCAGTTGGCGAACTCCCGGATGATCGGCCCTTCGTAGGACGACCCGTGGACGGGTTCGCGCCAGAGGCCGAGCGCCTGGGTCAGGCTTTCGGACGCGCCGGCATGGTCGTGCATGCTCATCTGCAGATGCCCCTTCTCCAGGAGTGCGACGAACAGGTCTAGATCGAGCTCGTCACGTCCCAGATTCAGGATGTAGCCGGGTGCGCGTGTGGTTATGACATCGCGGTTGAGGGAGAACTTGTTGAGGACCTTGCGAAGCTGCGAAACGTAGACGTGGAGCGAGGCGTCAGCACGCACGGGCGGTGCCTCCCCCCACAGTTCCTGCGTCAGCTGGTCGAGCGACACGACCTGTCCGTTGCGGACCAGCAGGCTCCGCAATAGGACCTCCATTTTGTACGTTCCAACGGAGGATGACTCACCGTTTACCGCGATGCGGACGGGTCCTAAGATCTCGTATCTCAATTCTTGACCTCCAACATTCGCGAACCTGCGATGGAGAGACATGCTGGCGATCGAAAGTTCGATGGCTGAACATGATTCGAAAACTCGAAATGACAGAGCAGGGGGCTCACGATCACCTCATCACGTTTGGTGATACCTTGAGTGATGTGGCGAATACGTTGAGCTGATTTCGCGTGAGCGTGTTATCTCCGCTCCCCGGCGCCTGTCGACACCCCCGTTCCTGGCCCCGTTGCCCCTCGTTCGGCGCGAACTCAAGCACGCTAACAATCTGGGCGAATCGAGAGAAGATCCAGCAGAATGTGATCTGAATCACAGTCGGGGGGAATGCATGTCAAGCTGGGAGTCTTACTGGAAGTTAACTCGGCTGTACCACAGCTTGTCGGACATGGCGCTATCCATGTCGGACGTGATCACGTTCATTTGCCCACTCGCCGGCAACTCGGCCATGTGCCCCGTGGGATGCCGGGTGGTGGCGAGAGAGCTGGGCAAATGGTGCGGGATCACCCACTGCGCGTGAGGCAGGACGGATCCGCCCGTGAAGGTTGGCGCGCTCCAGGCCGATCCGTCTTGTTATCGCAGGTACCGCCCAATCGCGGGCCGCCGATGCGCCGGAGCGTTCCTGGCGTGCTGGAGATCGTCCAGCGCGTCGGATAGAACTTTGATGAGCCGATCCATCGAGTCGCCACGGCATTTGGTGCGGATAGAGCCCATCATCAGGCCGATCAGCTCGGTCTGGACGCCGTGTAGCGCTTCCAGGACTTCACGTTCTAACGGGGGCCCGTCCAGCTCGGCGCGTGCTGTTCCGACAACCGCCTCGGTCGCGTATGCCCCCAAGGAAAGTCCAGCTCTGTCGGCCGCCAGTTGGACGGCTCTCAACTCGTCATCATTGAGTCGCAATGGGCCCACTCGATGATCACGACGTTGTCCTGTCTTCGTCCTTCGACTGGGCGCGGTCTTTTTCATGTGGCCCCCTTCCCCGGGAGCTGGCGAGGGTGTCGAGAGTCCGTATGCTAAACGATCATATGCGCGTCATGCAAAAAATGCGTGCCACGCCTTGATCAGCTCCCACCCCTCCGGCGCTCGCGCCCTGGCGCACCGCGGTGGTGGGCCGAGCGCTGCGCAGCTCATGGGCCTCACCGCAGATGACGGCCTTGGCGGCGTCGTTTTAGAGCCGCGTTAGCTCGGTCGGTGACCCTGGAGGCATGAGCCTGAACGACACCTTCATGGACGCCCCTCGTCCCGACGGTTGCGAGACCGTCCGTGTGGTTCTTGAAGGTGGCCCCGGCGGCCTCCCGTCCGAGTTGCGCCTCCGGCGGAACGACCTGGCCGCCAAGAGGGTCAAGATCCCCTGTCGCGGTGGTTACGAGCACTTTGAGCTGGTCGACGAGGCACGGCCGGGCGGCGATGGTTCGCCGGTCTTCCGCTGGACCATGCGGACCAAGGTCGCTGAATAGCCCACCGGCAGCGACGACGCGGCGATCGGACCCGCCGGTCGAGCACCTGGGCGTCTCGCGGGCCATCAGAGCCCAGGTGCCGGCTTCGAAGCCGGGCCGAACGCGCAGGTGTGGCTGGACGCCGCTACGCCCCATGGAATCCGCGGCCACCGAGCCGGCCGCCCGGCGCATCACCCGCACGCCCTAGCCAACCGCCGTCACGTGGTCCGATGACGATTTGCCGGCTGAAGCCAATGCCCTGCACGGTGGACCATCGCCGCGTCGTGTACGAGCTTTGGGACGCCGCCACGGTACAGGCATAGCCGCTATGAGCAGCGGCTGTCCGATACCGCGGTGGGCGATCGGGAGTTGTTGATGCATCTTCAGGTACACCGGTTCTTGTGCCGCAACGACAGCTGCGGCAAGAGGACCTTCGCCGAGCAGGTTCCCGGGCTGACCGTGCGCTACGGCCGCCGGTCGGTGGCGGCCGGTGAAGCACTGCGGGCGAGCGCGCTGGCGCCGGCCGGGCGCCCGTCTGGCCGAACGGCTGGCGACCGCGATGATCCGGATGAGCGCGGCCCACGTGATGAAGGGAACGCCGGGTTGTGCCCGGCTCCAAACGCCGTGCCAAGGGTGGCGCCAACCGGCCGAACCATCGGGGCCGGGCGCAAGATGCGCCGCAGCGCTTAGAGCGGCAGGACCCGGTCGCCGACGCCGGAGACAAAACCCCACGCCTCAGCAGGACCACTCGCAGCGATGCGCTGCCGATCCAGCAGCGACAGGAAACGAGAGGACCGAGACTCCTTCGCGGCCCGGGCGGCCGCTCCCGCCCTCCACCGGTATCCGGTCTGCGGCCGATCCCCAGCTGACGGCACGCCTCTACCGGTCTGACACGCCACCGCGCCAATGATGGTGCCGGCCGCCGTCCTGCACTCGGTGGACAACGCCACCGCCGTCATGACGGGGCTGCGGGGCCGCTCGGCGCCCGCAGAGTCGTTGGGCTCTCGCACGCCACGTCTTCGCAGACCGGCGGGCAGCGCGTCGCCGGGATGACGTGGGCGTTGGGTGCCGCGACCCCGCAGTGCTTGCCGCAGGTCAGACGCCAGTGGGCAAGCAGATCCACGACCTTCTGAGAAGGAAACGAAAGGTTCTCGTCTCAGTTCTGCTTGCGCCACTTGGTGCACGTCCAGCAGAACTTTTGTCGGCACGTGTCGTGGCAACACCGATCGGCCCTGGCTCGGGCCCGTGTTCCAGGGATGTTCGTTTGCGAATCCATTGGATTTCGCCGAGTAACGCTGAGTTCGAAAGGCTGACCGCTATCGAAGGTTGTCACCTTAGAGGAGGTGAGGGCGTGTGGGCACGTTGAGGCGGTTGGACGCTGGCCGGGTGACAGTGACACAGTTTCTCCGGAGGGCGTTCAACTGACGCATCGGCCCAGTTGAACGCATGTCGCGTGCAGATCGCATGGTGTCTGCGTCGATTGCCCGGGAGGCGGTGCCGGCGGGGGCGCAGGTGTTGATCAGCCCGTGTCTCTCCTGCATAGTGAGCGGCGACTGGGGTCCGAATCGGACCGGAACTGGTTGCGGTGGCGGCGAGGTTGCCGCGGCCCCCCCGGATTGCCCCAGCCGCCGAAGCGTCTTTCTCGGCTACGCTGCGGCGCTGGCGAGTGAGTGTCGCTGATCTGGTCACGAACACGAGGGGATGGTGGGTAATGAATCCGTTCGACGATCCTGATGCCAACTTCTTTGTCCTGGTCAACGAGGAGGGGCAGCATTCTCTGTGGCCCGTGTTCGCGGATGTTCCCGAGGGGTGGAAGACCGTGTTCGGAGAGGCCGGACGTCAGGAGTGCCTCGACTACATCGAGAAGAACTGGACCGATCTGCGCCCCAAGAGTCTGATCGAAGCCATGGAGCAAAGCTAGACTCCGATTCCTTCTGCGGCCTCTGAAATACGTGATCGACTGCACGCACGCTCAGATGCGCGCTACTTTCCTGTGCTAGACCGGTCGGCTCGATGGTTACCGCCTTATTGAACGAAAATGTGCGGTGATTTGACATGCCTCGATGCTGGCCGGCACTTGCTGCCCAGTTAGTCGGCTGAATCGGTGGGGTGTGCGAGCGTGGCTGCATTCGACGGTGAGCTTGAGTTGCCGGGCCGCGGCGATGAGCAGATCCAGATCCGCGGGTTCCGGGTCGAGCCGGGCGAGGTGGAAGCGGTTCTGGCCGGGCATCCCGCGGTCGCGCAGGCCGCGGTGATCGCCCGTGAGGACACCCCAGGCGACGAACGCCTGATCGGCTACATCGTCCCCGCAGGCGGTGCGGACGATGCGGAGCTGCCTGAGAGAGCCAGGCGGTGCTGCGCGGACAAACTGCCGGAATACATGGTGCCGTCGGCTGTGGTGGTGCTGGACGTGCTGCCGTTGACCGCCAACGGGAAGCTGGACCGCGATGCGTTACCGGCGCCGGATTACCAGGTGGGGCCTGACCGGGAGTCGCCCGATACGCGCGAAGAACTGTTGTGTCAGGCCTTCGCCGAAGTTCTGGGTCTGAACCGGCCCGAAGCGGGCGATCACGTCTCCGCCGCAGGCGGGCGCTCGCTACCGGCCCCGGTGAGCACGCCGGGTGTGTCGGTGGTGGAGCTGTTCCAGGAGCGGGTGCGGCGTTCGCCGGATGCGGTGGCGGTGGTGTCGCAGGACGAGTGTGTTTCGTACCGGGAGCTGGATGCGCGGGCCAATCGGCTGGCGCGGTACCTGGTGGCGCAGGGGGTGGGTGCGGAGTCGGTCGTGGGGCTGTGCCTGCCGCGCGGCGTGGAGATGGTCGTGGCGTTGCTGGCGGTGTGGAAGGCCGGTGGTGCGTACTTACCCGTTGACCCGGCTCTGCCCGCGAGCCGGGTGGCGTTCATGCTGGCCGACGCCGGTGCGGTGCTGGTGCTGGGGACGCAGGAGGCGGCCGAGGACCTGCCTGCCGGCCGGGTGCGGGTGGTGGCGTTGGACGATCCGGCGGTGGCGGTCCTGGTGAACGGCCTCCCGGAGGGTGCCCTTGGAGTGGAGGCGTCTGGCGGCGGGCTGGCGTATGTGATGTACACCTCTGGGTCCACCGGCCGTCCGAAGGGTGTGGGTGTCACTCAGGAGGGGCTGGCCAATTACGTCGCGTCGGTGCCGCAGGTAGTGGGTTTCCGGGCCGATGCCGTTGAAGGGCCGGGCCGGTTTGCGTTGTTGCAAGCGCCGTTCACGGATTTGGGGAACACGGTGGTGTTCTCGACTCTGGCGGGCGGGGGCGAGTTGCATGTGCTGCCGGCGGAGTCGCTCACTGACGCCGGTGCGGTGGCGGATTATCTGGTCCGGTGTG
Organism: Actinomadura sp. 3N407; assembly: GCF_052245875.1. Taxonomy (NCBI): domain Bacteria; kingdom Bacillati; phylum Actinomycetota; class Actinomycetes; order Streptosporangiales; family Thermomonosporaceae; genus Actinomadura; species Actinomadura sp. 3N407. The sequence goes on from NZ_JBQQBP010000023.1 coordinate 26,411, forward strand.
GAATCGATTTTATGAAGGCGGTGCCCTCGCATCTGTCGGCGTTGTCGGCGGGTGCTGGAATGAAGGGCGTACTGCCGGCGCGGTCGTTGGTTCTGGGCGGTGAGGCGGCTTCGGCGGTTTGGCTGGAGGAACTGCTGGCGGCGGCCGGGGATGCCGGTTGCGGGGTGTTCAACCATTACGGGCCGACCGAGACCACGATCGGTGTGGTGACCACGCCACTGACCCGGGACAACGTGACCGGCGGGACGGCGCCGATCGGTAAGCCGATCGCCAACACCCGCGTGTACGTGCTGGACGAGGGCTTGGGTGTGGTGCCGCCTGGGGTGGCGGGCGAGCTGTATGTGGCCGGTGTTCAGCTCGCGCGGGGGTATGTGGGCCGGGCCGGGCTGACGGCGGAGCGGTTCTTGGCGTGCCCATTCGGGTCGGGTGAGCGGATGTATCGCACGGGGGATCGGGTCCGCTGGACTGCCGCTGGTGAGTTGGAGTTCCTGGGCCGGGTCGACGATCAGCTGAAGATCCGGGGGTTCCGGATCGAGCCGGGTGAGGTGGAGTCGGTTCTGGCCGGGCATCCCTCGGTCGCGCAGGTGGCGGTGGTCGCTCGTGAGGACGCCCCGGGCGGTCAGCGCTTGATCGCCTACATCGTCCCCGCGGACAGCGCAGCGGACCAAGGTGGCGGGGGGCCCGCGTCCGCGGTCAGGCAGTTGTGCGCGGACAGGCTGCCGGAGTACATGGTGCCGTCGGCGGTGGTGGTAATGGACGCACTGCCGCTCACCGCCAACGGGAAATTGGATCGCCGTGCGCTCCCGGCACCGGAATTCCGGGTGAAGCAGAGCCGTCGTCCGGCCGATGAACGCGAAGAGTTGTTGTGTCAGGTGTTCGCTGAGGTTCTGGGCCTGGAGCAGGTGGGCGTGGATGATGACTTCTTCGTTCTGGGCGGCCATTCGTTGCTCGCGACTCGGTTGGTGAGCCGGATTCGTACGGTGCTGGGCGCCGAGGTGGAGATCCGGGCGGTGTTCCAGACCCCCACGGTGGCGGAGCTGGCACAGCAGGTGGGAAATCGGAAGTCGACCAGGCCTGCGTTGCGGCCGATGCGTGAGCAGGAGGAGTCCCGATGATCCCGTTATCGTTCGCCCAGCGCCGGTTGTGGTTCCTGGCCCAGTTGGAGGGGCCCAGTGCGACCTACAACAGCCCGGTGGTGTTGCGGTTGGGTGGGGAACTGGACCGGGAGGCGCTGGCAGCCGGATTGCGGGACGTGCTGGAGCGCCACGAGGTGCTGCGGACGGTGTATCCGGCGGTGGACGGTGAGCCGCACCAGCAGGTCTTGAGCATGGACGAGCTGGCCTGGGACCTGCAAATCGTGGACCTGTCCGGTGACGGGAACGGCGGCCGGGCTGGTGGTGAGCCGATCGAACTGCCGGTGATGGACGCATTCAGTGGTGATTCGTCGGCGGGTTGGCCGGTGATCCAGGTACCGGAGCAGGTGGCCGAAGAGATCACTGCTGCGGTGTCGTATGCGTTCGACCTGTTGGTCGAGGTGCCGGTTCGGGCGTGGTTGCTGGCGTCGGGGCCGGATGAGCATGTGCTGGTGCTGGTGGTGCATCACATCGCCGGCGACGGCTGGTCGATGGGCCCGCTGGCACGGGACGTGTCCGAGGCGTACACGGCACGCTGCCAGGGCCGGGCCCCGGGGTGGGCGGACTTGCCGGTGCAGTACGCCGACTACGCGCTGTGGCAGCGCGAGCTGCTCGGCGACGAGAACGACCCGGAAAGCGTGCTGTCGCAGCAGATCGGGTACTGGCGGCAGGCCCTGGCTGGAATCCCCGAAGAACTCGCGTTACCGACGGACCGGTCACGGCCCCCGGTGGCCAGCCACCGCGGCCACAGCGTCGACCTCCAGATCCCGGCGGACGTGCATGCCCGGCTGGTGGATCTGGCCAGGGCCGAGGGCGTGACGCTGTTCATGGTGTTGCAGGCCTCTCTGGCGGTGTTGTTATCGCGGCTGGGGGCGGGCACCGACATTCCGATCGGTTCGGCGATCGCGGGCCGTACCGATGAGGCACTGGACGATCTGGTCGGGTTCTTCGTCAACACGCTCGTGCTGCGCACCGACCTGTCGAACGACCCGACCTTCACCGAGCTGCTGTGCCGCGTCCGCGAGACGAGCCTGGACGCCTACCAGCACCAGGACGTGCCGTTCGAACGACTCGTGGAGGAGCTCGACCCGCATCGCAGCCTGGCCCGCCACCCCCTCTTCCAAGTGGTCCTGACCAAGCTGAATGCCGGAACCTCGGCCGCGGGTGGCATGGGGACGCTGGACTGGGCCGGTGCCGAGAGCACGGCGCTGTTCGCGGGCAGGTCCGCGGCGAAGTTCGACCTGGACGTGATGGTCGGAGAGGTGTTCGGCGCGGGCGGTGTTCCGGCGGGCTTGCGCGGTGTCGTGACCGGCGCGGCGGACATGTTCGATGTGGAAACGGTCGAGCGGATCGCGGCGCGGCTGGTGCGGGTGCTGGAACAGGTGGTCCAGGAGCCGGGGATCCGCCTGAGCGACGTAGAGGTGCTGTCGCGGGGCGAGCGTGAGCGCGTGCTGGCTGCGGGGACCGGCGAACCGATGCCGCTGCCCGCTGCGTCGGTGGTGCAGCTGTTCGAGGAGCGGGTGCGGCGTTCGCCGGATGCGGTGGCGGTTGTGTCGCAGGAGGAGTGCGTCTCGTACCTGGAGTTGGACGGGCGGGCGAACCGGCTGGCGCGGTACCTGGCCGCGCAGGGTGTGGGGCCGGAGTCGGTGGTGGGTCTGTGCCTGCCGCGCGGTGTGGAGATGATCACGGCGTTGCTGGCGGTGTGGAAGGCGGGCGGTGCCTATCTGCCCATTGATCCGGCGTTGCCGGCGGGCCGGGTGGCGTTCATGCTCGCCGATGCCGGAGCCGTCCTGGTGCTGGGGACGCAGGAGGTGGCCGAGGACCTGCCTGCGGGTCGGGTGCGCGTCGTGGCGCTGGACGACCCGGCGGTGGCGGTCCTGGTGGACGGCCTTCCGGAGGGCCCTCTCGGGCTGAAGGTGTCCGGCGGTGGGCTGGCGTATGTGATGTACACCTCTGGCTCGACCGGCCGTCCGAAGGGGGTGGGCGTCACTCAAGAGGGTCTGGCCAACTACATCGCATCGGTGCCTTCGGTGGTGGAATTCCGAGCCGATGGAGAAGCGGGCCGGTACGGGTTGCTGCAGGCGCTGTTCACGGACTTGGGGAACACGGTGGTGTTCTCCAGTCTGGTGAGTGGGGGTGAGTTGCATGTGCTGCCGGCGGAAATGGTGACTGATCCGAGCGCGGTGGCGGGATATCTGGACCGGCATGAGATCGATTTCGTGAAGGCGGTGCCCTCGCACTTGTCGGCGTTGTCGGCGGGCGCTGAGATGAAGGGCGTGCTACCGGCGCGGTCGTTGGTTTTGGGTGGTGAGGCGGCCTCGCCGGGTTGGCTGGGGGAACTGCTGGTGGTGGCCGGGGAGGCCGGTTGCGGGGTGTTCAATCATTACGGGCCGACTGAGACCACGATCGGTGTGGTGACCGCGCGCCTGACCCGCGACAGCCTCGCGGACGGGGTCGTGCCGATCGGCCGGCCGGCGGCTAATACGCAGCTGTTCGTGCTGGATGAGGAATTGGGTGTCGTTCCTCCAGGAGTGGCCGGTGAGTTGTATGTCTCGGGGGCGCAGCTCGCACGGGGTTATGTGGGTCGTGCGGGTCTGACGGCGGAGCGGTTTGTCGCCAATCCGTTCCGGTCGGGTGGGCGGATGTATCGGACTGGTGATCGTGTTCGCTGGAGCGCGGCCGGTGAGTTGGTGTTTGTGGGGCGGGTTGATGAGCAGGTCAAGGTTCGGGGGTTTCGGGTTGAGCCGGGTGAGGTGGAGGCGGTGGTGGTCGGGCATCCTGCGGTTGCTCGGGCGGTGGTGGTGGCTGGTGGGGGTATGTCGGGTGATCGGCGTTTGATCGCCTATGTCGTGGCGGTGGATGGTGCGGGGTATCGGGGTGGCGAAGAGTTGGCGTCGGTGGTCGGGCGGTGGTGTGCGGGCAGGTTGCCGGGGTTCATGGTGCCGTCGGCGGTGGTGGTTTTGGAGGCGTTGCCGTTGACGGGGAGCGGCAAGCTGGATCGTCGTGCGCTGCCGGCGCCGGAGTATCGGGTGAAGCGGGGGCGTGGGCCGGTGGGCGCGCGTGAGGAGTTGTTGTGTCAGGTGTTCGCTGAGGTGCTGGGTCTGGAGCGGGTGGGGGGTGGAGGATGATTTCTTCGCCTTGGGTGGTCATTCGTTGCTGGCGACTCGGTTGGTGAGTCGGGTTCGTTCGGTGCTGGGTGTGGAGGTGGGGATTCGGGCGGTGTTCCAGACTCCTACGGTGGCCGGGTTGGCGGCGGGTCTGGTCGCGGGTCTGGTGGATGGTGGGGTGGCGCGTCCGGCGCTGGTGGGGCGGGCGTGTTCTGGGCGGGTGCCGTTGTCGTTTGCGCAGCGGCGGTTGTGGTTTCTGGCTCAGTTGGAGGGGCCGAGCGCGACCTATAACAGTCCGGTGGTGTTGCGGCTGACCGGTGAGTTGGATCGGCGTGCGTTGGCTGTGGGGTTGCGGGATGTGCTGGAGCGCCATGAGGTGCTGCGGACGGTGTATCCGGCGGTGGACGGTGAGCCCTACCAGCGGGTGGTGGGCATGGACGAGCTGGACTGGAACCTGCAGATCCTGGACGCACCGGACCGCGGCTCGATGGCGGCGCAGGTGGCCGATGCAGCGTCGGATGCCTTCGATTTGTCGGTTGAGGTTCCGGTTCGAGCGTCATTACTGGTGCTCGGGCCGGATGAGCATGTGCTGGTGCTGGTGGTGCATCACATCGCCGGCGACGGCTGGTCGATGGGCCCGCTGGCGCGGGACGCGTCCCGGGCGTACGCGGCACGGAGCCAGGGGCGGGCGCCGGAGTGGGCGGCGCTGCCGGTGCAGTACACCGACTACGCGTTATGGCAGCGCGAGCTGCTCGGCGATGAGAACGACCCGGAAAGCGTGCTGTCCCGCCAGATCGGGTACTGGCGGCAGGCCTTGGCCGGGATCCCCGAGGAACTCGCGCTACCGGCGGACCGGTCACGGCCGGCGGCGGCCAGTTACCGTGGCCACAAGGTCGAACTCGAAATACCGGCACAACTGCATGCCCAGCTCATCGAACTGGCCAGGGCCGAGGGCGTGACGCTGTTCATGGTGTTGCAGGCCTCCCTCGCAACCCTGCTGTCCCGGCTGGGCGCGGGCACCGACATACCGATCGGTTCGGCGATCGCGGGCCGTACCGATGAGGCACTGGACGATCTGGTCGGGTTCTTCGTCAACACGCTCGTGCTGCGCACCGACCTGTCGAACGACCCGACCTTCACCGAGCTGCTGTCCCGCGTCCGGGAAACGAGCCTGGACGCCTACCAGCACCAGGACGTGCCGTTCGAACGGCTCGTGGAGGAGATCGACCCGCACCGCAGCCTCGCCCGCCACCCCCTCTTCCAGGTGATGCTCACGCTGCAGAACAACGCACGGGCAGGGCTGAACCTGGAGGCGGTCGAGGCCGGAGGGCTGTCGGCGGATGCGGACGTTCAGCCGCCGGCCGGGCTGTCCGCGGCCAAGTTCGACCTGGACGTCGTGGTCGGCGAGGCGTTCGACCGGGAGGGCGCGCCCGCGGGGATCAGGGGAGTGCTGGTGGGGACGGCGGACCTGTTCGAACGCGGGACCGTCGAGTACCTGGCGGACCGCTGGAGCCGGGTCCTCGGGCTGCTGTCCGCCGATCCGGGGACGCGGGTCGGCCAGGTGGAGGTGCTCGGAGAGCAGGAGCGCAGGCGGATCCTGGTGGGCTGGAACGGCGCCTCGGTGGAGCCGGCCGGGGAGTCGGTGATGGAGCTGTTCACGGCGCATGCCGAGCGGACTCCCGAGGCGACCGCCCTGATCGCCGATGGCGTCCGCCTCTCGTACGGGGAACTGGAGCGCAGGGCGAATCGCCTGGCCCGCTACCTGGTGGGCCGGGGGGCGGGCGCCGAGGTCCCGGTGGCCGTCGTGATGGAGCGCGGTGCCGAGCTGATCGTGGCACTGCTCGCGGTGCTGAAGGCGGGGAGCGCGTATCTGCCGATCGACCCCGCGGTTCCGGCCGAGCGGATCGCCTACATGCTGGCCGACAGCGGCACGCGCCTCATCGTGAGCCGCCGTGACGTGCCGGGGACGCCGGCCGGCGCTCTGGAGGACGGGCACGTCGTCTGGCTCGACGACCCGGACGTCGCGGGGCGGGTGGCTTCGGCGCCGGACACGAGGCTTCGTACGGGCGGGCCCGGCGACGGGCTGGCATATGTGATCTATACGTCGGGGTCGACGGGTCGTCCGAAGGGTGTGGGGGTCACGCATGCGGGTGCGGTGAACCTGGTGACGGCCCAGGTGCAGCACTTCGGGGTGGAGCCGGATGCGCGGGTGCTGCAGTTCGCCTCGGTGGGGTTCGACGCCGCGACCTGGGAATGGTTGATGGCGTTGTGCGCGGGCGCGGGCCTGGTGGTGGCGCCGGCGGCGGAGCTGGTGCCGGGTGCGGGGCTGGCCGAGGTCGTTCAGCGGCACGAGGTGTCGCATGTGACGTTGCCGCCGGCGGTGTTGCCGGTGTTGCAGGCGCAGGATCTGGCCCCGGTACGGACCCTGGTGTCGGCCGGTGAAGCGCTGGGGCCGGACCAGGTGGAGCGGTGGGCTTCGGGGCGGCGGCTGGTGAACGCCTACGGCCCGACCGAGACGACCGTGTGCGCGACGATGACCACTGCGCTGAGGCCGGGGGAACGTCCGCACATCGGCGGTCCGGTGGCCAACACCCGCGTGTACGTGCTTGATGAGCGGCTGGGCGTGGTGCCGCCCGGGGTCACCGGTGAACTGTACGTGGCCGGCGCCGGGGTGGCGCGCGGGTACGTGAACCGCGCCGCGTTGACCGGGGAGCGGTTCGTCGCCGATCCGTTCGGGTCGAGCGAGCGGATGTACCGGACGGGGGACCGGGTCCGCTGGAGCACCTCCGGAGAGCTGGAGTTCGTCGGCCGGGTCGACGACCAGGTCAAGATCCGGGGGTTCCGGATCGAACCCGCAGAGGTCGAGGCGGTTCTGGCCGGGCATCCCGCGGTCGCGCAGGCGGCGGTGATCGCCCGCGAGGACACCCCGGGTGACCGGCGTCTGGTCGCCTACATCGTCCCCGCCGGCGGCGCGGCAGAGCAGGACGGCGAGGACCTGGTGCACTCGGTCGCGCGGTCGTGCGCGGACCGGCTGCCGGAGTACATGGTGCCGTCGGCGGTGGTGGTCCTGGACGCGCTGCCCCTCACGGTGACCGGCAAGCTGGACCGGGAGGCGCTGCCGGCACCCACCGCCGCCGCTTCGCGCGCGACCGGCCGGGGACGGGTCACCGCACTCGAGCACATCCTCTGCGACGCGTTCGCCGAGGTCCTGGGCTTGGACGCGGTCGGCGTCGACGATGACTTCTTCGCGTTGGGCGGCCACTCGCTGCTGGCGGCGAAGCTGGTCTCGCGCCTGTCGAAGCGGGGAGTGGCGATCTCGGTGCGGGACCTGCTGATGGCACGGACGGTCAGCGGCCTGATGAACCGGATGAACCTCGCGTCCGTCCAGGACGCCCTGGACGTCCTGCTCCCCATCCGGACCAGCGGGGACGGAACACCGATCTTCTGCGTCCATCCCGGAAGCGGGATGAGCTGGTGCTACATGCCGATGGCCCGGTATGTTCCGGACGGTTTCCAGATCTACGCGCTGCAGGCTCGCGGATTGGACGGGGCCGGCGAGCTCTCCCGTTCCGTACGCGAGATGGCGGCAGATTACGTGGCGCAGATCCGATCGGTGCAGGAGACCGGCCCTTACCACCTCCTCGGCTGGTCCTTCGGAGGAATTCCGGCGCACGAGATCGCCGTTCAGTTGCAGGCCGCTGGGGAGGAAGTCGCGGCCCTGGTCATCATGGACACCTATCCATCGGCTGAGGGCACCGGTCCCGAGCATCCTGTCGAGGGTCGCCGGAATGGACCGAGCAGGAATGACGCCACCGGCACTCTCGACCATTTGATGGAGAGAATGCGCAAGGAGGCCGGCCATGTCCTGGGGGCCATCTCGGACGAGGAGTACCGGACCCTCGCTCGCGTCTTCCAGAACAACATGACCATCAGGGGCACGCACGAGATCGGCCGCTTCGACGGGAACGCGTTGCTGCTCGTGGCGGGGGAGAGGCGAGGCGAGGGCGAGGTCATGGCCGGCCGGTGGGCTCCGTACATCTCCGGGAAGATCGCCGAGGTGAGCCTGCCCTGCGGGCATTCGGACATGATCCGCCCGGACATGCTCGGCCGGGCCTGGGACGCGATGTCCGCCTGGCTGGGGATCGCCCGCCGGTGACGGGAATCCGGTGTGGCCGAGGCCTATCGGTCCGCCACCGGGCCGGGGCGTCCGGGCGCCCCGGCCGTTCGGCTGCGCGGTGTTCAACTGCCGCTTCCGGACAGTTGAACATCACTGCGAATTCGAGAATCTCCGAGTACGCTGCAACTGCACTTTTACCGTGAATATGCGGCCGGACCTTTGGTTTCCGGATGCGCCTATCTCGCTGTTCGGTGCGCTCGGTCCCGAATGGACCGCCCCCTTCTGCTTCTGCGCTTTTTGGAGGTATGCCGCGGATGGCCGATGAGCAGTTGTTCCTCAAGTCGAAGGTCATTGTCGAGCCGCTGGTGGACAGGTTCTTCGCCTGGCCGCACACGATCGCGCCGGTGCAGTCGGCGATGAATCTCGCCTTCCTCCAGGTGCCGCTTCTGGAGTCGTACCTGCAGTCGCCGCAGGTGCACGTCACCGCGAGCAGCAATCCGGAGCTGCGCGGCGGCTACTTCATCAACATCCCGGGGGAGCGCGCCGACGAGGTCCGCGACCTGCTGGCCGAGATCAAGCGGGAGCGGGCGCACATCCTGCGGTTCGCCGAGGCGATCGCGGAGGGGCAGGAGCTGCTGAGGACGAGCGCGACCGGGTTCGACCTGACGCCCCTCTACCCGAAGCTGCCCTCCGAGCTCGGGGGCCTGGTCGAGGTGGCCTACGACACCGACAACCAGGCGCAGATGCGCTTCATCGAGCCGCTCGTCTACACCAGCGACTACTACCAGGATTCACGCCAGTCGGTGCAGCTGTCGTTCGAGACGGGGATCGAGCGCCCGTTCATCATGAGCACCCCGCGGCTGCCCTCCCCGGACGTCCTGGAGCTCGGCGTCCCGTTCGGCCACCCCGGCCTGGAGGAGCTGTTCAAGGCGCGGGTGAGCCCCACGACGCTGGCCCGCCTGCGCGAGGTGCTGGAGCTGGACGACGCCCAGGCCGGCACGCTCGCCGGTTTCCTCAGCGACCGGCCCGGTCTCGCGCCGGACCGGCACATCGACGCGGGCGGCCGGATCCGCTACTTCGGGCACGCCTGCCTGGTCCTGCAGAGCCCTGAGGCGGCCATCGCGGTGGACCCGTTCATCAGCGCCGACAGCTCCGCAGATGACCGCTACACCCTGGACGACCTGCCCGACCACATCGACCTGGTGCTGATCACCCACGGGCACCAGGACCACATCGTGCTGGAGACGCTGCTGCAACTGCGCGGCCGGGTCGGGGCCGTGGTGGTGCCGCGCGCCTCGCGGGGCAACCTCTCCGACCCCTCGCTGGCGCTGATGCTGCGCAACCAGGGCTTCCCGGTCATCGAGGTCGACGACTTCGACGAGGTGCCCTTCCCCGGCGGGAAGATCACCGCCACCCCGTTCCTGGGCGAGCACTGCGACCTGGACATCCGCGCCAAGTCGACCTACTGGGCCGAGCTGTCCGGCAAGAAGATCTTCATCGGCGCCGACTCGTCCGGGATCGACCCCGCGCTGTACCGCCACGTCAGGCAGCACCTGGGCACCGCCGACATGGCGTTCCTCGGCATGGAGTGCGACGGTGCGCCGCTGACCTGGCTCTACCAGGCCCTGCTGACGGTCCCGGTCACCAAGAAGATGAGCGACTCGCGCAAGCTGTCGGGCTCCAACGCCGAGCAGGCCGCCGCCATCCTGACCGAGCTCGGGGCCGGCGAGGCGTACGTGTACGCCATGGGCGAGGAGCCTTGGCTCGGCCACGTCATGGCCACCACGTACAACGAGGACACCTACCAGATGAAGCAGATCGAGGAGTTCCTGACCTGGTGCAAGGAGCGGGGCATCCCGGCCGAGCACCTGTACGGCCGGCGGGAATGGCGCTGGTGACACGCGTCTTCCGCCCGTGACGGCCGGTGGCCGCCCGCCCGGCGTCCGCTGCCGGGCGGTGCGGCATCCTCTCGGCGAGGTCACGCGGGGGCAGGCCCGTAAGTATGGACTTCACCTGGGAATTGGGCGGAAATGGCTGCTTCAGACGGTGACCTTCATGACCTGATGGCCGGCCAGCTCGGTATCTGGCAGGCACAGCAGTTCGCGCCGGACAATCCGGTCTACAACATCGCCGAGTACCTGGAGATTCGCGGCGACTTCGACGTCGAGATCTTCGTCCGGGCGCTGCGGCAGGCTCTGGACGAGGCCGACACCTTCCGCCTGCGCTTCCAGGTCGTGGCCGGCAAGCCCCGGCAGTACGTCGTCCCGCCGTACGACTACGAGATCCGCGTGCTCGACGTCAGCGTCGAGCCGGACCCATGGGCGGCGGCCGAAGCGTGGATGCGGGAGGACGTGCAGACGCCGGACGAACTGACCCACGGGCAAGGGTTCACCCAGGCCGTCTTCAAGCTGGGCCCGAACCACCACCTCTGGTACGAGCGTGCCCACCATGTCGTCATGGACGGCTACGCCACGCTGACCTTCGTCAGCCGCGTCGCCGGCGTCTACGCCGAACTCCTCGCCGGCCGGTCCGGCACGGACGGGGCCCTGGAGCCGCTGGCCGCGCTCCTGGAGGCGGAACGCGCCTACCGGCACTCGCCCGACTTCGTCGAGGACCGGGCGTACTGGCGGGACGCCCTCGCGGGTGTCTCCGGGGGCGCCGGGCCGCGCGGGGACCGCGCGCGGCCGCTGCCGTCCGCGCTGGCGCGGCACACCGAGGACCTCGACGCCGAGGCGGCCGCTGCGCTGAAGGCGACCGCGCGCCGGCTGAGGACCCACCTGGCCGGGCTGATGATCGCCGCCGCCGCGGTGCGGCAGCACCGCGCCACGGGCGAGCGGGACGTCGTCATCGGCCTTCCGGTGAACGGCGTCCCGGAGCGCCGGCGGGTCTTCGGCCCCGGCATGACCGCCAACATCCTGCCGATCCGGCTCCGGATCGACCGGGACACCACCGTCGCCGGCCTCGTGCGGCAGGTGAGCACGGGCGTCCGGCAGGCGCTCCGGCACCGGCGCTACCGCTACGAGGACACCCTCCGGGACTTGAAGCTCGTCCAGGGCACGCCTCTCTGCGGCCTGTACGTCAACGTGATGTCGTTCGGCTACCCGGAGATGTTCGGCGGCTGCGCCGTCACCGGCCGCAACCTGTCCACCGGTCCGATCGACTCCGCGCGCATCGACGTCCACGAAAGGCCCGGTGAGCCGGGACTCCGGTTCGACGTCGACGTCAACGTCGACGTCCATGAGCCCGCTGCCGGGCGGGACATCGTCCGGCACCTGCTGAAGATCGTGGACTGGTTCGCGACGGCCGCCCCCGGCGACCCGGTCGGCGGCGTGGACCTCCTGGACGACGATGAACGGCGCATGGTCCTCGGGACGCTCGCCGACGGCGGGGAGCGGGCCGTGGAGCCGACGACGCTCCCGGCGCTGTTCGAGGCGCGGACGAAGCTGTGCCCGGCCGCCCCCGCGGTGACGTTCGAGGGGCGGACCCTGAGCTACGCGCAGCTGAACGCGGCGGCCAACCGCCTGGCGCGGCGCCTGGTCGAGCAGGGCGGCGGACCCGAGCAGCGGGTGGCGTTGATGGTGCCGCGATCGCTGGAACTGGTGGTGGCCGTGCTGGCCGTGGTGAAGGCCGGGGCGGCGTACGTGCCCATCGACTCGAACTATCCGGACGATCGCATCGCCCACATGCTGGAGGACGCCGATCCGGCTCTGCTGATCACTCCTGAGGACGTGGACGCCCGCGGGTACGACGACGCCGACCTCGATGTGCCGGTGTCGCCCGACCACCCCGCCTATGTGATCTACACGTCGGGGTCGACGGGGCGCCCGAAGGGCGTGGTGGTCTCGCACGCGGCGATCGTGAACCGCCTGCTATGGACGCAGGACCGCTACGGGCTGGACGCGTCCGACCGCGTGCTGCAGAAGACCCCGTCGGGGTTCGACGTGTCGGTGTGGGAGTTCTTCTGGCCCCTGATCGCGGGCGCCGGTCTGGTGATGGCGCGCCCCGGAGGTCACCGGGATCCCGCCTATCTGGTCGAGACGATCGAGCGCGAAGGGATCACGACGGTGCACTTCGTCCCGTCGATGCTCGGCGCGTTCCTGCCCGAGGTGGCGCCGGGGCGCTGCCGGTCCCTGCGGCGGGTGGTGTGCAGCGGCGAGGCGCTGACGGGCGACCTGGTCGCGGAGTTCCATCGGCGCCTGGCCGCCGGGCTGCACAACCTGTACGGGCCGACCGAGACCGCGGTGGACGTGACGTTCCGGCCCTGCCCCGCCGGCCGGGACGGTGCCGTGGTCCCGATCGGCCGCCCGGTCTGGAACACCCGCGCCTTCGTCCTGGACGAGGCCCTGCGGCCCGTCCCGGCCGGTTCCACGGGGGAGCTGTACGTCGCCGGCGTCCAGCTCGCCCGCGGCTACCTCGGCCGGTCCGGGCTGACGGCGGAACGGTTCGTGGCGTGCCCCTTCGCGCCGGGGGAGCGGATGTACCGGACCGGCGACCTGGTCCGCTGGACACCCGGCGGCGAGCTGGTCTTCCTCGGCCGGAGCGACGACCAGGTCAAGGTCAGGGGCGTCCGGATCGAGCCCGGGGAGATCGAGACCGTCCTGGCCTCCCACGAGTCCGTCGGCAGGGCCGCGGTGGCCGTGCGCGGCGAGCGCCTGGTCGCCTACGTCGTCCCCGCCGGGGCCGGCGCCGACGCCGAGTCCGGGGCCCTCGGCGCCGCGATCCGGGACCTGGCCGCACGGCGGCTGCCCGAGTACATGGTGCCCTCCGCGGTCGTCACCCTGGACGCGCTGCCGCTCACGGTGAACGGGAAGCTCGACCGTGACGCGCTGCCCGTCCCCGAGTACACCGGAGGCGCCGGCCGTGCTCCCGCGACGGTGCGGGAGGCCACCCTGTGCGCCGCGTTCGCCGAGGTGCTCGGCGTGGCGGAGATCGGTGTCGACGACGACTTCTTCGAGCTGGGCGGGCACTCCCTTCAGGCGACCCGCCTGGTCGGCAGGGTGCGGGCCCTGCTGGGCGCCGAGCTGCGCATCACCGACGTGTTCGACGCGCCCACCGTCGCCGGCCTCGCCGTCCGGATCGGGGACGGCGGGACCGCCCGCCTCCCGCTCGGCGTCCGGAAACGTCCGGAACACGTCCCCCTGTCGTTCGCCCAACGTCGGCTGTGGCTGATCGGCCAGATCGAGGGCCCCAGCCCGACCTACAACGCACCGATCGTTCTCGGCCTCTCCGGCGACCTGAACCGCGGGGCGCTCAAGGACGCGCTGGGGGACGTCCTCGAACGGCACGAGGCGCTGCGGACGGTCTTCCCGGCCGAGGACGGCGAGCCCTACCAGCGGGTCCTGGGCATGGACGAGCTCTCCTGGGACCTGCCCGTCATCGACGTGGTCAGGACGCCCGACTCGTACGCCCTGCTGCAGAACCCGGACGACCCGCCGGCTCCCCCGCCGCGGCCGGACGGCGGCCCGCTCGAACTCGCCGCCACCGTGGCCCAGGCGGCGCGCCACACCTTCGACCTGTCCGCGGAGGCCCCGGTCAGGGCATGGCTGCTCAAGGCGGGACCGGACGAGCACGTGCTGGTCGTCGTCGTGCACCACATCGCCGGTGACGGCTGGTCGATGGGCCCGCTCGCTCGGGACGTGTCGCTGGCGTACGCGGCGCGGTGCGCGGGCCGCACCCCGGACTGGACGCCGCTGCCGGTGCAGTACGCCGACTACGCGTTGTGGCAGCGGGAGCTGCTCGGAGATGACGGCGACCCGCGGAGCCTGGTGGCGCGGCAGGTCGAGTACTGGCGCGAGGCGCTCGCCGGGGCGCCCGAGGAGCTGGCGCTGCCGTTCGACAGGCGCCGCCCGGAGGTGGCCGGCCACCGCGGCTTCACGGCCGCACTCGCGGTGCCGAGCGGGGTGCACGAGCAGTTGCGGGAGGTGGCGCGCAGCGCGGGCGTCACCGTCTTCATGGTCTTCCAGGCGGGGCTCGCGGTGACGCTGTCGCGGTTGGGCGCGGGCACCGACATCCCGATCGGCTCGGCGGTCGCCGGACGGACGGACGATGCGCTGGACGACCTGGTCGGATGCTTCGTCAACACGCTGGTGATCCGAAGTGACCTGTCCGGGAACCCGACGTTCGCCGAGCTGCTGGCCCGGGTGCGGGAGGCGAGCCTGGGCGCGTACGCGCACCAGGACGTGCCGTTCGAACGGCTCGTGGAGGAGTTGGCGCCGGCCCGTTCGCTGGCACGGCATCCGTTGTTCCAGGTCGTCCTCACCAAGCTGAACACCGGCTCCTCGCCGGCCGGGCGGGGGTCCTCGATACCGGGCCTCGAACTGCCGGGCCTGGACGTGGAGCCGCTGTCGACGGCTCGTCCGGCGGCCAAGTTCGACCTGGACGTGATGGTCGAGGAGACCTTCGACGACGAGGGCGCGCCGCGGGGCGTCCGCGGGTCGGTGACGGTGGCCGCCGACCTCTTCGACGAGCCGGCGGCCGAACGGATCGCGCGGTACTGGACCCGGGTCCTGTCGGCGGTGGCGGCGGACCCGTCCCTGCCCGTCGGCGCGGTGGACCTGCTGGACGAGGCCGAGCGGCACACGATCCTCGTCGAGTGGAACAACGCCGCGGCCGAGCCGCCGCGAACGTCGGCGCCGGAGGTGTTCGCGGGTCAGGCCGCACGGACCCCGGACGCCGTCGCGGCCGACGGCCTCACCTATCGGGAGCTGGACGCGCGGGCGGACCGGCTGGCGCGGTGGCTGCGCGGCCGGGGAGTGGGCGCGGGGTCGGCGGTGGGTGTGTGCCTGCCGCGCGGGGCCGGGCTGGTCACGGCGGTCGTGGGGGCGTGGAGGGCCGGCGCGGCCTATGTGTGGATCGACCCGGCACAGCCCCCGGACGCGATCGCCTCCGAGGTGGGGGAGAGCGGTTCGGTCCTCACGCTGACGAGTGAGGACATGATGGAGGGTCTGCCGGTCGGGCGGCACCGCTGGGTCGCGATCGACAGCGGGCCGTTGGGCGCGGGGCCGGAGGCCCGGCCCGAGGCGGCGCCCTAGTGGGTCGGCGGATGCCGCGCCCGCCGTAAGGCGACTCCATCACCCGCGCCCTGCCGATCGCAGGGCACGGAAAGGCGCCGCACGACCGGCGTGACCGGTCGTGCGGCGCTTCGACGCTTCTACCCCTTGGCCATGCCGTCGATGACGCGCTCCTGGCCCGCGCCAGGGGAGGGCTTGAGGGCTGGTACGGGCGCCAGGCCCAGCAGGGCGGACACGGCGTGGATCTCGTCCCAGCGAGTGGCGGCCCCTCCGCGGACCGGCACCCGCTGGAAATGGCGGAGCCGGCCGGCCTTCCGCTCGACGTCCACATTCGCCGTACCGGCCATCAGCGCGTCCCAGGTCGCCGGGTCCGCGGCGAGCGTGATCGGGTCACCGCGCCTCTCCGATGGCGACGGCGCCGAGGGCAGGCGCTGCAACGCGGCCTTCGTCCCGGCGGGGGAGAACTTCCAGTCGAGCGATTGGGATCGGCCGTCCGAGTCGTCGACGACGATCCGCACGACCTGCCCGGCGAGGAAGGGCCATCGCTCCCTGATCGGATGCAGGTCGTCCGGAGTCAGGGACCTCAGCCTGCCGTCGATCTCGCGGGCGGAAGGGGCCGGATCCCGGTCGCCGCTCGCGAGGGGACGGCTCGGCGCCCGCTCCGCCCGCGGGTCCGTACGGCCGACCGCCTCGTTCCAGGCCCTGTCCACCGGTCGGTAGTCGAGCATCTCGAGGAGCCGGTTGACGTCCTTGCGCATCGGCGCGGGCAGGAAGGTCACGGGAATGCGGATGCCGCGGCCGAGCGAGTCCGCCGACACGCGGTCGGTGAGCCAGATCTTCTTGTCACCCGGGCCCTGCCGTGCGTGCTCGACCCGGAAGCACTCCTCGGTGATGCCGGGAACCTGCGCGATGCCGAGGAATGAGAAGATCTTCGCGGCGGTCGCCTCCGGTGTGGTGGCCAGGTCCTCGTACCGGATCCGCAGGCACCGCTCCGGATGCATCGCCTCGAACGTCAGCATCCGCTCGACATGCGCCTGCCAGTACGCGCCGGCCGTGGCCACCATGTTCCCGGGGTACTGCGCGGCGAGGGACTGGTGCCTTGAGGCGAGGCCGTCGCCCAGGCCGAACGGATGGCTCTCGACCAGCGACGCGATCACGTCCATCGGATGCCTGTACAGGCAGATGAACCGCGCCCGCGGATAGAGCCTGGGGAGCAGTTCCGCGTCCCAGACGGAATCCGGTGATTTGTCGCACCACCGTGTTTTGCCGACGCTCCGCAGGTAGTCGCCGAAAGCCTTGTCGATCGGTTCCCGCACCGCCGCGGTGATGTGCTCCGGAAAAGCGGCCGGAATCCCTTGCTCTCCTGTGCCCGACGCGGCCTGCTCCAGGATCGTCCAGGTCCGGAGGAGGTATCTGAAGGCCAGCGCGACATCGCTCTCCGGCGGGCAGGCCAGCACCGGATGGCTGTCCAGAATGAATCTGAGGAGAGTCGAACCCGACCGGGCCGTTGATAGCACGAATACGGGTGCCTCGCATATGGTGTCGTCGGCAATATCGGCAGGATTCATGGCCGCATCCTAATCGGGCCATGAGTAACGGTCCAGGACGCGCCGATTGCGCGATCACCGCGGAATCGGCGAGATGGCGCATGGCGCGGCGGCGCGTTCGACCGTGCCGGTGCGGCAGTTGAACATGGGCGCGAACGACCGGTGGAACGCCACGTCGCCGAAGGACGCATGGCGCCCGGTGCGTGCGGGTATGGCCTGGACGAGCCGTTCGCCGCTCCAGGTGGAAGAGACTGGTACCCCCGGTCGGATTCGAACCGACAACTCGTCCCTTTTAAGGGGACTGCCTCTTCCGTTGGGCTAAGGGGGCTGGTGCGGGTTCGACTTTAAGCTTGCGGGTGGCGGACGTCCATCCGTGTTCATTGAACGCCGTGTCCACGGCACGCCGTGTTCATGGGACGCCGGCCCGGCGCCGGTGTGCGCCACCGGAAGTGCCGGATGGCGCGATGTGTCCAAGCGCCGCGGGTGCTCACTTGGACGGCTGACCGACCGGGAGAGCGCCAGGGGTACGATCGTCAGTCGACGATCTTGGTCGTGTGAGAGATTCCGGGGTGTTCGGAGCCCCGTTCAGGAGGTCGTGTTCTCGTGGCTCAGACAGGTAGGATCCTCCAGTTCGAAAGGAGCCGTGGGTTCGGCTTCATCGCGCCGGACGCTGGTGGGGAGGACGTGTTCCTCCATATCAACGAATTCGACGGCGACGAGGTGCAGCTTTCGCCGGGGGTGCGGGTCGCGTATGAAGTGGTGGACGGGGAACGGGGGAAGAAGGCGTACGCCATCCGGCTCGCCCGTGGGGAACCTGGGGCGCGTGGTGTCCCCGCCGGCGTGGCCGCGTCGTCGGCCGCCGATGATCCGGCGAGCGACGATCAGGACGGTCTCTGCGATGTCCTGACCGTGGAGGAAATGCGAACTGAGCTCACCGAGCTCTTCCTCGCGAGTTCTCCCGAGCTGACCGGATCCCAGATTCTCGGGCTTCGTGAAGGGGTCCTGCGGCTGGCCCGGAAGCATGGCTGGCTCGAAGGGTAGGGCAGGGCCTGCCCGTGCCGAGCCGGCAATACCCAGAGTTACGTAGTGGTACTCAGTAGTCGCGGCCCGCGTATCGCCGGAATCGAGAACGCCTGGTCACGGCCGACCCCTTCTCGGTGGCGCCGTGCGGTCGGCCGCCAGGTCGTGTCCGGCCTGGCCGGATCGGGCGAAATCTCCACGAGTAGAAGGGGTGAGGAGTCCTCACAGGTTGTGCTACGTTCGGATCACGGAGATCATTCGACATTGCCGAGGGTGCGGGGCTTGTGAATTCGCAGTGGAGAGACCTCTTGTCG
The DNA here is from genome assembly GCF_052245875.1 of Actinomadura sp. 3N407. Taxonomy (NCBI): domain Bacteria; kingdom Bacillati; phylum Actinomycetota; class Actinomycetes; order Streptosporangiales; family Thermomonosporaceae; genus Actinomadura; species Actinomadura sp. 3N407. The sequence continues at coordinate 44,659 of NZ_JBQQBP010000023.1, forward strand.
TAAGCGCGTTTCCCATCAAGTGGTTTTCGATATTTGCACTTCTGGTGTATTCGTAGGTTTTGCTGCTGTTCGCGGTCCGCGGTCGCTCCCGAAATGTGGATCGGACTGCTCATGTGCGCCTGTGTTTTCTCTGCGGCCGGAACCGGGGTGGACGGCCGGGGTGTTGCCCGGGTCGGCTCCCCGGGCGCGTCCGCGATGTTCTTATGTGCTTCGAGTCCCGCGAGATGTTCGCGTTTTCGCTGCTTAGCTGACAGGGCTGTGGTGGGCGACTTCTGGTTGACGGTCGACGGGGATGTCGAGGCGTGGGTGCAGAGGGTGTTTTCTTCCGGGTCCTGGGGCCGCTCGCCGTCAGCGTTGACGGCGCCGAGGTAGCGCCGCCGAGCTCTCCGGTTCTCCAGGGGCTCCTGGGTGTGCTGGTCCTGGCGCGGGGGGAGCCGCTGCCGACCGGCCGGCTCGCCGAGCTCGTCTGGACCGACCGGGGCCGGGAGACGAGCCGCGAATCGGTGCACGTCGGAGTGTCGCGTCTGCGGAAATGGCTGGCGTCCCTCGAAACCGGGCGGCCGGACCGGATCGAGATCAGTTATCGGGACGGATACCTGCTCCACTGTGCGGCGGACCGGTCGGATCTCGGCCGGTTCCTGGCGCTGGCCGGCGAGGCGCGATCCCTGTCCGAGCCGGAGCGGCGGTGCCGGTCGCTCTCGGTCGCGTTCGCCGAACGCAAGGGGCCGTTGCTGGCCGGTCTTTCACGGATCGACCGGACGGACACGCTGGTCCGTGGTCTCGAGGACCAGGTCCGCGAGGCGGCGATGGACCTCGCCGCCGCGGCGCTGGCGTCGGGCGCCCTCGAGGGTGCGGTCGCCGCGGTCAGCGCGCTGACGGAGGAACTCCCGTTCGACGAGCCGTTGCATGCCGCTCTCATCGACCTGCTGACGGCGGGCGGGCGTCCGGCGGAGGCCCTGCATGTCTACCGGCGGCTCAGCGAGCACCTCGCCGCCGAACTGGGCGTCGAACCGAGCAGGGACGTGCAGCGTGCGCACATGCGCGTCCTGTCGGCCGACGGCACGGTCGACGATCCGGGCGCTGCGGCCGAGCCGCCCGCGACGCTGCTGCCCGCCCAGCTGCCGCCCGACATCCCCGACTTCACCGGCCGGACGGCCGAGGTGGCGGAGCTGACCGAGAGCCTCGTCGGGGCCGCGGGAACGCCGCGGCAGCGGGCCGTGACCGTCACCACGGTCTCGGGCATGGGCGGAGTCGGCAAGACCACGGTGGCCGTGCACATCGCCCACCGGGTCGCGGGCTCCTTTCCCGACGGGCAGCTGTACGCGGACCTGCACGGCGACTCGGCCAAGCCCGCCGAGCCGGCCGAGCTGCTCGGCCGCTTCCTGCGCACGCTCGGCATGTCCGGCGCGGGCATCCCGCCGTCCCTGGACGAGCGCGTGGCGCTGTACCGGAGCCGCTTGGCCGGCAGCAGGATCCTGGTCGTGCTCGACAACGCCGCCGACGAGACCCAGGTGCGGCCGCTGCTGCCCGGCACGCCGGACGCGGCCGTGCTCATCACCAGCCGCAACCGGCTCATCGGCCTGGAGGGCGCGAAGCTGCTGAACCTCGACGTCCTGCCGTCCGCCCAGGCGGTGGAGCTGATCACCAACATCGTGGGGGAGCGGCGTGTCGCGGCCGAACCGGACGTCGTGGTGGAGATCGCGAGGCTGTGCGGGCACATGCCGCTGGCGGTGCGGATCGCGGCGGCCCGGTTGAGGGGCCGCGATCACTGGATGCCGTCGCATCTGGCCGGCGTCCTGCGCGAGGAGCGGCGCCGCCTCGACGAGCTGGTCGCCGGTGACCTGGAGGTGCGGGCCGGGTTCGAGATGAGCTACCGGCTGCTCCCCGCGCGGACCCGGCGGGCGTTCCAGCTGATCGGGCTGCTCGACGCCCCCGATTTCGCGTGCTGGACGGTCGCCGCGCTGGTCGAGCTGCCGCTGTCCGACGCGCGGCACCATCTCGAGACGCTGGTGGACGCGCACCTCGTGGGGGTCGCCGGCGTGGACGAGACGGGGGAGCTCAGATACAAGCTGCACGACCTGCTCCGGTTGTACGCGCGTGAGCTCGCCGAACGCGACGTCCCGGCGGAGAAGCGCGCGTCGGCGCTGCGGCGCGCTCTGGGAGGGTGGCTGGCGCTTGCCGAGGAGGCCGCGGAGCACGTGCCGGGGCCCTGCTACGCCCTCATGCACGGCCCCGCCCCGCGTCACTCGCCGCCGTCCCCGGAGAGGAACCGGCTGCTGGCCGACCCGATGCGCTGGTTCGGCGCGGAGCGGGCGGCGCTGGTCGCCGAGGCCGGGCAGGCCGTCGACCTGGGGTTCACCGAGTTCGCCTGGGATCTGGCGGCCGCCCTGGAGCGGTACTGCGATGTCCGGGGCCTGTACGACGACTGGCGCCGCATGCACGAACGGGCCCTGGCGCTGTGCCGGGAGACGGGTGACAAGCGCGGCGAGGCCGTGCTGCTGCGCGGGCTGCTGGAGGTCACCACCTGGACGTCCCCGGTCGGGTCCGGGCCGGCGATGATTCGGATGCGCACGATGGCCGCGCGGCTGCTCGACCTCTTCACCGAGCTGGACGATGCGGCCGGGACGGTCGACGCAATGGTGGCGATGGTCTGGGGCCGGGTGGCCGACGGCGAGCACCGCGAAGCGCTGGAACTGGCGGAGCGCGCACTGCTCGCCGCGCGGGAGGCAGGCTACGTCGGTGGGGAGGCCCGCGCCCTGCAGGTCACGGCCGTCGTGCACGGGGAGGGCGATCCCCACAGTGCTCTGGAGTGCCTGGAGCAGGCGCTCGTGGTCGCCAAGGAGCTGGGCAATCCGCGTTTCATCGCGACGGTCGTGCAGTTCCTCGGGGCCGCCCGTGCCCTGTGCGGCGACATCGATGCGGGCAGGAAGCAGCTGGACGCGTCGGTCATGATGGCGCGGGACCTGGAGGACCGCTACCTGGAGGCGTTCTCGCTCCTGTATCTCGCCAAGCTGTTCGTCGCGACCGGGGACGAGCAGGCCAGGCCGACGCTGGAGCGGCTGCTGTCGTTCAGCCTGGCGGGCAACTTCCGCCACCACCTGGCCGACGGGCTCGGCGTGCTCGGCGAGCTGAACATGGCGGAGGGCGACCTCCCGGGCGCCGTCGCGTGCCTGGAGCGTTCGGTGGAGGTGTGGCGCACGCGCGGCTGGGTCCCGTTCCTGGCGCGGGCCCTGCGCACCCTCGGGGACGCCCGCGATGCCGCCGGCGACTGCGACGCGGCCCTGGACGCCTGGGTCGAGGCGCGCGAGCTGTTCGACCGCATCGGCGATGCGGACGGCCGCTCCTCCGTCGATGAGCGCCTCCGCGGAGCGCGCGGCACGGCGCGCTCGTGACGGGGCGGATTCCGGCGGCACCGTTCACTCCGGGCCCGGCGTCAGGCCCAGAAGGTCCCCAGGCTCGCCCTCGTGATCGGGTGGTCGGGCTTCACCACGTTGTCGAACTCCAGCTTCGCGGGACCGCCGAAGTGCGGGCATGCCGTAGTGGTGAAGCTCTCGTACTTCGTCGCCGAGTAGAGGTACCAGGTGACGCAGCCGCCGTCCGGCCCGCTGAACGCGCCGTCCCCGGGTAACAGGTCCTCGACCCAGCCGGTGGCGCGGTAGGTGCCGTCGCCGTTGGGGCAGACGGTGACCTCGCCGCGGCCGAAGTCGTGGCTCTCCTCGGTGGTGAAGCAGTCCGTGCGGGACGGGGGAGCGGCGTGGGAGGCCGCGGCGGTCAGGGGCATCGTCGCGAAGGCGATGCCGATGACGGCCAGGGCGCGGACGCCGGTACGGGTACGGGTCTTCATGGTGGAGCCTTCCCTCTCTGGTGGAACGGACAGGTCCTTCTGGACGGGCCCGGGCGCGGCCCCGGCGATCGTGGGCTAGGGGCCGTCCGGCCCGCCGGTGGCCTGGTGGGCGAACTGGCTGTGGTACAGGTCGGCGTACAGGCCGTCCAGGGCGAGCAGCTCGTCGTGGGTCCCGCTCTCCCGGATCCGGCCGGCGTCGACGACCAGGATCTGGTCGGCCTCGCGGATGGTGGACAGGCGGTGCGCGATCACCAGCGAGGTGCGGTCGGCCAGCGCGATCCGTAGCGCGCGCTGGATCGCCGCCTCCGACTCGGAGTCCAGGTGGGCGGTGGCCTCGTCGAGCACGACGATCGGGGGCGCCTTCAGCAGCAGGCGTGCCAGCGCGAGCCGCTGCTTCTCCCCGCCGGAGAAGCGGTGGCCGCGCTCGCCGACGACGGTGTCGAGCCCCTCGGGCAGCGCGCGGACGGTGTCCCAGATCAGCGCGGCCTCACAGGCTTCGATCAGCTCCCGCTCCTCGGCCCCGGGACGGGCGTAGCCGAGGTTGGCGCGCACCGTCTCGTGGAAGAGGTAGGCGTCCTGGGTCACCACCCCGATGCTCTCGCGCAGCGACGCCAGCGTCAGATCGCGGACGTCGTGCCCGCCGACGCGCACGGTGCCGGAGGTCGCGTCGTACAGGCGGGGCACCAGGTGGGTGATGGTGGTCTTGCCGGCGCCCGACGGGCCGACCAGGGCGGTGAGCCTCCCCGGCGGGACGTGGAAGCTCAGGTCGTGCAGGACCGGCGCGTCGCCGCCCGCCCGCGCGGACTCCCTCACGGCGGCCGGTTCCAGCGACGCCAGCGACACCTCCCCGGCGGCTGGGTACCGGAAGGACACGTCCTCGAACCGGATGTCCGGTACGGCCGCGGGGCCGTGGCCGTTGGGCGCCGGGACGGCCAGCACGCGGGCGCCGGGCCGGTCCGTGATGAGCGGCTCCAGGTCGAGCACCTCGAAGACCCGGTCGAAGCTCACCAGGGCGATCAGGGCGGACGACTGGAGGGTGGACAGCTGGTTGATGGGGCCGTACACCCGCAGCAGCAGCGCCACCATCGCCACCAGGGTGCCGAACTGGACGGCGCCGTCGATGACGAGCCCACCGCCCAGCCCGTAGACGAGGGCCGTGGTGAAGGAGGTGAGCACCATGACGATGACCGGGAGCATCCGGCCCCAGACGACCGTCCTGGCGGCGACGTCGCGGACCTGCGCGGCCCTGTGCGCGAACCGCTCCTGCTCCTCCGGCGCGCGGCCGTAGAGCTTGGAGAGCATCGCGCCCGAGACGTTGAACCGCTCGCTCATCATGGAGATCATCTCGGCGTCGTGCTCCATCATCGTCCTGGTGAGCCGCTGCATCCTGCGCCCGATGAGCCGCGCGGGGAGCAGGAACACCGGCACCATCAGCATGGCCGCCACGGTGATCTGCCAGGACAGGTAGAACATCGCGCCCAGCACCAGCAGGAGCGTCAGGACCGCGGAGATCGCCTGCGTCAGCAGCGTCGTCACGGCCTGCCGCGCGCCGATGATGTCGGCGTTGAGCCGGCTGAGGAGCTTGCCGGTCTGCGCGCGGGTGAAGAACGCCACCGGCTGCCGCTGCACGTGCGCGAACACCTCGGTGCGCAGCTCGTAGACGAGACCCTCGCCGACGCGGCCCGAGTACCGGTTCTGGAGGTAGGCGGCTCCGGCCTCCACCAGGGCCAGTCCCGCCAGCCCCAGGCTGAGCCCCACGACGACACCGAGCTTCCGGGGCATGATGCCGTGATCGATGATCAGCTTGAGGAACAGCGGGTTCGCGGCCGCGATGCAGGCGCTGAGGGCCGTGGCCGCCAGCAGCAGTGCGATCTGCCGCCGGTACGGCCGCGCGTACGGCAGTATTCGCCTGGCCGTTCCGCGCCCGACCCGCCTGCCCTTCAGTAGCTCGTCGCGCGGCTCGGATCTGAGCTGACCCACGGGCGGGCCGCCTATCATGGTCACGATAAATCCTGTTCCCTGTCATGGCCGGCGTCGGGACCGGGTGGATTCAGGCGCCCGCGCTCGCCGCGACCTGGTCGCTGTTCTCGTCGAGAAAACCGATGATCGCGGAGTTGATCACTTCGGGGCGTTCCAGGTATCCGAGATGGCCGCAGTCGGGTATCTCCAGGAATTCGCATTCCGGAATGGCGTCCGCCACTTCGGCGACGAGATGGGGCGGGCAGATGCGGTCGTCGGAGAACGCGATGGCGCGGCACGGAACGGTGACGTCGCGCAGCGCCGCGCGCCGGTCCCCGAGGTCGTCGGCCGCCGCCGCCTGGCCGCCGGCGGTGCCGCCGCCGGCGAGTTCGAAGAGCTCCAACCAGGCCGAGACCGCGCGGTCGTCGTTCAGCGTCGCGGGCGAGAGCATCTCGGTCGCCGTCGTGACGGCGCGGTATCCGGTCGGCAGCCGGGTGCCGCTCTCGCGCAGTTCCCGGTCGGCGGCCGACTGCGCGCGCCGGAGGGCGTCCGACCGCGCCCTGGTCGCGATCAGGACCGCCGACCGCACCAGGTCCGGCCGGCCGAGTGCCAGTTCCTGCGCGATCAGCGCGCCCAGCGACACCCCGACGAGGTGGCACCGCCCGAGCTCCAGGCCCTCGATCAGTCCCCGGGTGTCGGCGACCATGTCGGCGAGGCGGTAGTCGCCCTCGGGGCGGTCCGACGGCGGCATGCCCCGGTTGTCGAACGTGACCGTCTCGAACCCCGCCCGGTTCAGCGCCGGCGTCTGGTGCATGTTCCAGGTGTGGGCGGCGGCGGAGGAGCCCATGATGAGCACCACCGGTTCGCCCTCGCCCGAGCGCTGGTACGAGAGCCGGATACCGTTGGTCCTGACGAATGGCATGAGAGGCTGCTCGTTTCTCGTTGAGGACTTATGGCGCTGAACGGCGTGCGGCTCGCCGCGTGACCGAGAAAAGGGCCGGGGCCCACCATGTCATCGCCCACGCCGACCGATCAATACCGATGCGATCTGTCGGCGGTTCAATGCCCGTCCAACTGCCGCACCGGCACAGTTGGACATCGCTTTTAATATTCGAAACTCTGGAGTATTGTCCGGCCGCGTGGGCCCCTCGCCGGACCGTCATTCGACGGACAGGCGGGCGTGGGCCCGGAACCTCCCCGGGACGTGCGGATCGGCGGTCACCCGGATCCGGTCGTACCCGGCGGACCGGTACGGCTCGTGGGGGACATGGCGGATCAGCAGCCGGCCGGTGCCGCAGAGCAGGCCGTCCAGCACCGCCTCCGCGACCAGGTGGTTGACGTTGATCAGATAGTCCTCCACCGCCAGTCCCGCGGCGGAGACCTCCAGCAGCGCGCCGCCGCTCCCCGCGGCGTTCCCGCCGGCGACCGGGATCTGCTGGGCGAACGGGACCGCGACGCCGAGCGGGCCCTGGAACGGCCGGAGCAGCCGCCGCAGCGCGTCGTAGCCCGCCAGCGGCCCGGGGCCGTACCACGCGATGTTCCCGTCCGGGGACAGGTGCTCGCAGGGATGGCGTTCGGCGAGGTTGAGCGGGTCCCCGGCAAGGAAGATCGTCCTGGTGAAGTTCCCGTACCAGGCCGCCCCCCGGTCCCCGCGCGTCCCGCGGGCGAACGCCAGCGCCGACCGCACGAACGTGCCGGGGGCGAAGTCCCGCAGTACGGCGACCGAGCCGATGCGCCCGGCGTCGCGCGGGTCCGGCAGCGCCCGGCCGGCTCGCCCGATCCGCTCTTCGAAGTGCGCGCGCAGGTCGTCCTGGGAGAGCATCCGCGGCTCACCCGCCGATGAGCCGAGCGACCTCGGCGGCGAGCTCCTCGGGCGGCCTCCCGTCGACGGGCACCCGGTGGACGCGGACCGTGCCGGACGCCGCGAGCGCCCGGTCGTAGCTCTCGCGGACCCGGGCGAGCACATCGGCGCGCTCGTGCATCTCGGGCCGGCCGCCGCGGGACGCCACCCGTCCGAGCGCGGTGTCCACGTCGATGTCGAGCAGCACGGCGACGTCCGGCGGGGTGACCCCGAGCCTGGCGGACAGCTCGGCGACGCACCGCTCGGCGGGCAGCTCCAGCAGCCCGGTGAGCTCGGCGCCGAGCGTGTCGAGCCGCACGGCGCGGCCGCCCGGCCCCTCGCCGAGGGCCCGGCACCAGGCGAGCGCGGCCTCGGCGGCGGGGGGAGACAGGCCGGCGAGCTGCTCGCGGAGGACGGCCGGGCGGCCGGGGCCGTCGACCCGCTCGATGGCCCGGCGATAGAGCGGCAGGTAGGCGAGCGCGTCGATGAGGGGGTGGCGCTCGGTGATGACGACCCGTGCCGCGAGCTCCCGGGTGAAGAAGCGTTCCGCCACCCCGTAGGTGCACATCTGGAGGTACAGGACGGCGAGCTTCAGGTCGGGGCTGTCGAGCCGGTCGGCCTCCTTCGACAGCGTGTCCAGGTGGCGGGACAGGTCCTGCAGCGGGGCGTCGGGATTCTCGTGAGCGCGCAGGCACGACAGGACGACGCGGCGCCCGGCGCCCCGCGGCCGATCCGCGAGCAGCCGCACCAGAGTGCTCTTGCCGGACCCGTCGATCCCGAGCACGGCGACCCGCAGGGCGGCGGGGCCGGTGGCCGTCACCGGTCCGCCTCGCCGAGCACGCCGTCCTCGATCGCGATCAGGCGCAGCGTCGTGGCGACCAGGCGGCTCAGGAAGGGCAGCGCGCGGTGGGTGTGCACCATCAGGTACATCTGCAGCCGCGTGACGGCGAAGTCCCACAGCGCCAGGCGATGCCCCTCGCGCCACGTTGCCGGATCGATCCCGCCGCCGACGGCCTCCCGGTGGAGGTCGAGGAAAGCGGTGACGTCCGAGCCGGAGGCGTCCGGAGGCAGGACGAAGGCCAGGAACTCGGCCACGTCCCGCTGGGGCAGGTGCAGCGTGGCGAGCTCCCAGTCGTAGGCGACCAGGCTCAGGTCGGCGGCGCGCAGCGCGACGTTGCGCGGGTTGAAGTCGTTGTGGACGAGGGTGCGCGGCATGGCCTCCAGCCGTCCCCACCAGTCGGGGATCCCGTCGATGATCTGGCGCAGTCTGCGGGATCCCGCCTCGTCCAGCATCTCCGGGTGCTCGGCCGTGCCGTGTTCGAGCAGGGCCGACCACAGCTCCCGCATGGCCGTCATCCGTTCCGCGGTCTGCGCCTCGCCCAGCCAGCCCTCGCCGCGAAGCTCGGTCTCGCGGCCCAGCCAGGCGCGGTGGACGCTCGCGATGCCGCGGACGGCCGCCGCGATGTGCGCCTCCTCCCAGCCGCCCGGCCTGTCGGCGGTGTCCTTGAGGATCACGTTGGAGCCGAGCCGCTCCATCGCGATCACGTACGCCTCGCGGGCGGGGTCCTCGAACGTCCCGAAGGTGGTGGGGAGCACGGCGCGCAGCGCGGGCTCGGCCGACCGGTACACGGCGGGCTCGCGCGTGTGGACGCCCTTGAACCCGGTCCAGTCGCGCCAGCGGGGATAGACGTCGGCGAGCCTGCCGCCGCACAGCGAGGCGAGCTTCGCGGCCTCGATGATCACTTCCCGGTCGAGGGGCTTGGCCTTGACGACCACGTCGGTCTGCTTCGGGTCGTCGCCGTCCCGCCGGACCCAGGTGACGCGCAGCGGAAGGACGCCGACGGTCTTGCGCCGCTCGCCGCGCGCGGTGAGCTCGGTGACGAGGCTCGACCCCATGGCGTCCTCGATCGGGACGACGCCGGTGACGCGGAGGCCCGGGGCGTCCAGGACGTCGGCCAGCATCGGCTGGAGGAGCGGCGCGCCGAGGTCCGCCGGACGCAGCCAGTCGACCCGCCGCCCGCGGCCGAGCCGTTCGTGCGCGTCGGCGAACTGGCCGCCCGCGATCGCGGCGAGGGTCGACAGGTCGAGCGCCAGCGCGAACGCACAGATGATCTCCGCGAACCGGGCGGCCGTCCCGTCGCCGGAGCAGCCGAGCGCCGCGAGGTAGTCACGCTGCTGCCGCAGGCCCGTGCCCCCGCCGACCGCGCCCGTGACCAGGCTCGGCAGGACGAGCGTCGCCCGCAGCCCGCCGCCGGCGGCGTCCACGGAGAAGAACCCGGCTCCGGACTCGTACACGCTGGCGATGTCCTGCCCGGTCGCGGTGAAGATGGCCGCGATGACATTGGCGGCGTCGATGTCGTGTCCGGCCATGCCGGCCTGCTGCGCGGCGACCACGCTGATCCGGTACAGCCGGTCGATCGCCTCCGGGGTGGTCTTGAGAACGCGGCGGATCACCGCGCGGTCCAGCTCGCACTCGGCCATGACCCGGGTGCCACGGCCCCCGATCATGTTGACGTGGGCGAACTTCTTGTCGCCGCTGAGGTTCCCCTCGATCGCGAACCAGACCGGCAGCGGGCGCGCCGTCGCGGAGAGCCGGTCGTGGATCCACCGGCAGGCCCGCCAGGTCGCCGCGGTCGTCATGTTCTGCCCGCTGGCGTCGGCGGTCTCGTACACGAAGCGCAGATGGACGACCCGTCCGAGCTGCACGGGGTCGAGCTCCACCAGCCGCGAATGCCGGGAGACCGCCGCGACCTGCCGGTCGAGCTCGCCCTTGTGGCCGGCGACCCAGCGCGCGAACTCCGCCGCCGTCCCCAGCCCATCGAACTCGAACACCGGCACCCGGGGCATCCGCTGCGCGATGACGCGGGTCACGGCCCCGCCGGCCAGGGTGATCGCCTTCGCTCCGCGCGCCACCGAGGCGACCATCGCGCCCTCGGTGGTCGCGAGCGGTGCCGTGACGAGCCCCTGGACGTGGTCGCCGTTCACGAGCAGCGGGCCCGCGAGCCCGACGGGGATCTCGACGCCGCCGACGACGTTCTCCACGTTCCCGGGGAGCGAGCGCTGATCGATCGACGAGTGCTGCAGAGAGCGCAGGGGGGCTCCCGAGGTCTCGCGCAGCCACTCCAGCCTGGCCCTTCTCGCCTGCTCCGTGTACTCCCCGCGGCCCGGGATGACCGGGTACGACCCGCCGGAAGGTCCCGGAGTGCCGGCCGGGGCCTCGATTCCCTCAGCCATGGCGCACGTCCGGTCCGGCCGCGTGGACGGGAGCCTGCGCGGGTGCGGTCAGCCGCGCCCAGAACTCGGGATCGTCCTGGAACACCCTGTCCTTCACGCGCGGCGGCCGCTCGCCCCCCTCGACCCGGCGGCGCCACTCCCGCAGGAACGCGTCGGGAGGCACCGGTCTCACCAGGGGCGCGGCGAGGCCGCCCGCCCGTCGCGCGCCGGCGTAGGCGGGCGCCTCCCTCGCCAGCGCCGCGTCGAGGGCGTCTCCGAACGCGCGCAGCCTGCCTTCGGGACGCGGTTCGTCGAAGGCGACGGCCGCCTCGTGACCGGGAACGCCGTCGCCGGGCCGCGCGCGGTACGCGAGGTTGCGGATCGCCCCGCCGGCCGCGGCGCAGGCGTCCGCCATCGCGCGCAGCACATGGGACTCGCGCAATCGTTCGCCCGCGACGGAGACCAGGCCCTTGCGGCACGAGTACTCGACGACGGGGGTCGCCGCCGCGAAACCGGTCACCCGGACGATGTCGCGCAGCGCGCACCGGTACAGGCCACCGAGGTGGGTGAGGATCACGTGGTACTCCCGTCCTTCCTCCAGTTCGTGGGCGAGGAGGGTGGCGCCGCGGGGGTCGATCTCCTCATCGGCCGGGACGAACTCGTAGAAACAGCTCGTCACGGCCAGGGGGCCGCCGGCCGGCCGGTCGGCCGCCGGGATGGCCAGCGGCCCTTCCGAGGAGCCGATCGGGGCGGGACGGACCGCGATCCGCGCCCCGTACTCCTCCCGCAGGCTCGGCAGGTAGAGCCGGGCGACGTAGGTGTTCCAGGTCAGGAGCAGCTCCAGCCGCGGCCACACGGCCTCCGGGGCCGGCCGTCCCCGGCGTTCGGCGCGGCGCTCCAGCGCGTCCGCGCGTTCGGGTGCCGGTGGCCGGAACGGCGCGCCCCCGAGCGTCCCGTCCCTGATCTCCCGGACCAGCCGCGGCCACCACAGGCGGAGCTGGTGGGGGAGGGCCGCGGCGATGGCGGGATTCACCGCGATGACGCCGCGCACGTCGTGCTCGGCGGCGAGCCGGATGCGGAGGTAGGTCCGCTCCCACGGTCCGTTGCCGCCGAACCGGTCCGGCAGCCGGCTCCACGGCGCCCGGTTGCCGAGCCCCACGGCGAGCTCCTCGCCGACCTTGCCGTAGTCGAGCTGGCTCGGTCCGAGGTGCGGCCGGCCGGCGCTCGTCCGGCCGGTCGGAGAGTGCGGGTCCTGCCAGAGGTTGAGGACGGCGTCGTCGCGCGCCGGCAGGTCCGGGTGGTGCTCGACCAGCTGGGCGAAACCCGCGAAGTAGAACGGCAGGAAGCAGCGGCGCAGGAAGCCGCCGGTCACCGGGATGGTCTTCTCGGCCCCGGTGGTGCCGCTGCTGGCGAAGAACGCGATGGGGTCCTCGGACGTCAGGACGCGCCTCTCCCCGGCGTGGATCCGGTCGAGCCACGGCCCGAACTCCTCGTGACCGCGTATCGGCACCGCACGGCGGAAGCCGTCGGCGTCGCGCACGGAATCCAGGCCGTGCTCGCGGCCGAACGCGGTGCCGGCGCCGGCCTTGAGGATCTCGTCGAGCACCGCTGACTGGGCTCCGCGGGGATCGCCGAGAGAACCGAGGAACGCGCGGCTCTCCAGATGGACCCTGCGCCGGTAGGCATCGGCACGTTCGTCGGCGGACATCGCCTCTCCTCGGAATCGATCACAGGAAGACCGCGTCGAGCAGGCCCAGGGGAGCCGGGCGGGAGCGCCGGGCGAACAGGCCGTCGGTGAGCCGGTAGGGATCGACCCATCCGGACGGCTTGACGCACGCGCCGGCCCGCTCGGACGGCGACCCGCCGTGATGCGCGTCCCGCACCATCCGTTCGGCGCGCGACAGGGCCCGGCGGAGCAGGTCCAGCCGGAACGGCTCGCCCGACGTCCGCTTCAGCATCGCGATGAAGTACAGACGCATCCCGAGCCGGTACGCAGTGGAATCGAACTCCGTGCGGCACAGCTCGGAAAGGCGGTCGATGGTGACGTCGTCCCACCCGCCGTACCGGCTCGCGCGGACGGTTCCGTCCAGCGGAACCCGCCCCAGGGGCAGGCGCGCGGGCCGCGCTCCCAAGGCGCCGGTCACCCGGCTGAGGAGTGCGTAGTCGTAGGAGAGGTCGTCGTCGTACACGAAGAGGACCCGGCGTCCCGGCACCAGGCGTGGAAGCAGGTCCCGCAGGATCACCAGGAGGTAGTTGGCATGCCCGTCCATGCCGATGACCTTGCGCAACGGCATGCCCCACCGCGTGCCGTCCAGGTAGACGGGGCCGCCGTGGCGGCGGTTGTCCACGCACAGCCGTCGGCTCGCGAGCCGATCGACGACCTCATCGGTCGACATCCCCAGCGGCCGGTCCCGCCGGAGACCGGGGTCGCGGACGCCCAGCAGGTCGAGGTGCCGTTTCCAGTGGCGGGTCATGCGGCGCGTGGCCGGGTGGACCCAGCCGTCCCGTTCCACTCTGGCGACGTAGTGGCGCAGCGTGTTCAGCGGGAGCGCATCGCCCGACGAATGGAACCGCACATAGAGCCGCCCGAGGGCGTGCGGGGAGACGTCCTCGTAGTCGAGGCCCCCGTGCCGGCGGTCGAGGTAGTCCCAGAACTGGATCGTCTGCCCGGTGAGATTGGGGGTACGCGGATTCCAGTGGTACTCGGGGTCCGCGACCAGCCGTGTGGCCCGGAAAAGGGCGTCCACCCACAGGAAGCCTTTTACATGCGTTGGAAGCAGGGGTTTCGTGGCGGTTATCGTGACCGGCACGAGAAGTGGCCGCCCCGTCGGCGCAGGCGACGCTCCCCGTGTACTCAACAGAAATCCCCCGTCCGCATATCTGACCTCGCGGATCCTTCTTGAGCGCCCTGACCGTGTCAAGAGCGGTCGCGCGATGCGCGCCCTGAGAGATCGGTGATTCAATCGGGACCCGCCGCGCGGATCGCCACGCGGCGGTGCAATGTGGACGTGTTCAAGCGCCGCGATCGCACGGTTGAACGGCCACGCGGTGATTGTCACCGACCACGTCCGGCGAGATTGGCACCGATGGGGTGGCGCGTGAATATCTCCATAATCGATCACGTCGAAGAATTCGCCGCGGACGCGGGGCGGCGGGCCGCCCGGCCGGCCTCGTGAGCGTCCCGCGACGAGCCCGGCTCGCGCTCAAGCGGATCACGGTCATCGGTACCGGGCTGATCGGGACGTCGATCGCGCTGGCGATGCGGCAGGCCGGGGCCGAGGTCCTGCTGATCGACCGGGACCCGGCGGCCGCGCGGCTCGCCGCGGAGCTCGGGGCCGGAGCCCCGTGGTCCGGGGAGTCGGCCGACGTCGCCGTGCTGGCCGTCCCGCCGTCCGCGGTCGCGAGGACCCTGCTGGACGCCCAGGAACGCGGCCTGGCGGCGGCGTACACCGATGTGGCGAGCGTCAAGGTCCCTCCGCTGGACGAGGCGGCCCGGCTCGGCTGCGATCTGCGGATCTTCGTCGGCGGGCACCCGCTGGGAGGGAGCGAGCGTTCCGGCCCGCTGGCCGCCCGTCCCGGCCTCTTCGACGGCCGTCCGTGGGTGCTGTGCCCCGCCGGGGTCGCCGACCGCGCGGCCGTGGAGAGCGTCACCGAGCTCGTCACCGGCTGCGGCGCCACCCCGGTCGTCATGGACGCCGCCGGGCACGATCGGGCGATGGCCCTCGTCTCGCACGCGCCGCACGTGGTGTCCGCGGCGATGGCGGCCCGCTTCGCCGACGCGCCGGAGGGCATGGTCGGCCTCGCGGGGCAGGGCGCCCGCGACGTCACCCGCATCGCCGGCGGGGCGCCGTCGCTCTGGCAGGAGATCCTGGCGGCCAACGCCCGTCCGGTCGCCGACGTGATCGAAGCGGTGTCGGACGACCTGGCCAGGGCCGCGGCGGCGTTGCGGGCGCATGCCGGCCGGGAGCCGCCGGTCACCGATCTGCTGGCGCGGGGCGTCACCGGGCACGGCCGGATCCCGGTCAAGCGCGGCGGATCGGCCGGACGCCTCACGACCGTCACGGTCCTGGTCGCCGACCGCCCCGGTGAGCTCGCACTGATCCTTCAGGCCGCCGGGGTCGCCGGCATCAACATCGAGGACATCTCGATCGAGCATCTGCAGGGACGTCCGGTCGGCGTGGTCGAACTGTCGGTGGCGCCGGATTCGGCCCCTCACCTGATCGCCGAGCTCCGCACCCGCGGGTGGTCGCTTCCCGTCCCGCCCGAGCGGTGACGGCGGCGATGCGCACGGTGATCGGAGAACGGATTTCGAACAGCGCATTCTGCCGCCGGTGAACGGGGCGCGATGGTTCGGCGACTCTGTTCAAGTGCACCGCCGGCGCAGTTGGCCATGGGGCCCGCCGATCGCCGATCATTGTCCGGCAGATCAATCCGGTGAGCGCGAACATCGGTCATGTTGGACGTTCGCCCGCGGTGACAAAATCCGCCAGACGCAGATGTCGCCACAATCGATTTCGCTGCCGTGCGCGCTTCCCGTACCGGAGGTCGGGTAAATGGAATTGACCCTGAGCGATTTCGCGCGGCTTGCCGAGGCGCGCCTGCCGCCCGCCACCTGGAGCCTGTTCGAGGGCGGCGCCGGCGCGGAACGGGCGCTCGCCGCCGATCCGGACGCCTTCGACCGTGTCCGGCTGCGTTCTTCGACCACGTCCGGGGCGGGGCGTCCGGAGACCGCCACCACGATCCTCGGCCGGCTTTGGGACGCGCCGGTGGGGATCGCGCCGCTGGCCCACCAGGCGCTCGCCCACCCGTCGGGGGAGCTCGCGACCCTCCGGGGGACGGCGGCCGCGGCCGGAGTCCCCGTCGTGATCAGCGCCTTCGCCGGCCGCCCCGTCGAGGAGCTCGCCGCCGAGAGCACCGTCCCCCTCTGGCTCCAGATGTGCCGGCCGCGGGACCGTCCACCGGACCGGGCCCTGATCGCACGCGCGGAGCGGGCCGGCTTCGAGGCGCTCGTCCTCGCCGCCGGCGTCCCCGCCACCGCGCCGGAGGCGGCCGGGTCCGCTCCCGGCCTCGACTGGGCGCAGGTGGGCCGGGTGCGTGCGCTGACGTCACTGCCGATCATCGTGCAGGGCGTCCTGACCGGCCAGGACGCGCTGCGCGCGATCGATGCGGGCGCGGACGGCATCGTGGTGGCAAATCACGGCGGGCGCAGGATCGAGGGCGCCGCGGGCGCCCTCGACGTGCTGCCGGAGGTGGCGGCGGCGGTCGCCGGGCGCGTGCCGGTGCTCCTCGACGGGGGCGTGCACCGGGGCCGCGACGTGCTGGCCGCGCTCGCCCTCGGCGCGGAGGCCGTCCTGATCGGGCGCCCGGTGCTGCACGGCCTGGCGGTCGGTGCCGCCGAGGGCGTGAACTGCGTGCTGGCGACCCTGCTGGAGGAGTTCGAGGACGCGATGGCGTCCGCCGGTCTGGCGTCGGTCGCCGACATCGGGACCGGCCTCGTCGAAGCGGCCGGAGACACCGCGGCCACGCCCCCGGAGCCGGCGCGCGGCGGCGGCGTGCTGCGTGCGGCGGACCTGCACGCCAGCGTCACGGACCCGGTCATGGACACGATGAACTTCCTGAACGAGGTGACGCTGCGATATCCCGAGGCGGTCTCCTTCGCCCCGGGACGGCCCTACGGCGGGTTCTTCGACACCGAGCAGATCTTCACCCATGTCCGGCGCTACCTGGACCACCTGGCGTCCGGGGGACGCTCGCCGGCCCAGGTGCGCGAGACCGTCTACCAGTACGGGCCGTCCGCGGGCCTGATCCGCGACCTGATCGCCGCCTCGCTCCGCGCGGACGAGGGCATCGACGTGCCGCCGGACTCGATCGTGGTCACGGTGGGCTGCCAGGAGGCGATGTTCCTGGCGCTGCGTGCGCTCATGGCCGGCCCGGACGACGTGCTGCTGGTGTCCAGCCCGAGCTACATGGGGATCACGGGGGCGGCCCGGCTGCTGGACGCCGAGGTCGCCGTCGTCGAGGAGCGCGAGGACGGGCTGTCATGCGCCGACGTCGACGCCGCGATCGCGGCCGAGCGGGCGCGGGGGCGCCGGCCTCGCGCCATCTACGTCATTCCCGACCACTCCAACCCGTCCGGGGTCACCATGCCGCTGGAGACCCGGCACGAACTGCTCGACCTCGCCGACCGGCTCGACGTCCTCGTCCTGGAGGACAGCCCGTACCGGCTGGTCAGCCCGGGAGTCCAGATCCAGTCGCTGAAGTCGCTCGACCGGCGCCGCCGGGTCGTCCACCTGGGGTCGTACGCGAAGACGATCTTCCCGGGCGCGCGCGTCGGGTACGCGATCGCCGACCAGCCGGTGCTGAGGGAGGACGGGACGCGGGGCCTGCTGGCCGACGAGCTGGCGAAGATCAAGAGCATGCTGACGGTGAACACCTCGGCGCTGAGCCAGGCGGCGGTCGCGGGCGCCCTGCTGGAGTGCGGCGGCCGCGTCTCGGACCTGAACTCGAGATCCGCCGCCCATTACGGGGACACCATGCGGTACACCTTGGACGCCCTTGAACGCGTGTTCCCCGCCGAACGCCGGGCCGAACTCGGGGTGTGCTGGAACGCGCCCACCGGGGGCTTCTTCCTCACCCTTCAGGTCCCCTTCCCGGCCGACAACGCCGCGCTGGTCAGATCGGCGGAGGACTTCGGGGTCATCTGGACGCCGATGGCGTACTTCCACCCGCACGGCGGGGGGTCCCGCACGATCAGGCTGTCGATCAGCTACCTCACGCGGGCGGAAGCGGACGAGGGCGTCTCCCGGCTGGCCCGCTTCATCGAGACCGAGGCCGGGGCGGCGCCGCCCGGCGCACGGGCGGCCATGAGACCGACTGCATTCACGGAGGTGGCAGGTGGACATCACAGCGATTGACCATATCGAGCTGTTCGTCGAGGACGTCGACGAAGCGGCCGTGCACTTACGGGACGGATTCGGGTTCGCGCTCGCGGGCCGCAGCGCCGGCAAGGGGACGCGCGGATGCGAGTCGGTCCTGTTATGGCAGGACGAGATCACCCTGCTGCTGACCTCCGCCACCGGCACCGACCATCGTGCCGCCGAGTACGTCCGCCGGCACGGCGCCGGGGTCGGCGTCATCGGCCTCCGGGTGGACGACGCGGAAGCGGCCTTCGCGGATGCGGTGGTGCGCGGAGCCGTTCCGGTCGCGCCGCCGGAGTCGTTCGGCCGCGGCGGCGCCCAGGTCGTCTTCGCCTCGGTGATCGGGTTCGGCGACGTCGAGCACCGCTTCGTCTCCCGCGACGACCCGGCGGGTCCGTTCGCCTCCTTCATCCAGGAGGTCGGCTGCGGTCGCGGCGGCGGGGGACTGCTCACGACGGTCGACCACTTCGCGGTCTGCGTCCCCGCGGGGACCCTGGACGACACCGTGCGCCGGTACCAGGAGGTCTTCGGCCTGAGCCTGACCTTCGAGGAACGGATCCTCGTCGGCTCGCAGGCCATGGACTCCAAGGTCGTCCAGAGCGCGTCCGAGCGGCTGACCCTGACCATCCTCGAACCGGACGTCACCCGGGACCCGGGCCAGATCGACGCGTTCCTGGAAGCCCACGGCGGCGCCGGGGTCCAGCACGTCGCCTTCCTCACCGGGGACATCGCGACCGCCGTCCGCAAGAGCGCCGAGAGCGGCGTGCGGTTCCTCGCCACGCCGTCCGGTTACTACGACATGCTGACGCCCCGGCTGGGGCCGATCGGCATCACCGTGGACGAACTGCGCGAACTCAACGTCCTCGCCGACCGCGACCACGCGGGCGTCATGCTCCAGATCTTCACCGAGTCGCGGCACCCCCGGGGCACGCTGTTCTACGAGCTGATCGACCGCCGGGGCGCCCGCACCTTCGGCAGCAACAACATCCACGCTCTGTACGAGGCCGTGGAACGGCAGCGGGCGAGCGGCCCCGTCGTCCTGGACTAGCGATGGCCGCGATCGAGCCGTGCGAAGACGGCGGGGGAGACGCGATGCGACTGACGCTGGCCGACTACGCGCGTTCCGCCCGGGCGCGGCTCGATCCGGCGATCTGGGACTTCCTCGAAGGCGGCGCCGGGGAGGAACGGACCCTCGCGGCCAACACCGGGGCGTTCGACCGGTACTGGCTGCGGCCGTCGGTCCTGCGCGGCGCGAGCAGTCCGGACATCACGACCGAGATCCTCGGCAGGCGCTGGGACGCACCCCTGGCCGTCGCCCCGGTGGCCTACCACACCCTGGTGCACCCGGCGGGGGAGGTCGCCACCGTCCAGGGGACGGCCGCCACGGCGGCGGTGCCGGTGGTGGTCAGCACCTTCGCGGGCCGCGCGGTCGAGGAACTCGCCGAGCGCGGCGTTCCCCTCTGGTTCCAGGTGTACTGCCTGCGTGATCGTGCGGTGACGCGCGGACTCATCGAACGCGCGGAGAACGCGGGGGTCGAGGCGCTCGTCCTCACCGTCGACGCGCCCCACCTGGGCCGGAGACTGCGGGACGTGCGCAACGGCTTCCGGCTTCCGGCGGGCGTCGTCCCCGCCAACCTGTCCGGCGGCGACCGCTTCGCGGTTCCGTCCCGCCACGCCCGGGAGGAGTTCGATCCCGACCTCGACTGGTCGGTGCTGGCCTGGCTGCGCTCGGTCAGCCCGCTGCCGATCGTCGTGAAGGGGCTCCTCACCGGTTCGGACGCGGTCCTCGCGATCGAGGCCGGGGCGGACGCCGTCGTGGTGTCCAACCACGGGGGCCGCCAGCTCGACGGCGTCCCCGCCACCGTCGAAGTGCTGCCGGAGATCGCGGAGGCGGTGGCCGGACGCATCCCGATCCTGCTCGACGGCGGGGTGCGCCGCGGCCGGGACGTCCTCACCGCACTCGCCCTCGGCGCCCGAGCGGTGCTCGTCGGCCGGCCCGTCCTGCACGGCCTGGCCGCCGACGGCCCCGACGGGGTCACGGACGTGCTGAACATCCTGCTCAGCGAGCTGACCGACGCCATGTCCCTCGCCGGCGTCCGCGCCCTGGCCGACATCACCCCCGCCCTGCTGCGGCCCTCCGGGGCCGCGAGAACATCCGGCGAGGTCATCGGCGCGACATGCCAAGATCATCAACTGAATGGCGCGAAGGCAACGCCCTGACTGACGTGCAGTCACGCTGCTAGGTTATGGACCACATAGCTCGCCTAGCTGGAGGGTCGGGGGATCCGGATGGAGAAACCCCTTTCCATAGAAGCGTCCCCCGCCGAAAGCCGTGAGGAATCCAGCCCATTACCGTACCTATGGGTGCTGGCCTTGTTCGTGGTCACACTCGGAATGTGGATGGGGCTGCTCGCGTCCGCGCAAATTCTGCTCCCCAGCCAGATCGAGGCGATCGACCCGTCCCGCAAGGTATGGCTGCTCGGCGTCGTGACCACCCTGGGCGCCGTCGCGGCCGTGCTCGCCGCGCCTCTCATGGGCGCCCTTTCCGACCGCACCAGATGGCGGTTCGGGAAACGCCGCTCCTGGGTCATCGGCGGTACCGCGCTCTGCGTGGCGGCCCTCGTCGCCCTTCCCTGGCAGACATCGATCATCACCGTCGCCGTCTGCTGGATCATCGTCCATGGCGGCACCGGCGGCATCCACGCGACCCTGTGCGCGCTCGTCCCGGACCGCGTGCCGATCAACCGGCGCGGCACGGTGTTCGCCATCGTCGGCTTCGCCCAGCCGCTCGGGCTCGTCCTCGGGACGCTGCTGGCCTCCGGCTTCTCCTTCCGGCGGGGATACCTGCTGGTCGCCGTCGTGGTCGCGCTGCTCGCCCTGCCGTACGCGTTCATCGGACGGGACGTGCCGGCCCGCATCGCGCCGCGGACCAGGTGGTTCCCCGACCTGCCGTCCCTGGGGCGGGACTTCGCGTGGGCCTGGGCGGGACGGTTCGCGGCGCAGTTCGCGACGTCGCTGGCCACGCTCTACCTGCTCTACTTCCTCCGCGACGAGATCAAGGTGGGTGACCCGGCGGCGGGTGTGGCCGTGCTCAGCCTGGTGTACACGGCGGGGGTCGTCGTGGTGAGCCTCGTCGTGGGGCGGGTGTCCGACCGTCTCGAACGGCGCAAGGTGTTCGTCGTCCTCGCCGGTCTCCTGATGGGGGCCGCGCTGACGGGAATGGCGCTCGTCTCGACGTGGACGATGGCCGTCGTCGCGGCATGCGTGCTCGGTGCCGGATACGGCGCCTACCTCGCCGTCGACCAGGCCCTCGTCACCCAGCTCCTGCGAAGCAACCAGGACCGGGGCAAGGACCTGGGACTGATGAACATGGCCGGCAGCAGCGCCGTGGCCGTCGCCCCGGTGATCGCGGCAGATGCCGTCGCGCGCGGCGGCTATTCCCTGCTCTTCCTCTTCGCTGCCGGCATGGCCGTTCTGAGCGGCCTCCTCGTCCAGCCGATCAGATCCGTTCCCTGACGGACCGTCACGCGTTATCTCCGAACCATGATCGGCTAACGGCCCCCGTCTCGCCGGTTGGCGATCGGTAAGGGGCCCCTCGGTAACGTCGAGCACGGAACCGCGCCGGGATCCTTCACCACCGGAAAGCGAGGCACCTCCGGATCTGGCGGCACCGGCGCGGCGGTTCGGACCGGAGTAACCGAACGCTGCCTTTTGGTGACCCTACTTCCCCGCGCTGGGTTGCCGTGGACTCTGCCAAGATCCTCGGCGCAGTGAGCGGTGAGTGATTCTCTCTGTTGGACTTCTTCAACCATTTCATTGGGGGATTGGTCGCCTTGGAAAGGACCGTACATGATTCACTTTCCAGTGAGAGCGCACTGGTCAGGCATCTTTCACTCCAGCGGGAGGACATCGAGCGCTCGCCAGTGGTACGGGTGCCCATCAATTCACTGGTGACATCGGGATCGCCGCGTCTGGAAGGCGAGGACGCGCAGCACGTGCGCACCCTGGCCGAGTCGGGCGCGACGCTCCCCCCGATCGTGGTGCACATGCCCTCCCGGACCGTCATCGACGGCATGCACCGGCTCCGGGCCGCGATGCTGCGCGGCGAGAAGGCGATCGACGCCCACTATTTCCACGGCACCGAGACCGACATGTTCGTACTCTCGGTCACCGCCAACATCCAGCACGGCCTTCCCCTTTCGCAACAGGACCGGATGACGGCGGCCGAGCGCATCTTCGTCACCCACCCCGAATGGTCGGACCGGATGGTCGCGATCGTGGTCGGGCTTTCGGGGAAGAAGGTCGCCGCGCTGCGGCGGCGGATGGCCGATGACATCCCGCAGCCCACCGTCCGGATCGGCAGGGACGGACGGGCCCGCCCGGTCGACGGCGCCGTCGGCAGGGAGCGCGCCGCCGAACTGCTCGCCAGCGACCCGTACGCCTCCCTCCGCAAGATCGCCCGCGCGGCCGGCATCTCCCCCGCGACCGCGGCGGACGTACGCGACCGCATCCGCCGCGGCGACGACCCGATCCCCGCGCGCCACGCCGTGAAGACCAGACGGGCCGAGCCCTTCGACACGCCGGAGCAGCCGTCGACCGAGGCGGTCTCGGAACTCGCCGCCACCTTCGAACGACTCCGCAAAGACCCGTCCCTGCGCCTCACCGACGCGGGCCGGACACTGCTGCGCATGTTCGACGCATGCCAGGCCGTCATCCGCCACGAAGAGACCATCAAGCGGGGGCTCCCCGCGCACCGCCTGGCCCTGACGGCCGAGCTGAGCCACGGCTACGCCCAGATACTCCAGTCGTTCGCCGCCGGACTGCGGGAACTGCAGACCTCGCAGATGGCAGAAAGCGAACGCGTCGGCTAGACGCTCCAACGCAACGGCAGCCGCATAGGACACCCACGGGCGGCCGCCCTTACGAGGGCGGCCCGCCACTCCACGAATACGTGACGGAAGATCGATATGGATCGAGAAGATCCCGTCGATCTGCGCTTGGGTATCGGGTTAAGGTGGCGCCATGCCAGGTTGACGTTAGAGACACCGCAACGCTCTGTGGCCTCGAGCTCCTCCGTCGCCGTTCCCGCACGCGCACCAGGCGAACGGAACGGAAGGAAGGTCATGGAGATCAGACGGATTCACGAGAGCGAAGGCGACACGGTCGGCGGCCTGTGGGATCGCATGTGCCGTGAGATCGAAGACGGTGGCCCGCTCACCGAGCAGGGCATCCGCAACCTGTCACGCATGCTCGCGATGGCAGGATGGCACCGCGACTCGTTCTGCCTCGTGGCCGTGGAGGGCGGCCAGATCATCGGCTTCGTGAACGGCCGCACCGACAACGGAGACGGGCTGTTGCCCTGTCTTTCCGGGGAGATCGATTCCCTGTACGTGGTGCCGGAGGAGCGTGACAGGGGCGTCAGCCGGGCACTGGCCGAGGCCGCCGTCACCTGGCTGCGGGATCGGGGTGCCGTCACGATCCGCTACTTGTCCTGCGCCGATGCCCGCGACGACCACCGGTTCTGGCAGGGACTGGGCTTCGAGCCCGACATGGTGTGCCTGTCGCTGTATCGCGATGAGTGACCGCTGACTCGAACGAGCGGCACGCCGGGGCCCGGGAGCGAACGCTCCCGGGCCCCGGTCCGGTCTGGGCCGGCATGTGCGGTCGGTGGAAGGTCGGGCAAGCTGTGCTTCGAGGTCGCGGATCTGGCCGAGGAGTTCCCCGATGCGGCTGCGCTGCTGAACGTTATCGGCAAGAACGGCCTTCAGCGCGTACTCAGCAGAGAGCGTGTCCCGCCAAGTCGCCTCTCTCCCCGCGTCGTGGTCGTCCTTCAAGCGCCTGGTCATCGGCATGCGCTTACCCACGTGGGTCGAGGACGTACACCAGGGACGCACGGGCCGCCGTCGAGGACGAGCCTGTGGCGACGGCCATGAGCGCGGCTCGCCAGGCCGCGGCCAGTACGTCTGCGGCGGGCGCCTTGTCTTTCGGCAGCAAGGGTCGCAGCGCGGTGGCGACCGGGTCGTCGCGCTCTACCGGTGGCTGCTCCCCAAGGATCCGGCACACGGTGAACCGGACGGCGGCGTCGAAGGCCACCAGGAGCGCGGCGCGCACCGCTGGGTGCCCTCGGCTCCCGACCGCCTCGGCGGCTCCCTCCATTCGTTCGACGATCCGCTTCTCCATGTCCTCGCGGACGGTCAGGTACAGGCCGAGCTTGGAGCCGAAGTGGTGGTACAGCGCGCCAGTGGTGACGCTCGCCTTGCCGGCCAGGTCGACGACGTTGACGGCCTCGTAGCCGGTGAGCTCGAACTGATGGATGGCCGCCTCGATGAGCCGGGCCTTGGCCGAACCGGGGATCGGGACCCATTCGCGCATGGAGCAAGCATAACTCGTTGACGCTAGACCGTAATCGGTTTACGCTGGTCGCATGAAATTGACGTTCCTGTACCAACCTGTGAAGGACCTCAAGGAGTCGGTCGCCTTCTACCGCGACTCGCTCGGATTCGACGAGTCCTGGCGTGAGGGCGAGTCGACCGTCGCGTTCAAGATCCCGGGTTCGGAGGTCGAGTTGATGTTCGACGTGCCACCGGACACCGGGCCGCGATGGGGAGCCGGCGGTTTCTACGCCGTCGACAGCGTGGACGCCTTCCGGGAGTCGCATCCGCAGCTCGACTGGCGGGGCGACATCGAGATGCCGGACGGCAAGGGCGCGACCTTCCTGGACCCGGCCGGCAACGCTGTTCACCTCTTCGACCAGAGCGCCGCCGGACCCGAATAGCGCCGGCCATCGTCGTGACCATCGACCGCAGCACATCGGGCTCACACGCACCGATCTGCCCCGGTCGGCCGGCTGCGTCCACGCTGTTGTCCACGGCCATCGCGTTCTCTCCTTCCGATCTTGTCGATTCGAAGGATCACGCGATGGCCGTCTCCCGTCACGCGCCCTCTGACTAGGGCAAAATCATCACCACCTCCGTGGACGCAACCGACTCGGTCTGAGGAATCCACGCGTCACAACGGGCGCAGGTGCTCGATCGTGACGCGGTGCTGCTCGGTCAGCCGCCGGGCGATCAACGAGCGGTGGCAGGCCTCGGGGGCGTGCTCGACGCAGAGCAGCGCTGCGGTCCCGCTGCTCGGCAGCCCCGACACGATCGGGGTGAGGTCGGTGCGGTCGAGGATCTCGGTGGTGTAGCGGCGGGTGTACTCGGCGTCGAGTTCGCGGCGCGAGCGCTTGCCGACCCCTTGGCGGTCATCCTCGGCGTACTGGAGCCGGCGTAGCTCGGTGGTCGGGGCGAGCTCCGGGTGGTGCTCGTAGGCGATCCGGGCATGGGCGAGGGCCGCCTGTAGCCGGAGTGAGTTCGCCCAGGCGTACTCGGGTCCGCGGACACCGCGGCGCTGTCGGATGTCGAGTAGCAGGCGGGCGTCCGCGAGCCGCAGTCGTTGCAGGAAGGAATCGCCGTCGAAGCCATAGACGCCGATCGTCACCATTCTGGGCACCGGAAATCACCCACCTGCCCGCTACTCGTACGGTTCAGCCGGCAGCCCTGCCGGAGGCGGTGAGGCCGCATCACGCGACGGCGGTCCCCTCGATCTCGACCATCAGAGTGGGGATGGCCAGCCGTGTCACCCCGAGCATCGTGGTGGCCGGTGCCACCCCGGCGGCGCCCAACCTCGACGCCAGCACGCCGTAGTGCTGGAAAAGCACATCGACGTCGATGGTGTAGACATTGAGCCGGACCAGGTTCGCGAGGGACATGCCGGCCTCGCCGAGCACGGCCTCCAGGTTGTCGAGGCTCAGCCCCAACTGCGCCGCCATGTCACCGGCATGCTGAGGCTCGCCGTCGCCGCTCATCGCGGTCTGCCCGGCGCAGTACAGGGTCCGCGTGTGCCCGGAGACGATCTCACCCTGGTTGTACCCCAGCTCCGCCGACCACGCCCACGGGTTGACCGCCGTTCGCTCCATTGCCACATCGACTCCACTCGATTCATCCACATCACGTACGTCCATCGGCTCGGTAGCCGCCACCTTCTTCGTCATGGTGATAAGCCTCCCGGCAAATCACGACATCCTGTGTCGTGTATTTCGGTAAAGTGCTCGTATGCGCGCCGACCGGTTGGTATCGCTGGTGCTGCTGCTGCGCCGGCGGGGTCGGCTGTCCGCGACGGTGCTGGCCCGCGAGCTGGAGGTGTCCACCCGGACCGTGCTGCGCGACATCGAGGCGTTGTCGGCGGCCGGCGTCCCGGTCTACGCCGAACGCGGCCGGCACGGCGGTTTCGCGTTGCTGCCCGGTTTCCAGACCGAGCTCACCGGACTGAACCACGACGAAGCGCTGGCCCTCCTGGTCGCCGGATCGCGGCGCGGCGCGCAGGCGTTCGGTCTCGGCTCGGCGCTCGCTTCGGCCATGCTCAAGGTGGTCGACGCGCTACCCGAAGGCCATCGGGACACCGCGGCGGGCGCGGCCCGGCGACTGCTCATCGACCCCGACACCGACCTGCTCTCGCGCCGGCTGGTCGCTGAGGAGGTGCCCGACGCGATCGTGGCCGAGGTCCGGCGCGCGGTGTTCGCCGGACACAAGCTGCGCATCCGCTACGCGGCGGTGGACCAGGCGCCGAAGTGGCGCACGGTGGACCCGATCGGCCTGGTCACCGTGCGCGACCAGGGTTACCTGCTGGCCACCAGGTCTGGCGCGGACCGCACCTACCGGCTGTCCCGGGTCTTGGCCGCCGAGGAACTCGCCGAACCCGCGCAGCGACCGGACCGGGTCGATCTGGACCGGGCCTGGCAGGAACGCAGCACGCGGTTTCGGGCCGGCGGCGACCAGGTCACCGTGCTGGTGCGGGTGAACCCGGCGCGGCGGGAGCACCTGGTGGGCACCGCGCTGGCCGTCCGCGCCGAAGAATCCGAAGCGGACGGCCGGCTGCGGCTGGAGGTGACCTTCCAAGATCCCAGACACGCCGAATGGGCGCTGTGGCAGCTCGCCACGAGCGCGGAGGCCCTGGCCCCGCAGTGGTTGCGCACCGCCCTGCGCGACCGCGCCGCCGCGATCGCCGCCTCCTACGAGCGTCAGCCTGAGCGTTGACGGCGATCCACCTGCCGGGCCGTCTCAAGGCCCGCGGTAGCCGAACAGTCGTCGACGGCCACGAAGGCCCAGCCGACCACACCACGAGCTGGGCCAGGCCTCATGACGATCAGTGGGGCCGAATGATCTTGACGACACTCACCGGGGCGAATCGGGCAGGCGGCTGGTGCGTTCGCCGTCCCGGTGCGGGCATGGTGGCCCCGGCACCGGCACAGACCGCGATGCCGCTTTCGCGGCTCATCTCTTGACGAACTTGATCCAGTTGAGGTTCACGAAGTCGGCGGGCTGGCTGCTCTCGAACGTGAGGTAGACGGTGCGGACCCCGCTGACCGGGGTGATGTTGGCGGGAACCGTCCTCCAGGACTGCCATCCACCCGTGTTGTCGACCGAGAACGTTCCGATGGACACCGAGTTCGGGTGGTCGAGCCGTACGTGCACCATGCCGCTCACCCCTTGCGGGGCGCCGGACGCGATGCGCGCCCGCAGGAGGCGTGCGGAGTGGGGACCGAAGTCGACACGGTCGAAGCGCAACTGGTCGCCGTCGCCGATCCGGGTGGCGTTCTGCCCGCCCCCGTCGTCGGCGGTGTGCTCGAACCGGACCTCCGACTGCGCCACGCCGTCCTCCGCCTGAATGCGGGAGTGCGCGGGCACCGTGCGGCTCGGTGTCGGCCGCGGCGACGGTGAGGACGGGCCGCCGCCTCGCCGTGGCTTGGCCGAGGGCGTGACGGCGGGGGTGAGCGTCTCCCTTGAGGCGGACGGCGAGGGGGACGGCTCCTTCGATCGAGAACTCGATCTCTCGGGCAGCGGCAGCGGCAGCATCATCCGGCCCTCCCTGAAAGGCCACTGGCCGGAAGTCCAGGTCAGCAACACCACGATCCCGCTGAGCAGCGAGCAGCCCAACCCGACGGCCAGCGCGTACAAGCCGTAACGACTGCCGCGCTCTCGTAATCTACGGCCCGCCCTCGTGACGCCCTCACGCACTTTGCGGGCCGCATGAGCGGCGTGTCTCAGCGGGGTCCGGCGCGTCCGCGGGGCACGGTGACGACCAAGATCGGACATTCCCCAGGGCAAGAGTTACCTCCATACGAACCCGACCGGGGCGCATACCCTGAAGAGACCACCGAATCCTACACTCTCGCCGCAGAAAATCCGTCAAAATGTCAATAAGTTGAAAATCATCCGGGTAGGCGGTCCAGTCGCCCGCTCCATCCTCACCGCCCGGCACCTGGCCGACCGCGGCTGTGCTCTTGCGACTGGCCTACTTGCCCGTGGCGACTCATGGCCAGGGCCCGCCTTGACCTGTCGGTGAGGCGGGCCCTGGGCGTGCGTCGAGTCGTGGTCAGGGGATCGGGTAGCCGGTTGCGAGCTGCGAGGTCAGGGGCTCTCCGACGGTGACCAGCCCGCCTTCGGCCTTCGCGTCGGGACGCTGGATGAACGATTGGCGGGTGCCGACCTGCCCCACCTTGGAGAAGTCCAGCGGCGCGGCGATGCCGCCGCTGTCGAAGGCGGTCTCTGCGCGGTGTGCCTTGAGGATCCCCTTTCTGGTGAGGTCCTTGGCGGCGCACGCGTCCTTGAGCGCCTCGCCGAACACCTTCGCCGCGACGTAACCGAACGAGACACCGTTGTCGAGCGTCTGCCCGGGGTACTTCGCCTTGTAGGCGCTGGTCAGTGCCTTCATTCCGGGGGCGTTGGAGTTCGGTGCCTGGAACTCGTTGACCAGGTAGAAGTTCTTCTCGAGCGCGCCCGCCGCCGGAGTGCCGAGCAGCTGTGGCGTATAGCCGGGGTTGTTCGCGACGATCGGCACCGCGAAGCCGCCCGCCGCCGCGACGCCCGCCAGCGACGCGGCCTGCTTCGGTCCCGCGCTGAGCAGGATCGCCGTGACGCCCGCGCTCTTCAACGCGGTGACCTGAGCGGTCATGTCGGTGTCGGTCGGCTTGATCTTCTGCTCGACCAGCGTGAGCCCGGCCTTGCCGGCCGCGTACCTGGATCCGGCGAGCGCGTTCTCGCCGTACTCGCCCTCGAAGTAGATGTGGCCGATCCTGTCGCCCTTCTCCAGCCCCTTCCGCTCGAGCAGGAAGTCGATGCCGTTGATCATCTCGATGTCGTAGGTGCCGCCGACGATCTGCACGTACTCCTGGTCGAGCAGCGAGGACGGCCAGGCGGCCGGGATCACCAGCATCTCGTCCTCGGCGAGGCGGGGCAGGACCGCGCTGACGATCGGGGACCCGATCACCTGCGAGATGCCGACGACCTTCGGCGCGATCTCGGTGTAGGCCGAGACCCCCTTCTGCACGTCGTAGCCGTGGTCGCGGACCAGCAGCTCGATCTCCCGGCCGCAGACGCCGCCCGCGGCGTTGAGCTGGTCGTAGTACAGCCGCTGCGACTGGGTCAGGCTCTTGCCGAGCGAGGCGTAGACCCCGGTCAGATCGGTGAGCGCCCCCACCGTGATCTTGTCGGTGGTGACACCGGGACCGGCCTTGACGCCGTCGTCACCGGTCCGCCCGGAGGCGTTCCCGGATTTGCCGCCGCAGCCCGCGGCGGCCAGTGTCACGACGGCCAGGCCGACGATGAGTGAGGTGCGGATCGTCATGGGTTGGGCTCCTCGGTATCCGGCCGCGCGATGACGGCGTTGTGGTGGAGGGAGGGGGCACGGCGGCGGCCGGGCGGCGTGCGCAGCCGCGCCCACCGCCCGCTGAGCCCGCCGGGCAGGAAGAGGACGGTGCCGACGACGGCGGCCCCGTAGAGGTGGCGGGCCGCGTCGGCCGGGGTGATCCCGTCGGTGCCGGGCGCGGCGACCAGGGGCAGCGAGTCGCCGTACCTGGTGAGGATCTGCGGCAGCAGCGTCACGAACGCCGCGCCCGCGATCGCGCCGCCCACCGAGCCGAGCCCGCCGATCACGATCATCGCCAGGTACTCCAGGGAGAGGATCATGCCGAAGTAGTCCGGGACGGTCCGCTGGAAGGCCAGGGCGAGCAGCACCCCGGCGAGGCCGGCGTACATCGAGGACAGCGTGAACACCCCGGACCGGACGCGCGCCACCGGGACGCCCATGACCGCGGCGGCCGTCTGCTGGTCCCGGATCAGGTTCATGGCCCGGCCGGGACGCCCGGTCAGCACACCGCGGGCGAAGAAGGCCGCCGCGGCGACCAGGGCGAGGCCCAGGAACCACAGCCGTTCCATGGCACCGAACGGCACGCCCAGCACGGACAGGTCGGACCGGCCGTCGAAGGCGAACCCGGCCAGCCGCAGCGCGGGGACGTCGCGGCCGTTGTAGCCGCCGGTGACGCTCTCCAGGTTGAACAGCAGATGCTGTCCGAGGAAGATCAGCGCCAGTGAGGCGATGCCCAGGTAGACGCCCCCGAGCCGTCCGGCGATCGGGCTGAACAGCAGCCCGGCCAGGCCGGCCGACACGACGGCCAGCACCGCCGCCACCGGGGTCGGCAGCCCGAGCCCGGCGGTCTCCGCGGTGCCGTCGGCCGCGAAGAAGACGTATCCGTACGCGCCGACGGCCAGGAAGAACGCGTGCCCCAGGGACAGCTGCCCGGTGGAGCCGCTGAGCAGGTTCAGCCCGATGGCGCCGATCGCGGCGGCCATCGCGAAGAGGCCGGCCTGGAGCCAGGACGCGTCCAGATGGAAGGGGAGTGCGGCCAGCACCGCCGCGCCCGCGATGAGGAGGAGGCGTTCAGGCACGGGACACCTCGCGCGTCCCGAATAGTCCGGCCGGGCGCCACAGCAGAACGAGCACCATCACCGTGTAGGGCGCGACGTCGCCGAGGCCCCGGCCGAGGAATGCCAGGTCGCCCTGGTAGCCGCTCGCCAGCGACTCGGTCACCCCGATCAGGAGCCCGCCGACCAGCGCGCCCGTGGTGGAGTCGAGGCCGCCGAGGATCGCGGCGGGAAACGCCTTCAGCGCGGCGATCGAGGTGGTGCGGTCCAGGCCCGGCGTGGGAAAGGCGGTGAGGAAGATCGCCGCCACCGCGGCGAGCGCCCCGGCGACCGCCCACGCCGACATCATGGTCCGGCCGAGCCGCACCCCCATCAGCGCCGCGGTCTCGGAGTCCTCCGCGGCCGACCGCATCGCCACCCCCCAGGGGGTGTACCGGAAGGCGGCGAGGAACGCCCCGATGAGCAGGGCCGCCACGAGCAGCGCCGCCAGCCGGGTCTGGGCGATCGTGATCCCGCCGAGGTGGACGACCCGGTCGCGCCACGGGTCGCCGAGGGACATGACGTCCGGGCCGATCCGCCGGACGAGTTCGGTGGTGAGCACGATGTCGATGCCGATGGTGGCGATGGCCAGCACGTCCCGGCGGACCCGGCTGCGGCGCAGGAGCACGAACTCGACCAGCGCGCCGCAGACCGCCGCCGCGCAGATCCCGGCGGCCACCGCGCCCGCGAAGCCGAGGTCGTCGTGGAGGATGGCGATCACGTAGGCGCCGAGCAGCAGCAGCGAGGAGTGGGCGAAGTTGACCACCTCGCTCGCCTTGAAGATGATCACGAAGCCGAGCGCGATGAGCGCGTAGACCGCGCCCAGGCTGACTCCGTTGACCAGTAGTTCCAGCAGACGCGTCAAGGGGTTTCCTCTCCCAGGTAGGCGCGCAGGACCGCGGGGTCGCGCTGGACGTCCCGCGGAGGGCCGGCCGCTATCGTGCGGCCGAAGTCGAGGACGGTGACCTCGTCGGCCAGCCGCATGACCAGGCCCATGTCGTGTTCGACGAGCAGGACGGAGATGCCGAGGCCGGCGCGGACCGCGACGATCAGCTCGGCCATCTCCAGCCGTTCGGCGGCGTTCATCCCGGCCACCGGCTCGTCCAGCATCAGCAGCGACGGCTCGGCGCACAGGGCGCGGGCCAGCTCCACCCGTTTGCGGCCGCCGTAGGGCAGCGATCCGGCCGGTTCGGCCAGCCGTTCCGCGACGCCCGTGAACTCCGCGATCTCCCGGACGCGCGCCCGGTGCCGCCGCTCCTCCCGGCGTCCTCGGCGCAGCCGCAGCCCCGCCGACCAGAACCCGGTGCGCGTCATCCGGTAGCGGCCGAGCATCAGGTTGTCCTCGACGGTGAGCTCCGCCGACAGCGCCAGGTTCTGGAACGTCCGTGCGATGCCCAGCCCGGCGATCTCGTGCGGTGCCAGCGACGTCAGCTCCCGGTCACCGAACCGGACGCTCCCGGACGCGGCCCGGTAGAGGCCCGACAGCACGTTGAAACAGGTCGACTTGCCCGCGCCGTTCGGCCCGATCACCGCATGGACGGTGCCGGGCTCCACCGCGAAGCCGATTCCGTCGAGCGCCGTCAGCCCGGCGAACCGCACCGTCAGGTCGCGGACGGTCAGCGCGGGCACGGGCGGCGGCGCCGCGACCGCCCTGCCGGAACCGGCCGTCTCGCCGTGCCCGTCCGCCGGCGGGGGACCGGAGGTCACGCGGGCCACCTCGTGATCTCGCGGCGGGCCGCCAGCGGGGCCCGATCATCGGTGACGCCGAGGTAGCGGCGGCCGATCTCGTCGCCGGCGGCCAGGTCGGCCGACGGGCCGGACAGCGCGACCCGGCCGACGTCCAGCACGTAGGCGCGGGAGGACAGGCGCAGCGCCAGGGCGGCGTTCTGCTCGACCAGGAGCACGGAGATCCCCTGATCGTTGATCTCGGTGATGGTCTCGGCGATCCGGGCGGTCATCAGCGGCGCCAGGCCCAGCGTCGGCTCGTCGAGGAGCAGCAGCTTCGGGGACGCCATGAGCGCGCGGCCCATCGCGAGCATCTGCTGCTCGCCCCCGGACAGCAGCGAGGCCCGTTGTGCCGAGCGTTCGGCGAGCACGGGGAACAGCTTGTGGACCCGGTGGCGGGCCCGTGCCGCGTGGCGCCGGTCGGTGAGGGCACCGGCCCGCAGGTTGTCGGCGACGGTCATCCGGCCGAACACCCGGCGTCCCTCCGGCGACTGCACGATCCCGGCGGCGACGGCCGTGTGCGGCGCGGCGCCGTCCAGCCGGCGTCCGCCGTAGCGGATCTCGCCGGACTCCACCAGCCCGCCGTGGAAGCGGAGCGTTCCGGAGACGGCGCGCATCAGCGTCGACTTGCCGGCGCCGTTCGCGCCGAGCACCGCGACGATCGACCCGGCGGGCACCGCCAGGGACACCTCGTGCAGCGCTCGGACGGCCGCCCCGTAGGACACCTCCAGCCCGGAGACGGTCAGCCCGCTCACCGGAGCTCCCGCTTGAGGATCTTCCCGGTCGGCCCGAGCGGCAGGCCGTCGCGGAACTCGAACAGCCGCGGGTACTTGTAGGCGGCCAGCCGCTCCCTGCACCAGGCGGACAGCTCCGCCGCCGACACGTCCGCGCCGGCCTCGCGGACCACGAACGCCTTGATCTCCTCCCCGCGGGCGGTGTGCGGGACGCCGACGACGGCGGCGAGGCTCACCTCCGGATGGGAGACCAGGACGTCCTCGATCTCGCGCGGGTAGACGTTGAAACCACCCCGGATGATCAGGTCTTTGGCCCGGTCGACGATGAAGTAGTAGCCGTCGTCGTCCCGGCGGGCGATGTCCCCGGTGCGGAACCAGCCGTCCCGGAGCACCTCGGCGGTGGCGTGGACGCGGCCGAGATAGCCCTTCATGACGTTGTGGCCGCGCACCGCGATCTCGCCGGGCCCGGCACCGTGGACGGTGTTCCAGACGTCGTCGATCAGCTTCATCTCGACGCCCCACACCGGCCGTCCCACCGACCCCGGCCGGATCGGGCGGCCGGGCGGGTTGAACGCCGCGACGGGCGAGGTCTCCGACAGCCCGTACCCCTCCTGGACGGAGAGGCCGAAGACCTTCTCGAACCGGTTCAGCAGCTCGACGGGCAGGGCCGCGCCGCCCGACACCGCCACTCGCAGGTGCTGGGGGACGGTCGTCGGCCGCACCTCGCCCAGCAGCGCCCAGTACATGGTCGGGACCCCGGCGAACAGCGTGACCCGTTCGGCGTCCATCACCGCCAGTGCCTCGGCCGCGTCGAACCTGGACTGGAGCACCAGCGTCGCGCCCCTGCGCAGACCCATGTTCATCAGCACGGTCTGGCCGAACGAGTGGAACAGCGGCAGCGACACGAGGAAGGCGTCCCGGCCGGTGCGGGCGACGAGGTCGTCGGCGACGATCGCGTTCAGGACCATGTTCTCGTGGCTGAGCTCGGCGCCCTTGGGACGGCCGGTCGTGCCGCTGGTGTAGAGGACTACGGCGGTGTCGCCGGGGGCGGTCGCGACCGTCGGGTGCTCCTCGGGCAGGCCGGCCAGCGCCGTGGGCAGCGTCTCGCCGAGCGGGTGCAGTTCGGCCTGCGGGTCCGCGGGCAGGACGACGAAGAGCCGGCAGTCCGGGGACTCGTCGAACGCGGCCCGGCCGCGCACCGCCATCGGCAGTTCCGCTGTGCCCTCGAAGCAGAAGTAGGCCCGCGCCGACGAGTCGGCCAGGTGGTAGGCGATCTCGTCGGACGTCAGCAGCACGTTCAGCGGGACCACGGTCGCGCCCGCCTTCAGCACACCGAAATAGACGATCGGGAAGAACGCGATGTTGGGGCAGCTCACCGCGACCCGGTCGCCGGGCCCGATCCCCCGTGCGGCCAGAAGGGCGGCGACCTGGCAGGCCAGAGCGTTCAACCGGGAATGGGACAGCCGCGCCGCGCCGCTCACCAGGGCGGTGCGGTCGGGATGCTCTCGCGCGCCGTGCTCCAGCACGACCGACAGGTTCAGCATGATCCTCCTCGCAACGGGACGGCACGATGGTCGGGGCGCGGACCGATCACGGTCCATGGGCGGGCGACCCCGATCACGCGCCCTGGCCAGGGCACTGGCACATGGCCGCGGCCGCTGCTTAGATGGCGCGCCATGACTGACGGGCGCGCCGAGATCGTGGTCTCACCCCTGCTCGCGCGGTGCGCGGGCGAACTGCTGGACGACGTGGCGGCCCTCGCCGACCACGTCTTCCAGGCGATCCTCACCGAGGACGCCTTCTACGCCGGGCTGGGCCGGGAGCGGCGGGCGGACGTCCGGGTGTTCAACGAGCAGATCCTCTTCGAGCTGCTGACCTGCCTGTCGCGGGGACGGCCGATCGGAACCGACTCGACCAGGGAGAACGCACGGCGGCGCGCCGCACAGGGCGTTCCGATCGCCTCGCTGCTGCACGCCTATCTCGTCGGCGGCCGGCTGCTGTGCGAGGCGCTGATCGGCCGGGCCAAGATCGTGCCGGGGGTGACGCTCGAAGAGATCGCCCAGCTGACGATGACGCTGTGGGCGGTCTGCGACCTCGCGTCCCAGACCGTCAACGACGTCTACCGGGAGACGCTCGTCGAGCTGGCCCGCGACGACGAGCGCCGGCGCCTCATCCTGCTGGACGCCCTGTTCGAGGGGCGCGTCGCCGACTGGAGCACGCTCGGCGGCACCCCGCAGGCGATCGGCCTGCCGGCCCGGGGCCCCTACCTGTGCGTTGTCGCCGACCGCCGCGACGCGCCCACCCTGGAGCGGGCGCTGCAACGGCACGGCATGCGATCGGTGTGGCGGCCCCGCGCCGACCATCTGGCGGGTGTGGTCGCCCTGCCCGCCGCCGACGACGCCGGCCGCGCGATGGAGGCCCTCGACCGCGCGGCGTCCGGCCGGACCGGGGTGAGCCCCTGCTACCAGGGGATGCGCGAGACCGCCGACGCGCAGCGTCTGGCCGTCCTGGCCCGCGATTCGATGCGGCCCGGCTCGCGCGGCGCCGGCACCATCGCCGACGATCCGGCCGCGGCCCTGGTGGCGGCGAGCCCCGACCTGGCCGCCCGGCTCCTCACGACCGTGCTGGACCCGGTCCTCACCCACCCCGACCGGGAGGCGCTGCTCGAAGTCCTGTCCGCCTGGCTCGACACCGGAGGCAGCACCACCGAGGTCGCGGCCCGGCTCTACTGCCACCGCAACACCGTCCGCAACCGGCTCGACCGCGTCGCCCAGCTCACCGGCCGTTCGCCGGACCGGCCCCGCGACACCGCGGCGCTCTACGCGGCCGTCCGGGCCTTGCAGCTGAAGACGTCCTGACGGCCGTTGGGCGCACGCCCAAGCCGGGGGATTCCGGCATGGTGCCATCGCCCATGGACCGTGGCCCGCGACTGGGAGAGCATCGGTCTTCCCCACCCCTGGAGTCATGATGGACGAGCCGAAACTACATTTCTGGTTGGCCGATCAGTCGCCGCGGCTGGCCCTGCGCATCGTGGACGAGTTCCGGCGGCAGGTGCCGTTCTACGCGCTCCAGCCGCCGGAGGTCCTGGACGGGCCGGTGCGGCTCGCCGTCGAGGCGAACCTGCGGATGATCGTGCAGACGCTCCGGCAGTGCCGGGCGCCGAGCGTCGAGGAACAGGCGGAGATCATCAGCTGGTCGGCGCGGAGAGCCGAGGAGGGCGTCCCGCTGGAGGCCGCCCTGTCGGCCTACCACCTGGCGACCGAGGTGTGCTGGCGGGCGGCGGCCGAGGAGGCCGGGCCGGATGACGCCGGCGACCTCCAGGAACTGGGCCTGCACCTGCTCGGCCACCTGCGCTCGGTCGTGCCCGCCGTGACGCTCGCGCACGTCCAGGAACAGCAGCAGCTGTACGGCGAACGGCGGGAGGCCCGGCACGCCCTGGTCACCGCACTGCTGAACGGCGACCGCGCGCGGGGCCTGGCGGCCCGGGCGGGCGTCGCGCTCGCCACGGAGTACACGGTGGTCGTGCTGCGGCTGGGCGGCGCGGCCCCGGAGCCCGGCGACGTCCGGCCGCTGCTGCGGGCGCTGGAGACGACGCTGAACGCGCACGCCCAGTCGCACGTCCTGGCCTCGTT
Organism: Actinomadura sp. 3N407; assembly: GCF_052245875.1. Classification (NCBI taxonomy): domain Bacteria; kingdom Bacillati; phylum Actinomycetota; class Actinomycetes; order Streptosporangiales; family Thermomonosporaceae; genus Actinomadura; species Actinomadura sp. 3N407. The sequence goes on from NZ_JBQQBP010000023.1 coordinate 81,305, forward strand.
CGACGAGAACGGCGGCACGATCCTGCTGCCGGGACCGCCGGACCCCCGCCTCGGGGACCTGGTCGTGCTGCTCGGCAAGGCGGCGGAGCGGCCCGCGACCGCCGCCCACGCGACGGCCGCGGCGCCGCAGGAGATCCCGGCCGCGGCCGATGAGGCCCGCGAGGTCGCCGCACTGGTCGTCCGGTTGCACCGCCCGCCAGGCCTGTACCGGCTGGAGGACGTGCTGCTGGAGTACCAGCTGTCCAGGCCCGGGCACGGGCTGGCCAAGCTCGCCGCCCAGCTCGACGCGATCCGGGACCGGCCCGACCTGATGGAGACGCTGCGGGCGGTGGCCCTCCACGGCAACAACCGGAGGCAGGCGGCGCTCGACCTGCACGTCCACCGCAACACCCTCGACTACCGGCTGCGCCGCATCGCCGCCCTGACCGGCCTCGACCCGGCCGACCCCGACGGCTCCCGCCTGCTCGTCGCCGCCCTGACCGCACTGGACCTGACCGGCTGACCGTTGGGCGAACGCACAACCGGTGAACGGGGACTTTGCCGCGATTGCGGACAGACAACGCCCCGGCGCCCGTTCACGATGTGCGTCTATGAAGAGAAGAGGAACCGCCCTGCTGGCGGCCGTCGCGCTGACGGCCTCCTTCCTGCAGGGCCCCGCCGCCGCGGACACCACCCCCCACGGAATCCCGACCGTCGGCCACGCGTGGGCCGACCGCGGACCCTACGACGTCCACGTGGACATCGAGGCGGTCACCACCTTCTACCGCCCCGTCCACATGGGAACGCACGGCGAGAAACACCCCGTGATCATCTGGGGCAACGGCACGTTCGTCGTGCCCGGCGTCTACAGCGCTCTGCTCCGGCACTGGGCCAGCCACGGCTTCATCGTCGCCGCGTCCAACTCCACCCAGGCCAACTCCGGACTCAGCATGCGGCACGGCATCGACACGCTGACGAAGCGCAACGCCGACCCGGGCAGCGTCTTCCACCAGAAGGTCGACCTGGGCCGCATCGCCTCCGCCGGCCACTCCCAGGGCGGCGCGGGCGCGATCAACGCCGCGGTCGACCCCCGGGTTGACACGGCCGTCGGGATCGAACCCGGCCCGCTCACCGACCCCGACCTGATCGACGAGCCGGCCCTCTACATGGCCGGTGAGAAGGACAGCATCGTCTTCCCGTTCATGGTGAAGGCCCTCTACAACGACTCGGACCACATCCCGGCCGTCTACGCGGAACTGCGCGGCGCGAATCACCTCACCGCGGCCTGGGGCGGCGGCGGGTTCCGCGGTCCGGCCACCGCCTGGCTGCGCCACTGGCTGATGGACGACCCGAACGCCCGGACCGAGTTCTTCGGCCCGTCCTGCGGCCTCTGCTCCGACACCCGGTGGTCGGACTGGCGCCGCAACGCCAAGGCCCTCCAGATCCCCGGCTGACCGTCCCCTCTCCCGGCGGGCCGTCCCGCCGGGAGAGGCCCACCCCCGAAAGGCCAACCCATGATCCGACGTGTGATCGCCGGTCTGGCGTCCTGTGTCTGCGCCCTCGCCCCAGCCGTCCCCGCCCACGCCGGTGACGCCCGCACCATCGACTACGTCGCGCTCGGCGACTCGGCCGCCGCCGGTCCGCTCATCCCCGCCCAGGACCCGAGCCGACCCGGCTGCTTTCGCTCCCGCCGCAACTACCCGTCCCTGACGGCCGCCGCCCTCAACGTTCGCTCCTTCACGGACGTGACCTGCACCAGCGCCGAGACGACCGACCTGACTCGACCCCAAAGCACCCTGCTGGGAAGGGTCCCGCCGCAGTTCGACGCCTTGACGGAGGGCACCGACCTCGTCACCGTCCACCTCGGCGCCAACGACATCTCACTGTTCCGGATGGTCGCGCACTGCCTCGCCCTGGGCGCGAACCCCGACCCCTGCCGGTACGACTACCGAGAGGACGGCCACGACACCTGGGAGTCCCAGATCAAGGCCCTCGCGCCCGCGATCGACGGGATGCTGGACGGCATCCGCGAGCGCGCCCCGCACGCCCGGATCGTCGTCGTCGGCTACCCCGCCTACCTACCGCACGGCGGCTGCTACCCGACCGTCCCGATCCTGCCGGGTGACGCCACCTACGTGCAGCAGACCGTCGACCGCCTGAACGCGATGCTCGCCCAGCGGGCCCGCGCCGCCGGCGCCGACTACGTCGATCTCGCCGGGCGGGGGAGCGGGCACACCGCCTGCGCTTCCCCGGCCGACCGGTGGGTCGAGCCCTACATTCCGGCCAGCCTCGCCGTCCCGTTCCACCCGAACGCTACGGGAATGCGGGCCTTCGCACAGATCCTGGTCTCCGAACTCTGAGAAGGCTCCGGCCCGCCTCGAAGGCCTTCGAGGCGGGCCGGTCGAGGTCGCGTCCCCGCCGGAATCCAACAGTCAGCGGCGGCCTGGCCCGCTCGGTGAGCAGGTATTTCTTCGACCCACGTTTACCGCGGTCGCCGGAACGGTGACTCGGTTGGGCTCTCGGGGCCGCCCCGAGTATGGCGAGCACCTTGAACCTTCCACTTTCTTACATGTGGTCATGAACCTGACTTGATCCTCGTGCGTCGAAGAAAGCCTGAAAGACGTGTGGAACCCTGCACCTCACCTCTCCGAAGGAGACGGACCAGCGCATGACCGCCCTCAAGTTCGCCGGTGCCCTCGCCCTCTCGGGCGCGCTTCTCCTGTCCACCGGGTGTGGGCTGAAGGAGAGATTCGTTCCGTGCAATGTCGTCTTCGATGAGTTAGATGCCCTGCACAGGAAGTGGTCTGCCGACTTCAACGGATACAAACCCTCCGACCCCTACGCCCTCTCCTCGCCTTACCGCCCGCTCTCCTCCTCTGACGCCCAGTTCTTCGAGGACGCCGCGTCCAAGATCCGTAACGCGGGCAAGAGGCTCGACAAGGACGGCCCCGCGGAATCCAAGAGGATCGCGGCCAAGATCGACCGGGTCGCCGCCTTCCTGCGCAGGGTCCCTCCGGGCAGAAGCTCGGCCGCGTACGGCGAAGAGATCGAGGGAGAGGGCGTCCTCATCAACAACTCAAAGCTCAAGGCGGCGTGCGGTCGCCCGGAGGGCTACGGCTGACACGTGCCGCGGGAGGAATACCGGCGGACGTGCCGGTGACCCTGGACCCTTCCGTTGGCGGCTTCGCCTGATCACGTGCACCTTGAGCCCACTGTCACCGTCGCTGCGCGCCGGGGTATTGAACGAATGTTCCGCTCGATCTCCTCTCAGCATGGGGACGTGCGACCCACTGGCCGCGGGCGAAGGCGCGGCCCGGGCCGCGTGGTCGGCCGGCCATGGCCGGCGGTGGAGGGGATCGCGTGGGCGGAGGCTGCCCGCGAGGCTGCTCGTGCCCGGGTGCTGAGCCACCTGAACGCATGGTGGGCTTCTCTTCGATGGATACTGTCGGAGTATGTACGGAAACCGCCCTGCGGGATCACCCATCGATCTCATCGACACCGGCATCACCGGCGCCCGGCCCCGTCATGGTTCTGCACGCTGAGCAGGGTGGCGGCTGGGAGGTCGTCCGGCCGGCCGGCCCGAGTACGACGGCGTGGAACTGGAGGGCTACCACGACCGTGCCGGGCAGGGCCTGGACATGCGGGTGCTGCCCGAGCCGGGGCTGACGATCGTGCTGGTGCTCGACGGTGAGCTGCACACGAACCGCTCGGTCGACCCGGAGGTGGCCTTCGTCTGGCGCGGGCTCGTGGCCAGTGGTGGGCGGCGCCGGACGGGTGACCTCGCGGCCGAGACGGGGTAGAGCCGCAAGCGCCTGTGGTCGCGGTTCACCGCCCAGATCGGGGTGACCCCCAGCGGGCGGCGATGATCGTGCGCCTTTCCCCCGCGATCGAGGCCATCATGGCGGGGACGGCGGCCGCCGACGCCGCGGCGCGCTTCGGGTACGCCGACCAGTCCCATCTCACCCGTGACCTGAGGGAACTGGCGGGATACACGCCCGCGTCGCTGTACCGCGCCTGGTATGAGGGCGGCCACGACAGCGGAACATTCGTTCAAGACGCCGCCGGGTGAGCCGCGCCAGGCTCGTGGACATGGTTCACGACCGATGGCGAATGACCTCATGACCGGGCAGACCGTGGACGACGGTGACCAGCGGACGGCGGCGCGGGCGCTCAGACGGTTGCGCCGCCCCATCGCCGGCCGCATCAGGCTGGCGTGCGTGCTCAGCGCCCTGGGCGCGTTGGCGGGGCTGGCGCCCTTTGTGGGGCTGGTCGAGCTGGCGGGGGCGCTGCTGGCGACGCCGCTGGACCGGGACCGGGTGGCGCTGGTGGCGGTGCTGATCGTCCTCGGGCTGGTGCTGCGGGGGCGTTCATGAGCGCGGCGTTGACGATCACGCATGTGGCGGATGTGCGGCTGCAGGCGGTCCTGCGCCGTCGGATGATCGCCCACCTGGGCCGGGTCCCGCTCGGCTGGTTCGCGCGGAACTCCTCCGGACGGTTGCGCAAGAGCGCGATGGGCGACGTCGACGTCGGGCACATCGACCCGGCCGAGCTTTACCGCCACATCGGGTTCGTGCTGCAGGACGTGCAGCTGCTGAGCGTCTCGATCCGGGACAACGTCGCGCTCGGCCGACCACAAGCCACCGACACCGAGATCCGGGACGCGTGTCGCGCGGCACTGATCCACGACCGGGTCACCGCTCTCCCGCGCGGCTATGACTCCGTCGTCGGGCAGGACGCCCACCTGTCCGGTGGTGAGGCGCAACGGGTCGGCATCGCCCGGGCACTGCTCGCCGACCCACCCGTTGTGGTGCTCGACGAGGCCACCGCCTTCGCCGATCCGGAGTCGGAGGCCGCGATTCAGGACGCGCTGTCCCGCCTGGCCGGTGGACGCACGGTGCTGGTGATCGCGCACCGGCTCGCCACCATCACCCGCGCGGACCGGATCGTCGTGCTCGACCGCGGGCGAGTGGTCGAGACCGGTACCCACACCGAGCTGCTGGCCGCGCGGCGGCAGTACACACGCATGTGGGCACACGAGGAGGTTCCGGCGTGATCAGCGATCTGCGGCTGTGCTCGGCCCGGCCAGAGCACACATCCTGACCGGCTACGTGGCCTGGTGTGTCGCGTACGGCGTGCTCAGCGGCATCGCCGCGGCCCTGCTCGTGCCGGTGGTCGCGGACCTCGCGTCCGGTGACCGGGACGCCATCGGTGCACACCTGCTGACCCTGGCGATCGTGACCGCGGCGGCCGGCGTCGTGCGGTACGTGCAGACCATGCGCGGTTCCGCCGCGGCATTGCAGACGTTGTCGACGATGCACCAGCGCCTCGGCGACCACCTCGTGAGCCTCCCGCTCGGCTGGTTCGACTCCGACCGCACCGGACGGCTGTCCCGCGTGGCCACCGACGGCACCATGATGATCACCGGGATCTTCGCCCACCTGCTGGCGCCCCTGATCATCGCCGTCGCGGGGCCGGCGACCGTGACGGTCGCCCTGTTCTGGTACGACTGGCGCCTCGGACTCGCCGCCGCGCTGTCCATTCCCGTACTCGCGTTGGCGTTCCGCTTCGGCGCCGCGAGCGTGGCCAGCGGGGAGGCACGCAACCACATCGCCGACGTCGAGGCCGCCACCCGGGTCATCGAGTTCGGTCGGAACCAGTGGGTGCTGCGCGCGTTCGGCCGGAGCGCCCACGGCTACCGGCCACTGCAGGAGGCCATCGAGGAGCAACGGCGAACCCGCCGCCGCACCCTCGGCCATGGTGTGGTGGGCCTGAGCGTGGGCGGGCTCGCGGTGCAGCTCGCGGTCACGGCGCTCATGCTGGCGTGCGTCCGGCTCGCGCTCGACGGAGCCGTCGCGCCCGCGGCCGCTGTCGCGCTGATCGCGCTCGCGTTCCGCTTCGCCGGCCGGGGACGCCGGTCCTGCGCGACTTCTCGCTCACCGTGCCGCCCGGCTCGGTGACCGCGCTGGTCGGGCCGTCCGGTTCCGGCAAGACGACCGTCATCCGGCTCATCAGCCGGTTCTGGGACGCCCAGCACGGCGCCGTCCGGGTCGGCGGTGCCGACGTGGGCGACCTGCGCACCGAGGACCTGACTCGCCAGCTCGCCCTGGTCTTCCAGGACGTCTACCTGTTCGACGACACCGTGGAGGCCAACATCCGGCTCGGCCGGCCCGAGGCCACCGACCCGGAACTGGCCGAAGCGGCCCGACTCGCGGGGGTGGACGAGATCGTCGCCCGTCTCCCGCGCGGCCGGCACACCCGAGTCGGCGAAGGCGGGGTGTCCCTGTCCGGCGGCGAGCGCCAGCGAGTCTCGATCGCGCGGGCACTGCTCAAGCGAGCGCCGATCGTGCTGCTGGACGAGGCCACCGCCGCGCTCGACCCGAAGAACGAACGCTACCTGCGGCGCTCCATCCGCCAACTCGCCCAGCACAGCACGGTACTGCTCATCGCACACAGGCTGAACAACGTCGTCGACGCCGATCAGATCGCCGTCGTCGACGGCGGTCGCGTTGTCGAGACCGGGACGCACCAATCCCTCATCGCCGCCGGCGGGTCCTACGCCAGGCTCTGGCACGCACGGTCGAGCGGACAAGGCTGGCGCCTGACCGGGGGCCGCCATGAGCACTAGCCAACCCGGTATGCGGGTTTCTGGCGTGAGCTGGAGAGACCCTCGTACGCGTTTCGCCATCGTCGGCCTGACGCAGGCCGGACACGACCCGCAGGAGGAGTAGTCAGTACCTCTGGATCAAGTTCGGTCTGGTCAGCGGAGTCGGTCGGTCTGGTGTAGGTGATCGAAGATGATCTGAGGCATGACCAGCGAGTATCACCACGCCCCATGGCCACAGGTCAGACCACGTGCCCCAATATTCGAGCGGAACGCGACCGCGATCGCGCGGTGGTCCCGGGCGTCCGCCTCCCCGGGCCCTTTTAGTAGTGCCGTTGGAGTGCCCCCAAAACGACAGGCATGCCGCAGACGTGGAGCCCACCTGGATGCACCGAAGCAACGACTACTTTGCTGATCCGAGGTTTTCGTGCTTGTAGGCATTGAAGCGCGCCTTCTTCTGACGATTCCCGCACGTGTTCATCTCACACCATTTGCGGGTGCGACTCTGGCTGGTGTCGAAGAAGGCTGCTTGGCAGGTAGGGGATGCGCACAAGGCCAATTTTCCGTCTCGTTCGCCTGCGATGATGCTGATCGCGTCGGCGGCGATAACGCCTAGGGCATCCTCCACGGAGGAGGCCGAGCCAAGTCGCCATCGCCGATTGCCCTCGGGCGTCAAGATAGCCGCGGCCCGACCCTGGGCGCTGCAGTCGTTGATGACCTGGACAGCAGACACAGGGAGAGGGTCTCGGCGCGCGGCCGCTGTCGCGGCGGCGTGAATTGATTCCCTCAGCTCCCAAGCGCGTTCGAGTTGGGCGGTAGTGCAGGACTCCACGGCGAGGCCACTCACCGCCAGCCAGTCGACGAGTCGGTTCGGCGTGGGAATGCGTTCCACAGCGTTGCCACGACGCTCCGTCAGGGTCGCCGTGAAGCTGGTCGCCAGCACCTTGCCGAGACGGAAGTCAGGGAACTGAGCGCGCATGGAACCACCTTAGCCGGTTGCACGCCGACGTCGCGATCTGTTAGAACCATCTTAGCCGGTTCCGACAGGGTCCCAGCCGGTTCCATCGATGACCAGGAGGTCTCATGTCCACACACCGGTGCGTCACCGACGCTGCGGTCGCCCTCGACCGTGGCGTTGTCACCACGTCAGCTCACCCCGGCGTGGGAATCTCATGAACCGTCGAACCGGCGACGTGCAAGCATTCGAAGCCCACGCAACCGACACTGACCTCGACGACCTGCGCGCGCGACTGGCCGCAGCACGGCTGCCGGAAGCTGAGACGGTCTATCGCCCCGCGCCCGACCCGCGCCGATGGGATCAGGGCGTTCCTCTCGCAGCCCTCGTCGATGTCGTGAACTACTGGCGCACCGGGTACAACTGGCGGTCGTTCGAAACGCGCCTCAACCGGATCGGCCAGTTCCGCGCGACCATCGGCGATCTGGGAATCCACTTCCTGCACCGCCGATCCACCCGCGCAGACGCCACCCCTCTGATCTTGACGCACGGCTGGCCAGGCAGCATTGCTGAGTTCACCCATGTAATAGACGAACTGGCAGATCCGAAAAGCGCGAACGCGCCAGCGTTCCACGTCGTAGTCCCGTCGCTGCCAGGTTTTGGTTACAGTGACAAGCCGGCCACCACCGGATGGGGAACCGAAAAGATCGCGGCCGCCTGGGTGAAACTGATGGGAAGGCTCGGCTACAGCAAGTTCGTAGCCCACGGCGGCGACTGGGGAGGTGTGATCACCACAATCCTCGGCGGCAGGTTCCCGGAGCACGTGCTCGGCATCCACACAACGTTCGCGCAGGCACCGCCCGGGTTGACAACGGACGGGCTGACGGCGGCCGAGCGCGAATGGACCGAGGAGACCCGCGATTTCTGGCGCCACCGCGCGGCGTACGCGAAGCAGCAGGCGACCCGACCGCAGACCATCGGCTACTCGCTCGTCGACTCACCAGTCGGGCTTCTTGCCTGGATCCTTGACAAGTTCGCTGAGTGGACAGATACCGAGGACAGCCCGTTCGAGACGATTTCCAGAGACAGGGTTCTTGACAACGTCACCCTGTATTGGCTGACACGGACCGGCGCATCATCGGCCCGCATTTACTACGAAAGCCACAACTCGCTCGACCCCGAACTTCGGGTCGACGTCCCGTCGGCAATCAGTATGTATCCCCGCGACATCGAGAAGTATCCGCGCGCCTGGGCACAGGAGCGATACCGACGGATCGTCCGATGGAGGTCGCCCGAAACCGGGGGACATTTCCCATCGCTGGAGGTTCCCGAGTATTTCGTCAAGGATCTACAAGAAGGCCTCGCGGCAGTGCTGGGAGACACGCCCTAGCTCGCCGCAGACGCGCCCAGTTCAACGAGGTGGCGTTGTTCCGTCTTCGCCGGTCAGGTGCGGAGGGCGCGCAGGCACAGGTCGACGATGGCGTCGATGCAGTCGTCCATGGTGCGGCCCGGTGGTGGATCGAGGACGGCCCCGTGTACCTGGGCTTCGACGGCCTGGACGAGGAGAACGGCGGTCAGATGGGGATCCGGTTCGCCGACCGTGAGACGGCGCATGTGGTACTCGACCTCGGCGGCCATGGCGTTCTCGATCTGGCGGAGCCGGCGGGCCCCGCTGGGTGGGCGGGGGGCCTGGTCGAACAGCAGCCGGTGCATCGCGGGTTCGGTGCGGTGGATGTCGGTGAGGGCGGTGACCAGCGTGCGGACAGTCGGTTCCAGGGGCGGCTCGGTGATGCGCAGGTCGGCCAGGACCGCGGTCAGCGTTTTCTCCATGTCCTGGACGTGGCGTTCTCCGAGCAGGTACAGCACTGCGTCCTTGTTCGGGAAGTACTGATACAGCGACCCGATCGAAACTCCAGCGCGTTCGGCGATCTTGTTGGTGGTCGTCGCGGCGTATCCGTACCGCTGGAAAAGCTGAGCAGCGGCCTCCAGGATCGCCTCGACCGTGAACTGGGACCGCTGCTGGCGGGGCCTTTTGCGGGGCACGCTCACTCCCGCCCCCAATGCGAGTTGTCGAATGCTGAGGATTGCTCACATCCTAGACGGCATGTTCACCTTTCCTGCCGCCCCCTCCGCGGTCTTCGATGAACGGACCTCTCAGTTCCGAGCAATGGGAATCCCGACACGGTTGATCAGCGAGGCGCGCAAGCGAACGCGTGACATGTGGAGTGAGGGCCCGCACGGCTGGACTCCCGTGTGGGCGAGCCTCGCCGAACAGGCCGAGCGCGAGGAACGATGGCTTCGGGCCGCACTGTGCTGGGGCGCGGCACGATTTCCCTGCTTGGCCACGCCGGCACGGCAGCAGGCTTACCAACGGCAGTTGGCGTGTTACCTCAAAGCAGCCGATACCTTTCCCGTCCGCTTCGAGCGCACCGTCCTGGAAGTCCCGCAGGAGGACGGCACGACCACAGTGCCGGTCCACCTGTTCCAGCGAGCGAGGGGGACGAGCCGCGGGTTGCTGGTGCTGTCGGGCGGCGTGGACACCTGGAAGATGGACCTGCATCGGCTATCGGTCATCTTCGCGCGCGCGACCGGCCTGCTCGTCGCCGCGGTGGACATGCCCGGCACCGGAGAGTCGAAGCTCCCGCTACGTCCCGACAGCGACCTGGTGATCAGCGCGACCATCCAGCGGCTTCGCGAGGTTCACGACCTTCCGGTCGGCTATCTGGGCCTGAGCTTCGCCGGGCACTGGGCGGCAAAGCTCGCCATACTCGGGCAGGTGGACGCGGCCGTCGACATCGGCGGGCCCACGGGTGCGGGAGGCGAGCGCGTCGACGTACTCACCCTGCCCTACGGGATGCCCGGCATCCTCGCGCACGCCATCGGCTGGGACAGGCTCCCTGAGCCGCAGGAGATACCCGCGTTGGTGGACGGCTTCTCCCTACGCGACCAAGGACTCCTGGACAGCCCACCGCTCGCGCCCTTGCTGGCGGTCAACGGCTCAATGGACCAGTACATCCCGCGGAGCGACACCACCGCGCTCTACCCCGCTCCCAACACCACGATCTGGCTGGTCGCCAATGCGACGCACTGCGCCGTCGAACGCTTCACCCCGGTGATGCTCGGGGCGATGGGCTGGCTGGTGGCCAGGCTGCAGCCGGGCTCGCGCACTCATCGCCTCACCGAACCGGTCACTCGCCTGCCCTTGACACCCCTGCTGGCCCGATCCTGACCCGACCAAGGCCCGACGGTGGAGGGCTGAGCGCGCCAACGCCCGCACCGTCACCGTCAAGGGCGCCTCACGCGGTGGCTGTCGCCGAGCCCGAAGAGGTCGCCGCCCTCATCCGCCGCGCGGCCCGCGACAACCGCTGAACCCCAGGGCCGATGCCCCTTGACCCGGCCTAGCGCAATTCCGCTGCCCCGCGTGAACGGCAGGAACGCCTCCTTGATGGTCGGCGCCCAGACGATCTCACCGCTCGATACCCGGGCGATGTGGGGTGAATCGGTCCTCGGCGAACGCGATCCGGTTGCCGGCCGGCGTCCCCGGTGGGGACGGTGGCGACGCTCGGACCAAGCCCCTCGACCTCACTGATGGTGGGTGTTGAGGAAGGTGAGGAGGTCCTCGCAGAGTTGTTGCTTGTGGGTGTCGGTGATGCCGTGCGGGGCGGCCGGGTAGGTCTTGAGTTCGGCGTCCTTGATCAGGGCCGCCGAGGCCTGCCCGCCGACCGCCAACGGCACGATCTGATCGTCTTCGCCGTGAACGACCAGCGTTGGGACGTCGAACCGGGCCAGATCGCCGCGGAAGTCGGTGGCCGAGAACGCGGCGATCGAGTCATAGGCGTTCTTGTGCCCGGATTGCATGCCCTGGCGCCAGAAGGCGTCGCGCATTCCCTGCGACACCGAGGCGCCGGGCCTGTTGTTGCCGAAGAAGGGCCCGTCGGCCAGATCGCGGTAGAGCTGGGACCGGTCTGCGATGGAGTCGGCGCGCAGACCGTCGAACACCTCCATCGGGACGCCGCCGGGGTTGTCGTCGGTCTTGACCATGTACGGCGGGACGGAGCTGACCAGCACCGCCTGGGCCACTCGTCCGGTGCCGTGCCGTGCGATGTAGCGGGCGACCTCGCCACCGCCGGTGGAGAACCCGATCAATGTCGCGGCGCGCAGGTCGAGGGCGTCCACTACGGCGGCCAGGTCGTCGGCGTAGTGGTCCATGTCGTTGCCGCTCCAGACCTGTGCGGACCGGCCGTGGCCGCGGCGGTCGTGCGCGATACAGCGGTACCCGTGGTCGGCGAGGAAGAGCATCTGCGCTTCCCAGCTGTCGGAGTTGAGCGGCCACCCGTGACTGAAGACCACGGGCCGTCCGGCACCCCAGTCCTTGTAGAAGATCTCGGTGCCGTCCGAAGCGGTGACGTATGGCATGGCATCCCCCTTTTGCCCTTTCCCTGGACGCGGGCAGCACCTACCCGCGTCCCGGAAGGGACGCACGGCCGAGCCGATGAGCTTTGCCGTCGCCCATGCGAGATCTTCCGTGCCATTAACCAGGTTGAACTCGTAGTGCCCGCTCGCCTACCAGGGTTCGATGGTTAGGCCGATCTCGGCGAGGCGGCCGTCGATGAGGTGGGGCGGGTACTGGATCTTCTTCAGTTTGCGTTTGATGATGCGGACCAGGCCGCGGACGTCGCCGGCGGTGAAGTTGACCGTCGCGCATTTGAGCAGGGACCAGATGCCCTCGGCCCGGTTGAGCTCGGCCGGCTCCGGCGCGAGATGGACGTTGAGATCGTCCCAGCACCACGCCACCGGGCGGGCTCCGCCCGGCGCCGCGGACCTGGACGGTGGCTCCGACGCCCGGCATGGCCGCGCCGGTGAGCCAGGTTCTGCTGGTGAGCGGTTCCCGTGTCAATGGCAGAGGCTGGGGTTCGCGGAGTAGCCGCGTATCCGTGGCCGCCAGCTTGATGTAGGTGAGCCCGCTGAAGTAGATGCCGGTGGAGAGGAAGGCGAGGGCCTGGTAAATGCATCGGGGGTGATGTCGGTCGGCACGGTGTCGGCTGGCATGGCAGGCCTTCCGTGCCGCCCGCGGTCCGGTGCTCGGCGCGCAGGCCGGGCCGCGGGCGGCGGCTATCGGGGTGGGGAGGGAAGGAGCCGGTGGCCGGGACGGTGGTGATCAGGGCTTGGCGGGGTCCCAGAGGTCGAACGCGTTGGGCTGACCGGCCTTAGAGGCTTCGCGCACCGAATGGAGCAGAACGATCTCAACAGGCGCCTGGAGGTGCAGGGATGGCAGGGCCCAAACGGATCACCACTACCCTCGCTGCTATGGCTGCGGCGAGATCAATGAGTCCGGTCTGAAACTCGTGGGCGAGTGGGACGGCGAGGAAGGCGTCATCGTCCATGTACCTCCCCAGGACACCGAGGGCGGGCCGGGCGTCGTCCACGGGGGCTACGTGGGCGCGCAGGTCGACGAGGCCATGGGGCTGGTGGCCTCCGAGGTCGCCGGTGCGCCCGCGATGACCCGCCGGGTCGAGCTGGACTTCCGCGCTCCAACGCTCACCCAGAGACCACTGACACTTCGGATGCGGGTTGAGCAGGAACGCACGCGTGCCGTCATCGTCAGGCTCGATGCCCATCAGGACGATCCGGCACAACTGTGCTTCCAGGCCAAGGGGGTCTACATCAAGGTCCCGGCCGCGGCCTGGGCCGACCAGATGATCGCCACCGACCGCACGTCCGAGAAGCTGGACTTCGGCCGTGGTGACCCCTCGACGTATTTCCGCTGGCAGCTCGACGGTTTCAAGTCCGTCTACGACCCGGCCGGGCTGGCCCGGGACGTCCGCGTGGCGCTGACGGTGCCGGATGTGACGCCGCCGTCCTGGAACCTCGCTGCGACCGCAGCTGGCTTCCAGGCGTCAGAAGGTGTCACCGGATCGCATGACGCGACGCTCGAATGCGACTTCCAGACCTGGCAGCGGCTCACGCACAACCGCACCATTTCGCTGTCGGCGGCCGTTGCGGACGGTCAGGCGGCCGTCACCGGCGATGCCGCCGCCATCGAGGCGCTGCTCGACGTTCTTCAACGCGAATCGTGAGTGGGGCTGACGGAGCGACGGGCGGCGGTGCCGGAACGTCTCCCGCGGCGGCGTGCCGAAGGTCCCGCGCGCGGACCAGGGTGAGGCTCACCAGCACGGCCAACGCGCAGACGACGGACGCGGCGACGCACACGTCGGCCAGGGCCTGCGCGAAGGTCGCGCGAGCGAGGTCGCCGACCCGCCCGGCGAGCGCGGGCGGAAGAGCTTGCACGGCTTCGGTCCGGCCCGCCGTGACGGCGGCCCGCAACTGCTCCGCCTGCTGCGCGGGAACACCGGTCCGGACGAGCTCGGCGTCGCTCATCCGTCGTGCGAAGACGCCGGAGAACAGGGTCCCGAAGGCCGCGATCGCCGCGGCGGTGCCCAGTGGGAAGAAGGAGTTGGCGACGCCGGAGGCCATGCCGGCCCGGGCGGGCGTCATGACGCCCACCGCCACGCCCAGCAGCGGGGGGTAGGCCAGGGCCCCGCCGACCCGATGAGGGCGAATCCGGGCAGGACGTCCGGCCAGTCACTGCCCGGCCGGATCCGGGAGATGGTGAGGAACCCCGCCGCCGATACCGCGAAGCCCACAGCGATGAGGGCGGACGCCGGGAACCTCTCCTGGAGCCTGCCGGTCAGCGGACCGATCAAGAGCAGCGTCACGGAGAACGGCAGGAAGATGAGCCCCGCTTCCAGCGGCGAACGGCCGAGTGGGAAGCGCTGGTGAGCTACACCAGGACGGGCGCCTGGCAGGACCGCGCCGAGCGCTGGAAGGGCACGCTGGAGCCCGGCATGGCCGGCGACGTGTGCATCGTTGGCGGCGATCTCCTTGGCACCGACGCGTCCTCGCTGGTCGAGCTGCCCATCACCGGAACCGTCCTCGGCGGCAGGGTCGTTTACGACGGCAAGGCCACCCCGGCCATCGCACCCGCGGCCGTCACCCGACGCAACGCCCGCAGAGCCGCACGACTCAAGCACGGCGCGTGCTGCCACAACCACGCCTGAGAACCGTTGCCGCACGAGTCGCCCGGCCACCGACCCTTGCGGCGGGGCGACTCGTGCGTCTCGCGGGGCGAAGTCGAAGGCGAGCGTGCCGGGACCGACGATCGTGGTGCCGCCGTCGACCGTCAGGACGGCCCCATTGACCGCGGACGCGTCCCGCCCGAGCAGCCACCACACGGCCCGCGCCACCTCATCGGCACTGGCCGGACGGCGCTGCGGTACGACCCGCGTGACCTCGGTGCACGCCTCCTCGACGGGGATGCCGAGGGGCTCACCGAACTCGCGCATCTCCTCCAGTGACCGACCAGCAGACCCCGCCGCCCCACAGAATCGGCGCGGTCCAGCACGGCGTGACGTCGACGTCCGCGGCACGCCAATCTGCTTCGACGGCTTCACTACCTCCGACGGCGCCCGCGCCAACGTGGGCCCATGGCTCAGGACCGTCCTCCGCGAGGACGGCACCCAGGGCCTGGTCGCTGCCCGGCAGTGGCAGCGAGCGGCTCGCAACGCCGCCGAACACGCGGTGCCCGGTGAAGGGATCGATGAAGCCACCCAGATGGCGATCATCAGCCAGGCGATGAACGGTGACTTCAGTGCCGCACACTCCACCATCCCAACGGCCGACTTCAGCGCCCATGAGATCCGGCGACGCCTTCGCCGCCCGGGAAGTGCTGAAACACCCCAACAAAGAAAGCCTCAGCTCTGCTCAGGGCATCACTCTCACAGTGCTCGTCGAACGGGCGGCCCTCGGGCAGGGAAGGATCGAGCCCAACCTTCTAGTGCGGTGACCACATACGTTCACCCCGAGTCGAGCACCCTCTCCACGTCGGTGAGGGATGCCAGGGCGTCGGTGACCCGGTCGCGTTCGGCTCCGGAGAGGATGATCGCGCGGGCCCGGGCGAGCGCGTCCCCGGCCGTGGCGCGATCCTCGGCGCGGAGCGCGAGTTCGGCACGGTAGGCGAGCGCTTCGACCAACTCGGTCGGTGGGGCGGTGTCCTTGGCGCGCTTGAGCGCGTCGTCCAGGATCTGGGCTGCCCGGACGTGCTTGCCGTGGGAGTCGCCCATGACGACCGCCCTGCTCAGGGACGTGGCGAGCCTGCCGGGGGCGGCCGCGTCCGCGTCCCCGGCGGCGGGTCCGGCGGCCATGATCCGGATCCAGTTCCCGCCCGGGTCGATGACGGTGAAGCCGGAGTGGTTCCCGGAGTTGCGGCGCTTGCGCGGCCTGGTCATCCGGGGAATCCCGGAGACCAGCAGCCTGCCGTGGACCTCGCGCATCCCGGCCGCGAACGCGTCGAACAGTTCCCGGGTGTCAGGGACGCGGACCAGGCAGGTCCCGTAGGAGTCCTCGGGAACGAAGTCCCGCATGCCGAAGAAGTGCAGCTGGAAGTCGTCCCGTTCGAACGCGGCGTACGGGTTGGGACGGACCTGCCGGTACGTGCGGGTGAAGCCGAGCATGGCGTAGAACTCGGCGACCTCGTCGATGTCCCGGCAGGGCAGCAGCGGCACGGTGATCTCGCCGGCCATCGTCACTTGCCTTCCGTCGTGGGAGCGGGGTCCTCGCCGGCCATGGTGAACGTGCCCTCCTCCAGGCGCCCGATCAGGCGGCGGGTCCATCGGGCGCCGGCGTCGGCGGTGCTCAGCCACAGGGACAGCACCTCGCCCACCGGTCCCCATGTCTCCAGATCGGTGCCGGTGGGCAGGTGCTCGGTGATGCTCGCCCGCCACTCGTCCATCGCCAGGGCTCGCTCGCGCAGGATCCGCAGGGCCTCCTCGCGGGGGAGGTCCTCGATCAGGCCGACGGCGGCGCCCAGCACGTCGAGGGACGGCTCGCGGTCGGCCAAGGCCCGGCGCAGCAGGCTGAAGTACACCGTCTCGCCCTCGCCGGTCAGCTCGTACTCGATCCGCGGCGGCCCGCCGGCCTCCGAGGGCACGGTCTCGTACGAACTGAGCAGGCCCTGGCCGGCCATGCTCTTGAGTGCGTGGTACACCGAGCCGGACGTGGCGGTGGACCACTCGTGCGCGCCCCACGACTCCAGGTCCGCGCGGAGCTGGTAGCCGTGCGCGCGCCCGCGCCTGCGAAGCGCTCCCAGGACCAGCAGCCGTACGGGATTCATCCGATCCCCTCCAGTAGGCGACTAACCAAATTTGGTTAGCTTCCTCCGGGAGGGTAACCGGCATGGCTCGCATTAACCAAATTTGGCTAGTGCGTTGACCGCTTAAGGTCACCGCGTTCGTCACACGCCTGTCGGCGTCCACGGTGTCGAGGCCGGTGAGGCCCACCCTCGATAGCAGCGTGATGTTGTCGAGAGTGAGGTGGTGTGGGTGGGCTGAGCCGGTACGGGCACGCAGGCTGGCCGAGGCCGCAGGCTGCATCAGATCGTGCGGCGAGGGAAGCGCGAATCGGTCCGGGTGCGCCGGGCAATGACCATCATGGCCTCGGCGTCCGGGACACGGGAATGGTGTCAGGCGACAAGGTCGTCGCCCGGATATCGCCCAACCAGACCTGAAGCCTCACTCGTCAACAACACAAGCAAGGCCTCTGATGCGATGAAGGAGCGGGGCCTCCGCTCCCCGTGACGGTTCCGGGTATCCGGCGGACACTCGGGGTCATCACACCAATCCCGTCGAGGATGGAGGCCCCTATGTCCGCAGGGTATGACGGA
>NZ_JBQQBP010000024.1:0-91521 GCF_052245875.1 Actinomadura sp. 3N407
ACCAGCAAGAACATCGTCGAAGGCGTCCGCGCCAAACTCAAGCGCCTCGTCGGCCGAGACCTCGCCACTGAACCCGAACCCGGACTCTTCACCACAAAACCGAGCAATCCCTAACAAACAACCCTCTCAAGGGGCGGGACCAGCGTTGTCTGTCGATGCGCCGGAGAGCTGTCCCCCCGACGTCAAGGAGTCCCCCGATGTCCTTCGCCGAGCACATCGCGCCGATCTTCCGCGCGGCCATGGAGATCCTGCGGGACGAGGGGCGTCCGCTGAAGCCCGCCGAGGTGCGAGAAGCGGTCGCAGCGCGGTCACCATCGATCCACAGCATGAGGAGCCCAACGCGCACGGTCAGATTCGCTGGCATTCACAGCTGGGGTTCCGTACCGGGGAGGCAGCGTCGATCGGCTGGATGACCAAGAGAAACGGCTGGGCGATCACTGAGGCCGGGATCCGGGCTCGTCACCGCCCCCGACGAGCTGCGCGAGCGGCTGCGCGGCCTGGGCGCCCGGCAGCTGATCGTCACCTGCGCCGGCCTGCGGCCCGACCGCGGCGACGGGTCGCTCCGTGACCCAACCGACCTCATGAAAGTCGTCACCGACGAACAGTCGCAACACATCTCCCGCCCTCGATGCCGGTCACCTACCGGCAGCCGTTCGGGAGAACCATCAGCGACCTAATGAAGCAGTGCTCACGCCCCCCCGTCACGAGGCCGGGCGCGACATCCTCAGCGATCGACTCTCCCGGCTACCGGCAGGGGCACGGTCGCCTGCCAGCCATTCGGGATAACCCCGTTCAGGGCCGACGAACTTCCCGGAACCGGAGAGATACTCGATCAGGTGTGCCAGCAGGTGAAGGACGCCGACCTGGTCATCGCCGACCTCAGCGGCCTCAACCCCAACGTGGTCTTCGAGTCGGCGTTGCGGCAGGGCACCGGCAAGCCCACGATCCAACTGTCGGACGGCGGCGAACTTCCCTACTACCTCTCAAAGGTGCGGACCATCCGATTCCAACGCACCCCGAACGGGATGGTCCAAGCACGCCAGGAACTTCAGCGAACCCTGGAGGCGGGTCTGCGCGACGGGTTCGACATCCTCACCCCGGCCCGGATCCTCAACGGTGTCATCGTCGCGAAGCCGGGCGATCCGCCCGGCACTCCCGATGATGAGGACCGTCTCGGGCTCCTCGATGCCATGGTCCGCATTGAGGAAGATCTCGAGGCGATTCCCGAGGACATGGCGGAGATCGATGCCGCGTTCGAAGCGCTCGGATCCGCCAGCGAGGCGTTCGGAGCGGACTTCGCCCGGATGGGGGACGGGCCTCGCCCAAGGAGGGCCGGGCGGTGGCCATCCGCTATGCCGCAGCGGTCAGCGGACCGGCAGACTCCCTGGACGGCGCCGCGTCCCGCTTCTTCGAGCGGGTACGGAGTCTGGACACAGGGATCCGGGGAATCCTGGACTTCATGGGGTCCACTCCTCGCGCGGAGTGGCCGGACGAGTTCGAAAGCTTCCTCCACGAGATCGTCTCCTTCGCCGCGGCCTACGAGGAGAAGCCCCACGAAGTCGGGGAGGCCGTCGCCTTCTTGAACTGGGCAGGGAACATCTCCACGGCGTTTCGAAAGCCGTTCAAGCGAATGTCTGACGCGATCACCAGGGTGGAGAAAGCGTTCCCCTTCCTCCAGGAGTGGGCCAAGCTCGCCCAAGGCTTACTGGAAAGACCCGCCCCCGAGTGATCAAGAGCGTCCCATCATGGGCTTCGTCCGTCGGTCGGCACAGTCGTTCCGGCTGACGGACGACGCGTGCACGGACCACTCCACACCGAAAGCGCCCGAGCCTGCGACGACGTCCTCCCGGTCATCTAGACCGCAGGAGAACGGGTCATCCAGCGAGTCGGCACCGCCTATTCGACTCTAGGTCAATTCGCAGTCAGAGGATGTCGGCATAGAGCTCCGGTTCTGGCACACTGCAAACCGTTCGACACCGAGCAAAGTCCTATGTATGGGGCTGTTCTGCAGGAAGCAGCGACAGCGAGACGCCCTCAGGTGGGCGCCCCCACTGAAGCCCACCACGAGGTGCGGTTCGGTCGCGCTCGTCACGTTCCACGGCGTTCGGAAAGGAATCGATGGCGGAGAGGCAAGCCGGGCCATCGCCCGTAGCCCAATTGCACCGTGCGGTGCAGTTGGAGATCGCGGCGACCCTGCACAGCGACATGACGAATGCAGAGAAAGTGTCCCTGCATGACGGTCGACTCGTTCGGCAGTCCGGCTCCGAGCGGGAGTATCTGTTCTCCTGCAAGGGGTGGAAGGAAGCCTTCGGCAGCAGGGACCTGCTGGTCCGGACGTCGCGGTCCCGCAGCCCGTGGGAGCGCGCCGAGGCGACTCGGTCGCCGGATGGGAAGATCCGGGTGACCACGGAGGCGGACCTGGGTGCCCAGCCGGTGAACGCGCAGCTGGTCGAGGACGACACCGCGGGCCTGGTGGCGCTGACCGAGCGACTGGAGCAGAGGGGCACCGGCGCACCAGCGATGAACCTCACCGCCGCGGGGTGGCTGGTCGGTCAGGGCAAGCCGAAGATCGGCCGGTGCGCCGACACGGAACGGTTCGTTCCGGGTTATCGGAACCGCCAGCTGAACACCCGGCAGCGACGCGCCGTGGAACAGGCGCTCGGCAGCGAACTGACCTTCGTTTGGGGACCACCCGGCACCGGGAAGACCGAAGTGGTCGCGAGCATCGTTGAAGGCTGCTACCGGCAGGGTCTGCGTGTGCTCTTTCTGGCGCCGACGCACGTCGCGGTCGACCAGGCGCTGCTGCGGATGTGCGACCTGCTGGCTCGGGAACCCGAGTTCGAGTCGGGGCTGGTGCAGCGCGCCGGGGACATCGCCGTCGCGTCCCTCGCCACGAAGTACGGGGAGCAGATCGACCGGGGCCGCATCGCCGACAGGCTGGCCGGCGAGCTGGACGCCGAGATCGCGCGGGTCACGACGGAACTCGCCGGGGTACGCGGAGGCATCGCCCGCCACGAGGAAGCGGCGCGCGCCACCACTGAGTGCCATGAGCTCGAGCGGCGGCTGGCGGCCGCCGGCCAGTCCGTCCTCAGCGCCGAGGGGGGAGTGAGCGCCGCCGCCGGGCAGATCGCGTGGGTCCAGGAGCAGATGGCCCAGATCGGGATCCCTACGAGGCTGTTCGCCCAACGCAAGCAGGCGAAGCTGGATGCGCTCGACAACGAGCTGTATCACCACCGCCACACCTGGGAGACCTGCCAGCAGCGACTCGGAGACGCTCGGGCGGACTATAAGGGTTGCGAAGCCGAACTGGCCGCCATCGACTCGGCCTTGCCGGGCATCCTGGCCCGAGTGCAGGGGCTGGCTCCGGTGGCGCGGCTGCGGGAGGACGCCGGCCTGCTACAGCAGCGACTCGACAACCTGCAAAAGGAACGCCAGAAGATCGCGGACACGGTGCGGAGCCGCTGCCGGGTACTGGGCACGACGGTGTCCAAGGCGGTTCAGACCCGCCGACTGCTGGACGAAGTCGATGTCGTGGTCATCGACGAGGCAGGGATGGTGAACCTGCCGTCCGCCTGGTACACGGCGGGCTTGGCCCACAAGCGGGTCGTGCTGGCCGGTGACTTCCGGCAGTTGCCCGCCGTCACACGCGGTTCGAACAACCGCAAGGCACCGGCCCAGGACACGGAGCACTCCCGGCTGTGGATGGACCGGGACGCGTTCCACGCCGCCGGGCTCGTCGATATGCAGGGCGGCGCCCGCGTTGGCGACCTCAGGATGGTCACACTCAACGAGCAGTACCGCATGCGCCGGGCAATCTGCGCGGTGGTGAACGAAGTCGCCTATCCGGACGCGCCGCTGCTGACCGGCCGGAAGGAGGGGACGCGACTGCCGCCCTCAGCCCTGATCGAGGGCCCGCTGGTGCTCATCGACACCTCCAGCCGGGTCCCGGACCGGGGCAGGAGGAACGCCCACACCACCAACGCCGTCCATGAAGCCGTGATCCACGAGCTGATCCGGGGCTTGCAGTACGACACGGTTCTGCCCGCCCGCAAGCACACCGGGCTCGCCGAGGGGGAAGGACCGGCCGACCGACTCGCCGTCATCTGCCCTTACAAGAACCAGAAGAAGGCGCTGAACACGAGCTTGACCCACCGCTTCGGCGAGCCCTACGACGGTGTGGTGGACACTGTCCACCGCTTCCAGGGGAGCCAGCGCCCTCTCGTGGTGATCGATACCGTCGCGGGAGCCGGTGACCGGCTCGGCTTTTTCTACGAGGGCATCGGGCTGTCCTCGGCGACCTGCCGGCTGCTGAACGTCGCGCTGAGCCGTGCGCAGGACCATCTCGTCCTGGTCGCCAACACCGAGTTCATGCACCACAAGCTCAGCCCCGCGAGCGAGGCCGCCCGGATGCTCGAATACTTCGAGCGGCACGCCCAGCGGCTGCCGGTCGAGGAACTCATCCCGGTGCGCAGCGCCGCCGATCTGAGCGGCCTCGCCCCTGAAGAACTGGCGCGGCCCGCGTTCTTCCCCGCCGACGAGGTCTCCCGCGGCGTCGAATGGGACATCGCGCATGCCCGCCACAGTATCGACATCTACTGCGCCTTCCTCGCCACGAATCCGGTGCGGTACTGGCTTCGGCGCCTCGAACCGCAGATCGCCGCCGGAGCGCGTGTCACCGTCCACACCCGGCAGCACGAACCCGGTACAAAGGAGGCCGACCTCGTCGCGACGCTGCGGTCGGCCGGCTGCCGGATCGAGGCCCGCGAGCGCATGCACGAGAAAGTCCTGATCGTCGACGACACCGTCCTCTGGCACGGCTCCCTGAACCTGCTGGCCCACGGCGGCTCGACCGACCTGATGATGCGGATCACCGACCCGACGTCTTGCGAACGCGTCAGACGCATCGTCGATCGCGCCCGGATGGAGCGGCCCGCACGCTCTTGGCGCCCGGCGCCCCCTCGATCCGCTAAGGCACCACCCGCAGATGGGATCTCCCCCGGCGACATGGTCGACGGCCGCCTCTATCTCCGTGTGCCATACGAGGAGAAGGACGAGGCCAAGCGTCTCGTGCAGGCGAGGTGGGACCCCAGGCACCAGCTCTGGCACGTCGCAGCGAGCGTGCCGAGGGCCCACCTGAGCCGCTGGCTTCCCGATGACACGTGAAACGCGCACCCTCAAGGTGCTCGCCTTGTGGGATCACCGCGAGTCCCAGGACGGTGAAGCAAACGAATCTTTGGATGCGGGTAGCGCACCGGCGGGTGGGAGCACGCTCCTGAGCTGGAACGCGGTCAGCCCATCTCCAGGCCCGTCTACGCCGGAGTGGTCGAGCACTCCGTCTACGTCCACCCTGACGCCCAAGGCCAAGGTGGTGCCGCTTTCCTGAACGCGCTCATCACCTCGACCGAAGCCGCCGGGATCTGAACCATCCAGATCCGGGGTCTTCTCCGAGAACACCGCCCGCCTCACCCTCCACCACGGCGCCGGATTCCGCACCATCGGCGTCCGCGTACGTATCGGCCGACACCACGGAGGCTGACGCGGCGTCATCCTCCCCGAACGCCGCAGCAAGACAGCGGCGCAGTAGCCCAAGCCTGGTCAGGTTCTGATGTCGATCTTTCGGCGAAGGAGGCGCCGTGGTGTGCTCGCAGTACCTTGTGGCGGTGGCGGTCTCTGCCTCCTTACGGCGAGAGCATGCTCTCGGGACACGCCTCCGTTGATCACGACTGCCGGGGCGCTCTGGACGCCATTCCCGGGGTTCGGGAGTGTGCTTCTATCCGGTACAGATGGTCCGGGGCGCGACGACATCGCCCCCGGCCCAGTTGCGTGACTTGCAGTTCGGTCAGTCCCATGACCGTCTCGCTGAACGTGTCTGTGCCGATCACCGAGGCGGCGCCCATCACCGACAGACCCGCCTGGTTGGCATCGACCTGGTCGGCGGTGTGGTCCTGCCCGGCCACGGAGAGATTCATGGCGCGGATCTGCCGACATCCCTTTACCCACCGGGCTGGAGCAGCAGCCGGGATAGGTCATTCGGTCAAGGAGCGTAGGTAGGCCATGAGGGCTTGGCCGCGCGGGGAGAGGCGGTAGCCGGTCTCCAGGCTTTCGGTGAGGCCGAGGGCTTTGAGGCGGCGGACGTCCGCCTTGAAAGGGAGTTTGTCGCGGTCCAGGTGTTCGGCCAGGTCCAGGGCGCGCAGGCCGGGGCGTTCCTCGATCAGGCGCAGGACCTCGCGGGTCCAGGGGCCGCGGCGGCTGCGGGTGTCGATGGTGTCCAGGGCGGCTTTGAGGTCGGCCAATTCCTGGTCGGTCAGGTCGGCGTTGCCGGCCAGCTCCGATCGGGGGTCGGGGCCTCCCAGATGGAGCATGACGCGGTGGTAGCCGCCCTCCTTGGTGCTCTTGGACAGGGCGGTGAGCAGCGCCGCGCGGTCTTTGAAGCCCGAACGCAGGGCGTCCTGTTCGGTGATCTCCTCGGGGGTGACGGCCGTGACCGAGTCGATGACGATGACCCCCGCCCAGGTGCGCTGGGTGCTCCCCGCGCGGACCCGGGGCTCGGCCCACACCCGGAACACCCGATCGATCCGCCCGCCCGCGATCCCCTCAAGGACCTCCCGCCTGAACAGCACCGTTGCCTCCCGAGTGATACGCCTGTCCTTCTGCAATCTTCGTCGGAAGTACCTGCGAAAGGCCACAAGGCGTCCCGCCGATCTCCCGCCCCGCAGGGGAGGCAACGTGTCCGGTTGTACGTGGCCGCCTCCGGGAGCGACGCGAACCTGTCGCGGCGGTGAAGCGGTGGAGTGCGCTGACCGGTAGCGGGCGACGGCGCGAGTGAGGCGTGGATCCGATTGACGCATCCGCTCATCTGCACGAATACGCACCCGATCTGCGGCAGGAGGGATGTCCAGTACCTGACGTCGGCGACCACGGGCAACGCAGATCCGCGGCCGCACTCGGCACCCTGGGCTTCTACTCGGTGAACTCGGTCACGGAAAACGCCTTGTCCAGTCGGCCGGCGGCCAGATCGTCGTGGCGGATCACAAAGCTCCCGTAATAGAACTCGTCGGCCACGGGAAAGCGGGCGAGCGACATCCACTCACTCGTCAGCCGGTGCTTCTCCCTCTCCACATGGGAATACCATTTCGCCATCGGGATGACGATCTCTCCGGCCTTCCTCGCGCCCCGCGAGGGTCTGCTCCGCAATGCTCCTGATCACCTCATCGTCGACATACCCGCCGATGTAGGCGCTTGCGAGCCCTTCGTCAGGCGGCCAAAGGTCGTTGGTCAGAGCGCAGAGTTCATCCAGGTGCGGCATGTCACGCTCCAGGTCACGGGCCAACTGCTGCTGGAAGGGCGACAGGTCGTCCTCGTCCTCGTCGTCGGGCTCCGCGAACCAATCAGGCAGCTCTGCGAGGAGCGTGGCGCTGACGTCGAACTGCTTGCCGACGAACTCGGAGTCGGGGGGTTCTGCGACCGCGGTATCGGTGCCGGCCGGTACATGCACGACTCGCGCGTACCCCCATTGCCTGAGGACCGGTGCCCGGCCAGGCTCGGTCCAGGCAACGAACCTGCCGGCGGGCCTGCAAGTTCACTTAGGCTGTCGCGAATTGGCGACGGACCGCCGAGCACGGGAGGGGGTTGGCGGGCAGAATCGCAGGCATGACTCAGACTGTGAACCTGCCCGGTGGTACTGCGCTACCGATGATCGGTTTCGGGACCTGGCAGCTGGGGTCCAAGACGGCGTACGAGTCGGTGCGTGCGGCGCTTGACGTCGGTTACCGGCACATCGACACCGCGACGTTGTATCGGAACGAGGCGGACGTCGGCAGAGCCGTCAAGGATAGCGGCGTGGACCGGGAGCAGGTCTTCATCACCACCAAGCTGCGCCCGCAGGACGCGCGGCATGCCCGTCGCACCCTGGAGTCGAGCCTTCGCCTGCTCGACACCGGCTACGTGGACCTGTGGCTGATCCACTGGCCGACCGGGCGGGAAGAGCTCGTCCCGACGTGGCAGGAGCTGTTGCGGGCCAAGGACGCGGGACTGGTCCGCAACGCCGGGGTCAGCAACTACAGTCCGGCATTGATCGACCAGCTGACCGAGGCCACCGGGCAGCAGCCCGCGGTCAATCAGATTTCGTGGAGCCCGGCGCAGCACGACCCGGCCGCACTGGCGGAGCATCGACGCCGTGGGATCGTTGTCGAGGGCTACAGCGGCCTGAAGAACACCGATCTGCGCCACCCGGTTCTCACCGAGATCGCTCAGCGGCACGGAGTCGCTCCCGCCCAGGTCGTCCTCCGGTGGCATCTGGAGCACGACGTCGTGATCCTCCCCCGGTCCTCGCGACGGGAGCGCATCGCCACCAACTTCGACCTGGAAGGATTCAGCCTCACGAAGGAGGACGTCACCGCGATCGACGCCCTCGCCCGAACCGGCTGACCGAGTACCTCCAGATAGCCGAGGACCCGCGGCAAAGATCAACGACGGGCGACTCGCGCCGGGCCAGTCCTTGCCGTCCACCGCCTGGCCCGGCGGGTACGACGTATCCGCCGGAGTGGTGAAGGCCGCCATCAGCGTGTTGCGGACCGAGGGCCCGTGATCGGCCAGCAGGGCAAGGGCGTGGTCGTCCGCGACCAAGCCGACGCCGACGCGACCAGTGTCCGGGGGCGGTTGAACGCCTCGGCGTTCAGCTCTTTGTGTCGGCGGTAAGGGTTGGTTGTCGGGGTGATGTCGAGAACGCTCTGACCGCTCCGACCTATCAGGGAACCGCCGGTTCGCACGGCGGTGCGCCATCGACGGCACCTGATTCGAAGGAGCGGACATGTCACGGAACATCGAGACCGTTAACACCTACCTGGACGGTTTCCGTAAGAACGATCACGAGCAGATCCTGTCCTGCCTGACCGACGACATCGAGTGGACCGTCTTCGGCGCCTTCCACCTGACCGGCAAAGACGCCTACGACAAAGCCATCGACGGCCCGCCCGAACTCGTCAACCCGCCCAACCTGAAGGTCGTGCGCATGGTCGAGCAGGGCGATGTCGTCATGGCGGAACTCACCGGGACGGTGAAGCGGGCCGCGGGCGGCGAGCTCCGCATGTCCATGGCGGAGGTGTTCGTCATGCGTGACGGCAAGATCGCCGAGCGTCGTGCCTGGGTCATCGAACTGAAGGAGAATGACTACCGCTGACCCTGGGACGTCCTCGAACCCGTCGGGAGTCGGTTCCTCGGGCTGTCTGAAACCGGGGTGGACACCGCAGTCTCGATGAGCAGGCCATCGACAGGCTGACGGCAATCGCGGCCGACGCTGGGACGGCCGCTCGTCGACACCCTGGAACACAACGAGCTACGCAACTGCGGCACGGAAGCCGGGGACGATCCGAGTTCTGGGCTCAATGTGCGTGCATGCTGTGGTGCTGCCTTTATCGGAGCGGAGGTTTGGAGTGGCCGGGTCAGGCGGTGGTTTCGTCGAGGGGGTGGGAGGTTTCTGATCCAAGAAACCGGTGTACCTGCGGCACGATCAGGTCCGGTCGGACGAGGAAATCCATGTGGCCCCAATCCGGAATCTCCACGAAATCGCTGCCCGGAATGGCCTCGTGCAGCTCGCGTGCGTTCTTGATGGGGAGCATCTGGTCACCTCCGAAGCCGATGACCAGGGTCGGTGCCTGGATCATCGGGAGCAGGTCTCGGATATCGAGGCCGGTGGCGAGTGCGACCTGCCTCCTGAGCCCGGGCGGCCATTCGGCGCCGAGCGAGGCGGCAAGGCCGTCGTGGCCGAAGGTGTCGAGCATTGCCGGGCTGAATCCCTGAAGCAGCGCGAAGCGCTCGAAGAGCGCGAAGTCAGCGGTGAGCAGGTCCTGCCAGAACGCGAAGTTGAACCGGTCGCGCGGATCGGTGGTGTGAGTCGTACCGCCCATGAGGATGAGCCTGTGCACCAGTTCGGGGTTGGTGGCCGCAACGGCGGCGGCGACACACGCCCCCATGGAGAATCCGAGCAGATCCACCGGCCCGTCGGCGGCGCTTTTCGCGGCTGCGACGACCTGGCCGGCGAGTCGCTCGATGCTCAGGGGCCCGCCGTCGTCGGTGGTCTGTCCGCTGCCGCTGAGGTTGGGACGGATGACCGTGCGCGAATCGGCGAAGTGCGGAACGGCGCCACCGAACACCTTGGCGGCGTCACCTCCGGCGCCGTGGACCAAAACTAGCCCAGGCCCCTCACCGTCGATCTCATAGTGAACCTTATCGGGGCCTACGGCAGTGAACGGCATGGCGAACCTCTCATCACCCGGGGTTGTTTCGGTGACGATGGTAAGGACGGGTGATCACCATCGGCATCAGTCACGTGACCGGGTTCCGGGGTCGATTCGGCGCTGGGCAACCGGACCATGACCAGGGCCGGGATAAGTGACCGAGACGGCCCCCGCCGCCAACCCCCTGATTCAGCCCGGGAACCCCGCCTCCACAGGCCCCAGTCGCCATGTGTCTGCGGGTCTTTATCAGATGACGGATTTGGATGTTTCCGCAGGCTCTTACAGTGAGCCCAAGGCGCCCTCGACGAACTCGGACAGAGACTTCAAGAGACTTCACCTGAAGTGCTGGAGATGGTTATGACGACAACTACGGACGTCCTCGTTGTCGGCGCCGGCCCCACAGGGCTGCTGCTCGCGGGTGATCTGGCCCAGGCGGGCCTCGACGTCACCCTGGTCGAGCGCCGCCCCGACAAGATCAGCAACCTCTCGCGGGCGCTGGTCGTGCATGCGCGCACGCTGGAGCAGTTCGACGCGCGGGGCATCGCCGATGAGGTCGTGAAGGGCGGCCATCAGATCCCGCGCTTGCAGATCTTCCAGCGGGCCCGGCCCGACTTCTCCCGCCTGCCCACACGCTTCCCGTACGTGCTGTTCCACCCGCAGTACGAAGTCGAGCGCGTGCTGGCGCGCCGTGCCGGCGAGGCCGGAGTGAACGTCGTCCACGACACCCGCGTGGTGGACCTGGAACAGGATGACTCCGGGGTCACGGTCCAGGCCGGCACCGGCGACGAAGCCGCTCCGTCCAGGACCTTCCGGGCGTCCTATGTGGTCGGCACCGACGGGGTGCACAGCACTGTCCGTGACCTCGCCGGCCTGCCGTTCCCCGGCAAGACGATGCTCAGTTCGCTGATCCTGGCCGATGTGCGGCTCGCCGACCCTCCGCAGCAGCCCTTCAGCGTCAACGCCGTCCCGGACGGATTCTGCCTGCTCAGCGAGATGGGGCAGGGGTGGCACCGGGTGACCGGCTGGAATCGTCACCACCAGTTGCCCGACGACAGTCCCCTCGAGGACGACGAGATTCAGGAATTGCTGGACATGGTGTTCGGGTCCCGTTACAAGATCGCCGAGATCCGCTGGAAGTCGCGCTTCCACAGCGACGAGCGCCAGGCCCCGCACTACCGGGTCGGCCGGGTGTTCCTCGCCGGGGACGCGGCCCACGTGCACTCACCGGCAGGCGCCATGGGCATGAACGTCGGGCTCCAGGACGCCGCGAACCTGAGCTGGAAGCTCGTTGCCGTGATGCGCCACGGCGCACCCGGCCGGTTGCTCGACACCTACGAAACCGAGCGGCACTCCATCGGCAAGGTCGTCCTGCGCCTCAGCGGTGCGCTGGTGCGCGCGGCTCTCCTGAGGAATCCCGCCGCGAGGGCGTTCCGGTGGACCGCGGCCTCGATCGTCACGAGGATCCGGCCCCTGGTTGACCGGATGGCATCCATGATCTCGGGTATCGGCCACGCGTACCCTGCCGAGCGAGGAGCCCATCCACTCACCGGCCAGCGCGCCCCCGACTGGGAAGTCACCGAAGGGCGACTCTATGAGGTGCTGCGCGAGCGCCGTTTCGTCCTGATCACACCGAGCCGCTCTCCCCGCCATGTTTCCGTCCCGGATCACATAGTCCGTGCCCATTGGGATCGTGACACCTCCGTTCTGGTACGCCCCGATGGATACGTCGCCTGGGCGCGTGACAAGCGAGACGACAGCGGACTGCGCGAGGCGATAGCCGAATCGGCCGGTGAGGGCCGCTGAGGCTTGGCCGGGCGCCGCAACCGTCAACGCCCGCAGAATCGCGGTGACTCACGGCCCGGCCGACGTTGCGACATGACCGACCGCAGGCGGGGGGCATTGGCCGGCCGCACGGCGGGCGGAGTGCGCACGGGCGGAGTGCGCGCGGCCGGCCGCCGCCATGGCCGCGGTGAGTGTTCTGGCGCTGGGTCGGGGTGATCGATTCAGGTCAGATCCAATCTGACCAGATCGTTGCGCGAGGCGATCTGCAGCTTCGGATAGGCCTTGTACAGGTGGTAGCCCACGGTGCGCGGGCTGAGGAACAACCGGGCTGCGATCTCCCGGTTGGTGAGCCCTTCCGCGGCCAGCTGTGCGACCTGCAACTCCTGCGGGGTCAGCCGATCGAGCAGTCCGTTCGATCGGGACGCCGCCGCGGGTGTCTCGCCGGTGGCCCGCAGTTCGGTTCGGGTCTGCTCCGCCCATTGCGGTGCTCCGAGCCGCTCGAAGGTTTCCAGTGCGGAGCGGAGCAGCGGCCGTGCCTGGTTGCGCTGGAGCCGGCGGCGCAGCCACTGACCGTAGAGGAGTTCGGTGCGGGCCCGCTCGAATGGTTTGTCGTCGTCGCGGTGCAGGCGCAGGGCCTGCGCATAGTGGTCGCCGGCCGCTGCCGGATCGGCCAGCAGGGCGCGGCAGCGCGCGTCCAAGGCCATGATCCACGCCTGTCCGGTGGCGCGCGCGTACCGGCCGAACTGCGCGCAGGCCTCGGTGACGAGCTCCGGGCGGCCGCAGCGCGCGGCGGCCTCCGCGTAGACGGGGAGGCCGAGGAGTCGTTCGATGTTGAGGCCCTGGACGGGATCAGCGGCGAGGATCTCCGTCCTGCCGATCACGTCCTCGTACCGTCCCGCGGACGCATCGAGCAGGTTGCGGGCGTAGACGGCCTCGGAGGCGTGTTCACCGGGGGCCTCGTTGAGGAGATCGTCGCTGAGGGCTCGGCACCGTTCCCCATCACCTGCGATGGCCGCGACGTAGGCCTGCAGCCCCGAGAAGAGCGCGACGTAATGGGGTTGATCGGTGGCCGTCGCGACACTCCTGCCCTCCGCGGCGGTGGTGGCCGCCTCGCCGATGCGCCCGGACATGACGAGGATCCGGGTGTGAAGCACCAGGACGCGGGCGAGCGTCCCGGCGGCACCGCGTTCCCGGCAGTCGGACGCGAGCCCGGCGGCCGAGTCGAGTGCGGCGTTCAGGTCCCCGAGCCAGTAATGGAACCACAGGACGCTGATCCCCTGGCAAAGGCTGAACCCGGACGTGTCGATGGCGGTCAGGTGACGTCGCAGGGAGGGGACGTCGGCATCGAGTTCGGCGCCGACGACCTGTTCCATCGCGGTCCCGACCCATTCCAGGAAGGGCGAGCGCGACCGGATCCCGGACACGCGACGCGCCAGCCGCCGGGCGGTCTCGATGTCGCGGTCGGCCCGCACCGCCAGAATGGAGTCGGTGATCATGGAGGCGGTCATGTCGGGGGCGATGTCCCGAACGCCGAGGGCCGCCTCGACCACCTGGAGATGGTCGGTTCCCGGCAGGTTCCGTTCGTAGGCGATCGCCGCCGCCACCCGCGCCAGGCGTGCCTTCGCCAGCGGATCAGCCGGCTCGTCGCTGACTTTCGCGGCCAGACGCGCGGCACGTTCGGGCTGACCGGCGTCGTGCGCCGAATCCGCGGCGGCCGCCCATCGGCTGAGGCGGCGCTTCGGGTCGGCGGTGAGCTGCGCGGCCCGCTCGTAGGCGGCGGCGACCACGGAAGAGTCACCGTACGACCGCGCCTGTTCGGCCACACCCTCCAGCGCGGTCGCGGCCTCCTCATCGTGCCCCGTGGCCGCGGCGGACAGATGCCAGGCCCGCCGGTCCGGCGTGGCGGCTTCCGCCAGGGCCCGGTGCGCGTCGATGCGCCATGATGCCGGCGCCCGCCGATAGGCGGCGGAGCGCATCAGCGGGTGACCGAAGAAGATCCGCTGATCCGTGACGCGGACGAGCTGCTCCCGCTCGGCGGCTCCAAGGTCCTGCGGCGAAGCCCCCATGGCGGCGGCCGCGGTCAGCACGGTGTGCAGATCGCCGGTGTCGTCGGCACCGGCGATCGTCAGCATGATCCGCGTCCCCTCGGGAAGAGCGTCCACCCGAGCGGCGAAGGCTTCCTCGACCCGTCCGGTGACCGGCTCCGTCCCGATGTGGAGGGGGACGGGCGGCAGGTCCCCGGACCGCTGCGCCGGGGTCAGCGTCCGGGGCAGTTCGCGCAGCGCGAGCGGGTTTCCGCGGGCCTCGTCCAGAATCCGATCGCGAACGTGCGCCGCCAGGTCCCAGTGCTCGCCCAGAAGCTGTGCGCTGGCCGTACGGTCGAGGCTGCCCAGCCGCAGGTCCGGCACCCCCGAGGCGGGGAACGCGCACCCGTCGCGCACCGCGAAGATCACTACGACCGGACTGGCATGGATCCGGCGGGCCGCGAACAGGAGCGCGGTCGAGGAGGCGTGATCCAGCCATTGGGCATCGTCGACGATGACCAGGAGCGGCGCCTCATTAGCGATCTCGTCGAAGAACGAGAGCGTGGCCAGCCCGATGAGGAACCGGTCCACGGGTATCCCGCTGATACGGCCGAACGCGATCTGCAACGCGGTGGCCTGAGGCGCGGGCAGCGCGTCGACGCGATCGAGGAACGGCGCGAGCAGCAGGTGAAGCCCAGCGAAGGTGAGTTCCGTCTCGGCCTCCACACCCGTGGCCGAGATGACGCGCAGCCCGTCGGCCGTGGACGCCGCGTGCTCCAGCAGTGCGGTCTTGCCGATCCCGGCCTCGCCGCGGACGACCAGCGCACCGCCGCGCTTCTCCCGCGCGCCGGCGACGAGATCGCCTACCACGTCCAGTTCGCCGGGGCGTCCATACAGCACAGGACGAAACCTAGCCGTTCGTTCCCTGTCCTCGCATGTTGCTGATACGCACACAGATTCGGCGGCCCGTCGGGCCGTCCTACGTTGACATCCGGACACTTCGCCCCCATGGGTATCCGACAAGTTGCAGGAGAGACCGTGCGCGTTCTTGCCGCAGGGGCAACAGGCGTCGTCGGCCGGCAGGCTGATGCCTGCGCCGCCAACGCCGGTCAGGAAGCCTGTGGGATGGCCAGGGACGCGGCAGGAACGGGCGACGTCGAGATCGTGGACGCGCTCGACCGCGATGCCGTCCACCGCGCGGCGCGGAGCGTCCTTCCCGAACGCGCCCTGGCGGACCGGAACTCCTCGATTACGGATCTCATGACGGATTTGGTGATCGCCCCCTCCCTCTAACGTTCGGTTCAAAGCCGATTGAGAAAGGCGTTCGCCATGGCGCTCAGGATGTGGGTTTCTTCGCCCTGGAGCAGGGGGCGGGGCCGATGAAAGTGGGGATCGGGCTTCCAACGACCATCCCGGAGTTCATCCCGTCGCAGGTTACGGAATGGGCGCGCAAGGCCGAAGGGCGCGGGTTCTCCTCGCTCGGCACCATCGACCGTCTGGCGTACGACAACGCAGACCCACTGATAACCCTCGCGGTGGCGGCGGGCGTCACCAGCCGAATCCGCCTGGTGACGGGGATCCTGCTGCCGAACCTTCGTGGCAACGGCGCGACGCTGGCCAAGGAAGCGGCGACCCTGAACGTGCTTTCCGGCGGTCGGCTGGTGTTCGGGCTCGCCCCGGGCGCGAGGAAGGACGACTTCACCGCGGCCGGAGCCTCTTTCGACACCAGGGGGCGGGTCTTCGACGAGATCCTGGAAGAGATGGAGGAAGTCTGGTCCGGAGAGCTCCGCGGCCGGAAGGGCCGGATCGGTCCCGTCTCCCGCCCGCAGGTCATGATCGGCGGCGGGGTCGCCAAGACGTTCGCACGCGTGGCCCGGTTCGGCGACGGCTGGATCGACGGTCAGACCCCGCCCGCGGAGTTCGCCGGGAAGGCCGCTGACGTGCGCAAAGCGTGGGCGGATGCCGACCGCGAAGGGCTCCCGCGGTTGGCCACCCAGCTCTACTATTCACTTGGGCCGGACGCATCACGGCACGCGTCGGAATACCTGATCGACTACTACTCGTCGTGGCTGGGCGAAGAGACCGCGGAGGCCATCGCCGAGGGCGCGCTCACGGACGGAGAGGCGATCCGCACCACGCTCCGCGCCTATGAGGCCGCGGGATGCGACGAGGTTCTCCTCTCCCCGGCCAATCCTGATCTCGGCCAGGTCGACCTCCTGGCCGACGCCATCCAAGGGCGATGACCAGCGCACTCGATTGACCAGCGCACTCGATTGACCAGCGCACTCGACTGACCACCGCACTCGACTGACAAGACGGAAGGGCCCTTCAATGGCATTCGATCCCAAGGCCGTTCAGAAGTTCACCGCAGCGGACGCGCCGGTCTGGCTGCAGATCGGTACCCATCGAGCCTACGTGGGCTACATCGCCGACGAGGAGGAGGGCTCGAACATCGGCATGGCCTACATCCGCTTCCGTGCCGGAGTGAAGTTCGACTTTCTCTGGGCCTACGACGAGGTCGCGGTCGTGACCAGTGGAAGTCTCACCGTGCGGGTCGGCGAGGACACCATCAACGCCCGGAAGGGCGAGTTCGTTTACATGCCCGCGGGCATCCTGTGCGCCTTCGACATCCAGGAGGACGTCGAAGCGGTCTGCGTCCACTACCCCACCGACGGCAAAGCCGGTCGCGAGTGGGAGGGCCCGGAGCGCCTGCCGGCGGAATCCGAAATACGCCTGGTGCCGGTGAGTGAGGTCTGGGACTGGTAGGACGCAGCCCGCCTTGCAGGCTGGACGAGCTGCGGCCCGCGGCGGTCGAGGACGCGGCGAGGGACGAGTTCACGATGTTCGGGCGCGCGCCCCGACTGATCCGCCGAGCCGGCCGAGCCGGTTGGGTCCGGACATACCGGGTACGGCTTGGCCTGAAATATCGGACTATCACCTGGTCAGGAGGGATTCTCATGACTGGGAAAATGCGAGCGCCCCGCAGCCGCGGCATGCTCAGCGGGCTGCTGCTGGTGCTCCTCGCGATCTGGGGCGGGCTCATTCCGTTCCTCGGCCCCTACTTCGACTTCGGCTTCGGCTCGAGCGAGGCGTGGGTCTACAGCAACGACCGGCTGGTGCTGTCCATCCTTCCGGCGATCGCCGTCGGCCTCGGCGGGCTGATCCTGATGATCGCGGCGAACCGGCCCGTGGCCCAGTTCGGCGGCTGGCTGGCCGTCCTCGGCGGACTGTGGTTCGTCGTCGGCACCACGATCGCCGCGCTCTGGAACATGGGCGTGGGAACGCCACTCGGCGGTGAGGCGCGCCAGGTCGCCGAACGGCTGTCGTTCTTCGAAGGCCTCGGCGCCGCCATGGTCCTGCTGGCAGGGCTGGCACTGGGACGCTTCCTTGTGGTCGGCGTGCGCGAGGCACGGCAGGCGGACAGGGAACGCCGCCCCGTCGATGACCGCGTCGCCGCCGATGACCGCCCGGAGGCGACCGCCGTCCCGGCACAGCGGAGCAGGCGAAGCCCCTTCCACATCGGCCGGCAGAAGGCGGGAGCCTCGGCAGGGAAGGAGCGGCACACCACGCCACCGCGAAGAGACTGACAACACCCGCGACCAACGTCGGACCGCAGCCCTCTGACCAAAGAGGGCGGCGGGCCGAACGTGGACGCGTTCAACGGAGCCTACGATCGCCCCCGGCTTGTGTCGGGCCGGGGTAGCGTCACCGCGTGATCGAGGATCTGGTGGCACGGGCGGAATCCCGGCGAAGACGCGGTCGTCGAAGAACTGGCTGACCGCGCGGCGGCGGATCCGGCGGTGCACCGGGCCATCCCGCCTGAGCGGGAACGTACTGGATCCAGGACCCCGCCTACCCCGACTGCCCAGGCTGCGGAACGGCAATGGACTATGTCCAGCCGTCTCGGACGGGCTGGTAGGTGAGAAAGGCGAGGCTGTCACCGACGGTGCGGATGTCGACGAGGCGCATGGGGCTCTTGTCGCTGGTCTCGCCGAAGAGTCGGTCGCCGGCTCCGAGCACGACCGGGTGAACGATGAGCCGCAACTCGTCGACCAGGCCATGCTCCATCAGCGTATGCACGAGTTGACGGCTGGCGTAGACGACGATGTCCCCGTCCAGCTCCTGTTTCAGCTTCGAGACCTCGTCCACCACGTCGCCCCTGAGAACCGTCGAGTTGCTCCATTCGGGCTCCTGGAGGGTCGACGACACGACGTACTTGGGCAGGCTGTTCAACCTGTCCGCCCACGCGCCACTGCGGGAGAGCCATCGCGCGGCGAACCACTCGTCGCTCCGCCGACCCAGCAGCAGGGCCTCGGCGCGCAGTGCCTCGTCCAGCTCAAGCTCGGCCCACGCTTCACGGTCCTTGTCCCCCATCCGGAGAAACCAGCCGCCGTGCCTGAAGCCCTCCTCGCCGGTCGGGTCCTGGACGACTCCGTCGAGCGAGACGTTCTCGCTGATGATGATCTTTCCCATTTCGGGTACTCCTTGGTCGGCGTCGTCAACTACCACTGATATGGACACCGAGACATCGGGAAAGTGGCGCCCGCCGACCGCCCCGTTCGTCCTCCGGCCGGTGTCTGTATCCGAAGGCGGCGCCGCAGGGTCCGGGGAAGGAGGTGACGTGGGGGTGGCAACCGGCGACCTGATGTCCCAGGCGCGCGCTGGGGACGGCGACGCGTTCCGGGAGCTGATCGAGCCGTACCGGAGGGAGTTGCTGGTCCACTGCTACCGGATGCTCGGATCCCTCCAGGACGCCGAGGACGCCTCGCAAGAGACGCTGCTGGCCGCCTGGCGAGGCTTCGGAGGGTTCGAGGGGCGCGCTTCGCTGCGTACCTGGCTCTACCGGATCGCCACCAACCGGTGCCTCAACGCGCGCCGGTCGGCCGGCCGGCGCCGGGCCAAGGAGTGGGACGTGCCCAATGTCGAACCGCCCGAGCCGACCCGGCTCGGCGAGGTCGTCTGGCTCGAACCGTTCCCCGACGCCCTGCTCGAAGGGGCCATCGACGTGCCGCTCGGCCCGGAGGCCCGGTACGAGCAGACCGAGTCGATCTCCCTGGCCTTCGTGGCCGCCCTTCAGGTGTTGCCGCCTCGCCAGCTCGCCGTGCTCATCCTGCGCGACGTCCTCGGATTTCGCGCAGCCGAGGTGGCCGACATGCTGGACTCGACCGTCGACTCGGTCAAAAGCGCCCTCAAACGGGCTCGCGCCGGTCTGCAGAGCCGGCGGCCCACGACCGGGGACCGCGAACCGACGCCCGCCTCCGAGGACGCGATCGTGGCGAAATTCGTCCGCGCGTGGGAGTCCGCCGATCTCGATGCGTTGGTGGCTCTCCTGACCGACGACGTCTTCATATCGATGCCGCCGATGCCCTTCGAATACGAGGGCCGAGACGTCGTGGCCCGCTTCTGCGACGGTATATTCCGCGCAGGTCGGAGATTCGACCTCGTGCCGACGCGAGCCAATGGTCAACCGGCGTTCGGAGCCTACCTGCGCGGCCCTACCGGCATCCGCCACGGGACCGGCCTCTACGTCCTCACCCTCACCGGCGACCGGATCTGCGCCATGACCCGTTTCGACAACAGCGTGCTCCCATGGTTCGGGTTGCCGCGATCGCTTCCGGGCCCATAGCGACCTCCTGTGAATTTAGGTGACTCCCCATGGAGTACAAGCAGGCCTTCCCACGGAAATGTGACGTAACGGATTCCATGTAATTCTGTTCATCCCAGAACAAGCACGGCCGATTCAAAGTGGGACGCCCGCGGGGTTGCATAAGGCGGCTATGTTCTCCGGCGACACGGGGCTCAAGGGGGGAGCGGTCTGAGCCCGGCCTGTCAGTCAGGTGGGTGGAGGATGTGGGCCTCTTCCAGGGACCAGGTGCCGTGGCCTCCGGTGACCTGGAGGAGTGCGTGGGAGCGGAGTCGGATTTCCGTGTCGCCGTCCGGGAGCGCGAGCGTCCGGATAGGGGTCAGAGTGGCGTCGAGGTGCAGGAGGCCGAAGGCGTCTCCGCTGCGGAACAGCACAGGTCCCGGCGGGCCCAGGTAGCGCACTACTGCGGTTCGGTCATCCGCTATGGAGTGCTCGAACGGTCGGACGTGACCGGTGGGCGGCACGGTGATGGCCTTCTGTTCTCCGGCTTGGGCAAATGCGTCCACGTCGGCCTGGTCCAGGGGCGTCACGTCGACCCGCCAGTCCGCCCCGGCGGTCCTCACCTGGATTACCGCCTGCGCCGGAACGGCGAACGTGCTCCGGCTCGGCGGGGACCCGCCCTCCGGCAGCGGGCTGAGCACGGCGGTGGACACGACCGGATCGCAGCCGTGGAGCGCGGCCAGGTTCGGCCCGTGCAGGTGAACCCGGTGGGGTCGTCCACCTGGGCATGTCACGACGGCGATTCCGGCCGGCCCCTGGTAGTTGAGCACTTCGGGCCCGCTGCCCGTGGCCGAGCCGGTGAACTTGCGTGCGCGTTCCGGTCCGCTGATCGTGACGGTCCACCGCCCCTCGGACTCGACGTACAGGAACCTCTTCGTGAGCGCCTTGTCGGATACCAACCGGTCGTCCAGGACGGTCGTGGCGGGCGGGGCTCCGGGGCCGCACACCACGACCGGGGTCCCCCGGCCGAACTCGGTACATCGAAGCCAGGCCCGCAGCGTCCCGGGGCCCTCGTTCCCGAACTCGGCCAGCACCGGCTGGGGAAGCCGTCCCTTGATCTTGACGCGCGTACCGCCGACGCCACGGACCGTGCCGTAATGGGCGTGATCGACCGGCGCGAACTCCGGCGGCGGTGTCTCGCCCCCCACCAGCCAGCGGTCGAGTTCGGTGGCCACCCTGCGCGGCTCCTTCACCCGAAGGCACAACCGGCGGACCAGACGCCCCCGCTGAGGCATGCCCGTCTGCGGATCCAGATCCTTCAGAGTCAACATGACCCAGAACCAGTTCCCCCACCGCAGCCGGCGCGCGGGAAGAGAAACGTCGTCTCGCATCCGCAGGACGAGGTTGATTTCCTCCCGGAACGGCGTCAATTGGGCCACGTCCTCCTCGACCCGGCACCGCCGCGGCTCGTCGCCGTAGCGGACCGCCGCGATTCCGGCGCGCGGAATCCGCAGCACCTTCCACAGCAGCAGCCCGTCCCAGATGACGATCTCATCGTCGGTCACCCACATCCGGGGCCGTACCAGCACCAGCCTGAGCGTCTGGATCGCGACGCCCACGAGGACGACCGCGAAGAGCGGCGACCACGCGCTCGCGACCAACTCGGCCCGGGTGGTCTCCTTGTTGAACGCGACCCAGATCAGACCGAACAGCAGCAGCAACGCCGACAGCGAGAGCAGACCGACCGCCCCGAACAGGGTCCGCGCCGTGGACCTGGCGATCTTCACCCTGATCGTGGAGGAACCGGGCCGCGCTGACCAGCCCCACCGGTCTCGGTCGGCGAGGTCGCGCAGGGCGGAACGCCCGCGTTCCCTCGCCTGCCGCCTGCGCGACGCGGGAGAAGCCCGTGTCCAGTAAACGCCCCACAGCACCATGGCGTTCAACCCCACCCCAAGGCCTCCGGCCATAGCGGCGAAGACCCCGGGCCTGTACGACCGCGACCAGTCCGGCGACCCGCCCTTCATGTGGACGAAGCTCCCCGAACCGACGTGGAGGGCGGGGACCCCCTCCCCCGCGTGAACGGAATGGCCGCCGTCGCCCCTCAGCTCAACTCCCTCGGCGGTCAACTGAAAGAGGCCGCCGGTCGTGAACGTGCCGTACCAGGAACATCCGCCTAGTCCGCACTCCTCCGAGTGCGCGATGAACGTGCCCGGAACCCCCTCACCTCTCGCGGCGCGACCAGTGGCCGCGACTTCCTCCGCCAGGACACCGAAGACGAACGGCCAGACCATCAGCAGCCCGATGCCGACCAGGAGCTGGGAGACGGCGAAACGCCCGAGGTTGTTGGCGCCGTACCTCTTCGCGGCCAGGTCGACCTCGCGTCTTCCGCTCATCCCCGCCCCGTCCAGACCGCCGCCGAGGCCCGAGCCGGACGGCACATTCCCGGACCCAAGGATCACACGGCGGAGGCAGAAAGACCGAACGCGCGGACGATGCCGCCGTCTTCGATATAGACGTGGCTGAGCCGCCTCCCCATAGGCCAGGCACTTCACGGCAGAACAGGATGTTCAGCGTTGGTGTCGCGCGTGTTCGAATTCGGCGCGGGCGGCGAGTCTGCGCTGTTTGTCCTTCGCCCGCTGTTCGGCGCGGTCGGGCATGGTGGCATGGTCGATCTCGGTGTCCGGATCGAAGCCGGGGTAGGCGGCGGTCAGCGCAGGACGGATCGACCCAAGGTGGGCACCATGGTTGAGCAGCCACCAGAGCACGTCCTCCGGGTCGACGTGGCCGGAGTCTTCGTCGACGTAGGCGAACGTCGACCAGCCGCCGTCCCGGCGCCAACCGATCAGCACCCGGTCCGCACTCCGCGGTGAGACCTCGACTTCGACGACCCTCGACAAATCCATGAATGAGCTGCAGATATACGTGGACATTCCTGTGGTACGGGTCGAACCAGGCGCCGTCGACGTCCTGGCCGTGTTCCCTCTTCCTTGCCAGCAGGTCCCCGACCAACCCGGTGAGTGCGGCGGCCACGCCACCCCCGGGATACGCGAACTCATCGTCGATCGTCCAGTAGACGGTCTTCCACCGCTTGGGGGAGCCGACGGGCTCCGCCAGCCAGCACAGCGCGCCGCCGACCGAGTCCGATCCCCACAGCACCAGCCCACCGGGCTCCGGGTGAACGGGGTGCGGGCATTCCTCACCGTCGTCCTGGAGAAGGAGCCGCTTGTCCTCCAGCCACCCGCGGCCTCTATTGATCATCTCTTCGAGGTCGAAGCAGGAGAACTCATCGCAGAACGCGCCGCGCCCGTACCGCCGGGCGAGTTCGACGAACTCGGGGGGAAGGGTCAGCCCGAGCGCTTCCTCCACCCGCGTCCAGACGGCGTCGGCGTCCACCGGCCCTGCGGGCGGCGGTACGAGCGCGAGCAGCCTTTCGAGTTCGGTCATGAACGCAGACTCTAGCCACACCATCCCGGGTCATCCGCCCGCCGTAGGTTTCGACCGCGGCCGCGCGCCGTGAGTTCCCGGTGAGGCTCCTGCAACAGCCACTCGTCTCGTTCACGGTCGGTCTTCGGCAGAAGGAGGTGGCCTCAGTAGGTGCGGCGGCGCTCACTGATCTACAGGACCGCATCGCGGACAGACTCGGCATCGACTCCATCCGCATGTTCCAGTCGATCCGGCCGCGCGGCGCGCGCCGCTACGCGACCTCGTCCATCTCGTTCGGCCTGGCGGTCCTGCTGAGCATCGGCGCGGTTGGCATACGCGCTGACCCGCTGAGGGCGGTGTTGACGGGGAGTTGCGCGGCTGTGCACGGCGGCAGATGAGAAACGTCGTTGCGCATGGGTGGACGGTTTTACTCCTTGACCGCTTGCAGGGTGTAGCTCGCGGCCAGCCGCTCGGGGCGCTCGGCCAGCCGCCATTCGCCGATCTCGTCCACGATCATGTGTCCAGGTAGTGCCTGCCAGGGGACGCTGTCATGCTCGATCAGGCCGGTCAGTCGCATCCACCCGGGAGCGGGACGTCCTGGTGCTCTTGGCCGAGGGACTCACGAACCGGCAGATCGCCGGTCGTCTGGTGGTCTCCGAGCACACCGTCCACCGGCATGTCACGAACATCCTGCGGAAGCTCGACCTGCCCTCGCGGACCGCGGCCGCCGCCTACGCCGCCCGATCCGGGCTACTCCGGCACGGCCGGGAATAGCCAGATCTGGCGACGCGAACCCCCGCCCGCCGTACCTAGCGTCAGGGCATGGACACCATCGCAGACGGCGGACGAGCTGGTGCGCGTATGCCGCCCGGGAGGCACGATCGGGATGCTCAACTTCACGCCGACGGGCCTGATCTCCGACTTCTTCGCAGCGCTCGCGCCGTACATGCCTCCCCCGCCCCCCGACGCGCTGCCGCCGCCTCTGTGGGGCAGCGAGGAGCACGTCCGGGGGCTGTTCGGCGATCGCGTGGAGTCTCTCGAGATGAGCCGCGACGAGTACGTCGAGAAGGTGGAGTCGCCCGGCGCCTACGTCGACCTTTTCAAGCGCACCTTCGGACCGGTGGTCGCCACCTACGCGAGCCTCGCCGACGACCCGGAGCGGCTGGCTGCGCTGGATCGAGACTTCCTGGAGTTCGCGACCCGCACCAACCGGGGCTCGGCTGACGGGCCTGCCGAGTACCACTACGAGTACCTGCTGGTGGTCGCCCGGAAACGCGGCTCGGCGTCCTGAGCGGCTGCACCGGATCTCCATAGGTGAGGACGACGTTCGGCGGCGCTGAGGCGGCCCCCTGACGTTCTCAGTGCGAAGACGTGCATGCGCACCGGCAGAACTATCAGCTCGGCGACCATTACGCGTGGTGGTTTACGGCTGGCCAAGGTTCCCCACAAGGGGCTCGCGGCCCGGAGGCCCTGGGTACGGCGGCCTTGGTGACAAGATCGGCGCCACGTACTCTGGCGGCATGCAGATCCCCGGCCTCGGCCCGGTCGTCGAGGACACCGACCTGGGCTGGCATCAGAGCGAACCCATTCCCGTGCCGGTACTGGGCGGTGCGCCATGCCGCTTCATCGTCGACGGCTATGTCGATGACCCCTCACCCGAGGACTTCCACACCGCGATCCGTACGTTCCTGGCACTCGACCGGTCGGTGCTGACCGCGGCAGCACCGTCGATCTTCGCCTACTACCGCGACGTCACGGACGACATCCTGGCCTCCGGCGACGACGACTGGTACGTCGAGATCGAAGGCCCGCACGACGTGTTCGACCACATCCGGCTCGGGAACGAACCGATGGTCACCCGCGATTCACACAGCGACCGGCACGTCTACGTGTCGCTGGAGTGCGAATGCGATTGGGAGCCCGAGCATGGCCTGCAGATGGTGTTCAGGGACGGCCGTACGGTGACCAAGGTCGGCCCCTACGACGGCCACCTGACCAACTCGGCCCGCCTGGGCCGATGACTCCTCGACGCTGCGCCCGCATCAGGCACAAGACCCGATCGACCACATCGGCGTGTGCGGATACTGTGAGCGCTCCTGCCTGATGGGCCACGGTTCCAGCTACCTACCTGGGTGAATGCGACCTGACGTGCGAGAAGAGACCGCCGATGCTGCGGCGCTGCGGGCACGGTTGCGGCATGTCTACTGGATCGGCGGCGGCAGCGGCGCGGGCAAGTCGACCGTTGCCAGGCGTATCGCGGCCCAGCACGGCTTGCGCGTGTACTCGACCGACGACGTGATGCCGGACCACGCCGGCCGCAGCACGCCGGAGGAGGCCCCTTGCTTGAGCAGGTTCAAGACCATGGGCATGGACGAGCGCTGGGTGAACCGGTCTCCGGAGACGATGCTGGAGACCTTCCACTGGTTCCGGGGCGAGGCGTTCGGCCTGATCGTCGAGGATCTGCTGCGCTTTCCGGCGGATACCGGTGTGATCGCCGAGGGCTTCCGGCTGCTGCCCCACCTCGTCAAGCCGCTGCTCGCCGAGCCGGGCCACGCAGTCTGGCTCCTGCCGACGCCGGGGTTCCGCCGGGCCGCGTTCGACGGCCGCGGCTGGGAGATCCCGCGCAAGACCAGCGATCCTGAACTGGCCCGGCACAACCTGCTCGAACGCGACCGGATGTTCACCGACCGTCTCTTCGAGGAGACGAAGCGCCTCGGCCTGCCCGTCATCGAGGTCGACACCGTGATGAACGAGGGCGAGTCCACCGCGCAGGTGATGCGGGCGTTCGGGCTCTGAGCCGGGACGGGACGCCGCGCGCCCCCGAAGTTCCCGCGCCGAGCGCCATCGCCTTCTCGGATGTACCGACATATCGTTCGCCTTGACAGCGAAACCGGGGAAGCCCTCAACGCCTCGATGTCACGGTCTTTTCATCGACGCCGACGATGGTCGCGTCCAGCAAGGCTGACTGCTCGTCTGATGCGCCGGCCTCGGTTGCGGCATGTGTCTGAGGGCTTGGTCCCCGTCGTCCGCCGTAGATTGGAGCGCGACCGCGCCGGCTCCACGATGGAGATGAATGTGGCCAAGATGCAGCTGATGCCGGGAGAGAAGCTGCTGTATTCCTGCAAGGCGAACGCCGTCATCATCCCGTCCCAACACGGCCTGTCCAGGTTCGCCGCCGACGAGTTGCTGCCGCTGGTCGGGATGAGGGGGAAGGAGGCGATCGGGGGCCAACTCCTTGTCACAACACTTCGCTTGGTCTTCAAGGCGCACAACTTCAACCGGTTGCGCGGTTCGGTATCCACACCGCTGCCCGTCATCGAGGACGTGCGGCCGTGGAGATCAGGTCTGGCCGTGGGAGTCGAGGTCGTGACCCCGGTCGCTACGCAAAGTCATGTGACTTGGTCCAGGGGAAAAGTGATCAGAGCGGTCGATGAGGCGTGCCGGCTCCTGGGGCCGGCGCAACGAGCTCAGATCGAATCGGCGTCCGATGCCCTTGGCGGCTGGGACGTGAACCGCCCTGCCGAGACGCTCAACCAAGTGGCGCGGCAGCTCTTCGACATCACAGGCGCCCGGCCGACCGCTCTGGACTTGATCGGCCTGCTCAACTTCAGCCGGTCCGAGCCACCCGGTAACGCACGTGAATAGATACCGGCATTTTCCCAGCGCGTCACGCCGACACTTTCAGCGCCGGCGACACGCAGCGCACTACGTGGGTGCTCTGCTCCGTTAGGAGCGCAGTTCCAGGGAGATGTGCGGGGACAGCGCGCGGAGGAAGTCGGGGGCGTCGAAGATCTTGCCGGCGGAGGCGACGCCGACGGTCCTGGTCCGTCCGGTGAGTATGCGGTCGATCGCTTCCACCACGAGCGGCGCGGTGACGGCGTAGATGTCCTGGCCGCTTGCCACGGCGCGCCGTTCAATGCCGCCGGAGCGCACGACGACGTCGACGAGGAAGGTCTGCGCGGAGCGCCCATGGTCGTCGGCCGCGGCCGGTGCCGGTGTGTCCGGGGACGACAGATCCCTGGCGGCCTCGACCGCCATGTAGGTGCACACCTCGGGGATGGAAAGGTGGCTGGGAATGGTGACGACGTCAGCCATCGTGA
Organism: Actinomadura sp. 3N407; assembly: GCF_052245875.1. Lineage (NCBI taxonomy): Bacteria > Bacillati > Actinomycetota > Actinomycetes > Streptosporangiales > Thermomonosporaceae > Actinomadura > Actinomadura sp. 3N407. Next base: position 27,149 of record NZ_JBQQBP010000024.1, read on the forward strand.
ACTCCCCGATGACTGCCCGGGTGCCCATCGGGTCGGGGAACGGCCACTTCAGGGTGGGCGGGTTGTCAGTGCGGTATTCGAGTTGCCCGTTCGTGTAGCGGACGCGTCGGCCGTTCCGCCGCTCCCGGGAGACGTTGCCCGCGGCGCGCGTCCCGTCCGTGGGGTGCCAGCTGCTCAGCCCGTACGCGATGTGCGCCTCGTCGGCCGCCGTCCAGTCGCCCATCGCCGCGGTGGCCGCCAGGTCGCCGAGGCCGCCGAAGAAGGCCATCGCGGGGACGATCACTGCTCCCGCGGCGCGGGCGCGGTCCGTGAAGTGCGCGAACGTGTCGACGTTGGCCTCGATCTCCGCCGCCACGTCCACGTACGGGATCCCGGCCCGCAGGGCCGCTTCGATCACCGGGGCGGCGGTCGTGGCGAAGGGCCCGGCACAGTTGATCACTGCCGCCGCACCGGCCAGCGCGCGGTCGAGCGAGCCCGGATCGTCGACCGATGCCGGCCGGGCCTCGAGTCCGGGATGGGACGCCGCCAACGCCTGCAGTTTGCCGGCGTCGCGACCGGAGATGACCGGGACGAATCCGCGCCCCCGCAGCTCCGCCACCACGAATCGCCCGGTGTGCCCGTACGCGCCGAACACCGCCACCGGCTGCCCCGATCCCATGTGCTCTCCCCTGCGCTCGAATGATCCACTGCGGACATCCTGACGGGGACGGCGCCCGACCGCGAGCGTCCGGAACGCCACGACCCATACAATTCCGGACATGCGTACTGTCGCGTTGGCCGTCACCGAGGGCGTGCTGCACTTCGAACTGTCCCTGGCGCACGAGGTCTTCGCCGCCGCCCCGGCCGACGTGACGGTCCCCTGGTACGACGTCACTGTATGCGGGCCGGTCGCCGTACGGGTCGGCCGATTCCTTCTGGAGCCCGACCTCGGGCTCGACCGGCTCCAGGACGCCGACACCGTGATCGTCCCGGGCTGGGCCGACGTCGACGAGGACCCACCCGCCGACCTGGTCGACGCGGTGCGCGCGGCACACGAGGCGGGCGCACGCCTTGTCTCCCTCTGCACGGGCGCGTTCGTGCTCGCCGCAGCCGGCCTGCTGGACGGGAAACGCGCGACCACGCACTGGGCGCACACCGAGGCTCTGGCCACGCGACACCCCCGGGTGGAGGTCGACCCGGACGTGCTCTACGTCGACAACGGCAGCGTCCTCACCTCCGCCGGGAAGGCCGCCGCGCTGGACCTCTGCCTGCACCTCGTCCGCCTCGACCACGGCTCGTCGATCGCCAACGCCGTCGCCCGCCGCCTGGTCGTGCCCCCGCACCGGGCCGGCGGCCAGGCCCAGTTCGTCACCACCCCGGTGCCCGCGCAGGACGACCACCCGCTCGCCGCCCTGTTCCCCTGGGTCATGCAACGGCTTGACCAGCCGCTGACGGTGGAGGACCTGGCCCGCCAGGCAGGGATGAGTTCACGCCATCTGGGACGCCACTTCAAAGCGGTCACCGGCACTACCCCGCTGCAATGGCTGCTGATCCAGCGGATCCGCCACGCCCAGGAACTGCTGGAGAAGACCGGCGACAGTGTCGACATCATCGCGGCGGCCACCGGCATGGGCACCGCCACGACGCTGCGCCGGCATTTCAACCGCACGGTCGGCGTGCCGCCGGACACCTACCGCCGCACCTTCCGCGCGCAGGCCCGCCCCAGCCCGAACGACAACGGGCAACACCACAAACGCCCCTGAGCCATCGTCCGCACATTGGCAGCGCCGCGCGGTTGTGGCATGAGGGGACGTTTGTATTTCCTCCTCTACGCAAGGCGCATTCGTTCTGACACGCCCTGGCCGCGAACTACAGGCGCAAGCAAGGTGTCTAGTGGGACGGTGCAGGGTCCGGTCCACCCATGGGGTAGGGCTCGCTCGTTATGCCGGGCCCCCGGATCTCCGAGCGAAGTGCCTCTCGGGCCGCGATCGCCGCCCCGCGGGCACCCGCCATGTCCAGGTTCGGAACGAGAGCGAAGATCGCCTTCCGCTCCTGCTCGACACGCAGTCCGGTGTGTCGGCGTACCAGAGACAGCAGCCAGTTCCGGAATCGGGGGTTCGCCTCCACGACGCCGCCGCCCAGGAGGTAGGCGTGCGGATCAGTGAAATCCGCCGCGATCGTGAAGAGCCTGGCCAGCGCCTTCGCCTGCTGCTCGAAGATCGCCAGTGCCATGGGGTCGTCTCGTTCGGCGTACGAACGCAGCTGCTTGGCGGCTTCCGGCAGCGGCACCTCCGACAACGGGTGGCCGGGAAAACGACGAAGCCAGGGCGGCAGCAGATTCCGTTCCAGAGCGGTCAGCGAGGCGATGCTCTCCACATCCCCCGAGTTCCCGCAGTTGCACATCGGCAGAGGCTGCCCGTCCTCAACGATTCCATCAAGAGGAATGCGGATGTGCCCCAGCTCACCGGCCATACCGGACGCGCCGCGGACGACCTGGCCTGATTCGACCACCCCGCCGCCCAGCCCCGTCCCGACGATCGCCGACACCGAGGAACGCCCCATCGCCTCGGCACCGAAGTACGCATGATGGGCGTACAAGGCCGCCGCGTTGGCGTCGTTGCTGTAGACGACCGGCAGCCCGATCCGCTCTTCCAGCCCAGTGCGGATGTCGTACCCGGCCCAGTCCGCGTTACCGAAGTTCGTTGAGCCCTTCGCCGAGATGACCCCTTCAGCGCTCGCCGGACCCGGCGTGTCAAGTCCCACGCCGATCACAGACGACCTGCTCACCCCGGTGACCTTCAGCACCTCGTCCAGGATCGCGCCCAGCGCCCGCAGCGCCGCCTCCGGTCCCTCGCGAACACAACTGGCGGACTCCATCAGCCCCGACACCAGGAAGCGGCCCTCAGCGTCCAGGACGGTCGCGTTGTTGGTCGTTCCGCCATTGTCGAGACCCACGATGTACCAAGGGCTGGCTTCCATGTCCGCTCCTGTCCACGAAGGCGTCGGCACCGGCGCATTCTCAGCATGGAGACGCCGCACCTTGACAGCAAGGCCGCGGCCGTCCCTCGCCCGTCATGGATCCGTGCGCACCTATCGAGAGCAAGAGGAACTCCCCTCGTGGCCGCCTCTGCGACCACGAGGGGATCCCGGCAGCGTCGCCGCACCGGCGAGGGACTTGACGAACAATTCATTCTCGCAGCGAGCCCATCCACGAGCACGCTGAACAGATCACGGGTCAGTCGCCGCACAAGGCCGTGGGAAGGGCTTCCGCCATGGCGTCATCCAGGGCCGGTCCGCCACCCGGGTTGAGGTTGACCATGACGGTGGCCTGCCTGCCGTCCATGGTGGCACCCGAGCGGACGCTGAAGCCGAGCATGTCACCGTCGTGCCCCCAGAACCCGTCACCGCAGGTGGGGGAATCCTTGGCGGGAAGCCACTGCAGCCCCAAGCCGTACTTGGACCCTGATGCGCTTCCCGTGAGGCGGCCGTCCAGCATCTCCCGCAGCTGCGCCGGCTTCAGCAGGCGTCCGCGCAGCAGCGCCGCCAGGAAGCGGTTGAGGTCGGAGGCGCTGGAGATCATGCCGCCCGCGGCTCCGGCGACGGTCGGGTTGAGGCGCGTGATGTCCACCAGGTCGGACTCGGGCCGGACGTATCCTCGGGGGTGCGGCCCGGGGATGCCGGGCGCGTCGCTCGGCACGAACGTGTCGTGCAGCCCGAGCGGAACGATCACGCGCCGACGGATCTCCCCGCGGTAGGAGCGTCCGGTCACACTCTCGATGATCATTCCGGCCAGCAGGTAGTTGGTGTTGGAGTAGCCCCATTCCTCGCCCGGGTCGAACTCGCGGGGGTGCGGCAGGGCGATGTCCACCAGTTCCCGCGCCTCCCAGTGCCGGAGCGGGTCGTCGAGGACCTCCATCGGGGACAGGTGGTCCAGGACGTCCGGCAGCCCGCTGGTGTGCTGGAGCAGCTGGCGGACGGTGATCTCCCGCCCGTCGTTGCCGGCGCCGCGCACCACCCCGGGCAGGTACCGCTCCACCGGAGCGTCCAGCTCGATCCGCCCTTCGCCGACGAGCTGGAGCACCACGGTGGCGGTGAACGGCTTGGTCACGCTGCCGATCCGGAAGCGGCTGCGGGGATTCACCGGTGCGCCCGTCCGGATGTCGGCGACGCCACTGGTGGCCACCTGGCGGCCGTCCCGGTCGTTGGCCTCCGCGAGCGCCCCGGGAGCCCCGTCCGGCCCGGTGAGCCGCTCCACCACCGGCCGCAGCCGGGCGTGACCGGCCGCCTCCGCCGGGCCGGCCGCGTCCGCCGGGGTGGCCGTGGCCGCCACTGTCAAGGCCAGAACCACCGTCGCCGCACGCCGGAACATCGAGTTTCTTGTGATCATGAACGGCCACGATAGGTTTCGGCACACCGACCGCACATCCATCACGCGAGCCATCCATGCCCTCCCCCTCAGAGGGAAGAGAACCGTGAAGCGGAGTCTCGCGAGTCCCGGCCGCCTGCGGGCAACGGAACCCGCACCCGTGTAAACCGTCTCGCCGTGCACGCCATCCCCGTTCGGAGTCCTGATCACGTGGCTGGAAAAGGATTGGACGGGTGATGCTCGGGCTTGTAGCTTGCGGTTGAACGTGACACGCCCGAGGAGGTGAGACCCATGAACGCCGTATCGATGTGGGTGCTCCCCCTTCCCGTCACGGTCGGGCGATTGACGTAGGTGTCGCCGGGAGCGCCTCGCCAACAAGGCACTCCCGAAAGGCAACACCTATGCACTCTCCGCAGTTCACCGCCGAGCCGTCGTCCAACGATACGGTCGAGCGCGACTTCACCGTGGGCGACGTCCCCGGACTCTGGTCGCCGGCCTCCGGCGCCGATCGTGCGCCCCTCATGTTCGACGTGATCATTGCCGGGTGCGGGCCGACTGGTGCGATGCTGGCCGCCGAACTGCGGCTGCACGATGTGCGGGTACTCGTTCTGGAGAAGGAGACCGAGCCCGTGTCGTTCGTCCGCATAGTCGGTCTGCATATTCGCAGTCTCGAGCTGATGGAAATGCGCGGACTGCTGGAGCGCATTCTCGAACACGGAAGACAGCGTCCGGCCGGCGGTTTCTTCGCCGCCATCACCAAACCAGCGCCCGAGGGCCTGGATTCCGCGCACGCCTATCTGCTGGGCATCCCGCAGCCGGTCATCGTTCGCCTGCTCGAAGAACATGCGATCGAACTGGGGGCGCAGGTCCGGCGCGGTTGTGCGGTGGCCGATTTCGAGCAGGACGACGAGGGTGTGACCGTCGAGCTGGCCGACGGGGAACAGCTGCGTTCGCGTTACCTCGTCGGCTGTGACGGCGGGCGCAGCACGGTGCGCAAACTGCTCGGCGTCGGCTTCCCCGGCGAGCCCTCGCGGACCGAGACCCTGATGGGCGAGATGGAAGTGGGGGTGCCGCAGGAGGAGATCGCCGCCAGGGTGACCGAAATCAGCGGGACCCATGAGCGATTCTGGCTCAGGCCCTTCGGCAAAGGAATCCATAGCGTCGTAGTCCCCGCCGCGGGAGTCAGCGATCGCGCGGAACCGCCCACACTCGAGGATTTCAAACAACAGTTGCGCACCATCGCCGGAACCGATTTCGGCGTGCACTCCCCGCGCTGGCTGTCCCGCTTCGGCGATGCCACCCGGCTGGCCGAGCGCTATCGGGTCGGTCGGGTGCTGCTGGCCGGCGATGCGGCGCACATCCACCCGCCCATCGGCGGTCAGGGCCTCAACCTGGGCGTTCAGGACGCATTCAACCTCGGCTGGAAACTGGCCGCACAGATCCGGGGCTGGGCGCCGGAAACATTGCTGGACACCTACCAGGCCGAACGTCATCCGGTCGCCGGGGACGTGCTGGACAACACCCGCGCCCAGATGGAACTGCTGTCCACCGAACCGGGCCCGCAGGCCCTGCGCAGGCTGCTCACCGAACTGATGGACTTCGACGAGGTGAACCGCCATCTGATCGAGAAGATCACCGCGATCGGCGTCCGCTACGACCTCGGCGAAGGCCCCGACCTGCTCGGCCGCCGCCTGCGCGACATCGACGTGAAACAGGGCCATCTCTACGGTCTGCTGCATCGCGGCCGCGGCCTGCTGCTGGACCGCACCGAACGCCTGACCGCCGGCGGCTGGTCAGACCGGGTCGATTACCTCGCGGATCCCACTGCGGTACTGGATGTTCCGTGCGTCCTGCTACGCCCCGACGGCCACGTCGCCTGGATCGGCGACGATCAGCAGGACCTGGACGACCACCTCTCCCGCTGGTTCGGCAAGCCCGCCAACTGACTCGGGTGTGGCTCCTTCGGCGGGGCTGTCCTTCTTGCGCGCCACAAGATCACCGGCATCCTGCGGACAGCCGCGATCTTCCCCGACAGCACACGAAGCAGTTACGTGCTGCCGATAAAGCGTGCCGTCCGCACGACCGAAGGTTTCGGCCCCGGTGACATCGCGACCGTGACCGTCGAAATCATCGACCATTGACCACCGGAGAGGAACCAGCATCAGCGCCTCTGCGGCAGAGAGGATGCACCGGCCCCTCAAAATTCTGTGTCACGCGTCCAGGCCGTGGAGCGCGGCCGGCAGTCGGTTCTTCTCGACGAGCCGGGCGCTGTCGTTCCACAGCGCGTGGGCCAGCTCATCGCTGCGTGCCAGGGCCGAGGGGTCGGTCCAGGTGAGCTGACCTCGTCTTAGAGCCGCGTATGAGTATCGGTGCGGGGGCGTCGTGAAGTGGCCGAGGACCAGGTCGGCCAAGGCGTCGCCCGCGGCGGTCTGGCCGTTGAGCGTGGGATTGAGCCTGCGCAGCGGTCGTCCCAGCACGGGGGTGCCCAGCAGTGACCAGGCCGTCCGCAAGGGCAACGACAGGTGTTGTGCCAGTCCTGTGCCGAACACCTGGCCGGGGTCGTAGGCGATCACGGTCAGTCGCCGGCGCTTGGTGTCGAGATGTCCGGACAGCGACCGTGCGGTGAGGACGGCGCACAGCTTCGAGGCGGTGTAGGCGTGCTGGCCCGCCGTGCGTGGCCGGGGGGCCCGGTCGGGGTCCCGGTCAGGATGTGCCAGCAGTTCGGCGTTTGCGTGGCGGGGGGTCGCGAGCCCGGCGCCGGTGGCGGGATCGTGTGTGCCGCTGGTGGTCAGCACGACGGTCGCGCGGTCCGCGAGGGCGGGTGACAGCAGTCGCAGCAGCAGATAGTGCGCGAGGTGGTTGACGGCGAACGTCGTCTCGAAGCCGTCGACGGTCCGGCCGGCGGCGTCGGGGAGGATGACCCCGGCATTGAGCACGAGCGCGTCGATGGGAGCGCCGCCGAGTCGTTCGCGGATCGATGCCGCGAACGCGCGTACCGAGTCGAGTGACGTCAGGTCGAGCGGGATCGGCTCGCCGGCCGGTGCCGGCCGGCGAGCCCCCAGGATCAGGCGGGTGTCGCCGGAGCGCGCCAGCCGCTGCGCGGTGATCGCCCCGAATCCCGATGTTCCGCCCGTCATCACGATCGTGGACACGCCACCGCCTCCCGAACCGGTGGCGGGAGTCGGCGGTGTCATGTCGCGGGCCTGCCGGTGGCGGTCTGGACGACGTGACGCAGCGTCTCGTCGATCTCGGTGGTGCACGCGTGTTCCCGGTCACCGCGAGGGTGGAACAGGCCGCGTTGTTCCGCGTCGTACAGTGCCGCGAGTTCGTGCGCCAACGGCGCGGGCAGGCCGGCGTCGAGCATCGCGCCGATCCAACCGGCCTGGGGGATGGTGACCACCTGGAGCGGCTTGCCGAGCACGGCCGCCAGTCGCTCGGCGACATCCCTTTCGGTGTACTCGGGCCCCGACAAGTCGACGGTCTCGCTGGTCGAGGGAGGCGCGAGCAGTGTCGCGGCGGCGACCTTCCCGATGTCGCGAGTGGCGATCATCGGGGTGGGGACGTCGGCGTTCTCGCCGAAGACGGGATAGATCCCGGCGCCCAGAGCGGCATCGAGCACCGTCTCGACCTTCTCCTGGAAATGCGGGGAACGCAGCGCGGTCAGCCGCACGCCGGTCTGCCGCAGCCGGTTCTCGAGATGGTGGAGCCAGCGGACCGGCCCGGTGCCTTCGGCCAGGTCGGCACCGACCGAGGACAGCATGACGACATGAGTGACACCGCTGTCGCCGACCGCACCGGCGATCGAATCGGCCAGCCGGCGATGCGCGGCGTCACCGGCGGTCGGGATGGTGGGCAGCATGATGAATGCCCCGTCCACGCCGTGCAGCGCCTCGGCCAGTGCCGCCCGGTCACCGAAGTCGGCGACCACGGCCTGCGCTCCCCGCTGTTCGATGGCCAGACCCTTGGTCGCGTCACGGACCACGGCCCGCACCGGTACGCCCCGGTCCAGCAACTCCTGGGCGGTCACAGCTCCGACATGCCCGGTGACGCCTGTGATCGTGTACATCGGTTCCTCCCATGCTCGCTTCGGGTGGTCGTTCGTTCTCCAGCCAAGCGGCACCAGCTGAGGCGATCCATATCTGATTCGCGCGTTTCCATGTCTGTGCGTCTACCATGGGTGCCGTGGATCCCCTGAGCGATCTCCTGGAAGGCGTCCGCGCACGGACCGCGGCGTTCTGCCAGGCGATCCTGGACCCGCCGTGGGCCTTGCGTATCGCGGACGGTGCCGCCCTAGCCCTGGCCACCGCGTTGCACGGGCACGCATGGATCGTGCCGGACCACGGAGAACCGACACTGATGCGCACCGGAGACGTAGCCATCATCAAGGGCCCGCACCCCTACACCGTCAGTGACGATCCGGCCACCGTCCCTGACATCGTCGTCCACCACGACAATCGCCTGACCACCATGGACGGCACCGACGTCACCGACGCTCTGCGACTCGGACCGCGTACCAGCGGACTCACCCGCGACGGCTCGGCGATCGTCGCCAGCGGCACCTACCAGATCGGCAGCGACGTCACCGAACGACTCCTGAACGCCTTGCCCGACATCGTGCTGGTGCCTGCGGCCGAGGCCCAGAACCCGGTGATGACCTTGCTGGCTCAGGAGGTGGGCCGCGACGGCCCGGCCCAGGAAGTCGTGCTCGCCCGGCTGCTCGACATCGCACTCGTCGCCACGTTGAGCGCGTGGTTCGCCCGTCCGGACGCGCGGGCACCGGGCTGGTACCGGGCGCAAAGCGACCCGCAGGCCGGTCCCGCGCTGCGGCTCATGCACGACGACCCCGCCCACCCTTGGAGCATCGCCGCCCTCGCCGCGAAAGTGGGCTGCTCCCGAGCCGCCCTCGCGCGCCGCTTCACCGCACTGGTCGGCGAACCGCCCATCACCTACCTGACCCACTGGCGGATGGCGCTCGCCGCCGACCTGCTCCGGACGTCCGACCACACCATCGAGACAATCGCCCACCGAGTCGGTTACGCCAACGCGTTCGCCTTGAGCGTCGCCTTCAAACGCATCCGCGGAGTATCACCCACGCAGTACCGCGCAGGTGACAGCCTCGCAGCGCGCTGAGCTCGGGTGCTGTGCCGCCTACGCTGAGGCCATGCCCGACGACAATCCGATCTACCAAGTGGGTGGGAAATCGTTTGTCTTCTTCCGCAATCCGCGGCCGGATGCGGTCGAGGTCGCGTACTACCCGCTGAGGTCGACGGGCAGGGCGCGACGATCAGAACGTGATGGCGACCTTGCCTCGGGCGTGGCCTTGCTCGATATAGCGCAGCGCCTCGGGGATCTCGGTGAACGGGTAGGTCCGGTCGATGACGGGTGCGATCTGTTCCTTCTCCATGAGCTCGGCCAGGAACCGCAGGTCCGTGGAGTTGGGCTTCCAGCTGACGGCGACGATGCGCTGGCTTACGAAGGGGGAGGCCAGGGCCCCGCGGAGTATCTGCGCTGCGGGGCCGAGCAGGCCGCCGCGGGGCGAGGCGATGCCGCCCACGATCACGAGCGTCCCACGGGAGGTCAGGGGGCGCCGCAGTCCCGCCAGCGACCGGTCGCCCACGATGTCCATGAGCAGGTCGTATCGCCCCTCCCGTCCGGTGAAGTCCTCGCGGGTGTAGTCCACGACGTCGTCCGCGCCCAGGGAGCCGACCAGTTCGACGTTGCGGGTGCTGCACACGCCGGTGACCTCGGCTCCGAACGTCTTGGCGAGCTGGACGGCGAACGTGCCGATGCCGCCGGAGGCCCCGTTGACCAGGACCCGCTGCCCGGCGGAGATCCTCCCTGAGTCCCGCAGCCCCTGCAGCGCGGTCTGCGCGGCCATCGACACCGACGCCGCCTGCTCGAAGGTGAGGCGGGCGGGCTTGGCGGCGAGCCGGTCGTGCGGGACGGCGACGGTCTCGGCGAACGAACCCAGCCGGACCTCCCCGAACACTTCGTCGCCGGGATGCAGTCCGGTCACCTCGTCGCCCACCCGCTCGACCACGCCGGCCAGGTCGGCGCCGAGGATCCGGCCCGGTTTCGGCCGTCGCAGGCCGTTGCTGAGCCGTACCAGCTTCGGGTCGGCGCGCACGTGGCGCCAGTCGTAGGGGTTGACCGACGCCGCCCGCACCCGTACGAGCACTTCGTCCCGGGCGATGCCGGGTTCGTCGACGTCCTTGAGGGTCAGCACGTCGGGCGGACCGTAGCGGTCCCAGCTCCAGGCTTTCATGGCCTCTTCCTTTCGGTGGGTGTTCACACCCCGGGTGGGACAGGGGTCGGTCAGGACGGCCCGTACGGCTCAGATCTCAGTTCCGGTTCCTGCGTGCGTTCGCCGGACTCGGGCCCGGTATGACCGGTTGCGCTGGTGTTCACATGCGGCTCCCGGTCGCTCCAGCCGTCGTACGCAGTAAGGCTATCGTACGTCGTAAGGTAATCGTACGCCGTAAGGGAGTCAAGGGTTGCAGCGGAAACGGGCGCGGCCTTGACCGGAAGTGACGGGACGTCCGGTGCGCTCAGTCGTATCCGGAAGGGGTCACGAAGCGGCGGCGCGGCGCCGTTCCAGCCCTTCGAGGATCAGGTCGAGCGCGAACTCGAACTCGAACTGGTCGTCGCAGAAGCCCAGGGTGCCGTCCGGATCGTCGTGGACGGCGTCCGCGAGCATCCCCACGATGTTCGGGTACCGGTCGGCCATCTGCTCCATCATCGCGGCGGCCTCGGCGTCCGCGGTCTGGGCTCCGTCGGGCTGGAACAACTCCTGGGTGAACCCGAGGGCGCGGCTGCCCAGGACGTGCAGCGCACGGTGGGCCAGATCGAAGGAGAACCCGCCGGCCCGGAGGATGGCGACGACGTTGTCGTAGTACGCGATGACGACCGGGCTCGTGGTGGTGCGGGTTTCGAGTACCTGCGGGGCCCAGCGGTGGCGCAGGAAGACCTCCCGGGCGGCGAGGATCCGCGCGCGCAGCGCCGCCTGCCAGTCCTCTTCCGGGGACGGAGCCTCGACCTCGTCCACCGCCGCCATGATCTCCCCCAGGATCACCTCGACGACGCCGTCGAAGACGGCCTCCTTGTTGGCGACGTGGTGGTACAGCGACATCGCCTCGACCCCGACCTCCTGCGCGAGCCGGCGCATGGTGAGCGAGTCGAGACCGTCACGGTCGGCCAGCCCCACGGCCGCCCGCAGCACCCGCCTCCGGCTCAGCGGAATACGGGGTTCCTCGGTCAACTCGTCGGCGTCGGTTCGTGGGGTCATGGATCTTCCTCCCGGCGCACTCTACCCGTACACGGTAAGTCTGCCCGGTGATCCGGCTGGTTCTCGCTCACGGCGCTGACGGGCGGGTATTCGGTCGTTTCGTGGGCGGGCCGAGTGCGGCGGAAGCCACCCGTCCAGCATCGGGAGCGCTGGACGGGCGGCAGGCATGGAGGCGGGCGGGAATCAGTCCGCCGGCATAGGTATGCCTTCATGCGGGTTCTCCAGCGGTGGGAACGGGTTCGGCGACCGCGGTGCCGTCGGCGACCTCCGCGGGGTGGTTCCGGGTCAGGACGAACAGCGCCACGGCAAGGCCCAGCGCCGCGAAGACGGCGGCTCGGCCTCGACCTCGGCCACCGCCGCGTCGCCGATGGGTTTCAGGGACCGGGCGCGGTCGGTCAGCCGTACGAGCCGGGCCCGGGCGTCGGTGGGGTCGGGGGTGCGTTCCACGTATCCGGCGCGTTCGAGCTGGTCGACGAGATAGCCGGCGGTCTGCTTGGTCACCTGGGCGGCCTCGGCGAGCTCGCTGAGCCGGGAGCCGCCGTCGTCGACACGCTGCAGGAGCCTGCCCTGGGCGAGGGTGATGTCGTCGTGCCCCGCCGCGGCCAGCGCGGCGAACACCCGGTTCTCCACTGGAGGCTGCCCGCGTCTCCGCCGAGCACATCTGGCGGAGAGGCTTTCCCTTCCACCCCGACCGGCGGTTGCGCGGCTTCCGGCTGACCGCCACCGACGTGTCCTGGGCGGCCGGGGAGGGCACCGACATCCGGGCCCCCATCGCCACCCTGCTGCTCGTGCTGACCGGCCGGTACACCGTCCTGCAGGGTCTCACCGGCCCGGGCGCCGCCGACCTCGTCGCCCGCTCCCCGGCCGGGCCCGGTCCGCTCATCGGGCTCCGCCGCCGGGCGGCGCGCTCATCGTCCACGACGCGTTGATCGACGATGACCCCAAGGCCGACTTCGAATCACCCATGCCGGCGCACGATCCTGGTCGGCATCGCCGTCCTGCGCTCCGGTCACTGGGCCGGGTGGCACCGCCTGGTGCCGCTGGGCATCGGCGTGTACCCGTTCCTCTTCATGATCCCCTTCGCGGCGACCAGCCCGGAACCGCCGCTGTTCGCCATCGCGGGCTGGGGCGTCCTATGGGCGCTGCTCGGTGTCGCGCTGCGCAAGGAGAGCGACCAGGCGGTCCTCGAGTAGGTCCGATCGGATGGAGCTCCGCCGGGGGGTGGTCCGCACGCGGCCCGGCCCCCCTTCGTCCGCGGCTTCGGTACTTCGTTCCGTTTGCGTACGGGGTGGCGGCGCGACGGACGTGAGGGGCCTGTGGGTGACACTCCCTACTGGCGGCGCAGGCCCGTGATGACGAGTTCGACCATGCGACGCGCGTCGTAGCGGGGGTCGTTGTCCGCACCGATGCAGAGATTGCCGACGGCGCGCAGCAGTTCGTAGGCGTCCGTGTCGGGGCGGATCTCGCCCGCCTCGGCGGCGGCGTCGAGCAGCTGGGCGCACACGGGGACGAGGCGGTCGAGGAAGTAGGCGTGCAGGGTCTCGAAGGCGGCATCGTCGGACCGCAGCGCCTCGGCGAGACCGTGCTTGGTGACCAGGAAGTCGACGAAGAGGTTGATCCACCGGGCCAGGGCGGCGTGCGGCGTGCTGCTGTTCGCCAGCAGTGTCGGGCCGGCCTCAGCGCATGCCTCGACCTGGTGCCGGTAGACGGCGACGATGAGATCGGCCCGCGTCGGGAAGTGGCGGTAGATCGTGCCGACGCCGACGCCGGCCTTCGCGGCGATGTCGCGCACGGGCGCATCGACGCCGGAAGAGACGAAGGCCGCGGCGGCCGCGTCCAGCAGTGTCTGCTCGTTGCGCCGGGCGTCGGCGCGTTTCCGCGGGGCTGACGACCCTGATCCGCCACCGGTGTCCACCACTGCGCCACTACCTCCGTCACTCCACTTGGCAAACGGAACCATGTTCCGTATGGTTGATTTAACGGAACAAGGTTCCGCTTGTTCAGGATGCCAGAACAGGCGAGCCGAAGCCAGCCACGTAGTCGCTTCCCCTCTTAGGGAGGAACACTCATGCAGTACCGCACCTTGGGCCGCACTGGTGTGCAGGTCAGCACCCTTGTGCTCGGCGCGATGAACTTCGGTGGTCTGGGACGTACCACCCAGGACGAGGTCACCGCCATGGTCGACACCGCCATGGACGAGGGGATCAACTTCATCGACACCGCCGATATGTACGGCCAGGGTGAGTCAGAGGAGATGGTCGGCAAGGCCATCGCCGGCCGCCGCGACGACCTCGTCCTGGCCACGAAGGCGGGCATGCCGATGGGGGACGAACGCAACCACCAGGGCAGTTCGCGCCGCTGGCTGGTCACCGAGTTGGACAACAGCCTGCGCCGCCTGGGCGTCGACCATGTTGATCTCTACCAGATCCACCGGTGGGACCCGAGGACCGGCGACGAGGAAACGCTGTCGGCTCTGACCGACCTGCAGCGCGCGGGAAAGATCCGCTACTTCGGCTCCTCGACGTTCCCCGCGTACCGCATCGTGCAGGCCGAATGGGCGGCCCGGGAGAACCACCTGAGCCGTTACGTCACCGAGCAGCCCAGCTACTCGATCCTGCAGCGCGGGATCGAGACCCACGTCCTGCCCGTGACCGAGGAGTACGGGCTCGGTGTGCTGGCGTGGAGTCCGCTGGCCTCGGGCTGGCTGTCGGGCGCCGTCCGCGAGGGCAGGGAGATCGCCACCAGCCGCTCGGCACTCATGCCGCAACGCTTCGACACCGCCATCCCCTCCAACCGGGCCAGGCTCGATGCCGTCGAGCGGCTGGCCACGGTCGCCGACGAGGCCGGTCTGACGATGATCCAGCTGGCGCTCGGTTTCGTGACCGCACACCCGGCCGTGACGAGCGCGATCATCGGCCCCCGCACCATGGACCACCTGCACTCCCAGCTCGCCGCCGCGGACACCGTGCTCCCCGCCGACGTGCTCGACGCCATCGACGCGATCGTCGCTCCGGGTGTCGACCTCGCCCCGCACGAGAAGTTCGACACGCCGCCCGCCCTGCTCGACGCGGCGCTGCGACGTCGCTGACCGCTCGTCCCGTCAGCGATCAGGAGGCAGGCGGGCGGCAGCGCCCCCTGCCGCCTGATCCGTCCCAAAGGCAGCTTCGAAGACTCAAAGGCCCTGCCGCTCCCGAACTGGAGCGTGTCCCACCCGTGTTGAAAGGACCGACCGCCCACGCCGCACACACCCCGGCCTCGTTTCGGGATCATGACCGCCCCGTCGCAGGTCGACTACCACGACGTCCTGCGAGTCTGGCGCGAGGCGGACACGATCCCGGAGATCGAGCACGCGTGGCTGTTCGATCACCTCATGCCGATCGGCGGCGACCCGAGCGGACCGACCCACGAAGGCTGGACGATGCTCTCGGCCCTCGCCGCACAGACCCGGCGACTGCGCCTCGGCCTGCTCGTGACCAGCAACCGCTTCCGGCCGCCCGCGATGCTGGCCAAGATCGCCGCCACCGTCGACATCGTCTCCGGCGGACGGCTCGACTTCGGTATCGGCGCAGGCTCCCGCCCCTGCCCGCCGATCCTCATCGGCGGACGGTCGGCCCCGGTGCTGCGCGTGGTCGCCGAGCACGCCGACCTGTGGAACATCCCCGGCGGGGACATCGACGACGCCATCCGCCGCAGCGCACTGCTGGACCGCTACTGCGCCGAGATCGGCCGAGACCCCGCCTCGGTCACCCGCTCGATCCACCTGCTGGTCTCCTACGACCAGCCCAGCATGACGCTGGACGCAATCGGGGAGGCAATCGACGCCGGCTTCCAGCACATCGTCCTCGGACTACCGGACCCGTACCCCGGCAACGTCGCACAGTGGGTCACCGACGAACTCATCACCCCCTCGGCCTAGCACCGCATCGGTGGGTGACCCTCGGGTTTCGAGCAGGATCGGCACAACCAGCAACCGAACCGAGCATCGCGATCTCGGAACTGACGGCCCGCCCGGCATCCAGAAGTACCCTTGGCGCGTGTTCTCGACTCAAGGCCCGTCTCTGCGTGAACTGGCGATCCAGGCGCTGTCCTCGGTCGAGCGCGGCTACGACCTCCTCGCACCCAAATTCGACCACACGCCTTTCCGCACCCCCGACAGCGTCCTCGACGCAACCGCCGACACACTGCGCCCGCTCGGACCGTTCCGCCACGGACTGGACGTGTGCTGCGGCACCGGCGCGGGCATGCGGGTCCTCCAACCCCTATGTCAAGAACGCGCCACAGGCGTCGACTTCAGCACCGGCATGCTCACCCAAGCACGCACCACACACCCGGACGCCGACTGGGTACGGGCCGACGTCCGGGCCCTGCCCTTCACCGAGGCCTTCGACCTCGCGGTCACCTTCGGAGCCCTCGGACACTTCCTGCCCGCCGAACGACCCGCCCTGTTCGCCGGGGTGTACCGCGCGCTGCGACCCGGCGGACTCTTCGCCTTCCCGATCGGCGCGCCCCCACCCGTCACCTCGGGCTGGTACTGGACGCTGCTCGGATTCGACCTTGCCATGCGGGCCCGCAACGCCGTGTGGCGTCCCCCGTTCGTCATGTACTACCGCACCTGCCCGCTGCACGCGGTCCGCAACGACCTCACAGCAGCCGGATTCACCGTGACGACAACCCCCTTGACCGCCCTAGGACGACGCCAGGACGGCAGCCCGCGCTACCGACTCATCCTCGCGCGCAAAGCCGGCACACCCACCTGACGCGCACGCCGTCCGGACTGCACCTGATCGCGGTCTCAGCCGGGGGCACTGGGGGAGGTCGGGCCGTCGCCGGTTCGATCCAGCCATTCGGCCAGCAGGGCATCAGGCCCGATCGAACAGTCAGACCATCCTTGAATACGTTTCGTGGTCGTTAATGCCGAGGACGTGGTCGTGGCTGCTCTGTCAGGGGCCTGTGCATTGATCGGTGCCGTAGAGGCAAGTTCCTGCGCAAGCTCGACGACCTCCCCGTGCCGCGCAAGCGCGCGATCGACAACGCCGCGTTCTTCCCGGCCGGGGCCGACCCGCGCGCCATCGCCGACAGCGACCTCTACGACTCTCTGATGGACGAGTTCCCGTCCTGGCTCGTCACCGCCCGAGCGGCCGGAATTCTTTCCTGACGCGGTCAGGCGGGCGAGGGGCGGTGTCGGGGTCTTCTCCGGGCGGAGGCAGCGGCACGCCGGTGGCTCGTGAACGTCTCCTACGGCGCGCTAACGAAGTTCTTACATGCACCGGGTAGAAAGGCCGCATGAGCTTCACACGTCGCGGCTTTTTCATGTCCGGCCTGGTCGGTGGGGCCGCCCTACTCAGCGGTGCCGGGGCCGGCGGTCGCGGCGCCGCGGAACCCGGGACGGACGCGGGCGGCTACGTCACGCTGCCGGGTGTGCGGCCGCCGGGGCTGAAGGCGCGGCGTCTCGGCCGGACGGCGCCCGGCCTGCTGTTCCTCGGGCCGTTCCGGGGGAAGGACGCCGCCGACGCCCTCATCGTGGACGACCGGGGCGAGCCGGTCTGGATCCACCGGTCGGACCGGCTCGTCACCGATCTGAGGGTGCAGACCTATGAGGGTGAGCCGGTGCTCACCTACTGGGAGGGCGAGCGCAGACCGGGCGGGCACGGGGTGGGGGTCGGCGTCGTCCTCGGGCGGGACTACCGGCGGGTCGCCGAGGTGCACGCCGGGAACGGCGTCCGGGGGGACCTGCACGAGTTCCTGCTCACCGAGCGCGGCACGGCGCTGTTCATCGCCTACCCGGAGGTCACCGCCGACATGCGCCCGATCGGCGGTCCCCGCGACGGCCGTGTTCTCGACAACCGGGTCCAGGAGATCGACGTGAAGACGGGCGAGGTGCTGCTCGACTGGAGCGCCCTCGACCATCTGGACATCGGCGAGACGCTCACCCCGCTGGCGGACAACGCCGACGGCAGCGCGGGCAAGCCGTTCGACCCGATTCACCTCAACTCCGTCCAGGACGACGGGGAGACGCTGCTGCTGTCGGCGCGCAACTCGTGCGCTCTCTACTCCCTCGACCGGAACACGGGCGCCGTGCGCTGGCGGATGGGCGGCAACCGCAGCGACTTCACGGTCCCCGAGGACGCGGCGTTCGCCTGGCAGCACGACGCGAGGCGGCAGCCGGACGGGACGATCTCGCTGTTCGACAACCACATCGCCAAGGTGGGCGACGGCCCTTCGCGGGGGCTCGTCCTGGAGGTCGACGAGACGGCCCGCAAGGTGACGCTCGTCAGCGAGTTCGGCGACGGCAAGACCTTCGGGCTGTACATGGGGAACATGCAGATGCTGCCGGGCGGGAACGCGCTCGTCGGATGGGGCTCGACGTCCGCGATGACGGAGTTCACCGCCGGGGGAAGGCCCGTCCTGGAGATCACGGGTGTCGGTGACGGCTCGTACCGCGCCTACCGTGCCGCCTGGTCGGCGCGGCCCGCGGCGGGCCCCGCCGTGGCGGTGGCGCCGGTGGGCGGCGACCGGATGCGCGTCCATGTGAGTTGGAACGGCGCCACCGACGTGGTCGCGTGGAGGTTCCGGACGGGGCCGGACCCGTCGCGGCTGGCGGTGGCGGGGACCGTGCGGCGGACCGGCTTCGAGACCGCCGCCACGCTGCGGAGGTCCCAGATCGTCGTCGCGGAGGGACTCGCGGCTGACGGGTCGTCCCTCGGCCGTTCCGCGCCCCGGACGGTCTGAGGGCCGCGCGGCCGGTCTGCAGCCGGCCGGGCGGTCAGTCCGATTTGGGCGGGTTGTTGAGGGTGCGGTAGCGGTCCAGGACGCGTTCCAGCTCGCGCCGGTCGCGTTTGGTGGGACGCCCCGCTCCGCGTTCGCGGCGGCCGACGGGGATGAGCGCCTCGCGCGGCGGCGGGGGCGGGCTCTTGTCGATGAGGCATTCGGCGGCGGCGGGCGCCCCGACCCGCTTGCGGATGATCTTCTGTACGACGACGATCCGTTCCCGCCCGTCGTGGCGGAGCCGGATCTCGTCACCGGGCCTCACCGCGGTGGACGGCTTGGCGCGCTCGTCGTTCACGCGGACGTGCCCCGCGCGGCAGGCGGTGGTCGCCATCGAGCGGGTCTTCAGCAGGCGCACGGACCAGAGCCACAGATCGACCCGCACCGTTCCCTCGTCGCCCATGTGTTCCATGATGTCACTTCGGCTCGGGTGCCCGGTTGGCGGTGATCCAGGCGTCGGCGCGTTCCCACTGCGTGTACAGCCAGTCGGTGCGGGCGTCGCGGTCGCCGGGGACGTCCTCGGCGGGGATCCGCCACCAGTGGGCGTGGACGACGCCGGTGAGCGGGACGCGCCGCCAGATGTCGCCGGCGGTGGTCATGTCGTCGAGCCCGATGTGGGCGACGAACACGACGTCGGCGGACGGGGCGGCTTCGAGGGCGGCCAGGACCCCGCCGGGGCGCGGCGGCATCAGGTTCGGCATGCGGCTCGCGCGTTCCGCCTCGTCCGCGCGGCGGAGCCGGGTCAGCCGCCGGATCGCGCGCTGCCGGCGTTCCGGGGTGAAGTTGCCGCCCTCGGGGAAGATCATGAGGGCGTCGCGGGGCCCGAGGCCGGTGGCGAGGCAGCTGATGTCGTCGATGGCGCGGCCTCCGGGTGAGACGAACACGTTCGGCATGCGGTTCGCCGCGATGTCGACGCAGGGGTCGAGCTGGAGCTGCGACTTCATGACCACGCGGGGCCGCCGCCGGTAGTCGGTGAGCAGGTGGTGGACGAGCAGGAGCGCGTCGCCCGGTCCCGCGTGCCGGCTGAGGACGATCAGCGGGCGGTCGCCGCCCGTCCCGGTTTCGGCGTCGCCCTCGATCCGCACGCGGAGGCCGAGGCGCCGCTCCGCCACCGCGTACAGGGCGGCGACGTAGCGGCGGATGATGTCGTAGTGCCGGTCGTCATGGGCGCGGCGCCGGCACCACAGCCATCCGCATTCCAGGACGGCGACCGACTCCCGCGTCCCCCACGTCAGCGCGAACCACAGCAGCCGGGCGGCGCGCCCCCGGTCGCGGCCGAGGACGAACGCCACCGGGTAGGCGACCGGGAACACCACGATGATCAGGAGGGTGAGGGCGAACAGCAGCGGGGTGAGGAGGAGACGGCGCACGAAGGGAGGTGGAAGCATCTCACGCTCGTTCTTTGAGGTATCCCAAGGATGCCTGGTAGGCCCGCTCGATGTGGGCCCGGATTCCCGACATGTTCCGGTACCGCATCTGGGCGAGGTCGATCCCGGCCTTCTGCGCTCCGCCGCCCGCGGGGAGGACGTGCACGTCCAGGCCGTCCGGCAGGCTCGCCATCTCCTCGAAGAAGCGGTGCCGCCGCGCGATCTCGAACGCGACCATGCCGACCTCCCACGGCCGGCGCGGCGGCGTCAGGTCGCGCTCGATGCGCCCGACGTGCAGGACGTAGATGGTGGTGGCGCCGAGCATGGCGGCGCGGCCGACCGGGATGCTGTCCACGAGCCCGCCGTCGAAGTAGTGCCGGTCGCCGATCCGGACGGGCGGGAGCAGTCCCGGCGCGGCGGACGAGGCCAGCATCGCCGGGATGAGCGGCCCGCCGGTGAACCAGTGCGCCATCGCCGTCTCGATTCCCGCGGCGACGCACTGGAACGGGACGGCCATCTCCTCGAACGTCCGGACGGGCAGCAGTTCGTCCAGCATGCGGCGCAGCTGCTCGTTCGAGTGCAGGTGGGTACCGGAGCGGGCGAGCGTCCACAGCCGCGCCCAGACCCGGGCGCCGAACACGTCGCGGACGGAGTCCTCCGCCCACAGGCCGGTGAGCCGCTCGACCGCCGTGGCCGGTTCGGCGGCGACGAACGCGCCGTTCAGCGCGCCGATCGACGTCCCCACGACGACGTCGGGCCGGACGCCGTGCTCCTGCAGCGCCCGCAGCATGCCGACCTCGTGCGCGCCGAGCACACCGCCGCCCCCGAGCACGAACGCGACCCGCGGCTTCGGATCCACACGCCCTCCTTCGGATGCTGAGGGCAGCCTCTCCAGCGAGACCGTCGGTAAACGGCGTGAACCCGGAGGGATCGGGCCGGCCGCCCGGGGTGGTGGACGGCCGGCCCGTCAGCGGGATGGGCGTGACTCAGTGGTGGTGGCCTCGGCGGGTCCGCAGGCCGTAGCCGTAGGGGAACAGCGGGTCGTAGTTCCGGTCGCCGATGTTGACGGGCTCCTGGTCCTCGCTGCGGGGCCAGCTCACCGGGAGGCGGCCCTTGAACGGACGCTTGCCGAACAGGACGTCGGAGACGCCCGCGCCCTCACTGCCGGGCAGCCAGGACATGACGAACGCGTCCATCTTCGGCAGCCGGTCGGTGACGATCTGCGGCCGGCCCGCGACGTCGAGGACGACGCAGGTCTCGATCGCGCCGCACACCTTGTCGATGTTGGCCTTGTCGGCGTCGGACAGGTTCAGCGTGTGCCCGTTGCCGACGTCGCCGACGCCCTCGGCGTACGGGGTCTCGCCGACCACGACGATGCCGACGTCACTGCCCGACATCGGCGCCGAGGCGTCCTCGCTGTAGGTGACGTTCCCGGAGTTCTGCTCGATGCCCTCCAGGATCGTCGTGCCGGGGATGATGTCGCCGGACTCCCCCTGCCACGTGACCGTCCAGCCGCCGGCCTGGTTGCCGATGTCGTCGGCGTTGGTGCCCGCGACGTAGATCTCCTCGTTGCGCCTCAGCGGCAGCGCGCGGCCGGAGTTCTTCAGCAGGACCTGCGACTCGGCGACGGCACGGCGGGCGACCGCGCGGTGCGCCGGCGAGCCGATCGTCCCGGCGTACCTGCGGTCGGTGTAGGGCTTCTCGAACAGGCCGAGTTCGAACTTGGCCTTCAGGATGCGGCTGACGGCGTCGTCGACGCGCGACTCCTTCACGCGTCCCGCGCGGACCTCGGCGAGCAGCGTCTCGATGAACTGCGGGGCGCTGTAGGGCTCCATGAACATGTCGACGCCGGCGTTGACGGACGTCCGGACCTGGGTGGCGTAGTCGCCGGGGATCTGCTGGATGGCCGCCCAGTCGCTGATGAGGAAGCCGTCGAAGCCGATCTTGTTCTTCAGGACGTCGGTCAGCAGTTCCTTGTGCGCGTGCATCTTGACGGGGTTGCCGACGCCGTCCTCCTTCCAGTCCACGCTGGAGAACGACGGCATGATGCTGCCGACGTCGTGCCTCTTCACGGCCGTGACGTACGGCGCCACGTTGACCTTCGCGAACGTCCGGCGGTCGGTGACCGTGACGCCCTGGTCGATGGTGTAGTCGCCGGTGGTGGAGGAGCCGAACACCGTGTCGCCGTCACCGGCGTAGTGCTTGGCCGTCGCCAGGACGTGCCTGGGGCTCTTCAGGTCCCGTTCGTGGCGGCCCTGGAAACCCTCGATGCCGGTCTCCATCTCGATGACCAGCCTCGGGTCCTCGCCGTAGGCCTCGTAGGCACGGCCCCAGCGCAGGTCGCGGACGACGCAGACGCATGGCCCGAAGACCCACTGCGGGCCGGTCGCCCTGGTCTCCTTGGCCGTGATCTCCTGCTGCCGTCGGACCAGGCCGGGGTTGCGGGTCGCGCCCATCCCGATGTTGTGCGGGAACACGGTCGCGCCGACGAGGTTGTTGTGGCCGTGCACGGAGTCGATCCCGTACAGCAGCGGGATCTTCAGCCGGGTGGCGAGCGCCTTCGACTGGTAGGCGTCCACCATGTCGGCCCAGCCCTCGGGCGTGTTGTCGGCGGGCACCGAACCGCCGCCCGACAGGACGGAACCGAGCGCCAGTTCCGTGATCTGGTCGCGGTCTCCGTCGATGGCGCCGCGTTCGGCCTGCGTCATCTGGCCGACCTTCTCCTCCAAGGTCATGCGGTCGAGCAGGTCGTCGACCCGCTTGGAGACGGGGAGCCGCGGGTTCAGGTAGGCCGCGTCGGCCGGGGCGGCCTGGGGAGCGGCGGCCAGCGCTGGTTGCGCCGCGACGGCCGACGGGAGGGCGGCGATGGTCGCGATCGCGACCAGTGACCGCCCGATCCGGGGGCTGATGACGCGTCTGTGGGGGTGTCGCAAGTCGTCCCTCCTGGGTCGCTTCGTGGACGCCGCGCGGCCCGGCGGACCGCGCGCCGGGGCCCGGGGTCATGGCTCGCCCGGACGGCCATGACCCCTGCGCCGGTGACGTCGTCACCCAGGAACCTCTACCGCTCCCGCTTATCTGTCAAGAAACCTAATTAATGATGTCCGCAGCCGTGGAAGACCCTGAAACACAGGGTTGACGGTGATCGACTCCACACGTCCCGTCACGTCCCCGGACGGCGCTGGTCAGACGGGTGGAGATCATCCCGGCCCCGCCGGGGGCGCCCGCCGGGCGCCCCGCGTGCGGCCGGGCGGCGGCCCCATCCGGCACCATGGCCACACCCGGCCGCGCTTCCGGCACCCTCGGCGCGGGGCGCCGGGCGCCCGGCCGGTCGGCGGGTGAGCGACCGGCCGGGCGCGTCGTCCTCCGGTGCGCCTCCGGTGCGGCGAGAGGCTACTTGGGCAGGTCGCCGCGCTCGCCGCGGCCGGTCTCCCGCCCGGTCCCGCTCTCCTCGTCGCGCGTGACCTCGATGCGCTCCTTGCGGAGTTCGCCGCGGACCGTCTGCTCGTCCTGCACCTGCTCGGTGCGGACCCGGATGCGCTCGACCGGGACGGTCTCCTTCGCCACGACCGGGCGCTCCTCGTAGAGGATGATCTCCTGGTCGTCCTCGGAGAGCGACACGTCCGCGCTCGGCTCGCCGCCCGTGATCGGCTCGCGGTCGATCTTGATCTCCTCGTGAGAGACGGGGATCGTGCGCTCGACCGTCTCGGTCTCGACCCACTTGTGCACCCGGACGCGGCCCGACTCGTGCCGTTCGGTGCCGATGCGCATCTGCTCCTCCGACCGGGTGATCTCGGTCATCGGGGCCTCCGCGCCCTCGCGCGCCGACTGCGGCGGCATGGTCTGCCGTTCCCGCTTGCCCTTCTCGGGGCGGACGGCCATCCCGGCGGCGCCCGCGGTGCCGGCCACGCCCGCCGCACCGACCTTGCCCTGCGTGCCGGCCGCGCCCTCGGTGCCGGACGTGTCGGACGTGCCGGCGGCGGCCTTGCCCTCGGTGCCGGTGAAGCGGCGTTCACCCGTCGTCCCCTCCTGGGTGCCCGTCTCGCCCGTACGGCGGCCGCCCGGCGGACGCACACCGTAATGCCGGTAAAGGTCCACGATCTGGGCATGCGACAGGTGCTCGTCCGCGTCCACGTTCGGAGCGCCCTTGATGGTCTCCTTGTCGTACGGAACCTGCAGCACGTCCTGGCTCTTGCGCGCCCCGGACAGGGGGACGAAGCTCTCTCGCATCCCGAACCATCCGGTGTGCACGGTCACCCACTCCGGAGTCCCGGAGTCATCGTTGAGGTAAACCTGCTTGATCGTGCCGACCTTCGTGCCGTTGGTGTCGGTCACGCTCATGCCCATCAGTTCCCGCACCTGTGTCTGCGCCTGCACGTTGAACACCTCTGCTTCCGTGAACGCTGCCGGACGGCGGGGGATCGGGGGGAGGAGGTGGTGCCCGCCACTCGGTAGCGGTGGATCTCGGTCGGACACCGGCGGCACCGGAGTCCTTGGTCTGTTGATCCCGAGTTGCCGGATTACTTGCTGCATTTCCGAATAGGCCGTCGATAAACTCGTTTACGCGATTGTGGTAAATGATTTACCGAAGACTTACTTCCACCTCCCGGCGGCACGTCCGGCATTTTCGGTGGCAAATACCCATTGCCCCCTATTTGCGGACGACACAATGCCCATGATGGTGATCATTTTAGAAAGCGGCGGTTTCCCTTTCCGTGGACCGCGAAACACTGCGAAAGGACGTTCCCACACATCGGAGAAACGCTATGCACCGATTCTCACGCGCGTGCCGGCCGGCCGCGGTGGCGGCGGCGGTGACCGCCGCCCTCGCGTGCACGGTGACGGCCGGGACCGCCCTGGCGGCCGGGCGTCCTCCCGCCTGGTGCAAGCCCGGCGGCACCCTGTCCGCCCACGCGATGCCGCAGCGGGTCGAGATCGCCGACTGCGACCTGCGCGGCCGCACCGTCCGCGGCGCGAACGGGCTCACCGCGACCGTCCCGGCCGACGGGACCTCGCTGGTCGCGCACGCGCTGCGCACCACCGGCGGCGCCGAACTGCGCATCGAGGTCGACGACCGCGCGGGCGAGATCACCATCACCGCGCGGGGCGGGCGGATCCCCGAGGGCAGGCCGCGCGGATCCCGTGCGCCGCTGGATCCCTGCGAGGACGGCGTGCACCGCCTCGAACCCAGCAAGTGGCCGAAGGGCGCCACCGTCCAGTGGCGCTACCACCCGGGGACGAGCGGGCTGCCCATGACCGGCATCACCCGGGGCATCTCCAACATGGTCGATGCCCGGACCGACTGCGACGACGACGGGCGGTTCACGCCACCGCCGGACATCGGCCGGCACTACGCGGGACGATCGGACGGCGCCCCGAACATCACCGCGGAGGCCGCCTGCGGGAACCGGAACCGGGTCAACACGTTCGGCTGGCTGGCCATGACCGGCGCAGAGGTCGACGTCCTCGCGGCGACCTGCATCTGGTTCCGGGGCGAGACGACGGTCGAGACCGACATGGCTCTGCAGGAGCAGGGGAAGAAGTGGTGGTCGGGCGGCACGTGCCCGTCCGGGAGCTACTCGGCCGAGGCGGTCGCGACGCATGAGGCGGGACATGTCCTCGGCCTCGCTCACGTCGAGGGGGCCGACCACGCCGGCCTCACGATGGCGCCGTCGATCGCGTCATGCGACAACGGCCCCGCCACCCTCGGCAAGGGCGACTACGACGGGCTCATCGCCCTCTACGGCGGACGCTGAGCGGCGGCGGTCGGCGCACCGTCCAGCGTCCGGCCATGACGATCGGGGTCAGCGGATGCGCTTCTTGTGGTGAAGCGTGCCGATGACGACGAGGCGGAGCCGGTCCGACCCCTTCGGGGTGCAGGTGATCAGCGTGACGTACTCGCCGTCGGGCGCGCTGCGCCGCTTGAAGGGCACCGGCTCCAGGACACTCCGGTTCCTCGGCTTGATGACGTGCATGCTCCGCGCCTTGTAGACATAGGACGTCCTGCCGACCCGCAGGACGATCCGGTCGCCGCGCCGCATCATGTCGAGCTTGTTGAACGGGCGGAGATGGGTCGTCCGGTGGCCGAGCAGCACCGTGTTGCCCTCCTGTCCCGGCAGGGCCGTCCCCGGGTAGTGCCCGACCGCACGCCGCAGCACCGAGCCGCCGACCCCCTCACTGACCTTGGCCTTCAAGCCCATCCGCTTGATCCGGATGCGTGCGATCACCGCGCCCTTCCTCGGCCCGGCGGGAGCGGCGGACACGGCCGCCGTCTCCGCCCGCGCCCGCGTCTCCGCCTGTGCCTGCGGGACGCCGAGGACCGGCAGACCGCAGCACGCGGCCAGCGCCGCGGCGGCGAGGGACTTGCGATCGAGCATGGTGCGCCTCCATCGATCTGGGTTCCGCTGACGGGAAGGTTCCGCTGACGGGAAAGGGGGCGGCACGTCTGCCGCCCCCCTCGCCTCAGCTCATCGGCCGCGAATCGTCACCCGCGCCGATTCGGTGCCGTCAGGAGTTCAGGACCGGGGAGCCGACCTTGACCGGCAGCCCCCCGTCCATCGGCAGCTTCGGGCCGATGTGGCCCGGCTTGACGTCCACCCCCGGCACCGTCGACGGCGCGGACCGCTTGAGCGAGTCCACGAATCCCTGCACGGCGGGCAGGCCCTCCGCGCTCCGGTAGCCGCTGGCCGGCCGCGCCATGCGGTAGCCGCTCGCCCGCATCGTCGACGGCAGCTTCTTCTTCCCGGCGGCGGGCCTGTCCTTGGACGGCTTGTAGACCTTGTGCTTCTTCTTCGGCGGCGTCCGCAGGGTGGGCGGCAGCTTGTCGTGCCCGTCCCCGACCGACGCGCCGCCCTTGCACTGCGCCTGCGCCAGGCCCAGGACCGCGACCGCGTTGCCGCACACGTTCACCGGCGCACTGATCGGCGCGTACACCTGGTTGCCGCCCAGGATGCTGAAGTTGCCGGAGGTCCTCATCTGCGGGTCGCGGCCGCCGCCGCGCTCGACGGACGCGCCGCCCTTGCACTGCGCCCGCGCGGCCCCGAGCACCGCGACGGAGTTGCCGCACACGTTCACCGGGACGCTGATCGGCGCGTACACCTGGTTCCCGCCCAGGATGCTGAAGTTGCCGGAGGTCTGCATGCCCCCGCCGCCGTTGCCGCCCCAGCCGCCGTCGTCGCCCCACCCGGAGGTCCGGTAGCCGTGACCCGACTCGTGGTGGGAGTCCTTCCCGCCGGACGAGACGATGGCGCCGCCCTTGCACTGGGCCTTGCTGAGCCCGATGATCGCGATGGCGTTTCCGCAGACGTCCACCGGGATGCTGATCGGCGCCTTGACCTGGTTGCCGCCGCCGACCGAGAAGTTGCCGGAGGTCTGCATGCCGTCGCCGCCGCCGTGCCGGGCGCCCTCGACCGTGGCCCCGCCCATCGACTGGGCCTGGGACGCCCCGAGCAGGGCGGCGGCGTTGCCGCTCGCCTCGATCGGGATGGAGATCGGGATCTGCACCTGGTTGCCGCCCAGCACGCTGAAGTTGCCGGACGTGGTGTCGGCGCTCGCGACCGCGCCGGAGCCGAAGGCGGCTCCGACTGCGACGGCGCCCGCGGCCACCAGGGCGGCGCGGCCGGTGTTCCTTGCCCACATGCGCATTGGTGTTGCTCCTGTCCTGTTTCGCGATTCGGTGAATCGGTGGTGGTCGCTGCGCGGCACCGTCCGGGTGAGCGCAGCCGGCAGCGGCCGGCGAGGCCGTTGCCGATCGAGGAAAGTCCGATGGAAGTGATCACTCGGGTGATCGGGGGCGGGCGGCGCGCCTCATCGCGCGCGGGCCGCCGGGGCCGGCCGCTACGGCCGGCCGGGGATCCCTAGTCCGGGACGACGGACGGGCCGCCGGGCGCGGACAGGTCGGTCAGCGCCGTGCGGTGGAACGTGCGGGTCTCCGCGGCGGGCGGCGCCGCCGGATACCGGCCGCCGCGAAGGTCGGCGACGGGCGAGAACGGATGACCGCCGTTGCCGCCGCTCCGCGGGCTGTCCTGCCCCGACGGCAGGACGGGCCCGGGACCGTGCTGGTCCCCCTGGCACCCGTGGCAGTGGCGCTGCTCCCGGTCTCCCGCGAAGGGACCGGGCGCGTGCGGCGAATGACCGCTCCGGGCGGCCGTGCCGGCGCCGGACGCCGCCTCGTCACTCGCCTGTGCCTCGTCGTCCGCCGCCGGCTGCTCCTGGGCGCTTGACAGCAGCCCCTGGTCCAGGCCGGGTCGCGAGTCCGCGATGTCATGGACGAGACCGTCCACGATGGGCGCGTCCGTCCGGACGGCGGGCAGCCGCACGCGCGGGACGCCGGCCGCGTCGGCCAGCTCTCTCACCTGGCGGACGGTCCGGTCCTTGCGCTCGAACACGTCATGCCGCCGCGCCCGGAGGAACCGGACGGGGTGATCCCCGATCTCCTGCACATGCTCCGGCACACCGCGGAGGTCGTCGTCCCACGAGCCGACATGCCGCAACGGACGGCCGCCGAGCTCCTGCACGCGCTGCGGTATGCGCTCCGGTACGCCGGAGGCGTCGCGTCCCCGCGACTCGGAGTCGTGGAGTGCGGGGGCGGCGTTCCGGGTGGTGTCGTCCGGGCGCACAGGCTGCTGTGCCGCGGACGCGGATTCGCTCAGCGCGGAGAGGGCGAGCCAGCCCGCGAACGCGAATCCGGCGATGGCGATCAGGCGCACGAGAACCGGGACGAGGGCACACCGCGGCCGACCCTGGGGGCGTATCGCCCCACGCTGGATCGGTGCGGGCTGCATTGCCGGTCCTCTCCTCGCATTGACGTCCGGTACTTGTTCGGTGGCACGAACGTAGCACCGTGGAACGCGCAATCAAGGAGCCATTGTTTTCTCGTCCGGTGTGTCTCCGGATCATTTACCGGCGCATGAATTCCCTTTTTACCGCGCAAGGTTTTCCGGCCGCACGAATACCCCTTTGTCAGGTTTTGAGGTTTTGCCGGGTTCCGCGGCCGGTGCGGGGCGGCGGGACGGCCGGCGTTCATGCGGGGTTCAGGAGAAGTATGGCGGACGGTATCTCGTGCGCTACGCTCGGTGAGCGGGCGGTCACGGCGGCCGCCCGCCCGAGGAGCATGCCGATGCCCGACCACTCGTCCGTGATCGCGCACCTGTGGCCGGCGCGCCATCGCCGCCGCAGCCGCCACAGCCGCCGGTTCGTCACCCGCACCGACGTCCATCTCATCGTCGCCCCCAGCGTTCCCGCTGCTCAGAGCACTCGTTCGGAGCGGATCCTCACCGGTGCGTGGACGCTGTACTCCCGCTGGGAGTGGACGATCGCCAAGGCCCGCGCCGAGCGCGCACGCCGCAGGGCGCACCCGCCCTGGCGGTGACGGCACCGCAGGACCGGCAGCGCGGACGGGGCCGGCGGGCACCCGTCACGGTGCGCCCGCCGACCGGAGGAAGATCCTTCACCGCGTGGGGATGTCCGGCTCCAGGGCGGTCTCCGGACGGCCGGCGGGCGTCCGCACCCGGGGCGTCCGCCGGATGATGTGGTGCGCGATCCGCCGCGCCGCGAAGTCGGCGCCGTGGACGAACCGCATGACCGGACCGAACGTGGACGCCGCGGCGAGGCCCGCGAAGTACAGTCCGGGCACGGATGCCTCGAAGTCCCGGCTGAGCACCGGCGCCCCGAGCCGGGTGGTGACGCGGGCGCGCAGCTCGGGCGACAGCATCGTCAGCCGCTCCACGTCCGGGACGAACCCGGTCGCGGCGATGACGTGCTCCACCTCCGTCACCAGGCGGCGGCCCGTGCGGTCGGTGGTGGTGAGGGCGACGCCGTCGTCCCGCTCGGCCACCTTGCCGAGGTGCCGGCCCGTCGAGACGCGGACGCGCTCGTCCAGCCGGTCGCGCAGCCACCACGCCCCGGCGGGCGGGAGCGTCTCACGGACGAGCCGCCGCCGCGTCCGCTCCGGCAGGTGACGGACGAGCCCGGGACGTTCGGCCCACAGCCACGTCCGGTAGCCCGTGCCGAGCCCGGACCGGGGGCCTCCGCGCGCTCTCGTCCACAGGGACCGCCTCTCCTCGGGCACCGTGTTCCAGTCGAGTTGCGGGGTGCGGGCGAGGACGTGCGGGGACGCGCCCGCGTCGGCCAGCAGCACCGCGGTCTCCAGCGCGGACTGCCCGGCGCCGACCACGGCGACCTCCTTGCCGGCGAACAGGCCGAGGTCGCGGTGGGCGCTGCTGTGCGAGACGAGCCAGGACGGCAGGCCCGCCAGCGCGTCCGGGACGTACGCGAACGGCCCGACGCCGACGGCGACGACGACCGTGCGCGCCGCGATCATCTCGCCCGTGGACAGCGTGACGAGGTACCCGCCGGGACCGCCCCGGCCGACGTTCACGACCTGCGCGTCCTCGGTGCCCGGGATCGCGACGGAGGCGAACCAGCGCCCGTAGGTCACGAATGTCTCCAGCGGTATCGGCTGCCCCACCCGCCAGTCCGGATGACGGTCGGTGAAGGACATGCCCCTGATCGGCGCACCCAGGCTGGACGCGAACGGCTCGGACTTCAGGAACATGCCCTCCGGCATGTTCTCGGCCCAGAACCGCATCGGTTCCCCGATGATCCTGACCTTCAGCCCGAGGTTCTGCAGATGGGCGGCCGTCGACAGGCCGTAGGGCCCTGCGCCGGCGATGACGACGTCGCTGGCCGAGTCGCTCATGGTTCGTTCCCCCGTGTGAGTGTTGTGTTACCTGGTGCGGAGCCGCTCGACCGCGCGGAGCACGCTCTGCCGTCCCATCGCGAGGAACGGCGGAAGGTCGTCGCCGGCGTACCAGGCGAACTCGTCGGCTTCGCGGAGCGGGCGGAGCGTCTCGCGGAGCGGGCGCAGTGTCTCGCGCAGCGGGCGGAGGGTTCCCGCGCGCAGCAGTGGACGTTTCCCATCCGGCCCGTCGCCAGAGCCGTCGCCTTCGGCGACTGACCGAGGATGAAGAAGGTTCATCCGCCGGCCGGCGGACCCCTGGAGGTAGTGGTTCTCCACCAGCAGGTTGCGGCCGAACGCCGGACGCGTGTCGGGGACGCGGCGGCCCGACTGGTGCAGGTGCAGGACGTGGGCGAGGTCGAGGCCGTCCCTGTCGGTGAACAGCCGGAACTGCGCGCCGATCCGGGGGTTGAAGTCCAGCAGGTGGTAGACGCCGTCGTCGGCGTCGTACCGGAAGTCGAGGTCGACGAGCCCGCGGCAGCCGAGCAGCCGGACGATCCGGACGGCGAGCCGCTGGAGTTCGGGGTTGGCGACCCACTCCCCGGCGACCGTGTGCCCGGCCTGCGGCGGATGCGCGAGGTGCTTGCGGCCGGTCGCGCCGAACAGGCAGCCGAGGGTCTCGTCGAAGTAGCCCTGGAAGAACCAGTCGCCGCCGGCCGTCGGGATGCGCCGCTGCAGGATGAGCGGGCCCGCGTCGCCGTCCGGGTCGCGGTCGCGGGTGGCGGCGAACAGCCGGTGCGCCTCACCGAGGGTGCGCACCAGCGTGGTGCTCCGCATGCCCGGGCCGAGCCGCCACGGCCGCGCCCACTTGGCGATCAGCGGGAGGCCCAGCGCGTCGGCGGCCTCGTCCACCTCGTGGGCGGACGCGGGCGTCCGGCTCGGCGGGCACGCGATGCCGTACCGGGTGCACGCCTCCAGCAGCAGCGCCTTGTCGGCGACGCGCCGGGGGGCGTCCGGGTCCTGGTGCGGGAAGACGAAGTGGGGCGTCAGCGCGTCCGCGTGCTCCGCGACGAAGATCGCTCCGGCGTCGTCCAGCGGGACGAGCAGCGCCGGCCCGCCGACCCGCTCGCCGATCACCCGCAGATGGCTCAGCAGCGCGGACGGGCGTGCCGCGGGCGGCGCCCACGGATGCCCGCGGAACAGGTAGCGGGAGCGGGACGCGGGGTTGCCGCGTCCCTCCAGGATGGCGTGCACCGGCACCCCGGCGCGTCCGAGACTTCTGATCGCGCCGAGCGTCCCGTGATGGAAGACGTTACGGTCGGTGCGCAGCAGCAGGACGGGAAGACCGGGATCCAGGCGGGCCCTCGACGGGACCTGCGTATCGACGAACATGCGTTCAGCGGACCCATTCCAGCGGATTGTAAATTTTGGCGTCGTCCGCCCGGTATATTTGTTCAGCGGCGGACACCCGGGGCATACGATACGCATGCGAGCTGCCGATATCCATTCCGCCGGGCGGTCATCCGGGCACCGGCGAAAAACGCCGATTCCGTTCTGTCCGCTCCCTCCCATTCTGGCGGTATCCGCCATGGTGCTCGCGCTCACCGTGTCGGCATTGGCGACATGGCCGCAGCCCCGATCGGTGCAGAAATCACGGGGATATGTTCCCTTGGGGGCTTTTCTGGGGTCGGGTGTGGAGGGCGTCGCCCGGGTCGGGCGCTTCCAGCGGTGGCTCGGCTCCACGGTGACGGTCGGGCGCACCTACCTGCCGGGCGACGACTGGCACGAGATCGAGGGCCCGCGGCGGATGCTGACGGCGTGGGCGCGGTGGAAGGCCGCCGACCCGCGCCGGATGCTGGTGATCAACGTGCCGATGATGGCCCCGAACGAGGCCGCGCTGCCGGTCCCGGTGCTGGACTCGCTGCTGCGGGGCGGCGCGGCGGGCGCGTTCGACGGCCACTACCGGACCCTCGCCGGACGTCTCGTGTCCGTCGGGGCCGGCGACTCGGTCATCGTCCTCGGCTGGGAGATGAACGGGGAGACCTACAGCGGCCGCTGCGCCCCCGATCCCGCCGCCTGGAAGGCGTACTGGCGGCGGATCGTCACCACCATGCGCGCGGTGCCGGGCACCCGCTTCCGATTCGATTTCGCGCCGACGCGGGGACGGGACGCGATTCCCTGGACGGAGTGCTACCCGGGCGACGACGTCGTCGACATCATCGGGTCCGACAGTTACGACCAGCCGGCGGGCATGTCGTTCGAGGAATTCGTCAACGAGCCGTACGGGCTCCGCGCGCAGGCCGAATTCGCCGCCGCGCACGGCAAGCCGATCTCGTTCCCCGAATGGGGCCTGTTCCGCAACTCCGACAACCCGGAATATATCCAGGGAATGTACGACTGGATCATGTCGCACGATGTCGTGTACCAGTCGATCACGGACTACTGCCCGCACGGCGTCTGGGCGTGCGGCCGTAACCCGCGGTCCTCCGGCACCTACCGCGACCTGTTCGGCGGCGTGACGGCCCCGCCCCCGGCCCCGCGCACACCGGACACGACCACGACCTCGACGCCGACCCCGGCACCGTCCGCAACGCCGTCCCCGACGCGATCCGCGACACCGGCCGCGACACCGGCGCCCGGCGCGCCGTCCACGGCGGCATCCCCGGGGAAGCCCTCCCCGACGATGCCGGCGAAGCCGGGACGGCCCGCGCCGAGCAGGCCCCCGGCCACGGCCCGGACATCGGCCAGGGCCTCCTCGGGCGTGGTGCCCAGCCCGGCGACACCGCGGGTGACGGCGGCCAGCAGCGCCACCGTCCGGGAGATGTCGTAGGCGGCCGACGCGGCGGCCGCCTCCCGTCCCTCCCGCTCGGCGATCCCGGGCACGAGGAGCCGCCCCGCGACCTCCTCGGCCAGCGCGGCGGGATCGTCCACCGGCACGAGGGCGCCGATCCCGGGACGGACGACCTCGGTGATGCCCGGAACGTCCGTCCCGACGAGGGGGCGTCCCGTGGCGAGCGCCTCCAGCGCGGTCAGCGGCAGCCCCTCCCACCGGGACGGAAGGACGATCACGTTCGACGCCGACAGCCAGTCGCGAGGATCCTGCACTGCCGGGACGAACAGGACGCCCGCCACGGGTTCGCGGCTCAGCGCGTCCAGGTCCTCGCCGTCCCCCACGATGGCGAGGCGGGCCGACGGGCACCGCTCGGTGACGCCCGGCCATGCCGCGACCAGGACGTCCTGCCCTTTCTGCCGGGTCAGGCGCCCGATGCAGACGGCGAGCGGCGCAGCGGCGGGCAGGCCGAGGCGCGTGCGCGCGGCCAGCCGGGCGGCACCGTCGGCGGGCCTGAACCTGCGCCGGTCCACGCCGTTGCGGACGAGCCGGTAGGGGCCGCGCACGCCCGCGCGCATCCCCTCGCGCAGTTCGCCGATCCCGACGCAGACCAGCGCGTCGCTCCAGCGGGCCGCGATCCGCTCCCAGCGGCGGCTGGCGGTGCCCTGCCGGCCGGTGGCGGCGAGCCATGACCAGCCGTGCGGCTGGAAGATCGTGGGCGTGCCGCGCGGCCGCCGCAGCAGCCGCCCCGCCAGCCCCGCCTTCGAGGAGTGCAAATGGACGACGTCGGGCGCGAAGGTCCGCACCAGGCGGCGGAGGCTGAGCGTCTCCAGCAGCGTCCGGGGGCCCGGGGCACGTCCGGCCGGCCAGTTGAACCACGGCACGCCCGCCGCCGCGCACCGCGCGGGCAGGTCACCGCCCGGCGGGCAGGCGACCGCCACCTCCCAGCCGCGTCTGCGCTGGTCACCGGCCGCCTGCCCCACGTAGACGGCGACTCCGCCCGCGTTCGGCTGGCTGACGTGCAGCACCCGGACCGGCGTGAGGTCCCCGCCCACGGACCCGGGCATGGACACCGCCTCAGCCATGGCCTCCCCGCCACCGGTGCCGCCGGGCCGACAGGTGCGCGCGGGTCCGGGCCAGGCCGGCGAACGCGGCGGCGGAGGCGGTCCGCCCGAGGATGATCCGCTGGTTCTGGACGGGCGTCGGGCGCCATTTCAGCTTGTACGGCTCGTCGCCGCGCAGCAGGCTGACGCCCTGCCGGTGGCGGTCCCGGGCGATCGCGAGGTCCTCGCGCAGCAGCATCAGCGAGACGTCCACGCAGCCGCGCAGGTCGGGGATGGCCCCGTACAGGTAGGCGCCGACGTGCCGGTGGCCGATGAGGACGAGGTCGCTGGCGACGAGCCGATCGTCCCACCGGTACTGCAGGACGGCCGCGCGCCCGTCGCGGACCATTCCGCCCGCGGCCTCGGCCAGGTGGCGCCGGAACCGCTCCCGGGTGTGCTCGGGGTTGATGGGACGGCCCTGCCACTGCCGGACGTGCAGATCCAGCAGGGCGTGGACGGCGTCCGACGCGCCCTCCGCCGGGACGGACTCCACCGTGATGCCGCGGACGTCGATCTTGCGGAGTTTCGCGCGCATCTTCCCGGCGGTGCGGCGCGGCAGCCGCCCGAGGACGTCGTCGATGCCGGCGGCGGGCAGTTCCAGGCACACCGACGCCGGCATCCGCCACGTCCGGCGCGGCCACTGCCGGGCCACCTGGTGCGCCGCCGAGCCGGGACGGACCTCGCGGAGGTCGAGCGCGCACCAACCGTGCTCGTCCAGCAGGGACCGGGTGAGGTGCCGGACGGCGCCGTCGGCGTACACGGGGTCGAGAAGGAAGTCGCTGAAGTCGCTCTGCTCCGCCGCCAGCGAGACCAGCACCGGGAACCCGTGCCGCACCCCCGCCATCAGCGGCGCCGCCGCGACGAGCCGCCCGCGGCACCGGACCAGGGCGAGGCGGAGCCTGCCGCTCGTCCCGTACCAGCCCCACCACGCCTTGAGCCACTCGTACGTCTGGAAGGGCGTCGCGGCCGGGCTGCGGTCGTACAGGTCGCGCAGTTCGTCCGCGAGGGCGACGAGCGACTGTTCCTCCCGGTGCACCTCCACCGACCACTCGGCGGCGGACGGGGCGTCGGCCGCGCGGGGCGCGACGTCCCCGCGCGCGAGGCTGGAGAGGCTCACGTCCTCACCCCCGCACGTTCGGCGTGCGCCGGTTCGACGGCGTCCGGGACCGGGCCCGGGGCCGGGCCCGCGGCGGCGGTGTCCGGGCGGCGGCGAGCCGCGTCGACCCGGCCCCGCCGGCCGCTGACGACGGCGGCGCTGAGCCCGGCGAGCAGCACACCGGACGCGGTGCCGACGGCGACGCCCAGCGGCGGGTTCGGCGACGACGGCGTGGCCGGCGGCGCCGCGAGGGTCATCAGCGCGACGCGGACCCCGGTGTCGGCGCGGTGCGACGTCCCGTACCGGACGAGCGCGTCGGCGGCGGCGTTGGCGAACGCCGCCGCGTCCCGCGGTGTCCGCCCGACGCCGGCCAGCCTGATCAGCGGCGTGTCCGGCGAGGTCGACGCCTGGATGTGCTCGCGGGTGGAGCCCGGCGCGGCCTTCGGCACCGGAAGCGCGGAGTATTCGAGGGTCTCCGGAAGCGGGGCGAGCCGCCCGTACGCCTGGGCGAAGCTCACCGCCGCGGGACCCGCCTGCCCGGACTCCCCCTCCTCCACGACCAGCACGAACGCGGCCGCGGTGTAGGTGGTGGGCGCGAACAGCGCGTATCCGAGCCCGCCGAGGAACCCGGCCAGGACGAACGCGATGGACAGCCCGAACCGTCTGAGCAGCGCGGCGAGCGGACCGCGCACACGCCCGGCGGCCGCGGCGAGCACACCGCGTACCCCGCGGGGCCGGCGGCGCACCCGCACACCGGGCGGCCGGACCTGTTTCGTTCTCGGTCTCCGGTTGGCTTCACGTTGCGGCATCATGAGCCCTTTCTCGTGTCGAAATGACCCCGCAGAGGGACAGCGGTGAGTCGAGCGGAGCTCGTCGTTTCTTTGGCGGCGGGCGGGGACTGGCGGACGGTGGGTCGAGCGGAGCTCGTCGTCTGTTTGGCGGCGGGCGGGGACTGGCGGACGGTGGGTCGAGCGGAGCTCGTCGTCTGTTTGGCGGCGGGCGGGGACTGGCGGACGGTGGCACCGTCCAGGCCGTCCTCGTAGAGCCGGGCGAGCTTGGCGGCCTGCTCGGCGATGGCGTAGCGGCCGACGACCGGCGGCACCGGCGTCCGCTCCCGCGTTCCGCGCAGGAAGCGTTCGAGTTCGGTGCTCCATGCCCGCGCGTCGGTGGGCAGGCACCGGGCGTGCGGTGCCTCGCCGGGCGGGGAGTCGTCGATGGCCGGGCAGGTCGTGTAGAGGACGGGGAGCCCGGCGGCCAGCGCCTCCAGCACGCCGAGGCCGAACGCCTCCTGGACGGACGGGGCGGCCAGGACGTCCATCGCCGCGAGGGCGCCCGCGACGTCCGACGTCCCCCCGGCGAAGATCACCCGCCCGGCGGCGCCGAGGTCGCGCGCCAGCCGTTCGAGCGTCCCCCGCTCCGGGCCGGCGCCGACCAGCAGCAGCCGGACGCCGTCCAGCGGCGCGATCGCCTCGATCAGCAGGTCGAACCGTTTGGTGGGGACGAGCCGTCCGACGGCGCCGACGATCGGCTCGTCCGGGAGGATGCCGAGGCGGCGGCGCGTCGAGGCGCGGCGCGCGGCGTCGAACGCGAACGCGGCGGCGTCGACGCCGTTCGGGATCACGGCGATCCGGCCCGGCCGGACGCCCCAGCCGCGCAGGCGGGCCGCGACGGTCGGCGACACCGCCACGGTCGCCGACCCGAGCCGCTCGGTCGCCCGGTACAGCGCCCGGACGCCGCGCGTCGTGGCACGTCCCTCGATGTGGCCGTCGCCCAGTGAGTGCTCGGTGGCGATGACGCGGGGCGTCCCGGCCAAGCGGGCGGCGATGCGGCCGTAGACGCAGGCGCGGTACAGGTGCGTGTGGACGACGTCGTACCGTCCCCGCCGGATCAGCCGCGCGAGGCGGGGCAGCGCGGCGAGGTCCCGGTTGCCGCGCATGCCGATCTCGTGGACGGGGACGCCCGCGGCCCGGATCTGCGCGCCCAGCGTCCCTGTCCGGGTGAGCGTCGCGACGTCGCAGGACACGGGCAGGTGGCGCAGCATGAGGGCGAGCTGGCGTTCCGCGCCGCCGTGCTCCAGCCCGGTGATGACGTGCAGGACTCGGGTCACACGCGGCTCCGGCGGCGCTGCCCGTGGCGGAGGAGCTCGTGGCGGAGGAGCTTGGCGCGCAACCGCAGCGGCCCGTCCCGGTCGCCGATGTAGGCGCGGGGCAGCGCGTGCCGTCCCGGCTCCTCGGGCTTGATGTCGCACGCGTAGTCGTAGCCGGCGGCGCGGACCGCCTCGATCTCGCGGGCGGTGGCGTGCCCGTACGGGTAGGCGAAGCCGGTGACGGGCCCTTCGACGAGGTCCTCCAGGCCGGCGCGGCTTTCCTCCAGTTCCTCGCGAAGCTCGGTGTCGTCCGTCTCGGGCAGGGACACGTGGTGCCTGCCGTGCGAGCCGATCTCGATGCCGGCGTCCGCGACGGTCCTGATCTGCTCGGCCGTCATGAGGGGTTTGCGCGGGCCTTCGTCCCACGTGTTGTGAGTGCCGATCCGCCCGGAGACGATGAACGCCGTCGCGCCGAACCCGTACCGCAGCAGCACCGGGACGGCCCTGGTCGCGAAGTCGGCGTACCCGTCGTCGAACGTGAGCCCGACGAGGCCGTGCGCCCGGCCGGCGGCGTGCGCGTCCAGCAGCTCGGCCATGCCGACGCCGCGCAGGCCCCGTGCCCGCAGCCACGTCATCTGGCGCTCGAACCGCGCCGGCGACACCGTCACCAGGTGCGGGTCCTCATGGAAGTGGTCGACCGAGTGGTACATCAGCACCAGCGGCGCCGGCCGGATCTCCTCCGCCGCCGCCGGGTGGGCCGGGTCGGCGGCCCGGGCCGGTTCGGTCAGGTGTGTCGGTTCGGTCGGCTGGCTCACTGATCTCCCCCGATTCGGTACGGCCGCGGCGTCCGGACGCGCCGAACGCGCCGAGCGGCCCCACGGCGATCCATGAAGCGACGAGGTCGGGTCCCGCCAGGACGGTCAGGACGGCGAAGGCCGCGGCGGTCACGGCGCCGCCGGCGGCGAGCTGGACGATCGCGGGCGTCCCGGCGCCGAGCGCGCCGGCCGCGAACAGGCCGGCCGCGCAGGCGCCCGCGGCGGCGAGCACGAGCCGGGCGACGTCGGCGGCGATCCGGCGCAGCGCGACCGGCGCGACGCCCGGCCGCAGCCCCGCCAGCAGCAGGACG
This sequence comes from Actinomadura sp. 3N407, assembly GCF_052245875.1. Classification (NCBI taxonomy): domain Bacteria; kingdom Bacillati; phylum Actinomycetota; class Actinomycetes; order Streptosporangiales; family Thermomonosporaceae; genus Actinomadura; species Actinomadura sp. 3N407. The sequence goes on from NZ_JBQQBP010000024.1 coordinate 65,827, forward strand.
GCGGCGAGCGTGATCCCGGTGGCGTTCGCGGCGGCCAGCGCGAGCGTCCCGGCGGACGCGGCGAACGCGCCGCCGATCGCGGCGGTGACGGCGAGGCCCACGGCGAGGACGCCGGCGGGACGCCACGTCGGCCGCCGCTGCGCGAAGAACGCGCGGGCGGCCAGGCCGACCGCCGACTGCCCCCACAGGCCGAGCGCGTAGATCCGCAGGATGGACGCGGTGCTGTGCGTGTCGGCGGACGTGAACTCGCCGTGCTCGAACAGCACCTTGATGACGGCGGGCGCGAACGCGACGAGGAACGCGGTCGCGGCCAGCACCATCGCGCTCGCGACGGCGAGGTCCTGCCGGATGCGGCGGGCGACCTGACCGGTGTCCCCGTCCGCCGACGCGCGGGCGAGCCGGGGGAACGTCACCGTCACGATCAAAAGCGACAGCACCATCGGCACCTGCGCGACCTTCTGCGCGTAGTTGAGGTGCGAGATGGACCCGGCGGCGAGTTCGGACCCGAAGTAGCGCTCGACGAAAACCTGCGCCTGCCGGGTCACGGTGTAGACGACGATGGGCGCGACGGCCGCGAGCCCGAGCCCGAGCCGCAGATCGACGTCCTGGGCGCGGGGGGCGGGCGATTCGCGGAGGCAGCGGATGAAGGCGGGGGTCTGGACGGCGACCATCAGGACGCTGCCGCAGGCGACGCCGATCGCGGCGCTGGTGATGCCGACGACCCCGGAGAAGCCCGCGATCAGCGCGAGGATGCCCACGTTGTAGGCCAGGTAGATCGCGGCGGGCGGCCCGAACCTGTGGTGGGCGCGCAGCGTCGCGCTCATGAACCCCGCGACTCCGAACGTCACGACGGTGACCGCCGTCAGCCGGACGCACTGGACGGCGGGGCCGCGCTCGGTGAGGCCGGGCGCGAGGACGTCCACCACGAGGGGCGCGGCGGCCACGAGGGTGAGCGTGCCCGCGGACAGGCCGAGGACCATGCGGGGCAGGGCCGTCCCGATGAGCGGGCGCGGGCCGTCGCCGCGCGCGAGCAGCCGCGTGACGACCGGGACCATCAGGAGCGCCATGGCGTCCTCGATGAGGAGCGGCGAGACGGTCTCGGGGATCGTCCACGCGACGAGGAACGCGTCCGTGCCGGCGCTCGCGCCGAACAGGTGCGCCATCACCAGGTCGCGGACGAACCCGAGCCCGGTGCCCGCGCCGATCAGCACGCCCGACAGCGCGGCGGCGCGTCCCACCGAGGTCATGTCCGCGCCTCCCCGGACACGGCGCCCCTCCCGGACACGCCGTCCTCGAAGGCCCGGCACGCCACGATCCCGAGGACGATGGCGATGAGCGCGCAGGTCGGCCCGCCCAGATCGGCGTACAGGAAGTTGACCAGCAGGAACGCCAGCAGAGCGACGCTCGCGAGCCAGAACGGGTCGCGGACGCGGCGGCGCTTCCACAGCCCGGCGATGATCATGGCGAACAGTGCCGCGAACCCGGCGAACCCCATGACGCCCTTCTCGGACAGGAACAGCAGGTACTCGTTGTGCGGCGACAGCAGCGGCTGCCGGACGTACCCGTTGACGGGGTCGGCGGTCTCGCTCCCGGACGACAGTTCGATCCCGGCGTAGGCGTCGCGGTAGGCGGGGAAGTTCTTCCCGCCGACGCCTGTGACGGGGTTGTCCTGCCAGATCCGCACGGCGGCGGCCCACAGGTTGTACCGGTCCTCCACCGACTGGTCGGGGTGGCTGATCGAGGCGACCATCGACTTGGAGCGCTCGACGACGGCCTGCGACCCGCCGCCCGCGCCGGCGACCGCCACCAGAGCCAGCGCGGAGCAGCAGGTCAGCACCTTCACCGCCGTCCACCTGTCGAAGATCACCAGGGCGAGGACGGCGGCGGCGCCGAGTGCGAGCCACGTCCCGCGGCTGAGCGCGAACGCCAGCGCGACGGCCAGCACGCCGAGCCCGGCGAGCGCGGACGGGACGGCGGCGAGCCCGCGTCCGGGCGCCGACAGCGCGAACGCGGTCAGGACGAGGAACGCGATCCCGACCACGATCGACATGCCCATCACGTCGAGCGCGCCGAACGTGCCGACCGCGCGGATGTTCTCGCCGCCCATGGACGCGCCGTTCCCGGTGACCGACTGCCAGATCCCGTACACGGCCTCCACGAGCCCGAGCGCGAGCACCGACGAGCAGACGATCGCGAGGTCGCGGCGGTCCCGGACGAGCAGGACGACGGCCAGCGGCACCAGCACGAAGATCTGGGCGTCCCGCACGAACCCGGGCACGCTGGACACGATGTCGGCCGAGCACACCGTGCTGACCCCGAGCCCCGCGACCAGCGGCCCGAACGCGGGCAGCGCCGCGCGCGGCATCTCGACCCGCCCGATGACCAGCAGGAACACGGCGACCAGGACGAGCGCGGCACTGGCGACGTCCCCGGCGGTGATCTGCACGCCGGGGCCGAACGCCTCCGAGCCCGGCGGGATCCCGATGCTCAGGACCGCCACGGCGACCAGCGAGCTCGGCCGCCTGAAGATCGCCTTGGCCGCCTTCATCGCCCTGGCCGGACCGGCCGCCCCGGGCCACGGGAACGGGGGTGCGTCAGCGGTCATCCGGCGTCCCTGCACAGCATCGCCCGGACGGTCAGCAGCAGGATCTTCAGGTCGCCGGCGAACGACCAGTGGTCGATGTAGTGGTTGTCGAGCCTGGCGCGCAGCTCGATGGACGTGTCGCCCCTGAACCCGTGGATCTGCGCCCAGCCCGTCATCCCGACCGGGACACGGTGCCGCAGCATGTACCCGGGGCAGGTGTGGGAGAACTGCTCGACGAAATGGGGACGCTCCGGGCGCGGGCCGACGAGGCTCATGTCGCCGCGGACGACGTTCCACAGCTGCGGGAGCTCGTCCAGCGAGGTCGCCCTCAGGAACCGCCCGACCCGCCCCATGCGCGCGTCGTCCTTGACCGTCCAGCGGGTGTCGGACTCCTGCTCGTCCGCCGGCTTCAGCGTCCGGAACTTCAGCAGGACGAACTCCTCGCCGCCGAGACCGATCCGCCGCTGCCGGAACAGCACGCCCGGCCCGCCCTCCGCCCGCACCGCCACCGCGCACAGCGCCAGCACCGGCAACACCAGGAACAGGATCAGGGAGCCCGCGACGAGGTCGAGCAGCCGTTTGGCGTACCGGGCCGCCGGTTCCCGCAGGCGCCAGTCGATCCGCGCGCACGGCAGCCCGGCCAGGTACTCCCGCCTCGTCGCCGCCACCGGGACGACGTCCGACGGCGGCTGGACGAGCAGCGTCTCGCAGGGAAGCCCGAACGAGATGCGCAGCACGGTGTCCAGATGGCCGGGGTCGACGTCCTCGGCGACCACGATCAGCGTGTGGACGCCGTGCTCCTCGACGAGCGCGGGCAGGTCGGCGGTCTCCCCGAGGACGGGCGTCGCCGCCGGAGGGCCGGCCGGGGCGCCGCCGGCCACCTGCCCGACCGCGGCGAGCCCGAACTCCGCCCGCTCCCGCAGGAGGCCGACCATGTGCCCGGCCGTCCCGCCCGTCCCGACGACCAGCGCCGGACGCGGGCGGGAGTGGCGGCGGTACGTCCTGATCGCCGCGTTCACGAACGCGCGGACGCCGAGCGACGCCGTCCCGGCCGCCGCCGTGATCCACAGCCATCCGACCGCCGCACCGTGCACCGGCCCGGGCAGCAGCATCACCGCGAGCGCGCCGACGACCATCGTCCGGGCGAGGAGCGGCGGCGCGTCGGCGAGCAGGGAGGGGTTGCGGCGCGTCCGGTACAGCCCGCCCGCCGCGTTGCACGTGACGAGGGCCACGGCCGCCGCGCCGGGCAGGGCGCCGCCCGGTACGGTCCGCAGGGCGGCGACGGCGACGGCCATCACCCAGCCGTCCACCACGGCGAGGAACACCGGATACAGCACGGCCGGGATCCGCGCCCCCGTCGCGGCCCGGCGGCGCGGGACGACCGGGGCGAGGACGGCGACCGCCTCTCCCGATGCGGGATCGGACGGGGCCGCGCCGGAGTCGATGGAGGGACTCAGCCCCTGGGCTCTCATCGCGCGTCCCTTCACAGACAAGAACTCACCCGGGAGGTGACTTGCGGGGCCGTCGCGGGCGGCCACGACCCAGCATCGCAGCGCGTCCCGGCGCGGATCGCCACTTTTAACCGCCCCCTCCACAATCTTGAATAGAAGATCAGAGCGGGTCCGCCCACCTGCGAGAACGCCCCCAAGAAAACGCACCGACACGCCAAAGCACAGGCCAATTCACGACCTTTATTCGGCGTCTTTTCTTTTTCGCCCGATTGAGCCTTCTTTCCTGTGGCGCGTCCCGGAGTGGGGCCCGCGCCGGCCGGGCGGGCAACGTTCACGAAGCCGAGATCGGCCGCCAAAGATCCGGGAAACCGCCCACCCGCGGCGAAGCTTCGCGGGACGATGGGCGTCACACGTGATCGGACGCCGCCGACCGGCCGCCCCGCCTCCGGGCGGGCCGGTGACACGGCCCGTTTCCGTAAGCGATCTTGTTGCCGTCCCGCTCCACGCGGGCCCGGCGGGCTGATGAGGGAGAACGGTGCGAGGTAAGGCGTTGGTGATGACGCTGGTCCTGGGACTGGTGACGGCGTGCGGAGGGGGAGGCGGACGCGGCGGGACGACCGCGAAGGGCGCAGACGAGGGCGCCCCCCAGCTGACGATCAGCCCGGCGAACGGCAGCGGCAGGGCCCGCCCCGACCAGGGCGTGAAGGTCACCGCCTCCGGCGGCACGCTCGGCCAGGTCTCGGTGAAACTGAAGGGCGCCGACGTCCCCGGCACGCTCTCCCCCGACAAGACCGAATGGCGGTCCACGTGGACGCTGCAGCCCGGCGGCAGCTACCGGGTGTCGGCGACGGCGATGTCCCCTAAGGGCAAGTCCACCACCGCGAGCAGCGCCTTCCGCACCAGCCGTGCCACCGCCGCCACCCGGGTCGACAACGTCGTCCCGTCCGAGAACGAGACGGTCGGCACCGGGATGCCGGTCTTCGTCCAGTTCAACAAGAGCGTCCCCGAGAAGGCCAAGCCCGCCATCGAGCGCAGCATCGAGATCTCCTCGACCACCCCCACCGAGGGCGCGTGGCGCTGGCTCGCCGCCGGTGAGTCGTTCAACGGCCTGCCGTCGGTGGTGTTCCGGCCGAAGCGTCCCTGGAAGCCCCGCCAGAAGGTCTCCGTCACCGTCCACTACGCGGGCCTGAAGATCGGCGACAACGTCTTCGGCGACAGGGACGTGACCCGCACCTTCAAGATCGGCGACTCTCACACGATCAACATCAACGCCAAGACCCACCGCCTCGTCGCCAAGCAGAACGGCCGCACCGTCCGCACCTGGGGCGTCAGCCTCGGCAGCGGCGGCGACGTCCAGGCCGACGGCGTCGACCACCTGCTCACCACCAGCGGCGTCCACCTCACCATGGACCGCGTCCGCCTGGAGCGCATGCGCCCGCCCGGCAAGAAGAAGGGCGACCCCGGCTGGTACGACGAGAAGGTCCCGTGGGCGACCCGCATCTCCAACAGCGGCGAGTACATCCACCAGAACACCGCCGACCCCGCCTGCCTCGGCAAACGCAACTGCAGCCACGGCTGCGTCCGCTCCCCCGGCAACGACGCCAAGTGGCTCTTCCACTGGTCCTACCGCGGTGACCTCGTCACCATCACCGGCACCAAACGCGACCTGGCCTGGACGAACGGCTGGGGCTACTGGCAACTGCCCTTCGCCGAATGGGCCAAAGGCAGCGCCCTCGACAAGCCGGTGACCACCACCCGCGCCTGACCCCGGGCCGGCACCTGCGGGAACGACCGAGGCCACAGGGCCACTACCCTTTCACCAAGTGGACTAAGGGGCAGTGCCCCGGACAAATCACCAAACCCGCGTCCGATGGGCCGACGGGAGCGACCTGTGGCATCGAAGATCGTCCTGCACATCGGCCTGCAGAAGTCGGGCACCACCTTCTTGCAGCACATGCTGCAGGACAACAACGAGGCGCTCGCCGAGGCGGACGTGCTCTACCCCGTCCCCCCGGACTGGGAGCGGGGCAAGCGGACCGTGGCCAACCACGAATGGTCCAGCTACGGCCTGCTCGGCACGGAGTACCCCTGGGTGTCGGAGCTGCGTGCGTCCAGGGAAGAACCCTCATGGCAGGCTCTGCTGGACCAGATCAACGCTTGGCCCGCGACGGTGCTGCTGTCGGCCGAGGCCCTGTCGGTCATCCGGGCGGGCGCCGTCCACCGTCTGCTGGACGCGCTCAGCGTCGACGACGTCGAGGTCGTGGTCACGGCCCGGAGTCTGGGCCGCTCCTTGCCCTCGCTGTGGCAGCAGCACATCCGCAACGGGCGGAGCATGAGCTTCGAGGCGTATCTCGGCGGCCTCGCCGCGCAGCGGGACAAGGGCTGGGACCACATCGAGACCGATCCCGACGCGCACATCTGGCGGGCCTTCATTCTGAGCAGGCTGGTCCGGCGCTGGTCTGAGGCGGGAGCCGGCCGGGTGTCCGTGGTGACCAGTCCCGGCCGGCCCCCGGCGCTCCTCCTGGAACGCTTCACGCAGGCGGCGGGCCTGCCGCGCCTCACGCATGTCCCCGTCGCGGACCGTCAGGCCCACACCGGTCTCACCGCTCCGGAAACACTGGTGCTCGCGTCTTTGAACGCGGCCCTCCGAGAGAACTTCTGGCCCGAACGGAAGGCCGACCGGGTGCGGCAGGTCGTCACGGAGAGGTTCCAGGCGCGCGAGCGTCGCGGCGGCAAGGTCGTCATTCCCCTCGAATGGCGTTCCCGCCTCGCCGAGTGGAGCGGGGAAGACCTCGCCGCCCTGCAGGACACGGGCGCGCACATCGTCGGCGACCACGGCGACCTGCGCTACGACCCCGACCTGGAGAAGACGTCCCCGCCGACCCCCGAAGAGACCGGACGGGCCGGCGCCGAGGCGGCGCTCGCCTTCGCGGAGCCGGCGCTGCAGGAGTCCCCGATCCGCCGCAACGCCCGCCGCCTCCGCCGCCTGATGGGATGAGAACCGATCTGGGGAGGCCACACCCGTTTCGCGAGGCGGCTCCCCGATCTTCAGGTGATCCGCCCGCGGCCGCGGGCGTCCGACGAGTCTGATGCCACCGGCGTGCGGGGTCACCCGCGGGTACGCGACGTGCCACCCGGCCGCCGCGCGCCGGCTGTGCGCGCTCATGGGCTTCGCCGTCGACGGCGGCCTGGACGATTACCGCGAGGTCGGCACGCACATCCCGTTCGTGCGATTCACCCCACGCGGCGTCAACACCTGATTCCGGGTGTTGTGGCGGACGGGTGCCGACCGGGGCGATCTGTGGTGGGGCTTCGGCGTGTCCGACGAGGGCATGGAGGGAGTTCGACCGCTGGGACGATCTTGAGCGGCGCTACTTCGAGGTCTTCGAGCGGCTGCGGGGAGAGGACCTGCTGCGGTCGGCGCTCCTGCGCCGCGCCGGCCGGACCGTGCACAGGTGGCCGCAGTGACCGGACGAGCAGTGCGAATCGGGGCGTTTTACTAGGATGCTCCCGTGCGCGAAGATCAAGATGGCCGGAAAGGGCAGCCTTCCGCCGGCGCGGAGGCCGCCGACACCGTGACGGCGCCTCTCCGGGTGCCGGTCGACCAGGACGACGGGACGCCGGAGGCGGTCATGATCGAGGAGCGGCCCGCGCAGGTCAGGGCGTTGGGGCAGGACGTCGAGCGGCTCGCCGGGCTGGTGGACCGGCTCGCCGAGGCCGCCGCCGCGTTGGGCGGGCGGCTGGACGGCGAGGTCCGCGAGGCCCTCGACGGCGCCGAGAAGGCCCTGGCCGAGGCGCGCGGTGCGCGGCAGGAGGCCGCCGACGCCGACGAACGGACGCGGAAGGCCGAGGCCCGCGCCGACGCGGCGGCCCAGGAGGCCGCCGACGCACGGGCGGAGCTGGAGAAGGGGCTGGCCGCCGCGAAGGCGAGCGTCACGGCGGCCCAGGAGAGTGAGGCCAACGCCTGGAAGGAGGCGGGCGCCTCTCAGCAGGCCCGCGCCACCTCGACCAACGAGGCCGCCCACGCGGAGGGGCTGCGCAAGCGCGCCGAGGCGGCCTGGAGCACCGAGCACCAGGCGCGTACCGAGGCCGAGAAGGAACGCGACGACCTGGCTGCGCGGCTGGCCGCCGAGCAGACCGCGCTGGCCGCCGCGCGGGGCGACCTCGCGGACGTGCGCTCCGAGCTGGCGGAGGCGCGTTCCGCGCTGGAGACGGCCGCGGAGACCGAGCGGCGGCTGCGGGCGGAGCTGAGCGTCGTCCAGGGCGAGATCGCGGGACTGACCATCGAGCGCGACACCGCCACGACGCGCGCCGCGGAGCAGGCCGCGCGCGCCGACCGCGCCGAGCAGCTCGCCGACTCGGCCGACGCGCGCATCGACGCCGAGCGGGCGCGCGCCGACCGGGCCGAAGAGCGTGCGGACGACGCCGAGATCCGCATCAACCGGGACGCCGCCACCGTCCGCGCCCTGCAGGACACGATCCGGTCGGCGCTGGACCTGCCGGCCGTCGAGGACCTCGACGACGGCCGCGGGGTCCCGGTCGGCGAGTCCGCCGCGGTCACCGCCAAGCCCGGCGGGATGATCGGAATGGGCGAGGTTCCCGACCTCATGGACGGCGAACTCGCCGCCCGGTTCGCCCGTGCGCTGCTGGCCGTCCGCGTCCACCAGGCCACGCGGCGTCCCCGCCAGGAGGACCCGGCCGAGCCCGGCGACGCCGGGGAGCCCGCCTCCGGGGAGCCCGCCTCCGGGGACTGAGGCGCCCGGGGATCGTCGGTCGCGGCGCCTACGGTTCGTCCCGCGTACGACGGCGTGCGGCCGGTGTGGCCGGAACGGTTCCGCGAACTGCCGGCGGTCGCCCGCGACGACATGGACGAGGTCTGCGGCGGCGTGGTCGGACGGGCCCTCGGCCATCTCACCGGCGCGCCGTGGCCGGCGGAGGGCCGGACGGTGATCGGGATGGGCGGCAGCGGCGGCAACGGCGTGTTCGCCGACTGCGAGAACCGGTTCAGCTCGGGCGACTTCGGCACGATGGAGAAGATCGGCGCGCTCGTCACCTGAGGGCGGCCGGGGCGTTCCCGGGGACGGCGGGCGTGCCGGGCATGACCCTTTCGACGCGCATGTACGGGGAGCCGGGGTCGGGGCGCAGGTCCTTCTCGCCGCGGTTCGGCCAGAAGGCCATCGCGCGTTCGGCCTGCGCGGTGATGGTCAGGGACGGGTTGACGCCGAGGTTCGCGGTGACGGCCGAGCCGTCCACGATGTGCAGGCCCGGGTGGCCGTGGACGCGGTGGTAGGGGTCGATGACGCCGGTTTCCGGTGTTTCCCCGATGACGCAGCCGCCGATGAAGTGCGCGGTCGTCGGGATGTTGAACAGGTCGAACCAGGTGCCGCCCGGGGTGGCGTCGAGTTCCTCGGCGAGCATCCGGACGGCGTCATGGGCGACGGGGATCCAGGTGGGGTTGGGTTCCCCGTCGCCCTGGCGTGCGACGAGCTTGCGGCGGCCGAGGCGGCCGCGCTTCTCGTTGACGGTGATGGAGTTGTCGGCGGTCTGCATGACCAGGGCGATGACGGTGCGCTTGGCCCAGTCCTTGAGGGAGAGGCCGCGCAGGATGATGGTGGGGTGCCGGGCGGCCTGGCCGAGGAACTTCAGCCAGCGTGGCGGGCCGCCGCCGTCGACGAGGAGGGTGCGGATGACGCCCATCGCGTTGTTGCCGGCGCCGTAGCGGGTGGGTTCGATGTGGGTCTTGTCGTCCGGGTGGAAGGACGAGGTGATGGCGAGGCCGGTGCTGTGGTCGACGTCCTTCTTGCGGTGCCACACCGTCATGCGCTCGACGCCGAGGAGCGCCTCGGAGTTGGTGCGGGTGAGTTCGCCGAGGCGGGACGACAGGTTCGGGAGGCGGCCGGCGGCGCGCATCCGGTGCAGGAGCCGCTGCGTCCCGTAGGTTCCGGCGGCGAGGACGACGTGTTCGGCGGTGAGTTTCCTCCGGCGTTTCCGGAGCGGCGAGGTGTGCTCGGTCCCGACCTCGTAGCCGCCGGACGGCAGGGGTGCCAGCGAGGTCACGGTGGTGTCGGGGACGACCTCGACGCCCGCCCGCTCGGCCAGGTACAGGTAGTTCTTGGTGAGCATGTTCTTCGCGCCGACCTTGCAGCCGATCATGCAGGAGCCGCAGGCCGTGCAGGTCGTCCGGCGGGGGCCGGCGCCGCCGAAGTACGGGTCGTCGGCGTCCTTGCCCGGCTCGTCGCCGAAGAACACGCCGACGGGGGTCGCGTGGTAGGTGTCGCCGACGCCCATGCGGTCCGCGACGCGTTTCATCGCCTCGTCGGCGGGGGTGACGAGCGGGTTGGCGGTGACGCCGAGCATCCGGCGGGCCTGGTCGTAGAACGGTTTCAGCTCGTCCTGCCAGTCGGTGATGTGGCCCCACTGGCGGTCGGTGAAGAACGGCCGCGGCGGCTCGTACAGGGTGTTGGCGTACACCAGGGAGCCGCCGCCGACGCCCGCGCCGGCCAGCACCAGCACACCCGCCTTGCCGCCGACGAGGTGGACGCGCTGGATCCCGCGCATCCCGAGGCGCGGCGCCCACACGTACTTGCGCAGCCGCCAGGACGTCTTGGGGAGGGTGTCCTCGTCGAAGCGGCGTCCCGCCTCGATCACGGCGACCCGGTAGCCCTTCTCGGCCAGCCGCAGCGCCGACACGCTGCCGCCGAACCCCGAGCCCACCACGATCACGTCGAAGTCGTAGGTGTCACCGGCCACCGCACACCACCTCCGTCGGGAGCGAAGCACCTGAGTGTGGCCCTCCGTTTCCGTCGCGCGCCATGCACTCAGAGCAACGATTTGGCCACGCGTTTATCACCGAAGTGACAACGTGCTGATCAGCGGCCGGCGAACGTGTCGAGGGCGGTGATCCTCCAGTGTCCGTCGCGCCGGACGGCGGTGACGGTGAGCATGGCGGGGGCGTTCGCGCTCGTGCCGTCGGCGGTGCGGGTGGTCCGCTGGTCGGCGAAGACGAGCACCTCGGCGCGGTCATCGTGGAGGGACGTGACGGCGCTGTCGGTGACGCGGGTGCTGAGGACGGTCTTCGCTTTGGGCGCCTCATCACGGACCCTGCCGAAGACCGCCTCGTACTGGCGGACGGCGTCGCCGGTCAGGGCGGCGCGGGCGGCGTCCCGGGTGCGGGCCGGGTCGGTGTGGTCGTAGGAGAAGATCTTGGCGATCATGTCGGCGACGGCCCCCTTGACCTCGCTGGTGGCGGCGCCGTCGGTGAGGGCGGCGTTGCGGGCGGACGGGTCGTCCCGCGCGGCGTCCGCCTGCCGGAGCGCCCACACGCCGAACGTGGCGAGGACGACGGCGACGACACCGAGCGCGATGGGCGATGCCGCGTTCGCGCGCCACCGGACCGCGGTGGCGCGCCACCAGGCCGTGTTCGCGCGCCACCAGGCGTTGAGGCGTGTGGTCTGTGCGGCCATGGCGTCTCCTCACAGGGTGCCGGTCGGGGCCTGGCCGAGGTCGCTGAGCTTCCAGCCGGAAGGGGTTCTGGCGAGCTCGCCGATGAGGCGGCTCTGTTTCGTGACGGGGTCGCCGTCCGGCGGGGTGACGGTGATCTCGACGGCGACGAGCACCCTGGCCTTGCCGGAGCGTTCGTCCAGTTCGGCGACGGCGCCGTCCAGGATCCGCGCCCTGGTGATCGTCTTCGCCTTCGTGACCTGCTCCTCGAACGCGGCGCGGCCCCGCGTGATCTCCTCGTACAGGTCGCTGGTGGTGGAGTCCTGCCAGGTCTTCAGCCCGGAACCGAGGTCGCGGTAGTCGAGGGTGTTGAGGTTCTGGACGGCCTGCTCCCCGGCCAGGAGGACCGCGTCGCGCGTCCGCGAGTAGGCGTGGGCGTCGTCGTGGGCGGCCGCGTACCAGGACCATCCGGCCCATGCGGCGAACAGCGCGGCGAGGGCGAGCAGCACGGTCGCCGTCCGCTGGACGGTGTCGTCGGTCATGAGCGGGCCTCCGGCGTCAGACGGACTTCAGGTCGGTGATCGTCCAGTGGCCGTGGTCGCGGTGCGCGGTCACCACGAGCTGGGCGGCGGCGGGCGTGCCTGCGGGCTCGCCGGCGCGGGTGGCGGTCTGGTCGAGGAACACCAGGAGGCGGGCCTTCGCACCGGTCAGGGAGATCACTCCGGCGCGGACGACGCGGGTCGTCAGCGTGACGCGCTGGGCCGGGATCTGCTTCTTCACCTGCCCGAAGATCTGCCGGTACTGCTTGAGTGCGGAACCGGAGAGTTCCCGCGCGGCGGCGTCCTCGGTGGCCGCGATGTCGCCCGGCCCGTAGGTGAACACCTTTCCGAGGGCGGTGGACACGGCGCCGGTCACCTCGGTGGTGGCCACCTCGTCCAGGACGGCCCGGTCGCGCGGGTTCTCGTCGTCGCGCAGCGACGCGGCGGCGGGACGCAGCGCCAGGGCGGCCAGGGCGAGGGCGAGCGCGACCGTGAACGGCCGGTAGAGCCTCAGCAGCCGCTTCATCGGGCACCGGCCGGGATCGCGGTGAGCGATTCGAGTTTCCAGCCGGACGGGGTGCGGGCCGTCCCGGCCTCGAAGCGCTTGCGCTGGAGGGTGGGCGAGCCTCCGTGGAGGGTCAGCTCGACCTGCACGGACGCGATGACCTCCGCCTTCCCGGAGCGGACGTCGAGGGACGTGACGGCGGCGCCGGTCACGGTCGCGGCGGCGGTGGTGCGCGATTTTCCGATCTTGGCCCGGTTCTGCGGTTCGTCCCGTTCGAGCTGGTCGTGCAGCGGGCCGGTGGACGCGTCGAGCCAGGCGCGGAGACCGGCGTCCACCTCGGCGGGGTTCATCGTGTTGAGCGCCGCGATCTGCTGCCGGGCGCTCCGCAGGACGAGGTCGCGCGTGTGTTCGGGGCCCGTCCGCGCGGAGGGGTCGTCCTGCCACACCGTCCAGGCGGACCAGCCGAGGAACAGCGCGGCGGCGAGGATCGCGGCCCACCCGATCAGGCCCCAGCGGGCGAACAGGGGGCGCCGGCGCCTGGCGCGGGCGGCCGTGCGTGTTTCCCGTTCGGCGGTCGCGGTCATCAGCCGCCTCCCTGGACGCCGAGCAGCCCGCTCAGATCGGACGGGCCGGGCGGCAACCCCGGCAAGGCGAGCGCGCCTGGCAGCCCGGCGTTGGACGGCCCGGTGGTCGACGACCCGGTGCTGGACGACCCGGCGCCGAGAACCGACCCGGGACGCGCCGGGACCGGGACGGGACCGCGAGGAGCGTTGCCCGCGCCGCGCACGTTGACGCCGCTGGACGGCGGCAGCGCGCAGCGGGCGGCGGTGTTGAGCGCGGGGCCGGGCGAGGTGTCCAGGCCGTTGCGGTACTTCGTCCCGCCGTATCCGGACGTGCAGTTCGGCGGGTCGAAGAACGTGGTGACCATCCCGAAGTTGAGCTTTCCGTCGTCCACGACCGACCTGCCGGCCGCGACGGCCTCCGGCAGCTTGGCGAGGAGCTGCTCCAGCCCGTCCGACCGGGGCGCCAGCAGCTCGGACGTCGTCAGCAGGTTCGCGATGAGGACGCTCAGGGACGGGTCCAGGTCGCGCACCAGCGCCCGGAACTCCCCCGCCGCGCCCGGCGCGGTGGACACGAGCTTCCGGAACGCCGGGTCGGATTTCCGGAGTTGCTCGGACAGCAGCCGCGCGTCCCGCCCGAACGACTTCAACGCGGCGGCCTCCTCGTTCTGGGTCCGCAGGACGGTCTCGGCGTCGACGATGAGCGACGTGGTCGGGCCGGCGTTCTCGTTCGCGGCGCGGGTGAGGGTCCGCGTGTTGTCGAGGAGGACCCGCAGGTTCGGTCCCTGCCCGGCGAACGCCTGGCCCAGTTCGCCGATGACGGTCCGCAGCGCATCGGTCGGGACGGACGCGGCGAGGTCGTTGACGCTGGTGAGCAGGTCCGTCACCGGTGCCGGGGTCGTCGTGGAGGCGCGCGGGATGACCGACCCGGCCGCCAGGTACGGGCCGGTGTTCGTCGCGGGACGCAGGTCGATGTACTGCTCGCCGAGCGCCGACCGGTTCGCCACGACGGCCCGCGTGTCCGCCGGTACCTTCGGCGCCGACTTCTTGATCTTCAGGTCGGCGAGGACGCCGTCGCCGGTGAGGCGCAGTTCCCCGACGCGTCCGACCGACGTGCCCCGGTAGGTGACGTCGGCGTTCTCCGCCAGGCCGCCCGCCTCGGCGAGATCGGCCTGGACGACGTAGTGGTCGCGGTATCCGACGTATCCGCCGAGGTCGGCGTAGTTGAGCCCCACGTGGCCCATCGCGAGGACGCCGACGACGACGAAGACGAGGTTCTTGATCCGGGTGCCGATGGTGAGCATCAGTCCCCCTGGGTCCGGGCCGGGCCCGCCGGGGGCAGCGGCGCGATCGGCGGGATGATCTCGGTACCGGGGCGGGCCGTGACCTGGAGGTACACGTTCAGGTAGTCGCCCTTCACAGCCGGCAGGACGGCATCGGTGAACGGATACGTCAGCAGCACCTGCAGCGCGTCCGGGAGGTCGGTCCCGGCGTCGGAGAGTTTCCGCAGCGTCGGTTCGAGGGCGCGGAGGTCGGCGATCAGGTCGTCCTTGCTCTCCCGGACGGTGCGGACCGCGACGCGCGACAGCTCGTCCAGCGAGTTCAGCATCCGGACGAGCGCGCCCCGCTGCTCCGCCAGCACCGCGAGGCCGGGTTCGAGGTCGTCGAGCGCGACGCCGATCTGCTCCCTGCGTCCGCGCAGCGTGGCCGACAGCCGGTTCAGGCCGTCGATCGCGTCCGTGATGCCCTTCTTGTTCGCGTCGAGGTCGCCGATGAGTTTCCGCGCCTGTTCCAGCAGCGACCGGACCTCCGGCTCGTTGCCGCCCAGCGCCCGGTTCAGCTCGACGGTGATGGTGCGCAGCTGCGCGATGCCGCCGCCGTTCAGCAGCATGGACAGCGCGCCGAACACCTCCTCGACCTCCGGGTTCCGGTTCGTCCGCGACAGCGGGATCACCGCGCCGTCCGCGAGCGTGCCGCCGCCGGGGGACGGCGGGACGTTCTCCGGGGACCCGCCCGGCGGGACGTTCGACGGGCCTTCGCTGAGCTGCACGAACTTCTCCCCCAGCAGGCTCGACTGGCGGAGTTCGGCGTAGGCGTCCGCGGGCAGCTTCACGTCGCCGTTGACCTTCATCGTGACCTCGGCCGTCCAGCCGCCCTCCGGCAGCGTGACCTCCACGACCCGCCCGACGGCGACGTCGTTGACCTTCACCGCCGACTGCGGGACGAGGTTCAGCACGTTCGCGAACCGCGCCTTCACCGTGTACGGGTCGTCGCCGAGGTCGGCGCCGCCCGGCAGCGGGAGGTCCTGGACGCCGGAGAACCCGCAGCCGGTGAGGGTCACGCCGGCGAGCGCCAGGCGGACCAGGTGTCGGCCGATCATGGCGCCGCCCTCCGCGCGCCCGCGACAGGAAGCGGCGGGCGCAGTTCGCCGAGGTTCTGCCGTCCCATCAGCGTCCGGGTCTTCGGGTCGTAGGCGTTCAGGATGTTGGTGGCGTTGAGCGGCTGGACGTCCAGCGCCTCCGCCAGCGACCGGCGCTGTTTCACCAGCAGCTGCGTGATCTCGGCGAGTTTCCCGACGTTGGCCGAGACCCGTGCCCGGTTGTCGTGGATGAAGACCTTGACCCGCGCGAGCGCCGCGGCGAGGGCCTTCAGCGCCGCGTCCAGTTCGTACCGGTCGGCGGCGAGGAACCCCGCCACGTCGGCGAGCTGGCGCTCCGCCTGCCTGACCTGCCCGTCGTTGGTCTTGAGCATGGTCGTGAACGTCTGCAGCCCGCGGATCGTGGCGAACAGGTCCCGCTGCGAACCCGACAGCGTCTTCGCCGCCTGCGCCATCCGCTCGGTCGTGGTGCGGATGTCGCGGCCGTTGCCGCGCAGGTTCTCCGCACCGGTTTCAAGGAGGCGCGACAACGCGCCGTCCTCGTTGAGGCCGTCGGGGCCGAGTTCGGTCGCCAGCTTCTTGACGCTGTCGTAGACCTGGTCGAGCTCGATCGGCGTGGCGGTCCGCTCCGCCGGGATCACGGTGCCGCTCGTCATCTTCGGACCGGCGGTGTAGGCGGGCGTGAGCTGGACGTACCGGTCCGCGACCAGGCTCGGCGCGACCGCCACCGCCTTCGCGCCGATCGGGACGTCCACGCCGCGGTCGACGGTCATGACCGTCCTGACCCGGGTTCCTTCGGCGCGGACGGAGTCGACCGTGCCGACCTTCACGCCGAGGACCCGCACGTCCGAGCCCGCGTGGACGCCGACCGCGGTGGTGAAGTGGACGGTGATCCGGGTGCCGTCCGGCCGCTGCGCCGCGACCAGCGCGACGGCGGCCGCCACGACGACGGCGACCCCGGTCGCGATGAGTGGTGCGCCCAGCCTGCGCAACATCACTTCCCGCCCTTCTTCGGCGGCATACAGCCCTTCTCCGGGGGCGTGCTGCCCTTCGGCAGGTACTCCTTCGGGACGAGCCCGCACAGGTACCCGTCCATCCAGCGGCCGTTGCCCAGCGTGTTGCCCAGCAGCCGCGTGTACGGGCCAGCCGTCTTCAACGCCCTGTCGAGGTTGTCCTGGTTCTTCTGCAGCAGGTCGGTGACGCGCCCGAGCGCGCGGAGCGTCGGGTCGAGCTGTTCCTGGTTGTCGTCGACGAGCCCGACGATCTGCCGGGACAGCGCCTGCGTCCCGGTCAGCAGCGCGTGGATGGCCTCGCGGCGGCGCCGGATCTCGCCGAGCAGCAGGTTCCCGTCCCGCAGGAGCGCCTCGACGTTCGCGCTCTGGCCCGCCATCGTCCCGGTGACCTGCCGGGTGTTCGCGAGCAGCCGCGCCAGTTCCGCGTCCCGGGACGAGACCGTCTTCGACAGCGCCGAGATGCCGTCGAGGGCCTTGCGGACGCTCGGTGCCGTCCCGGAGAACGTCGTGGAGATCGCGTCGAGCGACTCGGCGAGTTCCGCCGAGTCGATCCGCCCGACCGTCCCGGCGAGATCCTGGAACGCCTCCGTGACGTCGTAGGGGGACGTCGTCCGGTCGAGGGGGATGCGCCGGTCCGGGTCCTGCTCGTGCGCGCCGAGCGGGTCGACGGCGAGGAACTTGTCGCCGAGCAGCGTCTTGATCGCGATCGCGGCCGTGCTGGCGTTCCCGATCCAGGTGTCGCGGACCCGGAACGCGACGGTGACCTTCGCTCCGTTCAGCCGGACGCCGGTGACCTCGCCGACCTTCACCCCGGCGACGCGCACCTCGTTGCCGGGACGCAGCCCGGCGGCCTCGCCGAAGTCGGCGGTGTAGCGGGTGCCGCCGCCGATGACCGGCAGGTCCTTGGCGTTGAACGCGAGCAGTCCCGCCGTGATGATCAGCGTGAGCGACACGACCGCGACGGCGACCGGGTTCCGTTCCCGGACGGGCTTCAGCCGCGGCCGTCCGCCTGTGGGGGGCCGACGCCCGGCACCCCCCGGTCCTCTTCGCTCGTTCTTGCTCATGTGCCGCACCTCTTCGCCGTCAGGGGGATGCCGGTGGGCGGCGGGTGGTCCTCGCCCGGGTACTGCTTGTAGGTGGCGCCGCTGAGGTCGGCTTCGCAGAGGTAGAGGTTCAGCCACGACCCGTAGGAGCCGATCCGGCCGATCGCCGCCATCTTCACCGGCAGCAGCCGCAGGAACGCGTCGACCGTCGGGGACTCGTCCGCCAGGTTCTCCGACAGCCGCCCGAGCTGCTCGATGTCGCGTTTGAGCGGTTCGCGGCCGTCCTTGAGGAGGCCGGTGGTGGTGCGGGCGAGGTCGTCCAGCGCGCCGATCGCCTCGCCGATCGCGGTGCGGTCGGCGGCCAGGCCGGACACCAGCCGGCGCAGCGTGGAGATCAGGTTTCCGAGGTTGTCGCCGCGCCCGTTGATGGTGTCCAGGACGGCGTTCAGGTTCTCGACGACCTGCCCGATGACCTTGTCCTTGTCGGCGATCCCGCTGGTGAGCGACCCGACGGTGGACAGCAGCTCCTCGACGGTGCCGCCCTCGCCCTGCAGCACCTGGATGATCGACCCGGCCAGCCGGTTGACGTCCTTCGGCGACAGCGCCTGGAACAGCGGCCGGAACCCGTTGAACAGCTGGGTCAGGTTGAGCGCCGGGGTCGTCCGCTCGACGGGGATGGTCGAGCCGGGCGTGAGGGTCCCGGCGGCGCCGGTGCCGCGCTCCAGCTCCACGTACCGCTGCCCGATCAGGTTCAGGTACTTGATCGTGGCGGTGGACGTGGCGGGCAGGCGGTGACCGCGGCCGACGGAGAACGACACGAGCGCGACGCGGTGCTCGACGACCTCGATTCCGGCGACCCGGCCGACCTCGACGCCCGCGATCCGGACGCTGTCGCCCTCGCGGAGGCCGGACGCGTCGGTGAACCGCGCCTTGTAGGGAACGGTGTCGCCGCCGCCCGCCCGCGTGATGCTGAGCGCCAGCATCGCGGTCGCGACCACGGTCACCGCCACGAACGCGATCGACTTGACCAGCGGCGCGGTCAGCCCCTTGGGGTTCATTCGACCCTCACCTCCGTGCCCCGGAAGACCGGCCCGGCCAGGACGGCGCTCCAGTCGGGCAGCGCCTCGGGGACCTCGTGCAGGCCGGGGGCGAGCAGCTCGTTGACGAGGCGGTTCTCCTCGGGGGAGTTGGGCGGGCCGAGCGCGCCCGGGGCGACCGCGACGGGCGTGTCCGCGTCCGGCGGGGCCGACTTCACCGTGGCGGTCCCGCCTGGCGGACGGCAGTGCGGGCCGCTCTTGTCGGTGTATCTCGGGCGGTCCCTGCCGGGCACGTACCGGCCCTTGGACGGCAGCGTGATCACGTTCACGTGCAGGCCGGGCCGCCCGGTTCCCTTGCCGAGGACCTCGTCCATCACGGGGACGAACTCGGTCAGCATGCGCAGCGTGCACGGGAACTCCGGCGAGTACTTGCGCAGGAGTTCGAGCGTCGGGCGGCTCCGCGCCGTCAGCCGGATGAAGTTGCCGGAGTTCTCGTGAAGGAAGTCGGAGAGGTTCTGCGAAGCGTCCGTGACCGACGCGTACAGCATCGCGAGGTCGTTCTTCTGGGCGGCGAGCGACCGGCTGGTGTAGCTGAAGTCGTTCAGCGCCTGGATGATGTCGGGCGCGGCCTCGTCGTAGTGCCGGGCGACCTCCACGAGCCGCGTGATGTCGCGGTTGAGCGCGGGCACATGCGGGTTGATCTTCTTGAGGTAGGCGTCCAGCTCCACCATCGTCCGCCCGAGTTCGGTGCCGCGCCCGTCCAGCGCCTGCGAGACGGCGGTGAGCGTGGCCGCCAGCTCCGCCGGCCGGACGGCGGTGAGCAGCGGGTACAGGTTGTCCATCACCCGCTGGAGCTCGATCGCGTTGGCCGACCGGTCCTGGCTGATCACGCTTCCCGCGGTGAGCCGCGCCGCCGCCGGGCGTTCGGGCGGGATCAGCGCGACGAACCGCTGCCCGAACAGCGTCGTCGGGAGCAGCTGCGCCGACACGTTCCGCGGGAGCAGCCGCACCTTGTCCGGCTGGATCGCGAGCTTCAGCGTCGCGGCGTCGCCGTCGGACGAGATCTCGCGGACCTCGCCCACCACCACGCCGCGCAGCTTCACGTCCGCGTGCGGATGCATCTCGCTGCCCGCGCTCGCCGTCCTCAGCGTCACCCGGGTGACCTCGGTGAACCTCTTGTCGTAGACGGCGACCGACAGCCACACCAGCAGCGCCGGGACGAGCAGGAACGCCACCCCGGCGAGCCGTCTGCGCAGCATGCCGTCCCGGGCGTTCATCCGGCCACCTTCACCGTCGTGCTCGTCCCCCACACGGCGAGGCTGAAGAAGAAGTCGCTGACGCTGATCAGCACGATCGACGTGCGGACCGCGCGGCCGACGGCCTGACCCACCCCGGCGGGCCCGCCGGCCGCGCGGTAGCCGTAGTAGCAGTGCGAAAGGATCACCAGCACGCTGAACACCAGCACCTTGAAGAACGACAGGAGGACGTCCACGGGCGACAGGAACAGCCCGAAGTAGTGGTCGTAGGTGCCGGCGGACTGCCCGTTCACCACGACCGTGACCGTCCGGGACGCCAGGTACGCGCACAGCAGCCCGATCGCGTACAGCGGGACGATCGCCACGGCGCCCGCGATGATCCGCGTCGTCACCAGGTACGGCAGCGACGGGATGCCCATCACCTCCAGGGCGTCCACCTCGTCGCTGATGCGCATCGCGCCGAGCTGCGCGGTGAACCCCGCCCCGACGGTCGCCGACAGCGCGAGGCCCGACACGACCGGCGCGATCTCGCGGGTGTTGATGTAGGCGGACGCGAACCCGGTGAACGCCGACGTCCCGATCTGCTGGAGCGCCGAGTAGCCCTGCATGCCGACGACGACGCCGGTGGCGAGGGTCATCGCGACCATCACCCCGATCGTCCCGCCGATCACGCCGAGGCCGCCGCTGCCGAACGCGACCTCGGCCAGCAGCCGCTGCACCTCCCTGCGGTAGCGGCGGGCCGCGCGCGGCGTCCACAGCAGCGCCTTGACGTAGAAGGTGCCCTGGTCGCCGGGCTGGTCCAGCCACGCGAACCAGCGGGACGGGCCGGCTCTGACAGTGGTCAGCACGCTCATCGCTCAGCCTCCCTTCGGCGGGACGACCTGGAGGTAGATCCCGGTGATCACGAGGTTGAGCAGGAACAGCAGCAGGAACGTGATGACGACCGACTGGTTCACCACGTCCCCGACGCCCTTCGGCCCGCCCTTGGGGTTCAGGCCCCGGTGGGCGGCGACGACACCGGCGACGAAGCCGAACAGCAGCGCCTTCGCCTCGCCCACGTAGATGTCGGGGAGCTGGGCGAGGGCGGAGAAGCTCGCCACGTACGCGCCGGGCGTGCCGCCCTGCAGCAGGACGTTGAAGAAGTAGCCGCCCGCGACGCCGACGACCGACACCAGCCCGTTCAGCAGGACCGCGACGGCGACGCACGCGAGGACGCGGGGGACGACGAGCCGCTGGATCGGGGAGACGCCGAGGACCTCCATCGCGTCCAGCTCCTCGCGGATGGTCCGGGCGCCGATGTCGGCGCAGATCGTGGAGCCCGCCACCCCGGACACCAGCAGCGCCACGATCATCGGGCTGGCCTGCTGGATCACCACCAGGACGCTGGCGGCGCCGGTGAACGACTGCGCGCCGAACTGCTGGGTGAGGGAACCGACCTGCAGCGAGGTCACCGCGCCGAACGGGATCGACACGAGCGCGGTCGGCAGGATCGTCACGCTGGCGATGAACCAGAACTGCTGGACGAACTCGCGGAACTGGACCGGCCGCCGGAACATCATGCCGAGCACGGTGGCGCCGAGCGCGAACATCCGGCCGGCTTCGCGCAGCGCGCCGAGCGGATATCCGATGACGGAACTCGCCATGATTGACCTCCCTTCCCATTCATGAAGCTACTGGTCGGTAAATTCCGGCCGCAAGAAGCGGTGCGCCACTAAATGCTCGATGCGCCGTTTTCTATCCGCCAATGACATGTTCTCGGCCGGCCGCCGCGATTCTTTTGCGCATGGGAAAGCCCCGGGCGGGTGGGCGCGGCGGGCGCCGCCATTGGATATCGTCGAGGCCCCCACGACCACTGGAGGCCCCCAGTGAAACGACGTCTTCCGGCGGCTGTGCTGCTCGTTCCGGTAGTGGCGCTCACCGCATGCGGCGGCGGCGACCCCGAGCCGACCGCGTCCGCGCAGCCGGCCACCAGCACACCGTCCACCGCCCCGTCCGGCGGCGGCTCGTCCACGGGCGGCGGCTCCGGCGCCACGCCCGGATCGCCCTCGGCCGTTCCGTCCGAGGTCGTGAACGCGTTCGTCGAGTGCATGCGCAAGCAGGGCGTCAAGGTCCCCGGCGACGTCAGAACGTGGCAGCCGAACCCGCAGGACGGCCGCACGCAGAAGGCCCTCATGGCCTGCATCGGGCGGTCCGGCGCGCCGTCGTCCTGACCCTGGCCCGGCCGCCGGCGTCACCCGGCGGCCGGACACCGACCGGCTCAGCTCCCCTGCGCCCTGCACGCCGGGGCCTTGTCGAACGCCGCGCTCAGCTTCGGGTTCTTGCGGAAGTCCTGCTCGGGCCCCTGGTAGGTGTTGTACTTCCCGAACGCCTTCCCGATCTGGCCGACCGCCTGCTGGAGCGACTTCTTGTCGGTCACCTTCGCCCGCTGCAGATTCCTGGACGCGGTGGTGACCGTCGAATGCGTGCTCGTCAGGTTGCTCATGGCGGATCTGAAGACCGCCTCGCCATTGTTGACGGGCGGGGCGCCGAGCCCCGCCAGACCCATTTCCAGCTTCCGCATCCGCTCCGAGATGCCTTCGAGAAGCTCGACGATGGAAGCCTTGGACGTCAGCACACTGGCGTTGTCCAGCTTCGGCACCTGCAACGGGGCGCCCTTCGTCAGGACACCGCATGCCTTCTCCGCCCAGGCGACCTCCGGGCCGTCCTTCTTCTCCTCCGAACCGCATCCGGCCACGGAGCAGGCGGCCACCGAGGCCAGCGCCACTCCGGCAATGAATCGCCGAACCATTCTTTTCTCCTTTTTCGACTGGGCGTTCAGCAGTTGGAGGTGGCGGCCTTTCCGGCGAAGCGATCGGCGAGGAAGGCCATCGCGTCCTCGTTGCCGCGGTGGACGAGCGTGATGTGGCCGATCCCGTCCCATGTCCTCCAGGTGACGGGGACGCCGAGCGCGCAGTGGCTCTCGCGCAGATCCTCGGCCTGCCCGAACGCGACGATCTCGTCGCCGGTCGAGTGGTACTGGAACACCGGGACCGCGACGGGCTCGGCGCCGAGCCGGTTCTGGACGACCCGGTTCAGCCACGCCTCCGTCGCGAACGGGCTGGTGGTGAAGTAGTCCGGGATCGTCTTGCCCTGGTAGTCGAGAAGGAGCTCCAGCGTGCAGCCGTTCCCCTCAAGCTCGCTCACCATGGCTCGTCCGGCGTCGTTGAGGTAGGAGTCCAGCTTCAGCTCGGGGTAGGCGTTGTCCATGCCGAGCATCGAGTAGAGGAGGAACCCGAAGGGGTCCTGGCCCTCCAGCGGCAGCCCCACGGACGCGAGGTCCGCCGGTACCCCGCCGCCGACGACGCCGGCGAGCTTCAGCTCCGGCGCGTACCCGGGCTGCTTCTGGCCCGCCCACATGGCGGCGGCGCCGCCCTGCGAGTAGCCGCGGAACGCGACCCGCGCGTCCTGCGACAGGCCCGCCTCGGGCAGCCGCTGCGCCGCGCGGACGGCGTCGATGACCGCGTACCCCATCGAGTCGACCACGTACGTCGTCGCGGGGTTCTCGTGGTAGCCCTCGTAGTCGGTGACGGCGACCGCGTAGCCCTTCGCGAGCATCCCGTTCAGCGCGGACTGTTCGTAGAACGCGCCCTGGTCGATGAACCTGGACGGCGCGCAGCGGAACGCGGGCCCACTGGTGCCGGGGCCGAAGCCGACGATCGGCGCCTGCGCCGCGTCCGCCTTCTTCGGCACGAGGACGATCCCGGTCACCGCGACGGGCTCCCCGAGCGCGTTCGTCGACAGGTACATGACCTGCCACGCGTCCGCGAGTGACCGCGCGGTAGGCGGCCCCGCCTTCGCGGGCCGCGCCCGGATGACGTCACCCGGCGCCCCCGCCGGCAGCGGCGACGGCGGAGTGTAGAAGGCGTCCCCGGCGGGCCCGGGTGCGCTCACCGGCGCCCCGGCGGGCTCCGCGGCGGACGCGGGGGCGGCGCTCAGCGACGCCAGCAGCGAGACCGCGACGACGCACAGGAGGAACCCTGGCTTGAGTTGCGGCGTGTCGCCCTTATGCGGCCTCCGATGAGGGCGGCACGCCGCAGGCGAACGATGGACGGGTCGGCGGGGGTGGGGGGTCACCGCGCTTGCTCCTTCGTGGTGAGCGTCACGTTGATCTCGTTGTCCGGGCCTGTGACGGAGGAGCCGAGGAGGCCGGTGAGCGCGCCGCAGTCGGTGAGCGCCGAGAGGTCGTGGGTGCCGTTGAGCGCGCCGCCCGTGTTCAGGTCGAAGCCGGCCGCGGAGGTCAGCGTGATGGCGGACGGCTCGGACGTCCGGCATTCCTCGCCGCCGCCGATCGGGATGACGCCGAACGCGTTGAACGACGGCAGCCTGGTGGTCACCTTGGACGTGGTGGTGAGCACGCCGTCCTTGTAGGTACCGGCCGTCCCGCCTTCGGGGGCGAACTCGAC
Source organism: Actinomadura sp. 3N407 (assembly GCF_052245875.1). Lineage (NCBI taxonomy): Bacteria > Bacillati > Actinomycetota > Actinomycetes > Streptosporangiales > Thermomonosporaceae > Actinomadura > Actinomadura sp. 3N407. The sequence continues at coordinate 90,074 of NZ_JBQQBP010000024.1, forward strand.
GGCGGCCGTCACGGGCAGGAAGCCGAAGATCCGGAGCTGGGTCGTGGACGGGTCGAGCGTGAGGCCGGCGGCGACGGTGCTCCCGTCGAGTTCCGCGTCGAGGGCGCCGGTCAGCGGGACCGTCCCGCCGGAAGCCTTGATCGTGGACGAGCCCTCCAGCGCGAACGCGTACCGGGCGGGCTCCGGCCCGTCGTCGACCACGATGCCGAAGTGGGCGAGGACGTTGTTCTGCCCGGGGTCCTGGGTGCATTCGGACTCGAAGGTGCCGAGGCCGGACGCGCCGCCGTCGTCGGTCCTCGGGGTGAGGGTCAGTACGAGGTTCCCGACGGTGATCTTGCCGGGGCCCGCCTGGGTGAAGGTCAGGTCGGGTGCTTTGCCCCGGCCCTTGACCGTGAACGCGCCGGACGCGGGGATCGGCGTCTTCTCCAGGACGGAGTCGACCGCGACGGGCAGGCCGCCCGGCATCTCGGGCACGGTCAGGGTCGCGTCGGCGAGCGCGTTCCCCTCCAGCGTCACCGCGTACAGCGCCGTGAGGCCCCGCGCGGACTCGGCGTTCACCGTCGACACCGAGTCGACGACGATCCCCGGCATCACCTCGCCGACCATGACCTGGTCGGGGACGTCCGCAGTCAGCTCCACATGGACCGGCTGCGGCCCGAGCAGCGGGAACGTGCAGTGGTAGTCCAGCCCCAGGGCCACCGGCCCCGCGGCGGCCGGGCCCGCGCCCGCCACGCCTGCGAGGCTCGACGCCAGCATGGCGGCGGCCACGGCGAGGGCCGCGCCGGCCCCGCCCTTTCTCTTCTTCGTTCTCACGTGTCGACCTCTCGGACTGCCAGGGGCGAGACGGGCCCCCGCCGCACGTCCGGTACGGCGGGGGCCGCGTTCCGTTGACCGTCAGCTCATCGCCGCCGTCACGCCTTGGGCGTGAGCGTCAGGTCGATGGTGTTGCCGTCACCGGCGGTGAAGATGTTGAGGATGCCGGTGAGCGGCCCGCAGTTCTCGATGTCGGACAGCGCGTACGTGCCGCTGATGTCGCCGCCGGCGTTCGGGTCGAAGAACTCGCCCTCGGCCGACTGCAGCTTGATGGCGGACGGCTCGGACGTCTGGCACTCCTCGCCGCCGCCGATCGGGATGGCGCCGAACACGTTGAACGACGACAGCTTCGTGACGACCGTGCTGTTGGTGGTCAGCTGGCCGTCCTTGTAGAGGCCGGTCGTCGGGCCCTGGGTGACGAGCCCGATGTCGGCGGTCACCGGCAGGAACCCGAGGACCTGGAAGTTGCCCTTGGTCGGGGCGAGCTCCAGGTCCGCGCTGACGTCACCGGTGGTGAGGTCGAGGTCCGCGCCCACGGAACCCGTCAGCGGCGCCTTGCCGTTCGCCGCCTTCACGAAGGTCTCACCGGCGAGGGTGAACTCGTAGTGCTCACCACCGGGAGGGGTGGGAGTGGG